>NZ_CP120737.1:2705000-3308531 GCF_029581195.1 Solwaraspora sp. WMMD791
CCAGTGAACTCACGCGGCACGATGGTCGGGTTGACGTTCTCCAGAACGGCCTCGCGGGTGATGAGCACCCGGGCGGCGTCCGGGTTGCTGGGCACCTCGTACATCACGGAGAGCAGCACCTCCTCCATGATCGCGCGCAGCCCACGGGCTCCGGTGCCGCGCAACATCGCCTGGTCGGCGATCGCCTCCAACGCACCAGGATCGAACTCCAACTCGACGTTGTCCAGCTCGAACAGGCGCTGGTACTGACGCACGAGCGCGTTGCGCGGCTGAGTCAGGATGCTGACCAGAGCCTCCCGGTCGAGACTCCGGACATTCGTGATCACCGGAAGTCGGCCGATGAACTCCGGGATCAGCCCGAACTTGAGCATGTCCTCAGGCATGACCTGGGTCAGGATGTCGTCAGTGGAGCGTTCGGACACGGCCCTCAGCCGAGCACCGAAGCCGGTGCCGCCCTGTCCCGTCCGCGACTCGATGATCCGATCCAGCCCGGCGAAGGCACCGCCGCAGATGAACAGCACGTTTGTGGTGTCGATCTGGATGAACTCCTGATGAGGGTGCTTACGCCCGCCCTGCGGCGGAACGTTGGCGACCGTCCCCTCGAGGATCTTCAACAGTGCTTGCTGGACACCTTCACCGGAGACGTCCCGGGTGATCGACGGGTTCTCCGACTTGCGGGCGATCTTGTCGACCTCGTCGATGTAGATGATCCCGGTCTCGGCCCGTTTGATGTCGTAGTCGGCCGCCTGGATCAGCTTGAGCAGGATGTTCTCGACGTCCTCGCCGACGTAGCCGGCCTCGGTGAGAGCCGTTGCGTCCGCGATGGCGAACGGCACGTTGAGCATCCGGGCCAGCGTCTGCGCCAAGTGGGTCTTGCCGCACCCGGTCGGGCCGATCAGCAGGATGTTGGACTTGGCGACCTCGACGGCGTCGTTGGCACCCGGCGCGCCGGCGGCGTCTGCCTGGATGCGCTTGTAGTGGTTGTAGACCGCGACCGCGAGAGCCTTCTTCGCGTGGTCCTGGCCGACCACGTACGAGTCGAGGAACTGGCAGATCTCCATCGGCTTGGGAAGCTCTTCCCACTTCACCTCGCCGGACTCGGCCAACTCCTCCTCGATGATCTCGTTACAGAGGTCGATGCACTCGTCGCAGATGTAGACCCCTGGGCCCGCGATGAGCTTCTTGACCTGCTTCTGCGACTTACCGCAGAAGGAGCACTTGAGTAGGTCGCCGCCGTCGCCGATCCGTGCCACCTACGTTCTCCCTGCGCTCTCGGCCGGTCGCGCCGGCCCTGGCCTTGGACGGGTCTGCCTCGTCAGTGTCGAACACCTGCCGCCGGTCAACCCCGTCAGACGGTGCATCTCGACGTTACCCGCTGGCGGGGCAAACTCCGACCCCCAAAATCGGGTGTGTCAGAGGTCGGCCAGTCTACTCACCGACCGGCCGACCACTGACCGTACGTCGTCAGCTGGCTGCGCTGGCGGCCAGCAGACCCTTCTTGCGGCTGGTCAGGATGGTGTCGACCAGCCCGTACTCGCGGGATTCCTCCGCCGTCATGATCTTGTCACGGTCGATGTCTTTGCGGACCAGATCGACCGGCCGGTTGCAGTGCCGGGAGAGCATCTCCTCCAGCTGGGTCCGCATCCGCAGGATCTCCCGGGCCTGGATCTCGATGTCCGAGCCCTGCCCGTACCCACCCTCGGTCGCCGGCTGGTGGATGATGATCCGCGAGTTCGGCAGCGCCATCCGCTTGCCCGGTGTACCCGCAGCGAGCAGCACCGCGGCGGCGCTCGCCGCCTGCCCCAGGCAGACCGTCATGATGTCCGGCCGGACGTACTGCATCGTGTCGTAGATCGCCGTCATCGCGGTGAACGACCCGCCCGGCGAGTTGATGTACATGATGATGTCCCGGTCCGGGTCGGTGCCCTCCAGGGTCAGCAGCTGGGCCATCACGTCGTTGGCCGACGCGTCGTCCACCTGAACGCCGAGGAAGATGATCCGGTCCTCGAAGAGCTTGTTGTACGGGTTCGACTCCTTGATCCCGTACGAGGTGCGCTCAACGAACGACGGCAGGACGTACCGGTTGTGCACCGGCGCGAACCCGGGCGGCATGGTCAAGTCAGTCATCGTCGCCTTCCTCAGTTGCGGGTGCCGGCGCCGGTCGGGACCTGCGTGGCTCCTGTGATCACCCGGTCGATGAAACCGTAGTCGAGCGCCTCGGCGGCGGTGAACCACCGGTCACGGTCCGAGTCCGCCTCGATCTGCTCCGCGTCCTGGCCGGTGTGGAACGCCACCCGCTCCTGGAACATCCGCTTGGTGTAGAGCATCTGCTCCGCCTGGATGGCGATGTCCGACGCCGTCCCACCCATCCCGCCGGACGGCTGGTGCATCATGATCCGCGCGTGCGGCAGGGCGTACCGCTTGCCCGGCGCGCCCGCGCAGAGCAGCAACTGACCCATGGACGCGGCCATGCCCATCGCGATGGTCGCGACATCGTTGGTGATGTACTGCATGGTGTCGTAGATCGCCATGCCCGAGTAGACCGACCCGCCCGGCGAGTTGATGTAGAGGTTGATGTCCCGCTCCGGGTCCTCCGCCGCCAGCAGCAGCAGCTGGGCGCAGATGCGGTTCGCCACCTGGTCGGTCACCTCGCTGCCGAGGAAGATGATCCGCTCCTTGAGCAGCCGGTTGAAGACCGTGTCGTCGAGGTTGCCACTGAGTGAGTCACCGCCGCGGGCCTCGCTCACCCGGATGGGCATAGCTGGGATGTGCAGATCGGTCATGGCAGCCCTTCGCTCTCCGTGCGTCGTTAGGCCCGACATTAACCGTTCCGAACGGGCCGGGCGCCGTTCTCAGGGTGCTGTTCGCTTACAGCGCAGGGGGTGCGGCGACACGCCGTCGCAGGGAATACCGGCACAGGTCGTCAGCACCGGGGCCGACCACCAGACAGCTGTCACCCGGTACCGATGTACCGGGTGACAGCAAGGGGGTCACCGTCAGTGGTCGTGCCCGTGGTCGTGCTCTGCCTCGTTGGCCTCCCGGATCGCGTCCATGCTGATCGGGTTGCCGGCGGAGTCCTTCATCGTGATCCGCTCCATCACCAGGCCGAGCGCCTTGCCCCGGCGGACGTCGCCGTAGACCGCGCCGGCCGCGCCGGAGCGGGCCAGCTGGTCGTAGTACTGCTGCGGTGCCATCCCAGCCCGCTGGGCCCGGTGCACGATCTCGTGACCGAACTCGTCGTCGGAGACCTGCACGTCCTCGGCGTCGGCGAGGGTGTCCAGCAGCAGCTGGATCTTCACCGCCTTGCCGGCCGCCTCGGTCAGCTCGGCGTCGATGTCAGCTTCGGACTTCTCCTCGGAGGCCAGATAGTCCTCCCAGGAGGCGCCGATGCGCTCCAGCTGGTCGGTCATCGCCTGCTTACGGTGCTCGACCTCCTCGCTGACCACGCCGTCCGGTGCCGGGACCTCGGCCGCCTCGACCAGCTGGTCGAGCGCCTTGTCCCGGGCGGCGTAGATCTGCTCGACCCGCTTGACCCGCTCGACCCGCTGACGCAGGTCGCCGCGCAGCTCCTCAATGGTGTCGAACTCGCTGGCCATCTGGGCGAACGCGTCGTCCAGCTCCGGCAGCTGCTTCTCCTTGACCGTACGCACGGTCACCGCGACGTCCGCGTCACGGCCGGCGAAGTCGCCCCCCACGAGCTGGGTGACGAAGCTGGTGGCCGCGCCGGCGGACATACCGACGAGCACCTCGTCCAAGCCCGGCAGCAGCTGCTTGCTGCCGACCTCGTGCGACAGGTTGGTGGCCGAACCGCCCGGCACCTCTTCGCCGTCGACCGTCGCGGCCAGGTCGATCTGAACGTAGTCGCCCTCCTGCGCCGGGCGCTCCACGGTCTTCAACGTGGCGAACCGCTCCCGCAGGTTGCCGACCTGGTCCTCGATCTCGCTGTCGTCGATCTGCAGCTCGTCGACGGTGACCTCGATCGTGCTCAGGTCCGGCAGGGTCAGCTGCGGACGTACGTCCACCTCGGCGGTGAACTTCAGCGCCTCGCCATCGGTGAAGTCGGTGATCTCCACCGCCGGCCGGCCGAGGGTCTTGACCTCGTGCTCGCGGATGGCAGCCAGGATGTTCTGCGGGATCGCCTCCTGTACCGCCTCGTTCAGCACGGTGCCCCTACCGACCCGCTGGTCGATGACCGCAGCGGGCACCTTTCCCTTGCGGAAGCCGGGGATGGTGACCTGCTGGGCGATCTCCCGGTACGCCTTCCGCAGGCTCGGTTCGAGCTCGACGAACGGCACCTCGATGGCGAGCCGGACCCGAGTCGGGCTCAAGGTCTCGACGGTGCTCTTCACAGGCGTACTCCTTGATGCATGTCAGTCTTGTCCGGTCATCACTGTCGGCTCCGGGCGCTGCCCGGGGCGAGCCGCCCCGGCGCGTGGCATGGCGCAGCCCATCGAGTGTAGGCATGCCGACATGCCGGACTACCCGCACCCGGCACCCGTGCCGGCGGCTGACAGTCGGGGTGGCGGGATTTGAACCCACGGCCCCTCGCTCCCAAAGCGAGTGCGCTACCAAGCTGCGCCACACCCCGTGGCGACGATCAGTCTATGCCGTCGGCAAACCACCACGCTGCCCGGTATCCGCCGGGTGGGACGCCGGCGCCGATCGGCCACCGCAACGCCTGCCGGCGACACCCCCGTGCGGCGAGCCGGGGAGAACTTGTACGCTGGACCTTGCACCCCGCCTGCCGGGGTGTACGCGGGCGTAGCTCAATGGTAGAGCCTCAGTCTTCCAAACTGATTACGCGAGTTCGATTCTCGTCGCCCGCTCCAGACGCTCCGCCGCAGGTCAGCGGCGGTTTCTCTGGCCGGTGACCACTCCCCCGGTCAGCCCTTGTCGATCTTGCGTGCCATCCGCGTGCCATTAGCCCCGGCCGGGCCGTCAGCCGTGCCGTCCGGAGTGCTCTCCTCACGGCCAGCGGAACGCGGGAGCCCGGCGGTGATCACCCGATCCATGCCGGCCGCGATCTCCCGATCCCGCTCGCTGTTGGCGTGCTGGTAGATCAGTGCCGCCCGCATGCTGGCGTGCCCCATCCGGGACATCAGGTCACGGGTGCTCGCACCCGTCGCCGCCGCCAGGTTGTTGCCGGTGTGCCGCAGGTCGTGAAAGTGGAAGTCGGCCGGCAGGCCGGCCGCCGCCAGTGCCGCCGACCACCGGACCGCGCGGCGGAAGTTGCCGGAACGCAGCACCGCGCCCTTGTCGCCGGTGAACACCAGCGCTTCCGGGTCGTCGTCGACGAACGCGGCCAGGTGGTCGACGAGCGCCGACCGGGCAGCCGCCGGCAGCGCCACGACCCGGTTGCCGGCTTGCGACTTCGGCGGGCCGAACACCAACCCGCCGCTACGCAGCACGGCGAGCTTGCGCGGTACGCGGATCGTGCCCGCGTCGGTGTCGACGTCGCACCGGCGCAACGCGGCCAGCTCGCCCCAACGCAGCCCCGAGAACGCGGCGACGATGATCAACGCCGAGAACCGGGCCGGCATCGCTTCCGCGAGCGCGACGACCTGGGCGACGGTCGCCACCGGCCGCTCAGGCGTGTGATAGCGGTCATAGCCGGGGATACGGCAGGGGTTCTGCCGGATCAGCTCGTCTTCCTTCATCGCCGTGTTGAGCACGGCCCGCAGCAGTGAGTACGCCTTGACCGCTTGCGGCTCGGAGACCCCGTTGCCGAGCAGCCGGGCACGCCAGTCCCGGATGGTCGCTGGCTTGATCGTGCCGAGTACGAGAGCGCCGAGGTACGGCCGGACGTACAGCCGGAACAGATCCTCGTAGTTCTCCCGGGTACGCGGCTGGAGTCGACGTTGCGCGATCCAGCGCGAGCCGTACTCGCTGAGGGTGATCTGACCCGCTTCCGGCGCGTTCCACTCGCCACGGATGATCTCCGACTCGACGACGGTCAGCCACTTCGCCGCCTGCGGCTCGGTCGGGAACGTGTCGGGCGCCTTCCGCTCGACGCCGTCCGGGCCGAAGTACCGGGCCTGGTACCGCCCGGACGGCAACTTGCGGATGCTGCCGAACCGACGCCGGCCAGGCTTGTTCGCCATCAGGCCACCTCACCCAGGTAGTGACGCAGGTTCGCGCGGGTCAGCGGCGCGATCCGGTTCCGTTCGACGTACGCGGCCACCGCAGATTCCTCGAAGCGGACCAGGCGGCCCACCTTCACGTACTCAATCCGGCGGTCAGCGACCAACCGACGCACGAATCGCGGCGTTGCCCGGAGGCGAGCGGCGACCTCATCGGGGGTCAACAGCCCGTCTGCCATCCATGTCCTCCCGTTCACGATCAGGCTGCGAGGGTCAGGGGTCGAGGTGTTGCCGAGACAGCGCCGGAGGCGCGTTGTCGGGCGTTGGTGAGCGTGGTGCGCCAGCGGATCCGTTCGGAGACGGCGCGCAGGATGCGGTGTTGCAGGGGTGGGACGTCGGGGTCGTCGGGTCGGGCGAGTTCGAACCGGTAGCGGTCCGGGTTGTCGACCTGCCCGTCCGACTGGCCGTTCGACTGGCCGCCGTCGTTGTTGTCGGTGGTGGCCTGGTCGTCGGTGTCGGCGAGGTTCCGGGCGAGGATGGCGCGGACCCATGCCCGGTTGTCGGCGCGGTGGTCGGCCAGGGTCTTGCCGGACCATTGCCGGGAGACGAGCACCCGCCGGCCGGTGAAGCCGAGGGTCGCTCGTTGGTGGACCTTGCCGGTGCAGCGGCCGGGGGTGAGGCCGGGTTTGGCCTTGTCGGGTTGGACGCCGTAGAGCAGCCAGTTGGCGCAGGTCGGCGAGCACGGCAGGACGGAGAGTTCGGCGTGGAGCCGGTCGAAGTGCGCCTTCTGTGGGTCGGAGCGTGGCCGGGCCTGGTCGGTCAGGTCCTTGGTGACGTACTTCGTGACGTAGCGGATGGAGCGTTCCGCGTCTTTGGTGCCCTGGTCGATGCCGCGTGCGTCGATCCGACCCAGCCGGGCGACGTACGCGGGTGGGGTGCCGGGTTCCTCCAACTCGTCGAGCGCTTCACCCCAGGTGGGTAGCGGCTGGCGGGTTTTGGGGTCGACGTACGCCTGCCGGTCGGTATCCCACAGCGGTGGTGTGTCGACCCGGTAGACGGGCTGGTCGAAGCGTGGCCACCACACCTGGTGGTAGGTCGCGGCGGCGATCTGCTTCAACAGCTTGCGGGGCAGCGTCCCTCGAATCGCGAAGTGCGCGTGTGGGGCGAGTCGGCGTTGCAGCTCGACGGCCCCGGCGTACTGGACGTTCCAGCCCGCCGCCCGGCGCAGGTTCTGCCACCACCGGTCCAGCACGCGGGCGAAGTGGATCGAGTCCAGCGCGGCACGCCGGTAGTCGTAGCTGTCCGGATCCACCGGCGTGCTCAGCAACGGATCATGTGGTTGGTGGCGTTGCCCGCACTCGCACGGCACCACGTAGCCGCCGCGCCGAAAGTGCGAGTGCACCGGGCCGTGACTGTCGAGGGTGAGCGTGAGCAGCATCGACGGCCGATACGTTTTACCCTGCCGGCCGGTGTAGGCCCGGCCGACCGTTCGCGGGTCGACGGGCAGCCGGGGCAGGTCCGGGGTGTCCTGGCGTCGGCGGGTCGACCGGCGACGCCGAGGCCGCTCATCCCGCTCGACCGGGGTCAACCGGCCGCGCAGGTTCGATTCCGCCAACGCCTCATCAACCTCGACGATCGCCGCATCGAGGTCGGCGACCTGCGCCGCCCGCGCGTCCGGGTCCATCGGTTCGTACGCCAGCGCGTGACGCTCGAACTCGAGGTGCGCCCGCAGCCGGACCAGCGACAGCACGTCCTCACCCGGCTTGTCTGGCCGCACGGCCGGTTCGTCGGCCAGGTGCCAGCCCTCCCGGATCTGCTGGATACGTAGCCGTCGGCCGCGTTCCGCGCACGGCTTGCACTTCGCGGCGAGGGTCGCCCCGCAGGGCACTTCGACGACATCGGTTCGGCCGGTCACGGTGTCGGTGCGGCGCAGCACCACCGGCCGCACGCACACCTGATGCTGCTCCGCCAACTGCCGCAGCGCGTCCTTCGCGAGGGGTTGACGCATCCGGGCGGCCCGCGACCCCGGACGCGGTTGCGCCTCGATGTCAGGGGTTGGAAGGGTCATCGGTCGGACTCCGATCGGGAGACCGGCATGGCACGCTGCCGGGCATGACGACTGATCAGGGACCGTTCGTCAACGTGTTCCGAGGTCCAGAGCACGGCCCGCACGCGTGTCCGTGCTGTGGCTACCTGACGTTGGCTGAGCGTGGTAGCTACGAGATCTGTCCGGTGTGCTTCTGGGAGGACGACGGCCAGGACGAACACGACGCGGCTCGGGTACGCGGCGGCCCCAACCGAGGGCTGAGCCTGCTCGATGCCCGGAAGAACTTCGCCACGATTGGCGCAAGCGATCCCCGCGACCTGAAACACGTACGACCGCCACGACCCGAGGAGCATCCGCCGGCCGGTCACGACAGCACCTGACCAGCCGGGGCACCGTTACGGGTGGGGAAGACACCCGCCGCGACCGGCACAACAGCGGTCCGAACGGGCACCGCCGGTTGCGGCCGTACCGGGGCAGCGTGGTCGGTGTCGACCTGGTCGACAGCAGCAGCCGAGGGATGGCCCGGCTGGACAACGGCAGCCGCCGGCCGCTGGTTGTCCGGCTGGTCAACACCGGCCGGGACCGGGGCGGGGGTGGTGGGTTTGGTGGACAGGACGAGCTTCGACAGGCCCAGGAACGCCAACGCCGGCACCGCCGACAGCAACCAGCCCGAGATACCCGGTTTGGCGACAGCGAGTTGTGCGGCAAGGGACAGGCAGACCGCGCAGACGAGCAGGAACATCGGATAGCCGACCGGTCCACCCGTACGACGCCGCCGCCGGATCGTCAACAACGCAGCGAGGGGGATCAGTTCGGAGATCGCGGCGTTGGCCCAGCCGAACCACTCCCCCGTACCCGCCGGGGAGTTGTCCATCGTCCAGTCGTGGACGTGGGTGAACGACGCCGCCCCCGCCAGGCTGCCGACGACGAGCAGGATCAGCACCAACAGCACGCCTTCCGCCCGCTCCGCGCGGGTCGGCCCGCTGGTCGACGCCATCACGCCACCACCCCCGGCACGTCGCCACCGGTGTCGGTGTCGTCGAGGTGCTGGTAGATCCGGCCCAGGCCGCGAATGTCGTCGTCGGACAGGTAGGCGAACCGGACCCGGACGGGTTCCCTGACACCGTCGAGGACGACGTAGCCGACCCCCGGCAGCGTCTCCGGAACCCGGTCACACACCGCACCCCGATCGCGGGCACCGTCGCCGAGGACCATGTCAGCCTGCTCCGGCTCGGTCATCCGCAACGCGATCCGAGTCGGGAACAGATCCCTAAACGGCAGCACGTCCTTACGCGGGTCCTGCAACGCCGCCACCACGTGCACACCCACCGCCCGGCCCTGCGACAACAGCAAACCCAGGGCCTCTTTGATGCGGTCGCGGACCTTGCGGTCCGTCAGATAGGCGGTCAACGCCGCCAACTCGTCGACGACCACGACGATCAACGGCTCATCCCGACTCGGCGTGTGCTGACGGGTCACCCCGCGCAGCCGGTCCGCACGCACCCGCATCCGTTTCACGGCCTCTTCCAGGACACCGGCCATGGTGTCCGGGTCCTGGTAGCAGAACCGGGCGAACAACGGCAGCCCCGCCGCCAGCTCCATGCCGCCCTTCGGGTCGAACACCCACAGCTCCACCAGCCCGGAACGGACACCGCCGGCCAACGCGGAGATCAGCGACCAGATCACCGAGCCCTTGCCGGAGTTCGTCGCCCCCGTCACCAGCACATGCGATCCGGCCAGCCGCAGCCGATACGGCTCCCCGCCCTCCTGAACGCCGAGAGGGAGGGCGGCAAGGTCGGGTTCGGCCGGGACCGGCAGCGGCTCCACCACCCCGGCGAGGGGATCCCGGCGGGTGAACCGCACCGCCACCAGATCCGGCCGCACACAGGCGGATGCCCGTGCTTCGCGTTGGTGGAAGCCGTGCGCCAACCGGTCCGCGTTACGCGCCCAGTCATCCGGCACCTGACCCGGCAGCATCCGCACCGTAACCGTGTCCCCGAATCGGTCCGACACGACCCGGACCAGACGGGGCACGTACCGGACCCCGTCGAAGATCACCGCCAACCCGCACGTGGCGGTGACCGCGACCCAACGACGCCGGTACACCCACAACCGACGCCACCGCCCGACGACCGGGTACCAGCCGAACCGCCACCACGACCCCGGATGCAACCGCCACCACACCGCACACGAGGCGACCAGGCCGGCGACGACGGCGGCCAGGACCAGCGGCCCCCACTCCGCATACACCCACGCCACCGCCATGGTCGGGCCGGAGATCCACCAGTAGCGGACCGCCAACACCGACAGCCGGACCAGGCCACGGGCCAGCCACCACAACAGGAGCAGCCAGCCCGGCATCCGCCACGACGGCAGCCGCACGTTCATCGGCGCGACCGGGACCTTCTCCCCCGGAATGATGTTGATCAACGGCATGACGTCGTCACCGCCCCGACCAGCGGACCGGACGACCCAGCGTCGCCATACAGGTACGGCACGCCATGTGCAGCAGATCGAACCGACGTGGACGCACCCACCGCCCACAACGCGGACACCGGATCTCATCCACCAACGCCGGCAGATCCCGCAGCCCCACGACCCGGCGGGCCACCGCCAGCCAGGACCACAACACACCAGCGAGCAGACGACGACGCCACCTCACGCCGACCACCCCCGCCGGATGCGGTTGGCCTGTTCACGGGCGATCTCGGCCAGGTCGGACGCCTCACCGGCGACATCCGGCGAGGACGTCTCGGCGGCAGCCCGGTTGAACAGGTCCGCTTTCCGGTCGTACCAGGCAGCCCGCTCCTCAGCGGACGCCTGCCAGGTCGGCCGACAGTTGAGCAACGCTGCCAGCTCAGCGGCGAACGACCGCGTTCCGTCAGCCACGGTCGTCACCGCCCGCCGGCTGGTCGAGGAAGACGACGAGCGCGCAGGCGTCGCAGATGAACACGAGCGGCGGCATCGCGGCCAGCTCGTCGCAGATCTCGCAGTGCCGCCAGACCTCACGGCGGCGCGGTGTGTCCGGGTCGAGATTCATTAGCATGGGCGTCACAGCCCGGCCCCCTTTCACGAGGGGTTGAAGGGTTGGGAGCGCGGGACGGGCCGGGACTCTTGGCGGGGAAACGGCCCGCCCCGCGTGCGAGATGGAGCGGTCAGGCAGCGGCGGGAGCGTGGGCCGAGGCCGGCTGCATGCCGGTGGCCCGCAAGGAGTACGCCATCCGCGCCCGGCACTGACCCGACGCCCGACACCGGTGCGAATCCACGTACGGGGTCAGGGTCAGACCGTCGAACTCCACCGCCGGCGGATACCCCGGCACCGTCGACGACGGCGGCACCGGACGCTGCCCGGCAACGATCTTCACCTTGACCTCAGTGGACCGACCGAACTTGCCCGCCTCAGCGTCCAGATCCAGCACCCGGACCACCCAGACCCGCTCACCGGTCTCCTTGTCCCGCGCCTGGTTGTCCGCCTCCCCACGCCGGTCGAAGTCGACCTGAGCATCAACGCCCAGGAACAGCGCACCGGCGGGGAACACGTACTCGAACGGGACCGGGACCTTGATCGACGCAGGAACCACAGCAGATACCTCCGAGGGGAAGAGAGACCAACCCAACAAGCCGGCAAGTTGACTTGTTAAGTAGATCGAAGGTAGCTCCCATCAACTCGACTTGTCAAGTGATCCAGTGAGCGCGACGTCTCACGCTCGACTGTGGTCAGTCGAGCGGGTAGACGTCTTCCAGGTCGTGACGGGAAGCGGGAAACAGCACGTCGACCGCGAGCAGTGGGGTTGCCGTACGGTCGCAGATGGACAGCAGGGCCGTTACCACGGGATCGGTCGGGTTGACCTTCAGCAGGGATGCTTCGTCGTCGCGGGGCAGCCGGGCCGAGATTCGTTCGGCGACGTGATCGAGCTTGACGCCCTTGCGGGCCGTCAGGTGCCGCAGCAGCCCATCGGACAGCGGAGCCGTTCCGCCCACGTCCGTACCCGCAGCGAGATCAACGGGAAGGTACGCGGTGGCCAGCTCCACCGGCCCTAGGTCGTCGACCGTGACCAGTCGACGCCGCGCGACGACCGGCGTTCCCGGTTCGATGTCGAGTGCGGAGGCCGCCCGTGGTGGCGCGGGGATGACCTCAGCCGCCAGGACGGTCGAGCCGGCCGGTTCCGGCTGGTCGAGTACGGCGTACCGCTCACGGGCCGCTCTTGTCGACGGGCCACCGGGACGACCGATGACGAACCGACCCTTGCCCTGACGGGACTCGATCCACCCGTCCTGACGCAGCAGGTCCAGCGCCCGCACGACGACCGGCCGGGACGCGCCGAACTCCCGAATCAGCTCGGTTTCACTCGGGAGCATCGCGCCGGGTGGGTAGGTGCCGTCGCCGATGCGCTGCTGCATCGAGTTGACGATCACCACGTACTTGGGTTGCGCGACTTCGATCGGCACCCAACCCACCCCCAAGACGACAACTCAGCTTGTCAAGAGGCTATCCAGGTAGGCGATGATCTGTCCATCACCGCCGGGTGCCTCACGTCCGGCCGTTCGGCCATCGTCGCGGCAGGTGCCCGTGCCGGCCGAACACCCGCAGCGCGGTCCGCCGCCGGTCGCAGCCCGACACGCCGCACCCCGGACACCGACCATCACGGTCAGGTCCGGGGTGCCGGTCAAGCAGGAGTTGCGCCGCCCGGAGCTGGTCACGGACGGACGCCGGTCGCACCATCGGTCAGCGCGGCTCAGGTGCCAGCAGGGAAGCCCGCGCCATCACCAACGCGTGATCACCCCACGAGCCGTCACCGTTGAGCTTGACCCCTTCCAGCCAGATCCACTCGTCATTCTCCGGCCGGTTCGTGATCAGCCGTACGCCGGTCAGCCGCATCGCGACCGGGCCGTCCGCCGGCCGGTACCGGTCCGTCGGTTGCAGCCGGATCGTGTCGCCGAGCTTGACCCGGATATCGAACGCCACGGTTTGCCTCCATCCTCGCCACCACCGGTGGCGGTCCCGCCGCCGGTCTCCTCGCCTGTTTCGCCGGTCGCCGGCCGGACAGCAGGCGCAGCCCGTCCCGCTGGACGAACACCTCACGCCGCTCGACCGCGTCGCCGTGCCGGTCCAGGACGTACCCCGTCAGCCAGCACCAGCCCTCGTACGTCGGTTTCCGGCACACCGCCGTCACCCGCAGGATCACCGCCCGGCTACCGGCGAACTGCACCGATGCCCGCCCGGCGATGTGCACCACGTCCCCGACCTCCGGATCCACCATCGACCCGTCTCCCCCCGGTTGGATTGGATGGGCGCCGAGCCGGGCGGGGATCAGCAGTCCCCGGCAGCCCGTGTCGTTCTGCCGGTCGGGCAAGGAACCACCTACCCGGCACCCGGCCCGGCGCCCTGTCTGAGTCACCTGGTGGCCGACGCGCTCCCAGGTGTGCCGCCGCCGGTCGTTCCCTGCCCGCCGCAGTCCGGACAGGTCCGCCGCTGCAACCGGTGCGGATCGCCCGGAGCCCGCAGCGCCCGACGCGGAGAAGCCAGCTTCCAGCCCCGCCCTTCACACGCCGGACACCCCGAGCCGGCCGACCCGGACGGCGCAGGGTCCGGTATGCCCGCGTCGGAGTGGCAGCGCACGATCGGGACCCGGCCCCCGGCGAACGCCGCCGCGCCGACACCGACCAGCCGAGGCGCGATCAACAGCCCGCCGCCGGTCGGGCAGACCGCACCCGCTCCCGTCCGAGATAGCCTCACGTCATCAGGCGTAGCAATCCGTAGCCGGTTCACGACAAGAATCGTGTACCGGTCTAACAGGACAGATCGAGGACCCGGCCCGGCACATCAGACGGACCTCAACAGGACCGGATCAGGACCTGTCTTGCCGTCCGGACATCAACCGGACCAGCCTTGACAGCAGAGCCCCACCGTCCAGGAAGGCACACCGGATGGCACCACCACGGCGCGAACCCCGAACCGTGCTGGAGTACCTCATCCAGCACAGCGACCGCACCTACGAAGAACTCGCCGACGAGTTCACCCGCCACGACCCACACGCCGTGATCAGCGCCCGTCACCTCGCCCGCCTCGCCAGAGGCGAACGCGACCTCACCGGCGCCAACCCCGCCACCCGTCGCGCCCTACAGGCCATGTTCGGCCGCCCCGTCGACGAACTCCAACGCCCCTGGACCGGCAACCACCCCGTACCGCCCGCGCAGCGCACCCCGACCACCCCTCAGCCGCTGCTGTCCGGCACCGGAACTGAAAGGAACCTGCTCGCCATGGCCGCCGAACGCGCCCGCCGCTACGCCCTGCTCGCCGCCGAAGCCACCACCCCCGCCGCCATCACCAGCCTCGCCGAGGACGTGCAACGCCTCGCCCTGGCCTACCCGCAGCAGCCCGTCAGCCACATCATCGGCGACCTCACCGAAACACAGGACACCCTGTTCACGCTCTTGGAACGCCGCCAACCCCCCGCGCAATCGCGGGACCTGCACTTCCTCGCCGGCATCACCAGCGGTCTACTCGCCAAGGTCTCCCACGACCTCGCCGACCCACACTCAGCGATGCTGCAAGCCCGCACCGCCGTGCTCTGCGCCGACCAGGCCGGACACCCCGGACTGCAAGCCTGGCTCCGCGGCCTCCAATCGTTGGTCGCCTACTGGGCCGGCCGCTACGCCGAAGCCGTCCGCTACGCCAACACCGGCAGCCACTACGCCCAGCAGACCGGCGGCACCACCTCCGTATGGCTCCCCATCAGCGCCGCCCGCGCGTACGCCGCCCTCGGCAACGCCGAACAGGCCAAGGCTGCCATCACCGAAGCCGAACAAGCGTGGACACGCGTCCAACCCGACGAGATGGACGAGATGGGCGGCATCTGCACCTTCTCCCACCCGCGCACCCTCTACTACGCCGCCGACGCCCTCGCCTGGCTACCCGAGGAATCCGCCACCGCCGAGGAGTACGCCGCCCAGGCCGTCGCCGCCTACGCCGACCCCCACGACCCCGCATGGGCCTTCGGCGACCAGGCCGGCAGCCACGCCGACCTCGCGATTGCCCGCGTCGCCGGCCGGGACCTGGACGCCGCCGCCGACGCCATCGCCCCCGTGCTCGAGTTGCCCGCCGAGCAGCGCATCAACGGCATCATTCACTCCGTCCGCCGCGTGCACCAGGCCATCACCCGCTCCGGATACGCCACCGAGGCCCGCGACCTGGTCGACGGCATCGAACACTTCACGCACACCCCCGCCAACGCCCTGCCCCGGTAAGGCACCATCAGCGGCATGGACCCGATCCACCTCACCGGCAGACTCGTCGACCTACGCGACTTCCGCACCAGCGACATCCCCGACGCGGTCGGCATCGTCGGAGACGAACGCGTCACCCGCTGGCTGTCCTTCGACGCCCGCGACCAGGACCAGACCGCCGCGATGATCGACGGCGCGATCAGCCGAGCTCAGCACCAGCCACGCACCGAGTACTACCTAGCCGTCGTCGACAAGCAGGACCGGATGATCGGGTTCGGCCGCCTCGGGCTCAGCGGCGTGCAGGCCGCGAAACTCGGGTACGCCATCCACGCCGACCACTGGGGCCACGGCTACGCCACCGACACCGCCCGCACCCTCATCGCCTACGGCTTCGGGCCACTCGGGTTACACCGGATCACCGCCGCGATCGGCCCCGACAACGCCGCCTCCATCACCGTCGTGAAGCGGCTTGGGATGACGTACGAAGGCCGCCTCCGCGACCACGTCCACACCAACGGCGCATGGCGAGATTCCCTGCTCTACTCCATCCTCGCCCCAGAGTGGACACCGCAGGCAGAGCAGCCGTAACACTGAACGGCGGCAGGACCAGGACCAGCGGACGCAAGATCACTCGCAGTCCCCGCGCCGGTACCATCACGGCATGCGAGACGACCCCACCCCGGAGACGCACCCGGACCCCGAACGCCTCGCCACCCACGCCGCCGCCATCCGCGCCGCAGCCGCCGAGCTCCTCACCCGCGTCCACGAATGGCGCAACTCCCCACACTGGCAAGACACCCCCACCAACCAACACCGCTACCGCACGACCGTAGACGCCTGTGCGCAGCTCGACGCGCTACCCCACCCCACCACGCCAGACCAACTCGCCGCCATGGCCGCCACCATCCGGCCCGCATCCACAGTCTGGCTCCCCAGCCGCCCAGGACCCCAACAGGCGATCCATGCCGCCGCCGAAAGACTGTCGACCATGGGTATCTGATTTCCAAAGAGCCGGTTCCCGTCACACACAGGAAGCATAACCCCTAAACGATTAATTGCCATTGACACAGACTCAGCGCCTACCCCCCGGCTTGCGCTTCCCTTTTCCGACACGCAGATTCTTACCGCCCTTCCTCCCCCTAAAACCACGAGAACGACCCAGCCACAGGGAAGCCAGATCAGGCTTTCCGATTTTAAGGTAGTAGGACGCTAAGCGCTGAGCCGCATGCACATGTTCACCTCCGGCGTAGGCAGTCCTCCACGCGATCTCAGCATCCGCCAACTTACCTTGGACAAGGTACACCTCAGCGAGCATGCAGCCGGCATGAGTATGTCCCGCTTCCAAAGAGCATCGCAAAGCTTCCCCAGCCTCGTGGATACGAGCGGAGCGAAATAAGAGGCGTCCCAATTCACAATTCGCCAGCGCAGCCTCATCGGTAGCTCCTTCGCCAGCAAGTCGCAAATACTCCTCAGCCTCATCGAATCGCTCAGCCAACGCCAACCTGAGTCCGAGGTTATAGCTAGCTTTGCGATCGCCCCTACGGCTGCCCTCGCGATAGAGCTCCTCAGCCTCATCCTCTCGACCTTGTGCCTCTAAGGTCGCCGCAAGTAGACCATGAGAACCTTCCACTTCGGCGAGGACCGCCCTCTCAAGCCAGGAAATAGCTTGCTCACGACGCCCAAGTCTATTATACAGAATACCGAGAAAATAAAACGCCTGCACATCCTCGTCCGCAGCGGCAGCCAGAAGAGTTTTCTCGGCCTCCGTATTCCGACCACGTTCCATTAAGAAGATGCCGAATCTCCGCTCCGACTCTGGGAGCTTCAGTTCGATGGCCTTGCGATACCACTGCTCAGCCTCCCTCACCTTCTTCTGCCTTGCGTAGAGCAAAGCCAAGTTGCCGGCAGCGAACCTCGACCCTAGGGAGAATGCCCGATGCCATGCCTCTTCGGCTTCTTCTTGCCTGCTCTGATCACTCAAGACAACACCCAGACTCACCAAGGCGTCACCGTCACCCTCGTCGCCTGCCTGAGAGAGGAGGGTAAGGGCGTCATCAAGCTTGCCAGAACTAGCAAGAATATGCCCCAACGTCGCCGTCGCTTGCAGCTCGTTCTCCGCCGCTGCGCGCCGGCCCCACCGCTCCGCCTCACCCAGCCGGCCGACCTTGGAAAACAACTGGGCAAGATGCAGCATAGAATGGGCGTGCCCAAGTTCAGAAGCCTTTGTAAACCAGAGCTCCGCGTTAGGGAGATCGTTCTCTTTTTCATAGATCCAACCAAGCCTGAAAGCCGCCTGTACGCTCTTTTGCTCGACGGCGATTTCGAGCCATTGAATGGACTCTGAGCGTCTGCCAGTCCGCCACATCAAGCGCCCCAGAGCTTCGGCCGCGTCCCCGTCTCCAACCTGCGCCAGATCACGCCACACCGATTCTGCAACCGAGTCTTGGTGCTCATTCTCAGCAGCTATAGCGATCGAGTACAAACTTCCCATATCACCCTGAAAGAACTGAATAGCCGTATCCCAGGTATGACCCGGGACAGGCCGATAATCAGTAGATCTGGCATAGGCGTCCGGAAGGTAGTCAAACACCCGGTACGAATCTTGCAGCTTTCCCGGCAACAATAGACTGGTTACGCCATATCTACGACTTTGCGCCCACTCCACTCCCGCTTCGATCGACTCAGGGCGGAGAAGCGCCCCGCCTGCCTGTTCAAGGTACACATGATGCACAGCCTCAAGGAGGCGAACCGGCACCGGGCCAGTGAGGCCAACGCGAGTGCAATCAACCGCAGCAGCAACTAGAGCAGCACCCCTGGGGTTTGCTCCAACCCCCCATGCCTGCCGCCACTCGCGATACAGCTTCGGCCCGGCAGCCATGTATTCTGCTAGGCCATAGGTTTCAGCATATCCAAGAGCATCGGCAATCCGCTGATCGTCAGATTCAGCGGCTCGAGATAATTCGTCACGCGTCCACAGTCGCGGGACCAAGATTGGGATCGCCTGGTTTAGAATGTGCTCCGTGGCCGCTAAGGTTTTCCGATGCTCATCGTCTCCACCATCAGAACGTGAAAGAGATCTCGAGAATCGCTGGTAGCGCTCGGTTCTCATTGTCGCAACAACGACGACCCTTCGCGTTCGGAGTTGAGAAAGGAGCCCAGGCGTTAGTCCGTCAACCCCGAAATAACGTTCAACATCATCCAGCCATAAGACACATTTTTCACCAGCCGCAAAAAGAGCAACTATCCCAGCCCGAAGGTCAGGCCCATTGTCCGGGATAAATACTCGATATTCTGGGACCGTCCGCAGCATTGCTTCATACGCCGCACGCGACTTACCCGCAGTGGAGTCGCCGACGATCAAGATAAAACCGCCGCGTCGAGCAGCCTCTAAAATGGCATCGACGAGTTCCTGATCAACGTCGCGGCCAACATACCTTGGTACAGCATTTCCCCCCTCTATCGAGGATCGATGAACACCAAGTTGTAGCGGGTCACAATCTCGAACAACAGGCCAGGCTGCGACATTGGAAACCCAAGGGAGGAAAGGGAGAAGCTCTCCATGCGCCCCAAAGTATGCACGCTCTACATTATACTGAAAGCCATCGCCTTGCTGGAAGACGCGGCCGTGATCAGATGCATGTCCCGACACTTCGTGTTTCATGAGGTGGCGTCGGTCTTTCAATCGCAACTAGCCATTGTATTGGATACCAGAACCCTGCTGATAAACTCGCCCATTGTCATAGGCATTTGCAGAAAAGGTAGCACCGTCAGCACTTATTCCAACACTCACGGAATCAATTTCTTCAAGTACTTTGCGAAATTCTCTCACTGCGTCTTGATCTGCAACAAGCAGCATCCTGATACGAGCCCGCCACTCTCCTTCATGAATTGAGGCAATGCGGACTCGTTCATGAGTGGGGGCATTCAGTAGATCCCGCCGCGTTTCCTCGAAATCAACGAGAACTGCATTGTATGCCTGAGGCTGGGACCGGGAGAATAGGCGCGCCAGACGTTGCTTGACCACCTGCCAACCATCAGTAGCCATCGCGCCCACAATCGCACTGGCACCGGCAGCTACCAGGCCCGCGATCTCCGCTTCCATGAAGCCTCCCACAGGCTAGGGTGTGGTCATCCTGAGGATGATTCAACCACCGCACCCCAGTGTCTAGTATCCTGTCGGATTCCCGACGCTCGGAAAGACGGCTACATCGGCCCAATTCGGATCAAACCTCTGTTGCGTGCCACCTTACGTCTCAGCGTCTCACTGGCTTTGCCTCACCACTGCCGAGACGTTCTCTTCTGGATCAAGGCGCCGCGCAAGCGCGGCGCGCCGCCCGCAGGCGCTCGGCCTGCTGGCGGCCTCCGGCCGGCATCGGCCGACGCGGGCGGTCAAGAATCAAATGTCAGTCGTCACCAGGGCCACCATCGTCCTCGTCTCGGAGCAGACGATCGAGCTCTTCCGGCCTCATCCGCTTGATCTCCGCTTCGAGCTTGCGGCTGTACTGGCGGTCGTTCGGATCGCTACCGTTCCCTGCCGCCACACGACCGTACGCCCTCATGAACGACCCAAGTTCACGTCGGATCCGGTCCTGACGACGTCCCATGGGTTCCACGGTAAGGGACGGCGGTCGTTCTCTCCCAGCCATATACGCGCAGCTACGACGCCCGCCAGGCCCACCCGAACCCATGACACCTCCCCTGGGACCGGCCGAGGTCACTGCCGTGACGATCGCGGGGGTGGTCGGCCGACGTCGAGGATGGGGCGATCGGCTGCCGCGCCGCTTCGCGGCTTGCCACCGATCAACGTGGTTGAGGTCGCGGAGAGCCGCCGGCACGGCGAGCCGCCCCGGCCCGAAGGCCGGGGCGGGAACCCGTACGACGTCGGCCGGCCGCGCCCTGGCCGCCGTGCCATCCGCGTGCCATAAACCGGTGCCGCTGACGGTCACCAGCGGGCATGAGCGGACACCACCACCGGCACCGTGACCAGGGCCACCAGCAAGATCACGCCCAGGGTGGGCGATCTTCCAAACTGATTACGCGAGTTCGATTCTCGTCGCCCGCTCCAGTTGCTCCGCCGCAGGTCAGCGGCGGTCTACGACCGGTACCCACTCCCGGACCGAGCCGGCAGAGGTTCGGTACCGCTACCGTGATACCCGTGCCGATCCACGGGGCCAGCGTGACAGCTGCCGACATCCTGCTTACCGGTGCCGCCGTCGGCCTGATCGGATGCGCGGTCTGGTTGATCGTTCGCAGCCGTCACACGTCCCCGATCCGGCTGTTCGGGCAGACGGTGCGACACCCACGGTTAGTGGCCACCGGGATCATCTGTGTGAGCCTCTACGTACTTACCGGCCTGGCGGACCTCACTGAGATCACGCCCGTACGGTGGCGCACGCCGAGCCGATGGGTCAGCACAACGCTGCTTCTGGTCGCATGGGCAACGCTGGGCACCTACTGGTTCCGGCGGCACCGCGCCGAGGGCAGTCGTCAGTGACGGACTCCCGGACCCGGCTGGAATGATCCGGTCTGCCCGGTCGTTGTAACCGGCTCACCACGCGCAGCAGGCAGCCTCCGGCCCGCCCCTGCGCCTGGCGGCCCTGGGCCGACCGGTACTGCGGTAGAGCAGTATTCCTCAGAGGAATGATTATTCCTCTGAGGAATATCGCCCGGCGTGGTGTCCCGTTCGCGTCTCGTCACCTGCCGTGACTGACGTGTCGGCTGTCAGTCGCTATGGGCTCCGGTCAGTTGGGCGGGCCCTGGCCCGGTGGGGCCGGGGAATGGCCGGCCGGCCCGCGTCGTTGTACATGGTCGCGACGCACGGAAGGCCAGCCCCCGAGCGGGCGAGAAGCCACCGCCGCGTCCCCGTACCACCCGGATGACCGTTTACCGCACACCCCACACACCACCCGCCCGTTCCAGGGGCCGGGTGACGGGTGTGCCCCCTCGGAAAACGGAAGGTGGACCCCCCTTATGGCCACGATCATCAGCCGTACCCTGGCCACCAGCCTGCGCAACACCGCCCTGGGCATCGCCGGTCTCACCCTCGCCGGCGGGGCGATCGCCGCCCCCGCCCTGGCCGCCGACCACGCCCCCACCGCTCTGGCCGCACCCGCCTCGGCGGCCGCGGCCAGCGACAGCGGCAGCGGCGTCGACTCGAGCACGCTGATCCCGCACGGCGTGCAGGGCGAGCAGTCCCGGATCACCCTGTCCGGCGAGCAGACCGACAACGTCAAGGGCATCATCGCCGCCACCAAGAAGAACGGCATGGACGAGCGTGCCGCCGTCGTCGCGATCGCCACCGCCCTGCAGGAATCGAAACTGGAGAACCTCGGCCACCTGGGTGACCGTAACGACCACGACTCGCAGGGCCTGTTCCAGCAGCGGCCGTCGTCGGGCTGGGGCACGGTGGAGCAGATCACCGACGTGGAGTACTCGACCACCGCGTTCCTCAACGGCCTCAAGGCCGTCGACGGCTGGCAGGACATGCCGCTGACCGAGGCCGCCCAGGCGGTGCAGGTGTCGGCGTACCCGTTCCACTACGCCCAGTGGGAGACCCAGGCCGCCGAGCTCGTCGCCCAGCACTGGAACAGCTGACCTGGAAGTAGACACAGACACAGCCAACGTCGAGGGCCGGACCCCGTACCCGGGGTCCGGCCCTCGACGCATGCGACCAAGTCGGTCAGCTGCGGCCGAGGAGCTCCGCGTTGAGGATGGTGCCGCCCAGGCTCCAGCCGTCGTCGGCGATCTCCTCGACGATGACCAGGGTGTTCGGCCGGGCCCGTTCGCCGTACACGGTTACGAACGCGTCGGTGACCGCGTCCTGCAGTCGCTTCTTTGATTGCGGGGTGAGTGTGTCGGCGGGGATCTTCAGGTTGGCGTACGGCATGAGGTTTCCTTTCTGACGGGCTGGTTCAGCGGGCGTGCGGGTCGGTGGCGTTGAGCGTTGCCACGACCTGGTCGTAGTCGCCGCGTACCTCGGCGTACCGGAGGAACTTCACCCGTTCGACCAGAATCTCGCGGGCCTGCGGATCGGCCTTGATCAGGTCCATCACCTCGTCGGCGAACTCGTCGAGCGGCATCGCCGCCTCCGAGGTCTCGTGCCCCGGCATCAGCGCGGTCCGTACGGCGGGTGGCACGAGCTCGATCACCTGTACGCCGACCGGCGCCAACTGCAGGCGCAGGGTCTCGCTGAGCCGGTGGATCGCGGCCTTGGTGGCGTTGTAGGTGGGCGTTACCCGCAGCGGGACATGCGCCAGGCCGGACGAGACCGTCATGATCGTGGCGTCGGGCCGGGTCTGCAGGTGCCCGGTGAGGGCAGCGATCAGCCGGATCGGGCCGAGGAGGTTGGCGGTGACGATCTCCTCTGAGTCGGCGAGGAACCCGGGGGCGGTCCAGTCCTCGGCCCGCATGACGCCGGCCATGGCGATCAGGACGTTCAGTTCCGGGTAGCGCTCGACGACGGACGCGGTCGCCGTCACGATCGATGCCGGGTCGGTGACGTCGATGCGTACGGTGCCGAACCCGTGGTCGGTGGCGAGTTGGTCGAGCAGGTCGCCGCGCCGCCCGCCGACGACGACGGTGTTGCCGGCGGCCTGCAGCCGCCGGGCCAGGGCCAGGCCGATCCCAGAGGTGGCTCCCGGCACGAAGACGGTGTTTCCGGAGATGTTCATGCCACCGACTCTGGTCGCTGCGCGACGCGGGTGACAGCGACC
Source organism: Solwaraspora sp. WMMD791 (assembly GCF_029581195.1). Lineage (NCBI taxonomy): Bacteria > Bacillati > Actinomycetota > Actinomycetes > Micromonosporales > Micromonosporaceae > Solwaraspora > Solwaraspora sp. WMMD791. The sequence goes on from NZ_CP120737.1 coordinate 2,728,067, forward strand.
CGGTGATCGGGGGACCGCCGATCCCTGGCTGAGCCGGCCGTCCGGACCGCAGGATGGCAGGCATGGACCGAGCTGGCCTGGCCGATTTTCTCCGCCGCCGCCGCGAGGCGCTGCGCCCAGCCGATGTCGGGCTGACGGCCGGTGCGCGACGGCGTACTCCGGGGCTGCGCCGCGAGGAGGTCGCGGCACTGACCGGGATGTCGGCCGACTACTACGTACGGATCGAGCAGCGCCGTGGGCCGCAGCCGTCGGAGCAGATGCTCGCCGCGCTGGCCCGTACGTTGCGGTTGACCGCTGACGAACGGGACCACCTGTACCGGCTGGCTGGACACAACGTGCCTCGGCGTACCCCTGAGGACAGCCACGTCGCGCCGGCGCTGCTGCGGGTGCTGGACCGGATGGCGGACACCCCGGCGCTGATCCTGTCGTCGCTCGGCGAGACGCTGGTGGCGAACCGTCTGGCGGTGTCGATTTTCGGTGACCCGGCGGCACGGACCGGGCTGGCCCGCAGCGACGTCTACCGGTGGTTCACCGACCCGGCGACCCGGATGGTGTATCCGCCCGACCACCACGACCGGCAGGCTCGCAGCCTGGTCGCTTCGCTGCGGGTGGCGTACGGCGCGGCCGGCCCGCGCTCGCGGGCCGGCGAGCTGGTGCGGGCTCTGTCGGCCGTCTCGGACGAGTTCCGTGAGCTCTGGGAACGGCACGAGGTCGCCCGCCGGTTCGCCGACCACAAGACCCTGGTACATCCAGAGGTCGGCGACATCGAGGTGGACTGCCAGGCGCTGTTCACCGAGGACCAGGCGCAGGCGTTGCTGGTGCTCACGCCCCGGCCGGGCAGCGCGGCCGAGGACAAGATCCGGCTGCTCGCCGTACTGGGAAGTCAGGATTTCGCGGTGACCGACCGCTGACCCGCCGCCGGACGCGGACCCTGACCGGCGCGTACCCTGACCGTGGCCCGGCTCCCGGATTCAGCCCAGGATGGTCCGCAACGCGTCGACCACCCGGTCCTGGTCGGGGTCGGACAGCTCCGGGTGGATCGGCAGCGACAACTCCTCGGCGTAGTACGCCTCCGCCGTCGGGCACTCGCCGCGCCGATAGCCGAGGTCGGCGAAGACCGGATGCCGGTACACCGGCAGATAGTTGACCTGTACGCCGATGCCGGCCGCCCGCATCCGGTCGTAGACCTCGCGGCGGCGGCCGTCGCGGACCCGCACCGGGTAGAGGTGCCAGACCGGCTCGACCCAGGGCCGCTGCTCGGGCAGCCGCAGCCCCGGCAGGTCGGCGAGCAGCTGCCCGTAGCGGCCCGCCAGCCGTGCCCGGCGGGCCGTGAACCGCGGCAGACGGGCCAGCTGGTTGAGCCCGAGCCCGCACAGCACGTCGGAGAGTCGGTAGTTCAGCCCGAAACTGTGCACCTCCTGGTGCCAGCCACCCTCGTCGGGTGCACGCAGCCGCTGCGGGTCGCGCACCATGCCGTGGCTGGCGAACCGGCGTACCCGGTCCAGCAGCTCCGGGTCGGTGCCGGTCACCGCGCCGCCCTCCCCCGTGGTGAGATTCTTGGTCGGGTAGAACGAGAAGGTCGTCAGGTCGGCCAACGCGCCGACCGGCACCCCCCGGTACGTCGACCCGATCGCGTGCGCGGCGTCGTCGACGAGGACCGCCCCCGCCTCGGCGGACACCTTGCGCAGCTGTTCGTACTCGGCGGGGTGGCCGGCGTAGTCGACGGCGGTGACCACCCGGGTCCGCGACGTCACCGCCGCCGCGACGGCGGCCGGGTCGAGGTTGCCGGTGGTCTCCTCCACGTCGGCGAAGACCACCCGGGCGCCGTGCAGCGCGGCGGTGGCCGCCGTCGCCACGAAGGTCAGCGGCGTGGTGATCACCTCGTCGCCGGGGCGCAGGCCGACGGCGGCGTACGCGGTGTGCAGCGCGGCGGTGCCGGAGCTGACGCTGACGCAGCCGACTCCGCCGAGGCGGGCACCGAGTGCGGCTTCGAACCGACGGACGGTCGGTCCGGCGGTCAGCCATCCGGTGCGGACGGCGTCGGCGACCGCGGCGGCGTCGGACTCGTCGAGGCAGGGCTGTCCGTAGGCGAGCATCGAGCTGACTCCTTGTCGTCGAGGGTGGCTTCACACCCGGGTCAACGGGGCGGGCTGTGGGAGCGCCCCGGCCGGTTCCGCAGCCGGGCGGCGGGTGAGTCGCCGGGTCAGCAGCCACCAGGACGAGACGGAGAGTCCGGCGTACAGCGTGACGCAGGCCAGGGCCGCCCCGAGCGCATCCCACAGCCCGACGGCGACGACGAACAGCAGCACCGCTGCCGCGCTCCAGAGCAGACCGAACGCGCCGACGGCGCCCATCCGGCCGGCGCCGAGCAGTGCCCGGCTGGCCACCGCGTACGGCACGAACGCGATCTCGGCGACGACGAGGACCAGCAGCAGCGGCCGGGCACCGACGAACTGCGGGCCGAGCAGTGGCACGATCACCAGCCAGCCGAGTGCGGTCGTCACCGCGCCGGTGGCGACGACGGCGACCGCGGTCGTCGCCACCGCCCGTACCGGGCGCAGCGGGCCGTCGGCGAGCGCGGCGTCGCGGTTGACGAGCTGGCCGATGGCGGTGGGCACCATCCGGGGCAGTTGGCCGAGGGTGGACGCCACCGAGTAGACGCCGACCGTCGCCGCACCGGTGATCGCACCGAGCACGTACCGGTCGAGTCGTAGCGTCAGCGCCAGTCCGAGGGTGAGGCCGAGCGCCCGGACCCCTTGGCGGAGCAGGGCGGCCAGGTCGCCACGGGTCGGCGGCGCGAAGCTCAGCAGGCCGGCGGCGCGCAGCCGGGTCACCTGGACGGTGACCGCCGCGAGCATACCGAGGCCCTGGCCGGCCAGCAGGGTCCAGACGGCCGGGGCGACGGCCACGGCGACGAGCAGCCCGGCGGTTCCGCCGACGGTGGTGGTGATCGCCCACAGGCTGCCGTTGCGGAACCCGCCGGCGGCGTACCAGCTGTCGGGCAGTTGGGTGTGGGCGACGTAGCCGCAGGTCAGCACGGCCAGGGCGAGCAGGTAGCGGGGGTCGGCCAGGCCCGGGTCGATCAGCGGCGCGCAGGCCGCCGAGACGGCGACGGCGGTGACAGCGGCGATGCCGACCGCCGCCACCGACCACCAGGTGTAGCTGGCGATCAGGTCGCGTCGGCGTACGTCGGCCGGGGTCGACGGGTACGCCGCCCGCAGTTGTGGACCGGTGCCCAGGCCGGCGAGCAGCGGCACGATGCCGGCGGTGGAGACGCCGAGCACCATCAGGCCGCGTCCGTGCGGGCCGAGCACCGCGCTGGCCAGCAGTGCCGCCACCATGTTGCTGCCCAGTTGGACGGCGCTGGAGCCGGTCAGCAGGGCGAGGGTGGACCGCCGGCTGCGGATCACCGGGGGTCGGCCCGCCACAGTGCCCGCCACTGTGCGGCCGCGTGCCGGGTCTGGAACGGCGACGCCGCGAAGCTCGCCCGGATCCGTGCCCGCCCGTCCCGGTCGGTCCGGGCGGCGCTGGTCACCGCCTCGGCCCACCGGTGTGCTCCGGCGGCCAGGTCGACGAGGGTGAGCCCGTCGACGTACCGGGACGCCTCCCGCAGGCAGGGCAGGTCGGTGGCGACGACCGGCAGCCCGGCGGCGAGCGCTTCGAGGACCACCCCGGGCAGTCCCTCCCAGTGGGAGGTCAGGACGAACACGTCGGCGGCGGCGAGGACCGAGGCGATCTCGTCCACTTCGCCGGCGAGGGTGACTGTCGGGTCGTCGACCACGTCGGGATGGGCCGACACGATGTCGTCGGTGCCGCACGGGCCGACGACCAGCAGCCGGGTCGTCGGTGCCGTCGGTGGCGCCTGGTCGCGGACCGCACGGTGCACGTCGATCAGGAACGGCCGGTTCTTCTCCGGTGCGGCCCGGCCGATGTAGCCGATGACGACGTCGTCGGAGGGGATGCCCCACTGTCGGCGGGCGGCCGTCCGATCGGGGCCGGCGACCCGGGCGGCGTCGACGCTGTTGTAGAGAATCCGGCAGCCGGGCAGGCCGACGCGGCGCCCGGCGTACGCCATCGCCGCGTCGCTGACCGCCACGATGTCGGTGGCGAACAGGTGCAGCAGTTTGCGCAGGACGGCGCGCAGCAGCCGGCGCGCGGCGGTGTCGCGGCGGCCGTCGCCTTCGCTCCACATCCGGGCGATCCGCACCGGTACGCCCCGTAGCATCGCCACCGCCAGCACGATCGCGCTGAACAGGCTGATGTGGGAGACCACCACGTCGACCGGTCGGGACCGCAGGTGCCGCCACAGCCGCACCGGGTGGGTGACGGTCGGGTGCTGCGGGACCTGCACGACCTCGGCTCCGGCGGCCCGGAACTGCGGGGCGAGGCTGCCCTCGCGCCCGCCCATGGTGATGAAGGTCTGCCGGACCTCGTCGGCCGGGATCGCCCGGCACATGTCGAGCGAGAGGGTCTCCGCGCCGCCCCGGTCGAGGCTGGCGATGACGTGGACCACGTGCACCGGTTCCGCCGGCACCCGGGCCGCCGCCGCTGGCGCAGCCGGTGTCCTGGTGGTCGACGGGGCGGATGGCTGGCTCACGCGTAGCTCCTCTGTGGGGTGCTGGGCTGACGGCACTGGGCGGCGGTCGCGGCGGCGACGGCCTGGTAGAAGGCGGCCCGGCGGGTGTGCAGCACGGTCGCGGCATAGTCCCCGGCGCGGGCCAGGTTGCGGGCCGACGCGGCGGCCATCGCCTCCGGTCGGTCCAGCAGCGCGGCGATGGTCGCGGCCAGCCGGTGCGGGTCGTCGGGTGCGACGGTGAACTCCGGTGGCAGCAGTTCGGGGATGCCGCCGACGGTGGAGCCGACGGCGGGCAGCGCCCGCGCCATCGCTTCGAGCATCGCGCGGGGCAGGCCTTCGGTGCGCGACGGCATGACGAACAGGTCGGCGGCGTCGAGTCGGCGGCGGACGGCGTCACCCGGTGGCAGCGCGCCGGTGAATTCGACCCGGTCGGCGACGCCGTGATGGCGGGCGAGGTCGGTCAGCCAGGGCCGGTACCGGCCGTCGCCGACGTGCACCAGCCGCAGGTCGCGGCCGGCGGCGACCAGCCCGGCGAGCGCCGTGATCAGGGTGTCGACGCCCTTGTAGCGCTGCTCCAGGGAGCCGACGCTGATCAGGGTGGTGGGTCCGGCGGGCCGAATGGCCGTACGGGGAGTGTCGACGTACGCGGCCGGGGCGAGGTCGACGTCGGATACGGCGACACTCGCTGCGCCCGGGGCGGCCGGATATCTGGCCTGCAGGAACTGCTCGGTCACGTATCCGACGGCGATGGCCCGCCGGCACTGGCGGCGCAGCTGCCGGACCCAGGTGCGGCGCAGCACCGGCCGCAGCGGGTGGTCCACCACGCCGGGGGCGAACAGGTCGTACGGGTCGCCGACGACTTCCACCGCGTACGGCAGTCGCTGCCGGTCCCGGGCGGCGGCGAGCAGGCTGCCGACCGGCGTCGGGGCCCGCAGGATCAGCGCGTCGGCGGGTCCGACGCAGTCGCGCAGCGCCCGGCCGATCGCGGCCCGGCGGGCGAGGTACTGGTAGGGGCCGAGGTAGTGCGGCACCGGCCACACCTGCACCTGCGGGCCGTCGACCCGTTTCGCCCCGGGCGGCGCGACGGTGGCGTCGCGTACCCGGGCGACCACCCGGACCTCGTCGAACGCCGTCAGGTACCGGGTCCAGAACTGGTGGTCCTGCCCGATCTCGGTCCACAGTCTGTTGTCAGGGGTCCGTGCGATCCGTCCTTCGACGGCCACCACCGCTCGCATCGATGTCTCCTTGCGTTCGAGGTCACACCTTTTGGCCAGCGGCGTGCCGGGCAGGTTCCGCTCCGGACGGGGCCGGTGGGCGCGGCGGTACGGCCTCGACCGGCGGCGTCGGCCGGTGGTAGCCGTACGCGCGCAGCAACGGCGCGGTCAGGGTGCCGATCAGCCGTCGGCGCCCCGCCGGCAACGAAGCGCGCCAGGCGTCGTCGACGCGTAGCCGCAGCCGGCCGGTGTCGAACCGCATCCGGTTGCCGGAGATGCTGTGCGGGGTGCCGAGTCGCGCGTGGTCGCTGCCCAGGAAGGACAGGTCGGCCCCGGCGAGGGGCAGGCCGGCGAAGTCTGCCAGGGCTGTCAGGGCACCCGGCGGATCGGCCAGGACGTCCTCGTAGCGCATCCGGCGCACCTGCTGGTCGACTTCGGGGGCGTCGGTGCGGCGGCCGAGGCGGGCCAGCAGGTCGTAGGCGGCGTTGTGCCCACTCCAGCTCAGCGCGCACCGGGCCGACGGGAACTTCGGCACCGGCACCAGGGCGCCGGCTTCGGGGTCGTGGACCTGTTTCATCCAGGAGTACGCGACCCCGCGCGGGTCCCGTACCAGGTGCAGGATCCGCAGGTCGGCCGGTCCGGCCCAGCGCAGGCCGTACGCCAGCGCGGTGTCCTTGGACGAGTCGACGACGACCTGTGCGCCGGTGATGGTCGCCGCCGCCGTGTAGATGCGCGCGTGGTACCCGACGTAGGTGGCGACCCGCGACCGGCGGCGGGCGGACAGCCGGGGCCCGGCGAGCCGTCCGATGTGCCGGGTACGGCCGACCGTGTCGCGGAGCCGGCGTACCCGGTCGAGGTCGACGTTGTGCCAGCCGCCGAAGGCGTACTCGCCGATGCGCCGCCACAGCGGGCAGTCGTGGAACGCGGCACCGCAGGCGCAGCGCCGGTTGTCGCGGACGCCGTTGTCCCAGACCTGCGCCACCTCGCCGAGGCCGCAGACGCCCGGTAGTTCGTTGAGAATCCGTTCGACCAGGGTGCTGCCGCTGCGGCCCATCCCGCCGATGTAGAGCAGTCGCATGCTCACCTGCCCCGGGTCGCGTACACGTAGTAGGGGATCCACGGTCGGGGATCGCCGGGCCGGGTGGTGATCGTGTAGCCGGCGTCGCGCAGCAGGGCCTTGACCGGCGCGAAGGTGCGCATCCAGGCGTCGGCGGGGCCCTCGGCCTTGAAGTCGTGGCAGGACACCACCAGGTTGTCGACGACGTCGAGCACGTCGACGGCGGACCGCAGCACCTCCAGTTCGGCGCCCTCGATGTTCATCTTGAGCAGGTCGACCCGGTCGACGCCGCAGCTGCGCAGGATCTCGTCCAGCCGTCGGCCGACGACCTCGACACCGCTGGCACCCGCGTCGCCGGCACCCGCGTCGCTGTCGTGCGGGCCGGCGCGGGTGATCCCGTTGCGGATGTGGCCGAGGGTGTCCTCGTCGAGGCGGACCGGGCCGGCCTCGCCGACGACGGCGCATTCCAGCAGGGTCACGTTCGACAACCGGTTCAGTTCGACGGTACGGCGCAGACAGCGGAAGGTGCGCGGATGCGCCTCGATGCTGAGCACCCGGCCGGTGTCGCCGACGGCCCGGGAGAAGATCCGGACCTCGGAGCCGACCCCGGCGCCGATGTCGACGACCGTGCCGCCGGGGCGCGGGTGGTGGGCGTAGAGGAAGGTGTCCCGGGCGATCCGGTCCTCCTCGGCGGCGCACACCCCACCCAGCGTGGTGTTGACCACGACCCCGCTCGGGTACCGGTGGATCCAGTCCTGGTCCTCGTAGCGCACGACGCACCGCGACCGGGACCGCAGCGACAGGGCGATCCCGCCCAGCCCGGCGATGATCCGCGGATCCACCCGGTCGTCGACCGCGTCGAGGATCCGTCGGCGCAGACTCACCGACATGGCGGCACCTGCTTTCCGGTGTGGTCCGGCCGGACCGGGTCGGTGGTGGCGCGGTGCCCGTGGTCGGGTCGCCAGTGGTCGCGGTACCAGGCGAAGGTCCGGGCGACGCCGTCGTCCAGCCCGACCTGCGGCTCGTAGCCGGTCAGCCGGCGCAGGGTACGCAGGTCGGGGCAGCGACGGTGCACCGAGCCGGCCGGTGCCGGCTCGGGTTGCAGACTGGCGTGGCTGCCGGCGGTCCGCAGCACCAGTTTCGCCAGGTCGGCGATGTTGGTCTGCTCGGCGTCGTTGCCGATGTGCACGATCTGCCCGGTCGCGGCCGGGGTGGCCATCAGCCGTAGGACCGCCTCGACCGCGTCGTCGACGTGGCAGAAGGCCCGGTACTGGTCGGCGCCGGGCACCCGGAACGGGTCCTCGCCCCGGATCGCCCGCAGCGCCATCTCCGGCACCACGTGGTCGGTGCCCATCCGTGGCCCGTACACGTTGTGGAAGCGGCCGACGACGGCGCCGGCTCCGACGGCGCGGGCGCCGTGCAGCACGGCGGCCTCGCCGAGCAGTTTGCTGGTGGCGTACGCGAACCGGGGCGCGGTGACGTCGGCCACCATGGCGGGCACGTCCTCACCGGTCGGTACGGCGGCGACGCCGGCGGCGACGGCACCGGCGTACACCTCGCTGGTGGAGCTGAAGAAGACCCGGTCGGCGGCGGTCAGCCAGTCCATCAGGTGCAGGGCGACCAGCGAGTTGACCCGGACCACCCGGGCCGGGTCGGCTTCGACGTTGCGGACCCCGACGACGGCCGCGAGCAGGTACACCTGGTCGAACCGGTGGGGCAGCGCCGCCCAGGTCGCGGCACGGGTGAGGTCACCGGTGACCACGTCGACGGCCGGGTCGGCGCAGACGCGGGCCAGTTCGGCGTCGTCGCGGCCCCGGGAGAAGTCGTCGACGACGGTGACGGTGTGGCCGTCGGCGAGCAGCCGACGGGTCAGGTGCAGTCCGATGAAGCCGGCACCGCCGAGCACGAGCGCGCGCATCACACCAGCTCCCCGGCCGGGCGGTAACCGATGCCCTCGTAATGGGCGCCGGCGGCCCGGACCAGTTCCTCGTCGAGGATGCGCCACGAGTCGTAGACCAGCCGGACGCCGGTGCCGGGCAGCAGCGTCGTCACCGGCAGTGCCCGGTAGTCGGGGTGGTCGTTGAGCACCAGCACGGCGTCGGCCTCGCTGAACGCCTTGTCGAGGCTGACCGGGTCACCGCCGTGTGCCCGGATGACGTCGTCGGTGACCAGTGGGTCGTGGCCGAGTACCCGCAGCCCGGCCCGTTGGAAGACCGGCATCATCGGCACGATCGCCGCGCCCCGCATGTCGTCGGTGGGCGGCCAGCCCTTGTAGGCCCAGCCGAGGACGGCCAGGGTCGCACCGGCGGTGCCGCCACGCAGCTGCCGCAGCCGCCCGACGACGGTCTCGGCGACCTGCACCGGCAGTTGTTCGTTGCGCTGGCGGGCGGCCGCGACGAGCAGCGGGGTGTGCGCCGGTGCGCTGGCGCCGAACAGGTACGGATCCTTGGACAGGCAGCTGCCGCCGACGAAACCGGGGCGGGCCAGGTCGGGCCGGGGATAGTCGTGGTTGGCTGCCCGGACGACCTCCAACGGGTCGACGCCGTGCGCCCCGGCGAGCAGGGCGATCTCGTTACCGTAGGCGTAGATCAGGTCGGTGTGGCAGTTGTTCGCGAGCTTCACCAGCTCGGCCGCCTCGAGGCTGGAGACCGGGACGACCTGGCGGGCGAGCACCCCGAACAGAGCCACCCCGGCGTTACGGCTGGCGTCGTCGAGTCCGCCGACGATCTGCGGCAACTCGGCCAGCTCCCGCATGGCCTGGCCCTGGATGGTGCGTTCCGGGGCCATCACCAGGCGGGCCCGGCCCCAGGCCGCGGTCAGCGCCGGCAGCACCGTCCGCCGGCTGGTGCCGACCGGTACGGTGCTGCGGACCACCACGAGGGTGTCCGGTCCGCACTGGTGGGCGATCTGTGCCGCGGCGGCGGCGATGTTCGTCAGGTCCGGTTGCCGGGTGTCGGCGCGCACCGGCGTCGACACGCAGATGATCGCCGCGTCGAGGCCCGCCGGCAGGTCCGGGTGGATGAACAGCGAGGTGCCGAGGGTCTCGGTCAGCGCGTCGGCCAGGCCCGGCTCGTAGAGGTGCACGCGCCCCTGGGCGAGGGAGTCCCGCACGGTCGGCGAGCTGTCGACGCCGTACACCTCGAAGCCGTTGCGGGCCAGGCCGGCCGCCAGCGTCAGGCCGACGTAGCCCATCCCCACTACTGCGATCCGGTTGAACACGGTCTCTCCTTTCGGGATACGGGTGGTCACCGGGGGTCGCGCAGGGCCGCCGGCAGCAGGATCGGCGCGAGGGTCGCGAAGGTGCGGTTCGCCTCGTCGTAGTCCTCGGGACGGCCGATGTCGAGCCAGTAGCCGTCGAAGTCGTAGGCGGCGGGCGGGTCGCCCCGGTCGATGAGGTCGGTCATCAGCCGGTCGAATCCGAGGGCGATGCCGACCGGGTACGCCGCGATCGTGGACTTGCTGAGCCCGTAGACGCCCATGCTGACCCGGTAGTCGAGGACGGGTTTCTCCTTGAACTCGACGACCTTGTCGCCTTCGACGGCCAGCACCCCGAAGTCGACCTCGACCTTGCGGCGGAAGGTCGCGACGGTCACCGGGGCGCCGGAGTCGACGTGGGCGCGCAGCAGGTCGGCGTAGTGCAGGTTGGTCAGGATGTCGCCGTTCATCACGAGGAAGCGGTCCGGCAGCTGGTCACGCAGGCCGAACAGGGGGCCGACGGTGGACAGCGGGGTCCGTTCCTCGGCGTAGTCGACGTGCAGGCCGAACCGGGTGCCGTCGCCGACGAAGGCCCGGATCAGCGAACCGTGGTGATTGATGGCCAGCGTCGCGGTGCGGAAGCCGTACGCGGCGAGTTGATGCAGGACGATTTCCAGGATCGCGAAGTCGTCCCCGATCGGCACCAGTGGTTTCGGCAGCGCGGTGGTGTACGGCCGCAGCCGAACGCCTTTGCCGCCCGCCATGATCACGGCGTGCATGTCATCCACGGTGCACCCTCCATCACTATTTGATCGCTTTTGAGGCTAGCACTCACTTAGAGGCATAATGTCCAACTTTGGGATTGTCGACGACTGACGCCGGCCGCCGGGCCAGCGCGCAGAACGCCACCACCGTCAACGGCAGCGCCTCGCCCACGTAGAACGCCAGGATGTTGTCCAGGTCGGCGGTCACCAGGATGACCGTGACCGCGCACAGCGGTACGCAGAGCAGCTTCGGCGTGAGCTGCGACGACCGCCTCGCCCTGTGGTGGTAGCGGCAGGCGAACCGCAGAAACAGCCCGAGGACGCCGAACGACGCCAGCGCACCGGCCGGACCGAAGTTCAGGGTCGCCTCGCCGGTGATCCCGAAGACCCGCTCGGAGCGCAGCCCCGACTCGTACACCCCGGGCCCGTACAGCGCGTTGGTGCCGACCTGGGACTTGTCCCGCAGGTCGACGTCGACCAGAGTGCTGGGCACCAGGGACAGCGGTGCGGCCAGGTAGGTGCTGCCCAGACTCCAGCCGACCGCGTCGGCGCGTTCCCGGTCCAGCAGCAACGCCTGGATGTCGGCCCGGCCGAAGTCCCCCAGCAGCACCATCGGCAGGCCCCGCCCGGTCGTCTCGGAGACCTCCTCGACGGTCCGGGTGCCCTTGGCGATGTCGACCACCTCGACACCGGCACCCTTGTACAGCCCGTAGCCGTAGACGAAGACCACGACCACGGCCGCCGAGGCGAAGAACGCCTTGCGGGTGATCGGGACGACCACCAGGTGGACCAGGACCAGGCCCAACACCAGCGGCCACAGCACGCTCGACCGGCTGCCCCGCAGCCCGCTCACCGCGAACTGGACGACGACCAGCCCCACCAGCAGCAGCACCACCAGGCCGGCGTGCTGCCGCAGCACCCGCCGCCAGCGCACCGCCACCAGACTGAACAGCAACAGCGGAAAGGACTCGCTGAGCAGCAGCAGCCAGCCCAGCCCAGCCAGCGCCTGGCGGTCCTGGGCCATCGCCGTGACGAAGTCGACCGGCCCGCCGAGCAGGGTCACCAGGGCCGCAAACGCCAGGACACCCACGGCGATCGCCGCCACGGCGAACCGCTGGAACCGCACCTCGTCGAACCTCAGGAACCGCCCCTCGTCATGCCGCTGGAACCGCACCTCGTCATGCCGCTGGAACCGCACCTCGTCGCGGCGGTCGGCCGGTGCCGGCAGACCGGGTCCGACCGACGCCCGCCGCACCCGCCGGGCCGGCGCCGACACGATCGCCCGGTAGCCGGCCAGGCCGACCGCGTTCAGCAGCGCCATCGCACCGAGCGCGGCCCGCCAGTCCGGCGTGGACGGAAACAGCAGCGGCGGCCAGAAGTCGAGCGTGACGTGCAGGATCGGGGTGAGGTAGTAGAAATGGACACCGAACAGGCCGAGGATCGCCTGCGGGTCGAACACGTCGCGCCGGCGCAGCAGCCACTCGACCGCGTCCACCCCGATCAGCACCCCGCACACGGTGACCGGGATGAGAAACCAGTGCTGCAGCAGCGGATTCGTCGCGGCCAGCACCGCACTGGTCGCCGGGACGAGCGCGGCGGCCAGCAGCCAGCTGACGACCGGGGCGTCGGACCGGCGACCGGCCGCCACCGCGCCGAGCCCTCCGTCAGGCAACCCGGCGGGCGTCGCACTGGACGACCCGGCGGGGTCGGGTCTCGCCTCGATCGCCGCCACTAGGCACCCAGCCGGCCGATCCGCTCGTCCAGCACCCGCCAGAGCAGCCGCGAGTAGGTGGCCGAGATGTGGTTGCCATCGCGCAGCGTGACGACGTTGCCGACCAGCGCCGGGCAGACCGTCGCGGTGCAGAACCAGGGCGTCGGATCGACGACCAGCGCGCCGTGCCGGGCGACGGCATCGGCGATCAGCTGGCGGCGGCGCGGCTCCAGCACCACGTCATCGACGGCACCGTGGCAGGTACGGGCGTCGTCGAGATGGACGGCGAGACAGTCGACGACGGTCGGGGGCAGCCACGGCACATCGCCGATCAGCACCACCTGACTGCCGTGGGAACGCAGCTCCGCCACCGTACCGGCCCAGCCGTCCGCCCAGACCTGGTCACGGTCGGTGAATCTGCCGACCGGGTCGCCGAAGGTGTAGTTGGTCGAGGAGGTGACCACCAGCGCCGGCCGCAGCTCGCGGATCCGGTCCAGTGCCTGGTCACGCCACTGGACACATTCGTCGTACGGGCGGTTGACCGAGTCGAGGCGGAAGCGGACAGAGGCGGCGCTGCAGAAGCCCTTGACCATGACGACCAACCGCCAACCGCGGGCGGTCACCAGCTCACGCAGGGCGGGGAACCAACTGCCGGCGTGCGAGTCACCGAACAGCACGACGGTGTGGGTCGCCGTCGGGTCGCCGTACCCGCAGGGGTGGTCGGTCCCGGTGTCGGTGATCTTCAGGACCACGCAGCCGTCCTGGAACACCGTCGGGATGTCTGTCGTGACCTGCGGCAACGGCGGTGTCAGATTCACCGGTACGGCCGGTGCGGCGACGCTGGCAGCGACCAGCCGGCCGAGGTCGCGCTCCACGTCAGTCGACGCGGACAGCACGGCGGCGGTGTCGACCGGGGCACCGGTGCCGGACACGGTCGGGCGGACCAGCACCGCCGACACCGCCACGGCCCCGACGGCCGCCGACGCCACCACGGCCAGCCCGACGGTCCGCCAGGGACGGACCGCCAGCACCCGGGCTCGGCGGAGCGGGTCCTCGACGAGCCGGTACGTCACCACGGCGGCGAGCAGCGCACCGGCCACCAGGGCCAGGTTCTGCCAGAGTGTCGCGGTGCCGCCGAGCAGTGCCGCGCCGATCACCAGGAACGGCCAGTGCCACAGGTACCACGAGTAGGACAACCGGCCGATCCACTGCAACGGTGCCCGGCCGAGCAGCCCGACGGCTCCCCCGGTATGCGGCACGCACCCGGCCGCGATCACCATCGCGGTGCCGGCCACCGGCAGCAGGGCAGCGTACCCGGGGAACCGGGTGGTGCCGTCGAACAGCACCGCCGCCGCCACCACTGCGGCCAGGCCGGCCCAGGTCAGGCCGGCGGCCAGCCGGGCCGGGATCCGCGCGACGGCCGGCAGGCCGAGCGCGAGCAGTGCGCCGGCGAGCAGTTCCCAGGCCCGGGCCGGCGAGCCGAAGTAGGCGTACCCGGGTGAGTGGCTGGTCAGCCACACGCCGAGCACGAAGGACGACACGGCAAGCGTGCCGACGACGACGAGCGCGGTGGTCGGGCCGGCGGCGCGCCGACGCCGGGCCCACAGCAGCAGGACGATCAGCAGCAGCGGCCAGCACAGGTAGAACTGCTCCTCCACCGCGAGCGACCAGTAGTGCTCCAGCGGCGACTCGCGGCGCATCGAGTCGAGGTAGTCGACACTGTTGCGGGCGAGCAGGAAGTTGACGCAGTAAGCGATGCTGGCCACCGCCTGGGTGGCGATCCACTGCAGCTGCAGCGGCAGCCACCACCAGGAAGCGATCAGGGTGGCGACGAGGACGACCATGGCGGCCGGCAGCAGGCGCCGGGCCCGCCGCGCGTAGAAGCCCAGGATCGAGACCGATCCGGTGCTGGTGAACTCGCGCAGCAGCACCGTGGTGACCACGAAACCGGAGATGACGTAGAAGACGTCGACGCCGACGTAGCCGCCGTCGAGCAGCGGCACCCCGGCGTGGTAGGCGACGACGAGCCCGACGGCGACCGCCCGCATCCCTTCGATGTCTCGACGGAATCCGCCGGTCGGCCCCCGGTGGCCGGTCGTCGGCCGACCGGTGTCCACTGCGGAGTGTCCAGGACCGGCCGCTTCCGGGCGGGCCACGGTCGCCACGGGCGTGGCGAGGGCCACTCGTGGCTCGCCGGTGGCCAGTTCGGCACTGGTCATTGCGCTGCGCACCCACTCTCCGGACCCCGACAGGTACGGACAGTTCTATCAGCGCCTTTACCACCAAGAGCGATGTTTACCGAAAAAGGGGCACAATCCGGCGAAAGCTATCCGAATGGCACAGGAGCCGCCGTACGGTCACGGGTGCGCAGGTTGAGCGGCGAACTGCCGTACGGTCGACATCGGTACGGCGGCCAGCAACGCCCAGTCGTGACTGATGTCGGCGGCGGTGCTGAGCAGCTTCGGCAGATGCTCGCCGAGCAGCTTCTCCATCGAGGTCTCGGCGGCGTGCACGGTCACGTTCACCGCCGCGACCACCCGGCCGTCGCCGTCACGTACCCCGGTGGCGACCGACCGGATCCCGGCGGCCAGGTCCTGGTCGGCGGCGGCCCAGCCCCGCGCGCGGACCTCGCGCAGCACCCGGTCGAGCTCGGCGCGCTCCGGCTGCCAGCGCGGGGCGATGCCGGAGCGACCCGGATGCGCCAGTACGGCGGTCAGCTCCTCGTCGTCGAGGGCGGCCAGCAACACCTTGCCCATCGAGGTCGCCACGGCCGGGAACCGGGTGCCGATGGTCACCGCCAGGGTGACGATCTTCGGTACGGCGACCCGGGTGACGTAGACGATGTCGCTGCCGTCGAGCTGTGCCATCGACGTCGACTCGCCGGTCTGCTCCACCAGGCGCTGCATGTGCGGGCGGGCCACGTCCCAGATGCTCAACGCGTTGACGTACGCCATGCCCAGCTCCAGCACCCGGGGGGTGAGCGCGAAGCCCCGGTCGGCGGCGCTGCGCACGTACCCCAGCTCCTCGAGGGTGAGCAGGATCCGCCGTACGGTCGGGCGGGCCAGCCCGGTGGCGGCGGCGATCTCGCTCAGCGTCATCGTGGGCCGGCCGGGCCGGAAGCAGCGCAGCACGTCCAGCCCTCGGGCCAGCGCCTCGATGAAGTCGGCGCCCGCTTCACGTCCGGCTTCCCGCGCCATGGCGACCCTCCGCTGCCGATGACCCGGCGGGTGGCACCCGGCCGGGGACGGCCCCGGCGGACGGGCGTCCGCCGGGGGTTGTCCAGAAGGTCAATGCTTCCATTGGGCGCTGCCGGCGTCCCACTCGGTGTAGGTGTACGGGTTGTCCAGCACCTTGGTCTGCGGGATGTCCGGGTTCATGCCCTTGGTCCAGGCGTCGGCGCCCATCTCGGTGGTGAGGTGCTCGATCGTGCGTTCGACGGCGGCGCGGGCGGCGGCCAGGTCGACGTCGACCAGACGGTGTTCGTGCTTGACCAGCCGGCCGTCGATCACGACGCTGTGCACGTCGCCGCGCTGGGCCTGGAACGCGACGTGGCCGTACGGGTGCAGGATCGGGAACATCACCGGCGAGGCGTCATTCTTGATCAGCACCACGTCGGCCTTGCGACCCGGGGTGAGCGCCCCGACCAGGCTGTCCATGCCGAGCGCCCGCGCCCCGCCCCGGGTGGCCCAGTCCACGACCTGCTCGGCCCGCAGGTGGCAGTGGGTGACGGTCTCCTGCCGCCCGTGTGCTTCGAGGTGTTCGCGGGAGCGGTCGGCGCTGAGCGTGGCGCGCATCGCGGAGAACAGGTCGCCGCTCCACCAGACACTGGTGTCCATCGACAGCGACACCGGGATGTCGTGCTGGCGCAGCTGCCAGGTGGGCGGGTAGCCCTGGCCGGCGCTCTGCTCGCTCTCGGTGGAGACCGAGGCCGAGCCGCCGGTGGCGGCGATCCGGTTGTACGAGTCGCGGTTGAGGGTGGCGGCGTGCACGTAGACGGTCGATTCGGTCATGAAGCCGTTCTCGTGCATCAGCCGGATGCCGTCGTCGTTGGTGGCGCCCCAGACCCCGGCATGGGTGGTGACCGGCACGCCGAGTTCCCGGGCCACTTCGAAGGCGGCCTTCTCCGGGAAGCTCGGGTCGCCGGTGACGTCGAAGGCCATCTGGAAGCCCAGCATGTCGCCCTTGCCGTGGATGCGGCGGGTGACGAAGTCCCGGAAGCCGGGGCTGGTCGCCCACTCCCACGGGCCCTGCTGCAGGTTGCCGTAGGCCAGGACGAACCGGCCGGGGACGGCTTCGAGGGCGTCCACGGCGGCGTCGGCGTGCTGTGGGGTCTGCAGCCCGTGTGACCAGTCGACGGTGGTGGTGACCCCGGCGTCGATGGCCTCGATCGCGGCGAGCAGATTGCCGGCGTACACGTCCTCCGGACGGAACAGTTTGCCGGATTCGAGGTAGTACCAGACGAAGTACTGGGTCAGCGTCCAGTCGGCGCCGTACCCGCGCATCGCGGTCTGCCACATGTGCCGGTGGGTGTCGATCATGCCGGGCATGACGATGCCGCCGGCCGCGTCGATCTCCAGCGTCCCCTCCGGTACGGCGAGCGCCTCGCCGACCTCGGCGATCCGGTCGCCGACGATCAGCACGTCGGCGCGGGGCAGCACCGTGTGGCCGTCGTCCATGGTCAGCACCAGGCCGTTGCGGAACACCACCGGCCGGCCCGCCGTCTGCTGCGCGTCTGTGCTCATCGACGCCTCTCCCATCCCGCTTCACAGGTTGTCGGACCACTGTCCGCTAGACGGTCAATCACGATCTCAGCCAGTGTGTTCCGGGTCACGAGCGGCGTCAAGAGAAGATTTCAAACTTGTTTCATCCTAGCCTTGGCAGCTTGGAGCAGTGGGTTTACCGAGACCTCGCCGGTACGGGTTGACACAACCGCATCAACGAACCGAGACTCGATTCTCGGACGATCGTCCGCTGTGCGGCTGCATGGCCGTATGGGGTCACGAGGGAGGCGACCAGAAGATGGCCGAGCGACATCCACCGGCGGCCGAGGCGGCGACGACGCACCCGTCAGCGGCCAAGGCGGCGGCGACGCGACCAGCCGGTGGCACCGGGCCGCTGCACGGGCTGCTGGTCGCCGACTTCTCCCGGATCCTCGCCGGCCCGTACGCCACGATGCTGCTCGCCGATCTCGGTGCCGAAGTGATCAAGGTCGAGGGGCCCGGCGGCGACGACACCCGCACCTGGATGCCGCCGACCCGCGACGGCGTCTCCACGTACTACCTGGGCATCAACCGCAACAAACGGTCCATCGCGCTGGACCTGAAAGATCCCGACGACCTCGACATCGCCCGTCGGCTCGCCGACCGCGCCGACGTGCTGATCGAAAACTTCAAGCCCGGCGGGCTGCGCCGCTTCGGCCTCGACTACGACAGCGTCGCCGGCCGCAACGCCAAGGTCATCTACGCGTCGATCAGCGGCTTCGGCACCGGTGCCGGCGCCGCCTACCCCGGCTACGACCTGATGGTGCAGGCCGTCTCCGGCCTGATGAGCCTCACCGGCGACGCCGACGGGTCGCCGTACCGGGCCGGGATCAGCGTCTTCGACGTCATGTCCGGGCTACACGCCAGCATCGGCATCCTCGCCGCCCTGCACCACCGCGACACCACCGGCCAGGGTCAGCACGTCGAGGTCAACCTGCTGTCCTCGGCGCTGTCCGGGCTGGTCAACCACAGCAGCGGGTACGTCGCCGGCGGCGTCGTGCCGTTGCGGATGGGCAACGCCCACCCGAGCCTGTTCCCGTACGAGCCGCTGCCGGTCGCCGACGGCGAGCTCATCGTCATCGCCGGCAACGACGGACAGTTCCGCAAACTGTGCGAGGTGCTCGGCGTACCGGAACTGGTCGACGACCCCCGGTTCGGCCGCAACCAGGACCGCACCGCCAACCGCGAGGCGCTGCGCCCGCTGCTGGTCGAGCAGCTCATGAAGCGCACCCGCGACGAGTGGTTCGAGGTCCTGCTCGCCGCCGGGGTGCCGTGCGCACCGATCAACACCATCGACGGCGGGGTGGCGCTCGCGCAACGACTCGGCCTCGACCCGGTGGTCACCGTCGGCGACGGCGACACCGCCGTACCCGGCATCCGGCACCCGATCACTTTGTCGCAGACTCCGGCGCGCTACGACGCGCCACCGCCCGCACTCGACGAACACGGTGAGGAGATCCGCGCGTGGCTGACGAGCTGAACGACCAGGGCCAGCACCAGCGGCCGGCCGGTGACAAGCAGCTGGATTTCCCGACCTCGATCGGCACCTCCGACCGGACCACGATCCGGCTGCTCGGCCAGGACCTCGCCGAGGACCTGATGGGCAAGGTCGGCTTCGGTGAGCTGGCGTACTGGCTGGTCGCCGGCCGCCGACCCACCCCCGGGCAGGTACGGGTCCTCGAAACGGTGCTGGTGGCGCTGGCCGACCACGGCTTCACCCCGACGGCGATCGCCGCCCGGCTGACGTACCTCAGCGCCCCCGAGTCGCTGCAGGGCGCCATCGCCGCCGGTCTGCTCGGCGGCGGCTCCCGCTTCCTCGGCGTCACCGAGGACTGCGGCCGGTTCCTCGCCGACGTCCTCGCCGGCCTCGACACTTACCCCGACGACGACGCCGGCTGGGACGAGGTCGCCCTGGCGGCGGTACGCGACGCCCGCGCCGCCAAGCGGCTGCTGCCCGGCCTCGGCCACCCGGTGCACAAGGACGTCGACCCGCGTACCCCGGTGTTGATCCGCATCGCGGACGCCGAGGGTCTGCGCGGACCGCACCTGCGGCTGTTCGAAGCGATCGGCCGGGTCCACCCGCAGGTCCTCGGCCGCACCCTGCCGCTCAACGGTGCCGGGGTGTGCGGTGCCGCGCTGGCCGACCTGGACCTGCCGGTCGACCTGCTGCGCGGCTTCGCCCTGCTGGCCCGCACCGCCGGTCTGCTCGGCCACCTCGCCGAGGAGCGCCGCGACCCGCTCGGCATGGAGATCTACCGCACCGTCGACCGCAACGCCCGCTACGTCCCCCCGACCGACAGCTGATCCCCCGTCACCGTCACCCCCTTCTGGAAGGAGCGGCCATGGCCAGCATCGTCGCGGTCATCGCCTCCACACACCACCCGTTCTACTACCGGGCCACCACCGCCACCGGCTCCGACCGGCCACCCTTCGCCGACGAGTGGCAACGCAAGATCCTCGCCTTCCGGGAGACCCTCACCAAGGCCAACCCGGACGTGCTGGTGATGGTCGGCTCCGACCACTTCCATCAGCTGTGGCTGGACAACATGCCGCAGTTCCTGGTCGGCAAGGCACCGTTCTACGACGCCAACTGGTACAACGAGGAACGCGAGTTCGGCCTGCCCCGGATGCTGCTCAAAGGTCAGGAGGACCTGTCGGCGCACCTGCTACGGGCCGGCCTGGACGCCGGTTTCGACCTGGCGTTCAGCAACGAGCTGCGGATCGACCACAGCATCACCTGCCCGATCATCACCCTGCGGCCCGAGGCCGACCTGCCGATCGTGCCCATCTACACCAACATCTTCGCCCCGCCGCTGCCGCAGCCGAAACGCTTCGTGCAGCTCGGCGAGGCGATCCGGGACATCGTCGAGTCGTGGCCGAGTCACCTGCGGGTGGCGATCATCGGCACCGGGCACCTGTCGCTGGAGCTGGGCGGGCCGCGCCAGTTCGGCCCGCACGGCCCGGACCCTGAGTTCGACCAGCGGGCGGTGGAGTGGATCGCCAACGGTGACCTGGACGGCTGTCTCGCCGAAGTCACCCTGGACAGCCTGCACTCCCCCGGCAACGCCACCCACGGCTTCATGGACTTCATGCTGATGATGGGAGTCGCCGGAGCCGGAGCCAAGGCGCACCACGTCGACACCCTCGACCTGTTCCACACCATGGAGGCCTACTTCACCTGGTACCCGAACGGAGCGCCGGCATGAGCAAGTACCTTGTGGACAAGTTCCTCTACACCGTCGACCGGGACCCGGAGCTCGTCGAGCGCTACCGGTCCGAGCCACGGGAATTCGTCACCTGGTGGGAGGCGGAGCGGGCGAACTCCGTACTGAACTGCCACACCGGCGAGGCGAGCACCTGGCTGCGCTTCACCGACGACGAACGGGACGCGCTGGCCGCCCACGACCATGTCCGGCTGTTCGAGCTGGGCGCGCACCCGTTCCTGACGTTGACCCTGTTCATCGCCATGTTCGAACGCGACCACGACGAGCCGTTGGCCTACCAGAAGCAGTACGGGCTACGGCTGGCCCACTTCGCGTTGCCGTACCCGGACATCGCCACCTGATGTCCGCGTCCCAGTCGATGACCGCCGCCGTACTCACCGGGTACGGCGAACCACCGGTCGTCCAGCGGCGGCCCCGGCCGACGCCGACCGCCGGGCAGGTGCTGGTCCGGGTGAGCGCCGCGCCGATCACCCCGCTGGACCTGCTCTGCGCCTCCGGCAGCTCCTACCTGGGCGCGCCGGCCCTGCCGTACGTGCCCGGCGTACAGGGCGTCGGCACCCTCGCCGACGGCTCCGGCGTGTGGTTCCCGACCCGCGCCGGGATGGCACCGGGCGACGGCGGCCTCGCCGGGTACGCCGCCGTCGCCGTCGCCGACCTGGTGCCGCTGCCCGACGGGGTGGACCACCGGCTGATCGCGGCGCTCGGCTACTCGGCGATCGCCGCCTGGTCGGCGCTGACCCTGCGGGGTGGGCTGCGCGCCGGGGAGGACGTACTGGTCCTCGGGGCCAGCGGCACCGTCGGGCAGGCCGGGGTGCAACTCGCCCGGCTGGTCGGCGCCCGGCGGGTGATCGCCGCCGCCCGGTCGAGCGCCGCCGCCGAGCGGCTGCGCGCGTTGGGTGCCGACGCGGTGGTGCCGCTGCGCGCCGACGACGACGTACCCGGTCTGGCCGACCGGCTGCGGAAAGCCGCTGGCGGCCCGCTCGACCTGGTCCTCGACCCGCTGTTCGGGGTGCCGGCGGCGGCCGCGCTGCGGGTGCTGCGCCCCGGTGGCCGGCTGGTCAACCTCGGCGGCTCGGCCGGGGCGACCGCCCCGTTCGAGTCGGCCACGCTGCGCGGCGGCGCGCTGCGCGTACTCGGCTACAGCAACAACGAGCTGACCGCGCAGCAGCGGGCGGCGGCGCTGGCCGCGATCGCCGGGCACGCGCACGCCGGCCGGTTGACCGTCGACCACCAGGTACGACCACTCGACGACGTGGCCGCCGCCTGGCAGGCCCAGGCCGACGGGTCGGCCGGCGCCCGGATCGTCATCACCCCGTAGTGGTGCCGTACGTCGTCAGATAGCAGTGCCGTGCGTCGTCAGCCGGTGGTGCCGTGTCGTCAGGCGGCGGCTTCGTCCACCGGGGAGGTGAAGAAGGTGGCCAGGTGGGTCAGGGCGGTCCGCGCCTGATCGGGTACGACATCGAGCACAGCCGCCGAGCCGCGCCCGGCCAGTGCGTCGGTCACCTCGGCGGCGGGCGGGCCGGGCTCCGGCAACGACGACGACGCTGACGGTGAGGTGACGGTGAGCGTCACCGCTCCGTCGGTGTCCAGCTCGAAGACGCCACCCCCGGTGCCGCCGAGCGCGAGACGATGGCGCACCTGGTCGCCGAACATCCGCGCGACAGCCGCAGCGATGAGCAGCCCGTACGCCGCCGCGTAGCCGGTCGCGCCGGTGTCGACTGACCCGGTCCCGGCCGGCTGTGCGGTGACGGTCGGGCGGTCGACACCGAGGGCCAGGAAGATGTCCCGTTCGTGCAGCCACGAGTCCCACAGGACGTGCAGCACCAGCACCGTCCAGTCCATCGGCCCGAACGGTAGGGCGACGTCGAACCGTTCGTCACGGGCCAGCCGACCCCGGGCCACGGCGACGACCTCGTCCGTCGTCGCGGCGAGCCGGTCGACGGTGGCGGCGGGCGGCTCGCCGGCCGATGCCGTGAGCCACAGGTTCGGGGTGATCCGCGGGTCGAACCCGGCCGCCATGTCGAGGGTGCGGTCACCAGGGTCGGCGGCGATCGCGCGGGTCACGTCACACAGGTGCCGGACGGTGTCGTGCGCGGACCAGCCGGGGCAGCGGGTCGGCGCGGACCACTCCTGCGGCCCGAACCCCTGCAGGTCCTCGAGGAGCAGTCGCCGTTGGTCGGCGAAGACGTCGAGCAGACGTTCCGGATCCAGATCGCACCCGTCAACGGTTCTGAGCAGCAGTGTGCGCGGGGGACTGTGCCAGGTCATCGACCATCCTCAAGTCGAGAATGCGACTAGAATAGTCTTTCCGTATATACGGTGACAATCAAGTGGTACACCCGCCCACACCGGACAGCTCCGATTCGGACCTTGCTACCTCACTGCGTCGCACCTTGCTACCTCACGGCGTCGTCCGGGACGGAACGTCGGTCATCGCCGCGGGGGTGCCGACGTGCGGCGGCGGAGCTGAGATACAGGTAGAACAGACAAGCGGCGGCCAGCCCGAGTGGCCACAGCAGGTAACGTCCGGTCGTGGCGAGCAGGGCTGCGGCGGCGATCACCGAGATGAGCGCGGACACCCAGCCGGCGCTGCGTCGCGGCAGCAGTCGCACAGCGGCGGCGGCACCGAGGACGTACACGGTCATGAACGCACCTGTGGTCAGCAGCACGAGCGGCTCCGGATCGGCGTCGCCGAGCAGCGTCACCCCGGCAAGCGCGGCTCCGGCGATCGCCGCCACGACTCCGACGCTGCGTAGCGGCACCTCGCCGGAGGCAGCGCCGGGTGCCAGCCAGCGGGGCATGGCTGCGTCGCGGCCCAGGGCAGCGCCGAGTTTGGCCGCACCTGCCTGGTAGGTGTTCATCACGCCGAGAGTCAGCAGTACGGCGACCGCAGCGGCTATCACCCGGCTCGGCCCTCCGACCCCGATCGCCAGCAGGTCGGCCAACGGCGCGTTGGACTCCCCTGCGGCGGCCCCGAGCACGAGGATGCTGGCTGCGGCGACGGCGAGATAGAGCACACCGACGATGGCCACGGCCGATCCGGTGGTACGCGGAATGTCCCGGGCCGGTCGCCGGAAATCCGCCGACAGGTGCGTCATCGCCTCCCAGCCGGAGAAGCTCCAGACCAGCAGCGCGGCAGCGGTCGCCACCGCCGACCAGCCGTAGGGCGCGAACGGTTGCAGATTGTCCCACCGAGCGTGTGGCAGCGAGGTGATCGCGGCCGCCAGCAGCAACGTCGCGAGCACCCCCGCGAGCAGCAGCGCGAGCCGGCCGGAGACGCGCAGCCCGAAGGCGTTCGCGATCGTTACGGTAGCGATCAACAGCGCCGCCGTCCCGACGACGGTCGCGGTGCCGCCGCCGGTGGCGCTGGCCACGTAGGCCCCGCCGAAGAGCGCGGCGGCGGCCATCGCGGGCGGTACGGTCAGGTAGAAACACCAGCCGACCAGCGCTGCCAGGCGATGTCCGAATGCGCGCCGGACGTAGGTCGAGACACCGCCGGAGTCCGGGTACCGGGAACCGAGCGCGGCGAAGGTGGCGGCGAGCGGGATGGACATCAGCACCATGCCCAGCCAGGCCAGCAACGATGCCGGACCTGCGGCCCGGGCGGCCAGAGCCGGCAGGGCGATCGCCCCGGTGCCGAGTACGGCGCCGACGTAGAGCGCCGTGCCCTGGACGAACGTCACCTGCCCGCCGGACGGCCTGACCGGGGTGGGCTTGACGTCCTGCGCACTATCGACCACGAGGCGAGAGTGGCAGGTGGACGGAGCCGGCGACAGCATGAGTAGTGCCAGATGCCGCTAAGTTTCTGCCATGGCCCATGTCGTAGCCGTGGCTGTCACGGATGAGATGCCGATCTTCGAACTCGCCGTACCCTGCGAGGTCTTCGGCATCGACCGGTCCGACCTGGTGGATCCCTGGTACGAGCTGCGGTTGTGCGCGGCGGTTCCGGGCCGGCTCCGGGGGCCCGGTGGGATGGGGCTGGAGGTGCCCTGGTCGCTGAGCGAGTTGGAGCGGGCCGACACCGTCATCGTCCCGGCGTGTGCCCGCCGTACCCAGCTGGAGCCGCCGGCGGAGCTACTCGCCAGCCTTCGGCGGGCGCACGAGCGAGGTGCCCGGATGGTAGCGATCTGCACCGGCGCGTACCTGTTCGCGGCGGCGGGGCTGCTCGACGGCCGGCGCGCCACGACACATTGGATGAACCTGACCGACTTCGCCCACCAGTGGCCGAAGGTGAACGTGGACGGCGGCGTCCTCTTCGTCGACGAGGGGGACGTTCTCACGTCCGCCGGCACCGGTGCCGCCATCGACATCTGCCTGCATCTGGTCACCCTCGACCACGGCACGACGGTGGCACGGGACCTGGCCCGGCGGATGGTGGTGCCGCCGCACCGGGACGGTTCCCAGGCGCAGTTCGTGCAGCCACCGGTACGGGTGCCGGCCGGCACCGAGCTGGGCCCGGTGCTGGACTGGGTTCGTGAGCACCTCGACGAGCCGCTGACCGTGCCGGACCTGGCCCGGCGGGCGAACATGAGCCCGCGGACGTTCGCCCGCCGGTTCGTCGAGATCACCGGGATCAGCCCGCTGCGATGGCTGGTGCAGCAGCGGGTCCGACTCGCTCAGGAGCTGCTCGAGACGACCGAGGAGCCGATCGAGTGGGTCGCCCGCCGAGTGGGTTTCGGGTCCGCCGCCACGCTACGGATGCACTTCCAGCGGGCCGTGGCGGTACCGCCGCAGACATACCGGCACGTCTTCCGGGGGCAGCGACGGCCACCCCGGCAGTGACCGCCGGTGCCCAACCTTCCCCATCGGACCGATCAAGATCATCAAAAACTACTGCACGTAGCAACAGGTTGCACTAAGTAACAAACTCGTCATCATCGGCAATCTCCCGGCCACAGTCACGGGGACGCCGGACGACCGGCGACCGAACCGTGCCCCACGGCCCGGCGGGATCAGTACCGCCACCCCGTGACCCGACCGACGGGCCGCGCCGCGCGGGCGGTGACGGCGGC
This sequence comes from Solwaraspora sp. WMMD791, assembly GCF_029581195.1. Lineage (NCBI taxonomy): Bacteria > Bacillati > Actinomycetota > Actinomycetes > Micromonosporales > Micromonosporaceae > Solwaraspora > Solwaraspora sp. WMMD791. The sequence goes on from NZ_CP120737.1 coordinate 2,753,580, forward strand.
CGCCACCCACCCGGTGCCTGCATGAATCCCACCGCGACGAAGCTGCCACGCAGGCGATCCATCACCACCGTCGACGACCCCATCGCATCCAATCGGACAATACCTCGGCGATGCCCCCAGTTTCCCCAAAACCGCTGGACAGAAGCGGCGATTGAATAGCTCGACAAACGATCGATTCGGGAAACGATAACCCGTTAATCATATAGAACTTCGAGGAGATCGCGCGAACACGATGCGTGATTCGCCACCCGAGATAATCGTTCAAATCGGAACAAAAAGGGCGTTTGATGTTGCTTGCACGGGTGTCAGTTACATGCTTCAATCGTCGCCACAGGCGGAGCGAGCTATCAAACTTAGGTCGCCACGGGAGGTCTGCAAAGGAACCTGACCAGCTGAAGCTGGGTGTCGGACTGCACGTCCGAAAACGATAGGAATTCGATTTCTTCAGCCAAGTCGGCTGCCATATCACGCTGCAGCGGTCCCATCCCCGGGATCGCTCGGATAGTCGTGCCTCACGACCTTAACGCAATTTTCGGCATGCCACAAGAACGGGTCACATCAACGCGCAACCACGGGTACGAACGTCGTCGAATGGGGAGGATCCCATGGGGATGCAGATGCGTATTCAGGTCACCGATCCGGAGACGGACTTCCGAGGCTTCGTCGTCATCGACGACATGGTCGACAACCGGGCGATGGGTGGCACCCGAATGACGGCCGACGTCGACATCGAGGAAGTCAGCGCACTCGCCGAAGCGATGACCTCCAAACTCGCCCTGGCCGGCCTGTCGATCGGCGGGGCCAAGGCCGGTATCGCCTGCGGACTCCCGCCCGGACCACAACGCGACCGGCAACTGACCGCATTCGGCAAGGCCGTCGCCCCGTTGCTGCACAGCGGCATCTACCTGGGATGCGACCAGGGGGTTTCCTACCGGGACCGCGACCTGTTCTTCGAGGCCGCCGCCTTCGACCTGCGTCGCGACGGCAAGGTGGAACTCCCTTGCTCGTGGAGCGAACTGTGGCGCCACTGCCATGAGGTGACCGGCTTCGGAGTGTGCGAGGCGACCGTCGAGGCCGCCGAAAGAATCGGTCTGGACGCCACCAGCGGCACCGTTTCCATCCAGGGTTTCGGCACCGTGGGTCGGGCCGTGGCGAGCGGACTCGCCGCTCGTGGATTTCGTATCGTCGCGGTCGCCGACCGCTATGGCACGATCATCAACCCGGACGGACTCCCGGTGCAGGAACTCATATCCGTCACCGATGAGTCCGGGACCATCGACCGGAGCCGGTTGCCCGACGGACAACTGCTGGACTCAGCCGCCGAGGCATGGCTGGACGTCGCCGCGGACGTCCTTGTCCTCGCCGCCAACCGCGACGCGGTCACCCGGCACAACGTCGACCGGGTCACCGCCGCGATCATCGTCGAGGGTGGCAACCTGACCTGCTCCGACGAGGCATGTGAGGAGCTCGCCAGGCGGGGTGTGCCGGTGCTGCCGGGGATCGTGGCCAACTGCGGTGCGGCGGCCGTGACCGGCCTGTTGCTGCTCGGCGCCGCGCCCCACGACCTCGGACTCGACGAACTCGTCGACTGGCTGTTCCGCGAGGTCTCGGCCCGCATCCGGGACAACGTCCGGGAACTGCTGGCGCGCTCCACTGGCGACCCGCGACCACTGACGCGCATCGCCGCGGAGATCGCCGCGCAGCGGCTGGCCACCCGCCGCGAGCGGGAACTGGTCAGTGCCTGATGCCGCAGCACCCCCGCACCGGTCCGCGAATCTGTGTCTACCACCCGACAATCGGTCCACGGCTACGTGCCAGCCTCGCCGCGCGCCATCCGGACCTGCCGGTCGAGCTGGTGACCGACGTCGACTCCGATCCCCCGGACGGTGACAGCATCGAAGTGCTGGTCGCCAACACCTTCCCCGCCGGCCTGCTCGGCAGGTGCCGCCGGCTGCGCTGGCTGCACCTGACCGGTACCGGCACCGACCACGTACCGGCCGGCGCGCCGTCACCGACGCTCCAGGTGTCGTCGTCGGCCAGGGTGCCGGCGACGGCCGTCGCGGAGTTCGCCTGGATGGGGCTGCTGGCGCTGGCCAAGGACGCCGTACGGCTGGTCGACCAGCATCGGCGGCAGCAATGGCGGCTGCCCGACGCGCTGCTGGTCACCGGGTCGCGGATGGTGCTCGTCGGACTCGGCCGGATCGGCACCGAGATCGCGACCCGGGCGCCGGCGTTCGGGGTGAGCGTCACCGCCGTCACCCGTACTCCCCGCTCCTGTCCCGGCACCGATCAGGTGCTGCCCCTGCATCAGATCGCCGATGCGGCCGACGGCGCCGACCATCTCGTCATCGCGATGCCGCACACCCCGCAGACACGGCACCTCGTGAACGGCACCGTGCTGGACCGCCTGCCGGCGCACGCGAGCGTGATCAACGTCGGCCGGGCCCAGGTGCTCGACACCGCCGGCCTGGTCAGCCGGCTGAGGGCGGGCCGGCTACGAGCGGCACTGCTCGACGTCCACGACAGCGAACCCCTTGCCGCGCGGTCCGAGCTGTGGAGCGTCCCCAACCTCTGGATCACCCCACACGGCGCGTACCGGTTCCCGCAGGAGGAAGAACGGATCGCCGACGTGCTGCTCGACAACCTCGACGATTTCCTGGCCGGGCGTCCGCTGCGGGACCGGGTGGACGTCGTCGGGGCCGCATCGTCCGACCAGGCACGGCGACCCGCCGCTGCCGTCCCCGGAAGGTGACGCCATGGTGACCACGACGGAACTGGCCACGGAGGCGATCGTGGCGGACGCCGCCGCGCGCACCGGCGTCGGGCCGGAGTCGTTCCAGTTCCTGGCCAACCTGGACCGGCTCGCGTCGAGCCTGTCCAGTGAGGCCCGGCTGACTCCGTCGGGCCGTCGGGCAGTGGCCGGCGCGCTGAGTGCAGCCCTGGTGGTGCAGGCGAGGCTGGCACAGCTGATCGAGCGGCATCCGGAGATCACCGGATGGCCGGTACCGCGGCCGGTGTTCGTCACCGGGCTGCTTCGTACCGGCACCACACTCGTGCACAATCTGCTGGCTCACCATCCGGGCCTACGGGTCCCGGCGCTGTGGGAGTTGATGAACCCGGCGGAGGACCGTGGCGACACCGAGCGGCACCGCCGGCTGGCCGACGAGGCGCAGGACTACGTCGACGAGTACAACCGGATCGCCCCGGATCTGCGGCACATCCACTACCTCGACGCGCGACGGCCGGACGAGTGCCACCGGCTGCTCGGCAACACCTTCGCCAGCATGGTCTACGAGATGCGCTACCGGATCCCCAGCTACAGCGGGTGGCTGCGGGAGCGTGACCTGACCGAGGAGTACCGCTACCACCGCCGGCAACTCCAGGCGCTGCTCTGGCGCGAGGCCGACGGCCCGGTGGTGCTGAAATGCCCGTTCCATCTGTGGTCGGTCGCCGAACTCGTCGCTGTCTACCCGGACGCACGGATCATCCAGCTGCACCGCGACCCGGCACGGACCGTGCCGTCGACGTGCAGTCTCTGCGTGGCCGTCCGGGAGGCGCGCAGCGACCAGGTCGACCGGCACGAGATCGGCCGGCAGTGGTTGGACCGCATCGGCCAGGTCATCGGTGGGGTGACCGCAGCCCGGGAGCTGGTCCCGTCCGGGCAACTGCTCGACGTCCGCTACGCCGATCTGGTCGCGGATCCGATCGGCACCGTCGGCAGGATCTGCGACTTCATCGGCGTGCCGCTGACCGGGCCGGCCGAGTCCGCGATGCGCACCTACCTACGCGAGAACTCGCAGACCAAGCACGGCGTCCACCGGTACCGGCCGGAGGACTTCGGACTCGACGGCGCCGACCTGAACCGCCGGTTCGCCCGGTACCGCCAGACCTTCGACTGCTGACGTCCACACCGGACGACCGCACCACCGCACCTCGACACCGCACCTCGACACCGTCATCGACACCGTCAGGAGACAACCATGTCAACCGGGACACCCGAGTCGCGGGCACGTGACCTGATCAGCTCCGTCAATGCCCAGGCAGGCCCGGACGCGTCGCCGCTGGGCATCCTGACCCCGCTCACCGGGCCCGGCGATCCGGTAGCCGGCGAGTTGATCGTCCGGGGTGCCAGCCTGGGGGCCACGTACCTGCGTGAGTCCGGCATCGCCGACCTCCGGTTCGTGGTGCAGAACGACCAGGCCAGCGCGGCGGACGAGGGGATGCAACGGTCGGCCGTCGCCGGCCTGGCCAAGCTCGCCGTCGTCGACGACGTGCTCGCGGTGGTCGGCCAGTGGCATCTGCGCACCGCCGAACACGTCACCCGCACCGCGGAGCTGCTCGGCGTACCGATCTTCGTGGAGAACGGGCACAACACGATCACCGCGCGGCACCGGCGGACCCTGTTCCGGACCTACTTCAGCATCGCCGACCGGGTCCCCATGATCATCGACTTTCTGGCCGAGCAGAAGCTGCTCCGCCTCGGGATCATCGCGCCGAACACGGTCTTCGGCTCGATGATGGCCGACACCGTCGAGCAGGCCGCTGCCGCCGCCGAGGGCTTCAGCACCGTACGGTTCGACTTCGACCAGGAGTCGACCACGGAGGTCTACGACGAGCTCCGCAAGATCAAGGACTTCGAACCGGATGTGCTGATCAACTGCGGAGTCGTCCGGACGAACTACATGGTGATCAACCAGGCCACCGAGATCGGGCTGCTGCCCGGTACGCAACTGCTCGTGATGTTCCCGTTCCCGATGCGCTCGGACGACTACTGGCGGCTCGCCGGTGAGGCCGGGAACCTGGTCATCTGGCCGGCGACGACGTACCGACCGTCGTGGCCCGGGCTCACCCCGATCGGCCGATGGTTCACCGACCGCTACTCGGCAAGTTTCGGTTCGTTCCCGCCGGACAACGCGCTGAACGCGTTCACCGACGTGACGGTCATCGGGCAGGCGTTGGCGGCGGCCGGTGTGCCGGACCGGGAGGCGCTGCTCACCACGCTCGAAGCCGGCACCTTCGACACCTGGCGCGGTCCGGTCAGCTTCGACCGCGGGGCCGAGCACTGGCACCACAGCCCGCCCGAGTTCATGCTCATGCAGTACCAGGCGTACGGACAGAGCTTCGACGACGCCGCAGTGATCCATCCGGCGGCGACGCGGACCGCGACGTACCTGGCGCCACGATGAGTACGGCGACGAGTACGGCGGCGGCCCCGCCCGGGTCGCCGCCGCAGAAGCGGCGTTCGGAGACACCCGCGACCGCGGCGGAGGCCCTCGTCGCCACGCTGCTCGCCCACGGCGTGGACCGGATCTTCTGCGTCGCTGGCGAGAGCTATCTCGACGTATTGGACGTCCTGCACGACACGCCTCAGATCGACGTGGTCACCAGCCGGCACGAAGGGTCAGCCGGCTTCGCCGCCCTGGCCGACGCGAAACTCACCCGGCGCGCCGGCGTGGTCCTGGTCAACCGGGGGCCGGGCGCGACCAACGCGGCCATCGCCCTGCACTCCGCCCAGCAGGACGCCACCCCGTTGCTACTCGTCGTCGGCCACGTACGTCACAGCGAGATCGGCCGGGGCGGCTTTCAGGAGATGAACTACGAACTCACCTTCGGCGACGTCGCCAAAGGGGTGTGGACGGTGACCGACGCTCGTCGTGTCGCCGAGACCGTACGGCGGGCGCTGCGACTGGCCGAGGCGGGCGCGCCGGGCCCGGTCGTCGTGGTGGTCCCGGAGGACCTGCTCGGTCAGGCCACCACCGCCCAGCCCGCCGCGCCGGTCCCCGCCGCCAGCCCCGGCTACCTGCCCGACGACGTGCTGCGGTGCGCCGCGCTGCTGTCGCAGGCCAGGTCGCCCCTGCTGGTGGTGGGCGACCGGCTCGGCGACGACGAAGGCCGCGAGGCGATCCGGTACGCCGCGCAGCGGCTGCGGCTGCCGGTCGTGACCGCCAACAAGCGGCAGGACCTGGTCGACAACGACCACAGCGGGTACGTGGGACACCTGCACCTGGGCACTGACGCCGCTCGCTGGGAGCTGTTCGACGAAGCCGACCTGGTGCTGGCGATCGGCACCCGGCTCGACGCGATCACCAGCAGATCGTTCAACTGGCCCGATCCGGCCCGCAGCCGGCTGGTGCACGTCTATCCCGATCCGGCCTGGCTGGGCCGGGTGCACCGGCCCGACCTGCCGGTCCTGGCCGACCCGGGCACCTTCCTCACCGCGCTGACCGACGCCTGCGAGGCGGATCCGGGCCGCTGGTCCGATTGGACCAGCCGACTACGGGCACGACAGGTGGAGTCGACGCGGTGGCACCCGGTGGACGCCCCGGACGGCGTGCCGTTCGGGGCCGTCGTGGCCGCGATCGACGCGGCGTTCGACGACGCCGTGTTCACTGTGGATGCCGGCAACTTCAGCACCTGGGTGCACCGGTACCTGCGGACCACCGGTCGCCGTCGGCTGCTCGGCATGTCCGGTGGCGCGATGGGGTTCGGCGTACCGGGAGGGGTGGCCGCCGCGCTGCGCGAACCGCACCGCCGGGTCGTCGCGTTCGTCGGCGACGGCGGTTTCCTGATGACCGGCACCGAGCTGGCGACGGCCGTCGCACGGCGGTCGCGGCTGATCGTGGTCGTCGCCGACAACGGCTCGTACGGCACCATCCGGCAGCACCAGGAGCGGGCGTACCCCGGCCGCCGGGTCGCCACCGACCTGGCCAACCCGGATTTCGCCGCGATGGCGTGGGCCTTCGGGGCGACCGGTCTTTCCGTGCGTTGCGTCGAGGACGTCGAACAGGCCGTGCCGGTCGCCGTCGACTGCGACGGCCCGGTCGTCGTGCACGTGCGCACCAGCCTGGAGTGGATCTCGGCCTACCAGAAGCTGCCCGGCGTCGAACGGTAGCCGGGCCGCACAGCGACCGAACAGGAGGAAACACGCCGTGACGTTCACCGCCGAGGTACGGCAGATCGTTGGCGACGAGCACTGTCTGGAAGGACCGGATCTCGATCCCCGCTACGCACAGGACCTCTGGGGCAGCGACCGCGTCGGCGACCCCCGGCTGGTGGTCCGACCGGCCGACACGCGGCAGGTGTCGCAGCTGCTGCGACTCTGCTCGGCACACGGCCGGCCGGTCGTGCCGCAGGGCGGCATGACCGGCCTGGTCTCCGGTGGGGTGCCCGGTCCCGACGAGGTGGTGCTGTCGCTGGAGCGGATGAACACCATCGAGGAACTCGACCCGACCACCCGGACCATGACCGTCCAGGCCGGCTGCACCCTCGCCCAGGTGCAGGACCTCGCCGCCGAGCACGGGCTGATGTTCCCGCTCGACGTGGCGCCGAGGGCGACCGCCACCATCGGCGGCAACGTGGCGACGAACGCCGGCGGGCTCCGCGTCCTGTTGTACGGCATGATGCGCGACCTGGTCCTCGGCGTCGAGGCGGTGCTGGCCGACGGCACGGTGATCGACGGTCTGCACAAGCTGGTCAAGAACAACGCCGGATACGACCTGAAACACCTCTTCATCGGTACGGAGGGCACCCTGGGGGTGGTGACCCGGGCGACGCTGCGGCTCTCCCCCGCCCCTACCACCCGCTACGCCGCGATGTGCGGGTTGCCGGGCCTGGACGCGGCCCGCGAACTGCTGCACCGGTTGCAGTCCGGACTGCCCGGCATGATCAGCGCCTACGAGGCGATGTGGGACAGCGCCTACGAGGTGCTGCTCCCGCTGGCGGACGAGATGGTCCTGCCACTCAAGGGCAGCTACCCCATGTACGTACTGGTCGAATGCTCCGGTGTGGACGCAGAGCGGGACTTCGAACGGTTCTCGGCAGCGCTCGCCGGCAGCGGCGACATCGTCTCCGAGTCGGTGCTCGCCCGGACACCGCAGGAGGTCGGCGCGCTCTGGGCGGTCCGGGAGCGGATCCCCAAGGAGGTGCTGAAGATGCAGCCGCTGTTCGGTTTCGACCTCAGTCTGCCCGCCGCCCGGTTGGCGCGCTACCTGCAGGAGATCCAGGAGGAGCTGCGTAGCCACTGGGCGGCCGTGCGGCTCATCGTCTTCGGTCATCTCGGCGACGGCAACGTCCACATCGCGGTGGTGACGGGCGAGAGCACCCGGCAACGCAAGTCACAGGTGGAGGAGATCGTCTACCGGGCCATCGCCCGCCACGAGGGGTCCATCTCGGCCGAACACGGCATCGGTTTCGAGAAGCTGCCCTATCTCGGCTACTCCCGCAAGCCGACGGAGATCGCGCTGATGCGGTTACTGAAGCAGACCCTCGACGCCGGCAACATCCTCAACCCGGGCCGGGTCCTGCCGGTGCAGCCCGATGGAGGTCGGAGTTGACCACCAGCCAGCAGGCCCCACTGCAAGCCGCACCGCAGGCCCCACTGCGGGCCGCGATGCGACCGTTCGGCGTCTCGGTCTTCTCCCGGGTGACCGAACTCGCCACCCGGCACTCGGCGATCAACCTGGCCCAGGGATTCCCCGACTTCGACCCGCCGGCGGCCCTGATCGGGGCCGCCGAGGAGGCGATGCGCCAGCACGTCAACCAGTACGCGCCCAGCCCGGGACTGCCCGTACTGCGCCGGGCGGTGGCGGCGCACAGCGAACGCCACTACGGCGTCGGCTACGACCCGGACACCGAGGTGACCATCACCGCAGGAGCCACCGAGGCAATGTGGTCGGCCACGACGGCGCTGCTCGAACCAGGTGACGAGGCGGTGATCATCGAGCCGTACTACGAGACGTACGCGCCGTGCGTGGTGGCGGCCGGCGGGACGGTACGGTTCGTCCCGACCACGTTCCCGGACTTCCAGATCGACCTGGATCGGCTGGCCGCGGCGTTCAGCCCGCGTACCCGGCTGGTCTTCGTCAACTCGCCCGGCAACCCGAGCGGTCGGCTGATCACCCCGGAGGAGTACGTCGTCCTCGCTGAGCTGGCCGAACGCTACGACGCGTACCTGATCTCCGACGAGACGTACGAACATCTGACCTACGACCGCCGCTCGCACCTACGGGCGTCGGCGGTGCCCGGCTGCCGGGACCGGACCCTGGTCCTGTCGTCGGCCTCCAAAACGTTCAGCGCGACCGGCTGGCGGGTCGGCTGGGTCCTGGCACCGCCGCCGGTCACCGAGGCGATCCGCCGGGTCCACCAGTTCGTCACCTTCGCCGCTCCATCGCCCCTGCAGTGGGCGGTGGCGGCGGCGCTGGACGCCAGCGGGTACGACGACTACCTCGACGAGCTGGCCGCCGATTACCACGCCCGCCGCGACGTGCTGCTGAGCTACCTCGCCCGGACCGAGTTGTCGGCCGTCGCCCCCGAAGGCGGGTACTTCGTGATGGCGCGCTGCCCCGGTGACGACGTCGCCTGGTGCGAGGACCTCGCTGCCCGGGTACGGGTCGCGGCGATCCCGGGCTCGGCCTTCTACCACGACCGCAGCGGCGGCCGGGACCTGGTGCGGTTCGCGTTCTGCAAGCAGTTGCCGACCCTGCACGAGGCCGGCGCCCGGTTGACCGGACAAACCATGCCGACGGGCTGAACCGGCACACAGGAGGACTTCATGCGGTTCACGGACCAGGTCGCGGTGATCAGCGGTGGTACCGGAGGCATCGGCACCGCCATCGCCCGCCGGCTGCTCGACGAGGGTTCCCACGCGGTCGTGGTGACCGGTCGCGACGAGCGGCGGGGCACCGCCGCCGCACGTGCGCTCGGCGCCGGCGCCCACTTCCGCGCCCAGGACGTCACCGACGAGAAGGGCTGGTCGGTGCTGCTGGCCGAGGTCGTGGAACGGTTCGGCCGGCTGGACGTGCTGGTCAACAACGCGGGTACGGCGTCCGACGGCACACCGCAGGACATCGGTTCCATCTCGTTGCAGAGTTGGCACCGGCTGTTCGCCACGAACCTCGACGGCGTCTTCCTCGGCTGCCGGGCGGCGGTCGAGGTGATGGCGGCGGCCGGCGGCGGTTCCATCGTCAACGTGTCGTCGACCGCCGCGCTGATGTCGACGCCCCGGTTCGTGGCGTACGGGGCGGCGAAGGCCGCCGTCACCCAGCTGACGAAGTCGGTGGCGGTGCACTGCGCCCGGCTCGGCAACGGGGTCCGGTGCAACTCGGTGCACCCGTCGCTGATCGGCACCGACCTCGGCGACGACATCCTGCGGATGTTCGACGACGACGTCGAGCAGGCCCGGTCGACGTACCTGACCCGGGTGCCCATGGGGCAGTTGGGCACCCCGACCGACGTCGCCGCCGCCGTGGCCTACCTGGCCAGTACCGACGCCGCCTACGTCACCGGCGCCCAGATCGTGGTGGGCGGTGGCCTGGGGGTATGAGCATGGACGTCGACGAACCACGAACACCCGACCATCCGCGGGTCGGCCGGATCCGTACGCCCGCCACGTACCTGTTGGTCGTGGTGCTGCCGTTGCTGGCCGTGGTGGCCCTGGTCGGCACCGCCGGCCGGTGGACGGGCCCGACCGGCGGGGGCACCGACGGTACGCACGGCGCCGACGGGTTGCTGGGCCGGCTGCTGCTCGCGGTGGCGATCATCGTGGCGTCGGCGGCGGCCGGCGGCACCCTGGCCCGCAGGCTCGGGCAGCCCGCCGTACTCGGCGAGCTCACCGTCGGGCTGTTACTGGGACCGTCGGCGCTGGGTGCGGTGCTGCCAGCCGCGCAGCAGTGGCTCTTTCCGGCGTTCATCCTGCCGCACCTGGACGCGCTGGCTCAGCTGGGTGTCATCCTCTTCATGTTCCTGGTGGGCGGGGAGCTCGACGTCCGACTGCTGCGCCGGGCCGGCGGCCGAGGTCTGGTGATCGGACACGCCGCGGTCGTGGTGCCGCTGCTGGCCGGGGTGGTGTTCGCGCTGACCCTGGCCGGGTCCTACCGGCCGGACGGGGTCGCGAAAACCTCGTTCACCCTGTTCATCGGCGTCTGCTTCGCGATCAGCGCGTTCCCGGTGCTCGCCCGGATCCTCGTCGAGCAGGGGTTGATCCGTACGCCGTTGGGGACCACCGGGCTGACCGCCGCCGGGGTCGGCGACGTCACCGCGTGGTGTCTGCTGTTGGTGGTGGTCACCGGCCTGCGTGGCACGTCACCGGCGGCGGCGATCCGGTCCGCCATACTGGTGGCGCTGTTCACCGCCGTGATGCTGTTGTTCGTCCGGCCGCTGCTGGCTCAGCTGCTCGCCTGGGCCGAACGTGATGGCCGACCCGGCGCCGGGCTGTTCACCGCGCTCATCGCGCTGGTACTGGTCTGCGCGCTGGCCACCGAGCTGATCGGGGTACACGCGATCTTCGGTGCCTTCCTGGCCGGCGTGGTGATGCCCCGGGGCTCAGCGACCGCCCGCGAACTGTACACCCGGGTCGAGGGGGTCGCGATGTGGCTGATGCTGCCGGTCTTCTTCGTCGTCATCGGGCAGCAGATCGACCTGACCGCGCTGCGCCTGGGCGACCAGTGGTGGCTGTGCCTGGCGATCCTGGTGATCGCCGTGGCCAGCAAGGTCACCGGAGCCGCGGTGGCCACCGTGGCCAGCGGCGGGAGCCGCCGCGACGGCCTCGCGTTCGGCGTGATGCTGAACTGCCGGGGCCTGACCGAACTCATCGTCCTCAGCATGGGCCTGCAACTCGGCGTGCTGAACCACGAGCTGTTCGCCATGTTCATCGTCATGGCGTTGCTGACCACCGCGATGACCGGACCGTTGCTGCGCCGGGTCGTTCCGGCCAGCGTCCGGTTCGCCGCGGCCGACATCCAGCCGACCCGACCCCGCTAGGCAGGTGACCTCAGATGGACTACCGGAAATCTATCCTCGACCTCATCGGACGTACCCCGTTGCTGCAGCTCAGCTCGGTGCCCGACGGCCGGACACCGCTGATCCTCGCGAAGGTGGAGTACCTGAATCCCGGCGGTTCGGTGAAGGACCGCATCGGCCTGACGATGATCGAGGCCGCCGAGGAATCCGGCGAGCTCAAGCCGGGCGGCACCATCGTGGAGCCGACCAGCGGCAACACCGGGGTGGGGCTGGCTCTCGCCGCGCAACGGCGCGGCTACCGCTACATCTTCGTCTGCCCGGACAAGGTCAGCAGCGACAAGATCAACGTCATGCGGGCGTACGGCGCGGAGGTGGTGACCTGCCCGACCGCCGTACCGCCGGACCACCCGGAGTCCTACTACCGGGTGTCGGACCGACTGGTCCGGGACACCCCTGGCGCGTGGAAGCCCGACCAGTACGCCAACCCGAACAACGCCCGGGCGCACTACCTGTCCACCGGGCCCGAGGTGTGGGAACAGACCCGGGGCCGGGTCACCCACTTCGTCGCGGGCGTCGGCACCGGCGGCACTGTCACCGGCACCGGCCGGTTCCTCAAGGAACGGTCGGCCGGCCGGGTACGGGTGATCGGCGCCGACCCGCAGGGCTCGGTGTACTCCGGCGGCGACGGCCGGCCGTACCTCGTCGAAGGCGTCGGTGAGGACTTCTGGCCGACCTCCCTGGATCGTTCGGTGCTCGACGAGGTGATCGCGGTCAGCGACGCCGAAGCGTTCGCCATGACCCGGCGGCTCGCCCGCGAGGAGGGCCTGCTGGTGGGTGGATCGTCCGGGATGGCGGTGGCGGCGGCGCTGCGGGTCGCCGACCGGGCCGGGCCCGACGACGTCATCGTCGTGCTGCTGCCCGACAGCGGGCGGGGCTACCTGTCCAAGGTGTTCAACGACGAGTGGCTGGCCGCCCACGGCTTCGACCTGCCCGGAGCGCAGGGCACCCGGGTCGGTGACCTGCTGGCCGCCAAGGACGACGCCGTACCCGCGTTGGTGTGGGCCTCCCCGGAGCACACCCTCGGCGACGCGATCGACCTGATGCGGCGCAACGGGGTCTCCCGGCTGCCGGTGTTCAACCAGCCGCCGCCGGTACGCGCGGCGGAGGTCGTCGGCGCCGTTCACGAGGACGACCTGCTCAAGTCGATCCTCGATGGCCGCGCGACCGCCGGCGACCGGGTCGGGGACCACCTCGCCGCGCCGCTGCCGATCGTCGGCGTCCGTGAGCCGGTACGGGCGGTGCTCGACGGCCTGACCCGCAGCGGCGCGGTGCTGGTGCTGGCGGACGGGCAGCCGTGCGGTGTGCTCAGCTACCAGGACGTGCTCGGCCACTTCGTCGGCAGTTGACCACCGGCCGGCCGGGCTCGACAGCACGGCCAGACCCGACGGCACGGCCAGACCCGGCAGCACGATCGCTGACCGTGCTGGTGCCGGATGAGCGCGGCGTGGCGGTCCTCGGCACCCTCCCTGGCGTACGGCCGGTTCGCTATCCGGAGCGCGGCCCGCTGCCCGACGCCGCCCGGTCCGCCGACGTACTGGTGGTCGCCTTCGGCTCGGAGACCTGGCTGGCTCCGCTCTGCGCCGACCTGCCGCGCCTGCGGCTGGTGCAGACCCTGTACGCCGGTGCCGACGGGTGGGCACGGTTGCTGCCGGACGGGGTACTGGTGTCCAACGCGCGGGGGGCGCACGGACCGCCCACTGCCGAGCTGGCCGTCGCGCTGCTGCTGGCCGTCTACCGGGACCTGCCCGGCTTCCGCGACGACCAGGCTGCCGGCCGATGGCGGCGACGGACCACGGACACCCTGTCCGGCAAGCGGGTCCTCGTCCTCGGTGCCGGCGACCTCGGCGGCAGCCTGCGCCGGCTGCTGGTCGCCTTCGACACGACGGTCACCCTGGTCGGGCGGCGGCCGCGGCCCGAGGTACGGACGTTGACGGACCTGCCCGAGCTGCTACCCGACCACGATGCCACGGTGGTGATGCTGCCGTACACTCCGGACACTCATCGGCTGGTGGACCAGCGGTTCCTGGCCCTGATGCCGGACGACGGGGTGCTCGTCAACGTGGCCCGTGGTGGCATCGTCGACACCGACGCCCTGCTGGCCGAGCTCACCACCGGCCGGCTCCGGGCAGCTCTGGACGTGACCGAACCCGAACCGCTGCCGGCCGGACATCCGCTCTGGACAGCACCCGGAGTGCTCATCACCCCGCACGTCGGCGGCTACGTACACGATTTCCGCGAACGCGGCTGGCAGGTGGTTGCCGCCCAGATTGCCCAGTTCGCCGCCACCGGCCGGACGGACAACCTGGTCACGCGGTGACCCGACGCCGCAGCGGTGTCACGGCGGCGACCATCGCGTCGACCTCGCGCAGCAACGCGTCGTAGCCGGCCGGGCTGGGCTGCTCGTCGCTGACCAGGGCGACGGTCAGCAGCGTCTGTACGGAGACGTTCTCGGCGGTGGCCGGCAGCGTGTCGTGCCCGCCGAGCGCCGCGAGGAGCAGATTCTCCGCAACCGTCGGGTCGACCAGGGTGCGCTCGGGGTCGAACCGCTCCCGGACGCTGGCCACGAACCGGATCACCGCCGCTGGGTCGTCACGGCGGAACCGCCGGTCGACGCAGAGCACGAACAGCCCGCTGAGCAGGTCAAGATAGTGCTGCCGCTCGGCGTCGGTGAACCGCTGGACCCGCCGGTCGTGGGCACCCACCTGCCCGGCCATCAGGTACGTCAGCGCCGCCACCGGCTGGCTGGCCGTCACCGCCCCATCTCCCGCTTCACGTTGCCCCACAGTTCCTGGCGCGCCAGCTGCCAGCGGGTGCGGAACCGCAGGTGCCGCCGGTGCGCGGCGACCACCGTCGCCGCCATCCGGGTGCCGACGACGACGGCGTCACCGTTCGGCCCGGTCATCGGCCGCACCGCCGCCAGCCGGGCGGTCCGCGCGGCCGGCGGATCGGCACCGGTGTCGAGGGCGTCAACGTAGCGGTCGAGGGCACCGCTGCCGAGATCGAGGCTGATCTCGACGTCACCCAGCCGGCCCAGTGCGGCGGTCAACTACAGTGGTCCGCCAAGCCGTGCTCGTCCTACAGACGCAGGGCATCGTGCAGGGCGTACACGGGCTTGGGGTGTTCGTCGCCGACCGCGACGAGGCCGCCGGGTCGTAGGTGGCGCTGGCGCATCAGGCGTACCGTCGGCGGGCCGCCCACGGGAGGGTCAATGACGGTTGCGCCTCAGTGGGAGCAGGTCGCGGACGACATCCGCGCGCAGATCGAGTCCGGTGAGCTCCGTCCCGGCGATCGACTGCCGCCCATCGACCAGCTGCGGGAACGTCATCGGGTCGCCGCCTCGGTCATCCGCCAAGCCGTCCTCGCCCTGCAGGCGGAGGGCGCGGTCCGGGGCGTACCCGGGGTGGGTGTCCGCGTTGCCGACCACGAGGGAACCGTCATTGTTCTTAAACCGCCGGTTTGACGACAATGGCGGTTCCCTCGATGCCGTCGACGCCCGATTCGGCAGCCGGCGATAGGCTGCGCTGATGCAAGATCCCACGCGACCGCCAGTGCAACTGCCGGCGCAACCGCAGGTGCGACGCGCGACTGTCCCCGACGCACCCGCCCTGGTACGACTCCGGGTCGTCATGCTGCAGGACATGGGCGCGCCGGTCGGCGACGAATCGGCAACCTGGCGCTCGGCGGCCCTCGACTGGTTCACCCGGTCACTCGGCGACCCGGGGATGTTCGCGGCGTTCGTGGTCGACGACCCGCAGCACGGCATCGTCAGCGGCGCCGTCGGCCTGTGCGACCGGCACGCCCCCTCCCCCGGCAACCCGGGCGGACTGCGCGGGCACCTGTTCAACGTGTGCACCGAGCCGGACCATCGAGGCCGCGGCTACGCGCGCGACTGCGTACGGGCGCTGCTGGACTGGTTCGCCACCGAGACCAGTGTCAGTGTCGTCGACCTGAACGCCACCGCCGGCAGCGGCAACCTGTACCAGTCGATGGGTTTCGCCCCGTCCCGCCACCCGGCGCTGCAGCTACGCCGCGACCAGATGAACGCTCACGCTGGCCCGCCGCACACGACCGCCTGACCACCGCCCGCCCCTCAGCATCCGCCCCACCAGCGTCACTGTGTCGTGGTGCCCTTCAACAGGTCGAAAATTCGACGTCGCCATCCCGGCGCACCCAATCGCCTCCTGCAGATAGCGGCGCGACTCGGCACGCCGCTCCGCGTCCAGCGCGAGCCAGCCGATCCAGGCTTCCAGGTCGCCGAGGTTGCTCTGCAGCGCGTCGCCGACCTGCCGTGGGTAGGTGGCCTCCCGCTCCCAGCGGGTCAGCCGGCGGTGCATGGCGATGGCGACGTCGCAGAGTTTGCCGCCGCCGGCCGCCGCGTCGGCCCGCTCAAGGCTCGCGATGGTGGCCGACACCTGCTGCAGGTGCTCCATGCTCAGGTGCTGCGGCACGTCCGGGGCGGTGATCCAGTCCCGCAGCGGGCTGGCGATGCCCAGACCCGCCAGAACGGCATTGATCGTGAACGCACGCCGGTCCGTAAGATCACCTCCATTGTCGTCCCCCGATGTAACGGTACCGCCCCAATCGTCGATGTCCAGAGATCGATTTTCTGGCTCCCCGGCGAGCAGGGCATCGAGTTGATCGACCGAGGTGCCGAGCGCTTCCGCGAGTCGCGCCCGAGTGAGCGGGTGTGGCTCAGCCTTACCCTGGTCCCACCGGGCGACGGTGGTCCGGTCGACCTGCAGGCGCTCGGCCAGCCCTTCCTGACTGAAGCCGGCCGCCCTGCGCCTCCTGATGAAACTGTCCCGCCGTTCGGTCGACTGGACGCCCTCCCGTCGCGGCCCGTGTCCAGGGTGCACACAAGTAACGCAGATCGGAGAGATCAATTCTACGGGCTGTGGACAACTCGCACTCGCCACCTTCGTGGAATTTCCACGGCCCTCAGCTGACGAATAGCATCCAGCGCTTCGGGAACTCCGTACCGGATAGCTCTTTACCTGCGGCACCATGCCATGCATGGACGACATGAGCATCGACGGACTGGCACCGGTCACGGTGATACGCAACGGTGAGATACGTGCAGCGGGACGGCGGCTCGACGACGTCATCGTCTACGACTGGGGCTTCCAACTCAACGGACGGCACCACGAGCAGCGCAGCTACGTCCTGCTCGATGACGGATTCCAGATCAACCAGCCGGTGATCTTTCCACCGGCACAGCAAGGGTGGTGGTACTGCGACCTGGTCCGGGTGTCAGGCACCGACACCGAGATCGTCGTCGACGACCTCTGGATCGACGTCATCGTCGGACCACCCGACCATCCCTACCGGGTGCTCGACCTCGACGAGTACGCCGCAGCGGCCCAGGATGGCGCGTTGACGCCGGCCGAGGCGGCCGACGGGCTCGTCCGTACTCAACGTTTTCTCGACCGCCGGCTGAACCGACGTCACGAGACCCTGCGCACCTGGCCCGACTTCCCGCCGGAAACCGTCACCACGCTCGCCGCCCTGCGTTTCGAACGTCGCTGGACCCGTCTCACCGGACTACCCGAGTGGGCTTGACCCGTAAGCCCGTTCGCCCTGTCGGCTCGTTCAGCCCATGAGACCAGTGACCCCCCTGGAACCTGCGGACAAAAATCGTGGGTGGCGAGCCAACAGCGTCAGGAGGCACAAGTGAGCGGAACGGGCAGCGGTTGGCAGGCGTACTCGGGGGCCGTCGACGACCACGTGGACCTGCCTCCGGTCGGGCCTGGCCGCGTCGTCGGCGTCGGCGCCATCTGCGACCTCCGACCGCATCCGGCCGATGAGGCGGACACACAGAGCTTCTCCGTAGGCGAGTGACGATGAGACCGCCGAGGCGCATCCCTGGTCGTGGCTGGCTGACCTCGCACGCTCCCGTGGTCTGGACGTGGTCGCCGACGACCTGCGGGCTCTACCGTACGAGGTGGTCCTCACCGACGACGTGACCCACTGGCTCGCACGCGGGTGACGCTCGACGGCGGCCCGTATCCGGGACCCGGGATCCGCCGCGTTCCGGCCGGTCGGACCAGGTGGGGTGTCGACCGGCTCGGCTAGGGTCTGGCCGTGCTGATCACGGACGGGCCCAACGGCGAGAAACACCTGCTCGATGTGCTGATCGCAGCCGCCGACACCGCCCCCGATCAGACGATCACGCACGTACGCGGAGACGGGGCCGAACGCGTCGTCACGCACCGACAGCTGCGCGACGAGGCGCTGAAGGTCGCCGGTGGGCTGCACGAGGCAGGGATTGCGGCCGGCACACCGGTGATCCTGCTGGCCGATGCCGGCGACGACTTCCAGCCGATGTTCTGGGGCGCGCTGGCGGCCGGGCTGGTGCCCGTACCGCTGCCGGCGGAACCGACCCGGGTGGCCGGCGTGCGTGACCTGCTCGGCGGCGTACCGGTGATCGTCGACGACGCCTGCGCCCCGGTCGCGCAAGCAGCCGACGCGCCGGCGCTGCACCTCGCCACCCTACGGGCCGACGGGCGGACGCCGCGTCGGCTGCCGGCACCCGACCCTGACGAACCCGCGTTCCTGCAGTTCTCCTCCGGCAGCACCGGCACCCCGCGGGGCGTCGAACTGCGGCACCGCAACGTGCTGGCCAACCTGCGGCAGATCGGCCAGGCCGCCGCACTGACCGCCGACGACGTCTCGGTGAGCTGGATGCCGTACTTCCACGACATGGGGTTGATCGGCACCCACCTGGCGCCGCTGGCCGCCCGGCTGCGGCAGGTCCGGATCGGCCCGCTGACGTTCGCGAAACGGCCGCTGCTGTGGTTCAGCGTCGCGCACCGGCACCGGGCCACGCTGCTGTCGGCCGCCAACTTCGCCCTCGCCCTGGCCGTCCGGCGGGTGCCGGCCGAGGCTCTGGCCGGGCTGGACCTGAGCGCCGTACGGCTGATGATGGTCGGCGCGGAGCCGATCTCGCCGGTGGTGTGGCGGGCGTTCGTCGAACGGACCCGGCCCGCCGGGCTCGACCCGGCCGCACTGCAACCGGTGTACGGGCTGGCCGAGGCGACCCTTGCCGTCACCGTCCCGCCGCTGGGCGAAACCGCCGTACCGGTGCGGGTGGACCGGGCGGCGCTCGCCGCCGGCACGGTGCAGCCGGCCGGCGAGGGCGACCCGGGCGCGGTGGGGTTCATGGACGTCGGGCTGCCGGTGCCCGGCTGCCAGGTACGCATCGTCGACGACGCCGGCAACGTCGTCGGAGGCGACGGAGCCAGCCAGCTCGTCGGAGCCGACGAGGCCGGCCGGGACCTCGGTGACAGCCGGGTCGGCCGGATCGAGGTACGCGGCCCGAATGTGGCAGCCGGCTATCACGGTGATCCGGCGGCGACCGCCGAGGTGTTCGTGGACGGTTGGCTGCGTACCGGTGATCTGGGTTTTTTGCGCGACGGCCGGCTCTGCGTGACCGGCCGGTCGAAGGACGTGGTCTTCGTCAACGGGCGCACCTTCCACGCCGCCGACCTGGAGGAGGTCGTCGCCGGCACGGCCGGGCTGCCGTCGGGGCGGGTCGCGGTGCTCGGCTGCACCGACCATGCAAGTGGCGCCGAGCGGATCGTGGTGTTCGTGCAGTGGGCCGGCACCATGGCGCCCTCAGCCGACGTCGCCGCGGTGTTGGCGCAGGTGGCGGCCCGGATAGTGGCGGCCACCGGGCACGACCAGGTACGGGTGCTGCCGGTGCCGCCCGGGGCGTTCCCGCGTACCACCAGCGGCAAGCTGCGCCGTCCTCTGCTGCGCCAGCGGTACGCCGCCGGTGACTTCGCCGCCGTCGAGCAACGCTGGGCACCCTCTCCGCTGCCGCCATCACCCGCTCAAGATCCCGACGATCTTGCACTTATCGTTGAACAATCCGGACAAAAGTTCGCGATAACTGCAAGATCGTCGGGGAGGTGGGGGGCGGCGAGGAGCCGCGACGAGGTGGAGCAGGTCGTGCGGGCAGTGTGGGCGAAGGTGCTGCGCCGACCCGCCGACGAGATCGGGTTGCACGACCGGTTCACCACGCTGGGCGGTTCGTCACTGCAGGCGATGGAGGTGCTGGCCGGGCTTGAGGACGCCTTCGGCCGCGAACTCGACCCGGCCGAGCTGCGGGAACGGGCGACAGTGGCGGCGCTGGTCGACCATCTGCTCACCCCGGGGGACGACGCGAACGGCAGGACGAGGCACCCGGCGGGCGGCGCGGCTCAGGGGGTGGCGGACGGCGCAGCCGCCGAGGTCCCTACCCGGTCGGGAGATGAGGTGGCGGTCGTCGGGTTGGCCTGCCGGTTCCCCGGTGCGGACAGCCCCGACGAGTTCTGGCGGCAACTGCTCGACGGGCGCGACAGCGTGAGCGAGATCCCGGCGCAGCGCTGGCAGCAGGACATCGGCACCGCCCGCTGGGGGGCGTTCCTCGACGACCCGGCCGGCTTCGACGCCGACTTCTTCGGCATGTCCGACACCGACGCCGACCACACCGACCCGCACGCCCGGATCTTCCTGGAGCTGGCACACGAGGCGTTGGAACGCGCCGGGTACGCCGGGCCGCGCCGGCACGGCCGCCGGGTCGGGGTGTTCGCGGCGGTCGGCGAGAGCGGCTACGCCGAACTGCTGCGCGCGCAACCGGAGAGTGCCACCCACCCGGCCGCGCTGGTCGGCAACCTGCGCAACCTGATCCCGGCGCGCGTCGCGCAGGCCCTCGACCTGACCGGGCCGGCGATCGCGGTCGACACCGCCTGTTCGTCGGCGCTGGTCGCGCTGCATCTGGCGGTCCGCAGCCTGCGCGACGGCGAATGCGATCTGGCCGTGGTCGGCGGGGTCAACCTCAACCTGACGCCGACCGGGCACCGGCTGCTCGCCGCCGCCGGGGCGCTGTCGGCCACCGGCCGGTGCCGGGTCTTCGACGCCGCCGCCGACGGGTTCGTGCCCGGCGAGGGCGGGGCCGCGCTGGTCCTGGCCCGCGCCGCCGACGCCCGCGCCGCCGGGGACGAACTTCTTGCCCTGGTACGCGGGACCGCCGTCAACAACGACGGCCGCTCGCTGAGTCTGCTGGCCCCGAACCCGTTGCGCCAAGGGGAAGTGATCACCGACGCGTACCGGGACAACGGCGTCGACCCGACCATGGTGTCCTACATAGAGGCACACGGGACGGGTACGGAGCTGGGCGACCCGGTCGAGGTACGGTCGTTGGCGTACGCCTTCCCGCCGCGCCCCGACGGCCGGCCCCGGCTACTCGGCTCGGTCAAGTCGAACCTCGGCCATCTGCTCAACGCCGCCGGGATGCCGGCCCTGGTCAAGGTGATCCTGGCGCTGCGGCACCGGCAACTGCCGCCGTCGCTGCACGTCGAGACTCCGTCGCCCCGGCTCGACCTGGCCGGCGCCGGATTCGAGGTGGTGACCGGCGCACGGGACTGGGTCGGCGACGGTCCGTTGACCGCCGGGGTGAACGCGTTCGGGTTCGGCGGCACCAACGCGCACGCGATCCTGCAGGAAGCCGATCCGGCACCAGCACCCCAGCAGGCCGGTCCGGCACCGCAGCAGGCTGCCGGGGCGGCCAGTGCCGGGCCGTACCTGGTGACCTGCTCGGCGGCGACCGAGGCCGCGTTACGGCAGTCGCTGCGGGACCTCGCCGCCCACCTCGACGCGCATCCGCAGCTGGATCCCGGCGGTGTCTGCGCCACCGTGAACACCGCCCGCGGCGACCGGCCGCACCGGGTCGCCGTCGTCGCCGACAGCACCGCCGGGCTCGCCGCCGCGTTGGCCGCCGCCGCGTCCGGCCCGGTCACCGAGGTGGTACGCCGGCCGCGTACCGCCGTGGTGTCGCTCGACGACACGGCCGACGGCGAGACCGGTCCGGCGGCGGTCTGCCGGCGGCTCGCCGACTGGGGCGTGGTGCCCGACGCCGTCGTCGGTGGCGGTGCCGACCAACTGCGGGCACTGCTCGACCAGGGTTACGACGTGCTGCTCGGCGTCGACGCGCACCGGCTGACCCTGGCCGTACGCGAGGCGTCGCCGGAGTCGGCCGACCGGGTCGAGGTGCTGTCGGTGCCGCCGCCCGACGACGACGGCGGGCTGACCGGGCTGGTCGGGGCGTTGTGGCAGCGCGGGGTCGCCGTCGACCGGGTCCGGACGTCCGGTGGTCGGCGGCGGATCGCCGTACCGACGTACCCGTTCCAGCGGCGCCGACACTGGCTACCGGAGACCACCCGCGACGAGCTGGTCCATCAGGTGCGCTGGTCGCCACTGCCACTGCCACTGCCAGCGCCGGCCGGCCGCTCCCCCGCCTCGGTGCACCTGACCGGGCTGGACAGGGCGCTCGGCGGCCCGCTGGCGGCCGGACTTCGCGACCGGCTGGCCGCCGACGGGGTCGAGATTGCCACCGGGACCGGTGACGCCGAGGTCGTCGTGTACCTGGCCAGCGGCGACCCGTTCGACGTCGACGACGGCGTGGCCGGGCTGGACGCGGCCGTCGACGCCACGCTGCACGGTGTGACGGGGCTGGTCGCCGCGCTGCCCGAGCACGGTTTCCGGCTGCTGGTGATCACCCACGACGCGGTCTGCACCGGGGTGACCGGTGAACGACCGGATCCGGTGCAGAGCCTGGTCACCGGGCTGTCGGCGGCGCTCGCCGACGAACACCCCGACAGTGTGGTGTCCGGGATGGACCTGTCGAGCGCCGATGACCTACCGACCCGGATCGATGCGCTGGCCGCCGAGCTGGCGACCATGGAGGCATCACCAGACCCGGCAGCGGTGGAGTCGCGGCTGGTGGCGTGGCGGGCCGGCCAGCGGCTGGGCCGCCGACTCGTCCCCGCCGCGCCGATCAGCGGCGAGTCCGCCGCCGGCAATCCGAGCGGCGAGGAGCCGACGGACCCGGTCGACGCCGACGGCGTACAGCTGATCGTCGGAGGCGCCGGTGGCGTCGGCGCCGCGCTCGCCGCGGACCTGGCCGCACGCGGACACCGCCGGATCGTGCTCGCCGGCCGCGCCACCGCCGCACCGGACGGGCTGGTCGACCGGCTGCGGGCCCTCGGCGCGCGGGTCGACTACCGCCGCTGCGACATCACCGACGCCGCCGACGTCGACGCGCTGATCGCCGGACTGCCCGACCTCGCCGGGGTGTTCCACGCCGCCGGCGTGGTCCGGCCGGGCCCGCTGCGGTCGAGGTCCGTGGCGCAGCTGCAGGCCGTGCTGGCGCCGAAGGTACGCGGCGGCCATCTGCTGGTCCAGGCGCTGCGCCGGTACGGTCGACGCCCGGCGACCGTGGTGGCGTTCACCTCGGTCAGCGCGCTGCTGCCCGGACTCGCCGGGGCGGTCGGCGACTACGCCGCCGCCAACGCCTTCCTGGACACGTACGCCACTGTCGAGCAGGCTGCTGGCCGGCCGCTGCGTACCGTCGGGTTCTCGGCCCTGGCCGACGCGGGGATGGCGGCTCATCCGGCGCTCGCGGCGCGGTTGGCCGCCCGGGGCCTGCCGGCGTTGCCGTTCTACGACGCCCTGCCGGCGCTGCGGTCGGCGCTGCGCCGACCCGCCGACGCCCACCTGGTCGTCGCCCGGCTGACCGCCGCGAACGCGACTGCGCCCGTCGCCGCGGTGACCGCCGGGCCGCAGGCGGTGCCGAGCGGTGACGCAGGTCGGCAGGTCCACACTCCGGGCGAGATCAGGGACATGCTGCGGCGGCTGCTAGCCGACGCGCTGGACTGCGATCCGGCGCGGATCGACGACGACACGCCGTTTCTCTCCCTCGGCCTGGACTCGCTCACCGCCATCGACCTGGTCAAGACCCTCGAAGGCGAACTCGGCCGGCCGTTGCCGACCATGCTGCTGTTCGAGCACGGCACCATCGCCGCGCTCGTCGACCGGCTCGCCGATCCGCCACCGCAGCCGTCTGCGGTTACCCCGCCGGCCGACGGCGGCGCGGAACCGTTCGCGTTGTCCGGGGTGCAGCGGGCATTCCACACACTGCACCGGCTCTACCCGCACGTGGCCGCGTACGGGTTCGTCCGGCACGCCGTCACCGGGCCGCTCGACGCCGACCTGCTCGGGCAGGCCCTCGACCAGCTGCCGCACCGGCACCCGATGCTGCGGATGCGGTGGGTCGACGGCGACGGCGACGCGACGCCCCGCCAGCTGATCGGCCCGCCGACACCACTGACCGACTGGTACGCCGTCCACGACGCCGGCCAAGCTGGCGGTGACGGTGACGTCGACGCGCTGACCGAACGGCTGTGCAACGAGCCGATCGACCTGACCTGCCGGCCGCCGCTGCGGGCCGTGCTGATCCGTACCGGTCCCGCCGACGCCCAACTGCTGCTGGTGCTGCACCACGCCGCCGGCGACGGCGCCAGCCTGAGTGTGCTCAGCGAGGAGCTGTGGCAGGTGTACGGGGCGCTGGCCGCCGGCCGCGTACCGCAGTTGCCGCCGGTGCCGACGACGTTTCGCGACCACTTGGCCGCTGCCGCCCCGGCGTCTGCGGAGGACCTGGCCTTCTGGCGGGAGACCCTGGCTGCGTGGCCGGCCGGGCTGCGGCTGCCGTGGCGTGACCCGGCCGCACCGCCCGCGCCGCCGTACGCGGCCCATCGGGTCAGCGTCGATCCGCCGACGGTGGCCGCGTTGACCCGGGTGGCCGCCGCCGCGCGGGTGTCGCTGTTCCACCTGCTGCTCGCCGGGTACGCCCGGTGCCTGGCCCGCGCCACCGGGCAGCGCATCGTCACCGTGTCGGTGGCGCGGGCCGGCCGCGACGCCCGCCTGCCCGGCGTCGACCGGGTCGTCGGACCGTTCGCCGACACCCTGCCGCTGACGGTCGACGTCGACCCGGCCGAGCCGGCGGTCGACCTCGCCCACCGGGTCCTGGCCGCCTGGCTGGTCGCGCAGCGGCACGGCACGGTGGACGCGGTCGACCTGGCGCGGGCGACGCCGCGACCTGACGACCCCGCTGGTGGCGGCGTTGGCGGCCGGCCGGTCACCGCGAGCCCGGCCAGTTTCAGCTTCGCCCGTTTCCCGGTCGTGTCCGACGCCGACCTTCCGGTACGGGTGTCGCCGGTCGCCGCCGGCACCGCGTCGGCCGGCACCCGGCTGGGGCTGCTCTGCTGGCAGGACGGTGAACGACTGCGGTTCGCCTGGAACCATCCGGTGGCGTCGCTGGACCGGGCAACGGTGGCCGGGCTGGCCGCCGAGTTCCTCGCCGAGCTGGCTGACCTGGCCAAGCTGGCTGAATCGACGTCTGCGGAGTCCGTTGAGGGCGCGTCGCCGTCGGTGGTGGAGCGGATCGGGCAGGTGTGCCGCCGGCACGCCGACGCGGTCGCCGTCGAGTCCGGCCCGGTACGGATGACGTACCGGCAGTTGGACGGCGCCGCCGACCGGGTCGCCGCCGCGCTGCGCCGCACCGGGGTCCGCGCCGGTGACCTGGTCGGGCTGCTCGCCGCGCGCGGCCCGGCCGCCGTCGCCGCCGTCGTCGGGGTGCTGCGCGCCGGGGCCGGCTGGGTGCCGCTGGACCTCGCCCACCCGCCGGCCCGCCACCGCGACCAGCTGCGGCGTGCCGGCGTACGGGTGCTGCTGCATGACGCGGCGTCCACCGTGCTGGCCGACGCGCTGGACGATGCGCAGGCCGGGCTGAGGGCGGTCGACATCGACACGATCATCGCCAACGAGACCACTGTCGAGCCGGTGGCAGACGGCGCGGCCGCCGCCGACCCGGACGGTACGGCGTACGTCATCTTCACCTCCGGATCGACCGGCCGGCCGAAGGGTGTGCCGGTCAGCCACCGGTCGATGGCGAACTACCTGCGGTGGGCGGTCGACACGTTCGGCTACCACAGCGGTGACCGGCTGGCGCAGACGTCGTCGTGGTGCTTCGACGCCTCGGTCCGGCAACTGCTGGCACCGCTGCTGGTCGGGGCGACGGTCGTCGTCCTGGATCAGCGGCTGCTGCGCGACCCCGATGAGGTGCTGCGCCGCGTCGAACACGACCGGATCACGGTCTGGAGTTCGGTGCCGACCCTGTGGAGCCAGCTGCTGGCGGCGGCGCGGCGGCGTACCGCCTCGGGCGGGCGACCGGACCTGTCGGCGCTGCGCTGGATCCACGTCGGCGGCGAGGCACTGCCTCCCGGGCAGGTACGCGGCTGGTTCGACCTGTTCGGCCCCGGGCACCGGATCACCAACCTGTACGGGCCGACCGAGGCGACCATCAACGCCGCCTGGTTCCTGATCGACCGGCGGCCCGCCGACGGCCTGCGGCGGGTGCCGATCGGCCGGCCGGTGGCCGGTGCGACCCTCGCCGTCGTCGACGCCGACGGGCGGGCCTGCCCGCCAGGAGCCGCCGGCGAGCTGCAGATCGCCGGCCCCGGGTTGACCAGCGGCTATCTGGACGATCCGGAGCAGACTCAGGCGGCGTTCGTCCACCGCGACGGCCGGCGCTGGTACCGCAGCGGCGACCGGGCCCGCGTCGGCCCCACCGGTGACCTGGAGTTCCTCGGTCGGCTCGACGACCAGGTGAAGCTGCACGGCCACCGGATCGAGCCGGGTGAGATCGAAGCGGCGCTGAGCGACCATCCGGCGGTCAGCGGCGCGGCGGTGCTGCACCAGGCGACGCCGTACTCCCGGCTCATCGCGTTCGTGCAACTGGCCGGCGACGTCGCCGACGACCCGACGCCGGTGACGGCCGGCGACCCGACGATCGCCGCCGCGCTGCGCCGGCATCTCGCGGACCGGCTGCCGCCGCAGTGGGTGCCGGCCCGGATCCGACCGGTACGGGCACTGCCGCTGACCGCCACCGGCAAGGTGGACCGGCACCTGCTGGCCGGGCTGCTCGACGACGAGCCGGACCCGGTCGCCGGCGGAGCGCCGTCGCCCGACGACGGGCAGGTGCCGGGCGCTGGCGACGAGCCGCTGCCGAAGGCTGGTGCGGGGCCGCGTACCAGCACCGAACGGCAGGTGGCGCAGGTGTGGCAGGCGGTGCTCGGGGTGCCGACCGTGCACCGCGACGACGACTTCTTCGCTCTCGGCGGTGACTCGATCGTGGCGATCGAGGTCTTCGCCCGGTTGCGGGAGCGGTTCCCGGCCGCGCCCGGCCCGGCCGTCATCTACGACCACCGGACCCTGGCCGGACTGGCCGCCGCGATCGACACGGCCACATCGGGATCCGAGACGGCACCGGACGCGGCACCGGAACCGGAACCGGCACCGGCGGTCGACGCGTACGATCCGCGGCCGTTTCCGCTGTCTGCGGCACAGCGGGGGTTCCTGCTCGCCGAGGCCGCCGCGCCGGGCAGCAGTTCGACCTGGCTGGCCCGGCTGCGGCTGGCCGGTCGGCTGGACCGGCGACGGTTCCAACGGGCCGTCGACAGCGTCGTGGCCCGGCATCCGATGCTGCGGACGGTGTTCCCCGCCGGGGCACGGCCGCCGGTGCAGCAGGAGCTGCCGGCGACGCTGCGGCTACCGGTGCGGTTCGAGCGCGTCGAGTCGGCCGCGCGGGTCGCGGACCTGGTGGCGCGGGAACGGCAGCGGCCGGTGGAGCCGTGGTCCTGGCCGTTGCTGCGGCTGCTGGTGCTGACGCTCACCCCGGACGAGCATGTCCTGGTGGTGCACGCGCACCACCTGATCGGCGACGGCTACAGCGCCGCGCTGCTCGGTCAGGAACTGCTGGCCCGGTACGACGATCCGGCCACCGGCGCGGCGGCACCACCCCGGACCACGTTCCGCGACTACGTCGACTGGCTGCACCGCCAGGTGCCCGATCCGGTGGCGCTGCGCTGGTGGCGGGAGCGGTTCGCCTCGCCGTACCGGCCGCCGACGCTGCGTGCGTCCACCGCCGACGGTGGCGCGCGGGCCCGCACCGGCGGGTTCACCCTGGACGGTACGGTCGCCGCCGGGCTGCGCCGGCTGGCCGCAGCGGCGGGCACCACCGGGTACGCGCCGGTGCTCACCGCGTACCACCGGGGGTTGGTCCGGCTGACCGGCCAGGGTGACCTGGTGGTCGGGCTGACCGTGACCGGCCGCGACCACCCGCTGCCGGACCTGCACCGGCTGTTCGGCCCGTGCGCGGTGCTGCTACCGCTGCGGCTCACCGACACTGCCCGGTCGGGTGACGCCGGGCCAGGTGACGGCAGGTCGGGTGACGGCGGGTTCGGCGCCGACCTGGCGCGGGTGGCCGCCGAGGTGGCCGCCGGCCGCCGGCACGGGCCCGACAGTGTCCCGGCCAGCGTCGACGGCGGCCCGTCCGCGCTGCTCGGGGCCCAGTTCATCTTCAGCTCGTTGGACTTCACCGGGCTCGGACCGACGGCCGCCGGAGGGTTGACCGTCGAGCCGGACGACACCGACAGTGAGCTGGAGCCACCGCCGGTCGGCACCGACGTCCTGCTGACGGTCCGGCCGGTCGGCGACGGGCTGCGGGTCTTCGTACGGGCCGCGTCGGCGGCGATGGACGCCGACCGCCTCGCCGGCTTCGTCGCCGCGATCGAAGCCGACCTGATCAGCGCCGCCGTGGGCACCGACCGGGCCGACACCGACCGGGCCGCCGGCACGACCGGCCCCGACCGGGTGACCAGCGTCGGCACCGCGTTGGACGCGGCGATCGTCGGCTACCTGCCGGCACCGGCGCAGCTGGCCGCGCTGGCCGGGATGTCAGCGGTCGAGCTGCCCCGCGAGCGGATCCGGGAGCTGCTGTTCCCGACCGGGGCACCCCGGCTGCTGGAGGAGCTGGTCACCCCGTTCGGCCGGTCCGGGTTCGTCTGCCTGCCGGTGTTCGCCGACGAGCTCGGCCCGGATCTGGCACCGGTGACCGCCGACGCGGTCCGGCTCGCGGCGCGGGCGGGTGCCCGGTGCGTGTCGATGGCCGGCATGCTGCCGTCGGTCACCGGCTACGGCTTCGACGTGGTCCGGCAGGTCGGCTCGGCGGTCCGGGTGACGACCGGACACGCGGCCACCGCCACCTCGGTGGTGCTGACCACGCTCGCCGCGCTGGCGGCTGCCGGCCGTGACCTGACCGCCGGCCCGTTGGCCGTCGTCGGCCTGGGTTCGATCGGCCGGTCGGCGGTGGAGCTGCTGCTGCGCCACGGCGGGCCACACCCGCCCCGGATCGTGCTGGCGGACCTGCCGGCGAGCCGGCAGCGGCTGGCCGACTACCCGGACCGGCTGCGCCGGCTGGGGTTCCGTGGCGAGCTGGTCTGGGCCGACTCGACCCCGGCCGTCGCGCCGGCCGTGTACGCGGCGGCGACGATCGTGGCGGCGGTGAGCAGTCCGGCCGAGATCGTCGACGTCGACCTGCTGCGGCCGGGTACGGTGCTGGTCGACGACTCGTTCCCGTACTGCGTCGACCCGGGCGCGGCGCTGGACCGGATGCGCCGCGACGGCGACGTGCTGGTGGTCGGTGGTGGCCTGCTCACCTGCGGTACGGTGCGGCGGCTGCTGCCCGCCGGGTTGCCGCCCGTCGCGGTGGCCGGGTACGCCGCCCGGGGCGCCTTGCCGGACGCGGTGGCGTCCTGCCAGGTGGAGTCGCTGCTACAGGCGGCACGGCCGGAGCTGCCACTGGTACACGGTCTGGTGCGGGCGGAGTTGGCGGCGGCGTACTGGTCGGCGGCCCGGGCGGTGGGGATCACGGCGGCACCGTTGCATCTGGCGGGCACACCGGTCGCCGACCTCGTCGCCGGCCGGTTGGGGCGTCGGCGGGCGTTGGGGCAAGGAGGACGGACATGATCACGGAGGAACCATGGTGACCTCGGAATCCGGCACCCCGGAACCCGGCACCCCGGAACCCGGCATCGACCGGCTGCTGGACAAGGTCCGCGGCCGCCTCGACCGGGTCGACGCCCGGACCGCCTACCAGGCCCAGCAGGACGGCGAAGCGGTGCTGGTCGACATCCGTCCGGCCGCTCAACGCGCGGCGCACGGCGAGATCCCCGGGGCGTACGTGATCGAACGCAACGTGCTGGAGTGGCGGCTCGACCCGCACAGCGCGGCACGGCTCGACGTCGCCGACAGCCCTCGGCTGTGGCCGATCGTCGTCTGCCAGGAGGGGTACGCGTCGTCGCTGGCCGCCGCGTCGCTTCAGGACACCGGCCTGCCGCTGGCCACCGATCTGGACGGTGGCTTCGCAGCCTGGCGGGCCTCCGGGCTGCCGGTGATCGAGCCGTCCGGCGCGGCCGTCGATGACGGCGATCATCCGGAGCGGGGCGACGCCCGTTGATCGTCGGGCCGGCGGCTGGTCGAATGTAACCGCCGGCCCGGCGCATCCACCGGACATCGAGGAGCGGTCATGCTCAGCTCACATCGGACGAACGGCCTGCTCGGCGTACTCACCGCCGGCGCGGTGGCGGTCGCACTCGCCGGCTGTTCGCCGCAGACGGAGGACCCACCGGTGGATCCGCCGACGGCGGACGCCTGCGACCCGCAGCGGCTGGACACCGTCGTGCCCGGGACGTTGACCGTCGGCACCGACCAGCCGGCGTACCCGCCGTGGTTCGTCGACGACGCCCCGGAGAACGGCTCCGGGTTCGAGGGGGCGGTGGCGTACGCGGTCGCCAACCAGCTGGGCTACGAGCCGGACAAGGTGACCTGGGTACGGGTGCCGTTCGCCACCGCGATCGCTCCCGGCCCCAAGGAGTTCGACATCGACATCAACCAGTTCTCCATCACCGAGGAGCGGCGGGCGGCGGTCGACTTCTCCAGCCCGTACTACGACGTCACCCAGGCGGTGATCGCGCTGGAGGGTACGCCGGCGGCCACCGCGACGACCCTGGCCGAGTTGCGCGAGGTCAGACTCGGCGCGCAGGTCGGCACGACCAGCTACCGGGCGATCACCGAGGTGGTCGCGCCGGGCACCGAGCCGGCGGTGTTCAACAACAACGACGACGCCAAGGCGGCGCTGCGCAACGGCAGCATCGACGCGCTGGTGCTGGACCTGCCGACCGCGTTCTACGTCACCGCCGCCGAGATCGACGACGCCACCATCGTCGGGCAGCTCGCGCAGCCGTCCGGCCAGCCGGAACAGTTCGGCCTGGTGCTCGACAAGGGATCGCCGTTGACGGCCTGCGTCAGCGCCGCCGTCGACGAGCTGCGCGACAACGGCACCCTGGACAGCTTGCAGGCCGAGTGGCTGGCCGACGTGGCCGGCGCGCCGGTCCTGTCCTGACCGGTGCACGGGTTCACGGCACCGACCGGCAGCGCTCCGCAGGTCGGCGGCTATCAGCCCAGTGAGCTGCAGCAGCGGCGGGACGCGTACCGCCGCCGGCAGAGCGTCCGGTCGGTGCTGATCGCCGCCGCCTCCACGGCCGTGCTCGGCGCCCTGCTGGTGGTGGCGGTGCGCAACTCCCCTGGCTGGCCCCGGGTCCAGCAGTCCTTCTTCGACCCGGCCGTGGCGGCCGACGCGCTGCCGGCGGTGCTGCGTGGACTCTGGCTCAACGTACGGCTGCTGGTGTTCTGCGCCGCCGGGGCGTTGGCGCTGGGGTTGGCGGTCGCGCTGGCCCGGACCCTGCGTCCGGCGGTGTTCTTTCCGCTACGGGCCGCCGCGACCTCCTACACGTACGTGTTCCGGGGCGCACCGCTGATCATCGTGCTGTACCTGTTCACCTTCGGGGTGCCGGGGCTGCGGCTGGCCGGCACCCCGTCGGTGCTGGTCCTCGGCGGCTGCGCGCTGGTCGTCACGTACGGCGCCTACCTGGCGGAGGTGTTCCGGGCCGGCATCGAGTCGGTGCACCCGGCGCAGCGGGCCGCCGCCCGGTCGCTGGGGCTCAGCCACGCGCAGACGATGCGGTACGTGGTGCTGCCGCAGGCGGTCCGGCGGGTCGCGCCACCACTGCTCAACGACCTCGTGGCGCTGCAGAAGGACGTCGGCCTGATCTCGTTGGCCGGGCCGATCGACGCGATCCGCGCCGCTCAGATCGAGACCGCGACCAGCTACAACTTCACCCCGTACGTGGTGGCCGGGGTGCTGTTCATCCTGCTGGCGATCCCGCTGGTGGCGGTGGCCGACCAGGTGACCATGCGGGCCGCCCGGCGGCAGACCTGGGCCGGTACGGCATGACGCCGGCGGCGGACGCGGGGCGGGGCGGTGGGCCGCCGGTGCTGGTCTGCACCGGGGTCCGCAAGGTCTTCGGCGAGCGGGTCGTGCTGCGTGATCTGAGCCTGGAGGTGGCCGAGCACGAGGTGGTCGCGCTGATCGGCGGCAGCGGCTCCGGCAAGTCGACCCTGCTGCGCTGCGTCAACCTGCTGGAAACCGTCGACGACGGCACGATCCATCTGGACGGCCGGGACATCACCGACCCACGGGTCGACCCGGATCGGGTACGCCAACGGATCGGGTTGGTGTTCCAGTCGTACAACCTGTTTCCGCACCTGACCGTGCTGGACAACGTCACGCTGGCGCCGCGCCGGGTGCACCGGGTCGGGCGGGTCCAGGCGCAGCGGCGGGCGATGGAGCTGCTGGACCGGGTCGGGCTGGCCGATCAGGCGAAGCAGTACCCGGACCGGCTCTCCGGCGGCCAGCAGCAGCGGGCGGCGATCGCCCGGACCCTGATCAACGCGCCCCGGCTGCTGCTGCTCGACGAGGTCACCTCGGCGTTGGACCCGGAACTGGTCGGCGAGGTGCTGGCGTTGATCCGGGAGCTCAGGGCCGACGGGATGACCATGCTGATCGCCACCCACGAGATGGGGTTCGCCCGCGAGGTGGCCGACCGGGTCTGCTTCCTCGCTGACGGGGCGATCTACGAACAGGGACCGCCGCAGCGGGTGCTCGACGCCCCCGAGCACCCGCGCACCCGGCAGTTCCTGCGCCGGCTCACCGGCACGCAGGGGGACCGACCGTCACCGGCGGCGGGACAGGCTGATCGCGAACCGGCCGACCGGGTCGGTCCACCAGTGGGTCAGCTCGAATCCGGCGGCGGCCAGCTCGGCGGTCACGCCGGCCCGGCGGAACTTCGCCGACACCTCGGTCCGTAGTTCCTCCCCGGCGGCGAACGGCACCGTCAGGTCCAGGTCGGCGATGTCGACCGTCATGGCCCGCTCGGCCCGCAACCGCATCTCGATCCACTCGTGCTCGGCGTCCCAGCGGGCGACGTGCCGGAACGCCGCCGGGTCGAAGTCGGCGCCGAGTTGCCGGTTGACCACGTTCAGCACGTTGCGGTTGAACTCGGCGGTCACTCCCTGGGCGTCGTCGTAGGCGGCGACCAGGGTCGGCTCCGCCTTGACCAGGTCGGTGCCGAGCAGCAGGCATTCACCGGGTCGCAGGGCCCGGCGCAGCGTGGCCAGGAACTCGGCCCGTTCGGCCGGCACCAGGTTGCCGATGGTGCCGCCGAGGAAGGCGACCAGCCGGTGGTCACCGGCCGGGATCCGGTCAAGGTGCCGGGTGAAGTCACCGACGATCGCGTGGACCGACAGCTGCGGGTAGTCGCGGTGCAGCGCGGTGGCGGCGTCGCGCAGCGCCGACTCGGAGACGTCCAGCGCCACGAAGCGGTCCAGGGTGCCGACCCGGCACAGCGCGTCGAGCAACAGCCGGGTCTTCTCCGACGATCCGCTGCCCAGCTCCACCAGGGTGGCGGCCCGGGTGGCGGTGGCGATGTCGGCGGCGTGCGCGGTCAGCGCGGCGCGTTCGGCCCGGGTCGGGTAGTACTCGGCCAGGGTGGTGATGCGGTCGAACAGTTCGCTGCCGTACTTGTCGTAGAACCACTTCGGGGGCAGCCATTTCGGGTCGGCGGTGAGCCCCGCCCGGACGTCGGCGCGCAACGCCTGCAGCTGATCGGCCTCGGTCAGTGCGATGTCGATCCGCACAGTTCCTCCACGGTGTAGGTGGTCGGGGTCGCGACGACAAGTCGGCGGTCCGGTACGGCGGTCCAACCCGGATCGTCGTCGGTCGGTTCGGAGGCGACGACGATCCGGTCCGGGTCGGCCCGGACGGCCAGGGTGTGGCCGACGGTGCTGGCCCAGCCCTGTGCGCCGTCGGTGAGCAGCAGGTTGAGCCGGGACGCCGGGGCCACCGCGAGCACACCGGTGACGGTGTCGGCGATCGCCGCGGCGGGTGGCGTGCCGGCCCGCAGCCGGTGGCGCACCAGCGCCCACAGCAGCGCGGCGTCGGTGGGCGCGTCGAGGGTGAGCAGGTCGGTCACCGGCAGGGTGGCGGCAAGGTCGGCGACGCTGGCCGGCCAGCCGGCCACCACCCCGTTGTGGCTGAACAACCACCGGCCCTCGGTGAACGGGGCGCAGGCCGTCTCGACCACCGGCATCCCGGGGGTGGCCGAGCGGACGGCGGCGAGCAGCGCGCCGGTGACGGTGGCCCGGGCCAGCTCGGGCAGGCTCTGGTCGGCCCAGATCGGTACGGCCCGGCGGTACCGGACCGGGTTGGCCCGGATGCCGGCGTCGGATCCGGTGCCGGCGTACCAGCCGATGCCGAACCCGTCGGCGTTGACCGTGCCACCGCCACGCATCTGCCGGGGTGCCCAGGACTGGCGGTAGAGGCTGTGCGCCGGGTCGATCAGCAGCGTCGCCAGGCTCGCGGGTGGGCCCAGGTAGAGCTGGTGGCGGCACACTAGGCGACCTCGCCGGGCAGCGGGTCCCGGGCGGTCCGGAAGCCACTGAAGATCTGCCGCCGGATCGGATAGTCCCAGTTGCGGAAGGTGCCCCGGCAGGCGGACCGGTCGGTGCCGAACGAGCCGCCACGCAGCACCCGGTAGTCGCGGCCGAAGAAGACCTGCGAATACTCCCGGTACGGGAAGGCGGTGAAACCGGGGTAACCGTCGAACCAGGTGTCGGTCCACTCCCACACGTCACCGATCAGCTGGTGCACCCCGGCCGGTGAGGCACCGGCCGGGTAGGCACCCACCGGGGCCGGGGACAGATGCCGCTGGCCCAGGTTGGCGTGCTCGGGGCGCGGATCGTCGTCGCCCCACGGGTAGCGGCGGGACCGGCCGGTGGACGGGTCGTACCGGGCGGCCTTCTCCCATTCGGCCTCGGTAGGCAACCGACGACCGGCCCAGTTCGCGTACGCCTGGGCCTCGTACCAGCTGACGTGCACCACCGGCTCGTCAGGCACGATCGCCGACCGTCGGCCGAACCGGGTGCAGCTGCCGTCGCCGTGCCAGTGCGCCGGCCCGGCGAGCGCGGCCCGCAGCCGGTGGGCCCAACCCTGCGGGCTCCACCATCGCTCGTCGTGGTAGCCGCCGTCGTCGATGAACCGCTGGTAGCGGGCATTGGTCACCGGTGCACGGTCGATGAAGAACGCCGGTACGTCGACCGGGTGCCCGGGGCGTTCGTTGTCCAGCGCCCACGGCTCGGTGGAGGTGCCCATGGTGAACGGCCCGGCGGGGACGAGTGCCTCGCCGTCGACCGGCCCGGCCGACGGCGGGGTGGGCGCGGCGGGGAGCACCGGCGGCCCGACCCGCAACTGGTGGGTGGCGAGCATCGTCTCGTCGTGCTGCTGCTCGTGCTGAACGATCATCCCGAAGGCGAAGCCCTGCTCGACCAGCGGCCGGCCGTCGAACGCCACCGTGTCGAGCAGGTCGAGGACCTTGTCCCGGACGGTACGGGTGTAGGCGCGCGCCTCGGTCGGATCCAGCAGCGGCAGCGCGGGGCGGTCGGCGCGGGCGTGTTTGAACGCGTCGTACAGGTGGTCGATGTCGGCGCGGACCGGATCCCGGCCGCCGACGTCGCGGACCAGCCAGAGCTCCTCCTGGTTGCCGATGTGAGCCAGATCCCAGACCAGCGGCGACATCAGTCGCGAATGCTGGCGGACCAGGTCGGCGTCGTCGACGGCGTCGGTGAGGGCGTTGCTGCGTCGCCGGGCGCGATCGAGGTCGTCGGCGAGTACGGCGCGTAGGTCGGTCGGTCCGGTCACAGGTCCTCCTTCGGCAGCCGGCGACGCAGCGAGTGCCGGATCGTGGTGATGGTCGTGGCCGGCAGACCGGTGTCGACCAGGTGGTCGCAGGCGAGTGCGACGACGGCTCGGGCGGCGGTGGCCAGCGCCGGGTCGGCCAGACCGACGCGGGCGGCGTCGGCCCACCGGTCGGCGACCGGGGCGGCGTGGCGCCATGCGGCGCGCAGCGTCTCGTCGCGGGCGAACAGGCTGGCCAGTACGGCGACCGGCGCCAGCCAGTCGCCGGCCGGCTGGGCGTCGAGGTAGCGGATCTCCAGGTAGCCCTGCGGGCGTACCGGTGGGAAGAGCGTGCTCAGGTGCAGCGACAGGTCGGCGTAGGTGGGCGGGCGGGGCAGGCCGCTGCGGATCCAGTCGCCGAACCCGACCCCGGCCGATCGGGACCAGCCGGACCGCCCGTCGGCGATGAACAGCGGCGGGGTGTCCAGGACGCGACGGGTCCAGTCGGCCACCGGGTCCGCCGGCGGCTGTCCCGGTGCGACGGCGGCGGGCGGGGTGGTGCGGGCCGGGTCGAGGGTGAGCCAGGTCCGCATCCGGTGGGACACCCAGCCGGTGTCCCGGTCGGCGTACCGTGCGGAGTTGGCGAAGGTCGCCAGCAGCACCGGCCCGAGTGCGTGCGCGGCCGCCCAGCGCAGCGGCAGTTGGGCGGGGGTTCCGGCGTCGAGGCACACCTGCAGGCCGGCGGTGGCGCACATCATGGTCGCTCCGGCTGCGCCGTACCGGCCGAAGGCGTCGGCCATCGCGGTGTACCGGCGGTTGTGCAGGATGCGCCGGGGCGGCCGGTGGGGGTCGCAGCCGTGGGAGCCGAGCCGCAGGCCGGCCCGGGCTAGCCGGGCGTCGAGGGCGGCGGTGTCGGCGACGGCGTGCCGGTGCAGGTCGGCGACGGAGTCGACCGGCAGGCTGGAGATCTCCACCTGGCCGCCGGGCTCGACGGTGACCTGTCCGCCGTACGGCAGGGGCCGGTGCGGGCTGTCGCGTCGCAGGGTGGGTGGGGCGTGTTCGCCGAGCGCCCGGCCGAGGATCTCCGGGTCGAGTGGACGGGCGGGGTCGTCCACGTGGTGCACGGTCCATTCGAGTTCGACACCGACCCGCCGTGGTGGTCCGGTCTTGAAGCAGATCCGCCCGATGTGGCCGACGGCAGCGGACACGTCGGCGATGACTTCGTCGCCGTCGGCCGGCCGCACGGCGTCGGACAGGTGCAGGTGCTGCACTCCCACCCCTCCAATTGTCACCGTATGTGACGTTGTGACAACAGTTCATCCCACCCTAGCGGCAGGGTCCGACAATCGGCGCCCCGGCGACCGGACAGCACCGCTATCCAGCCCCGTGACCAGCACACCTCGGCAATATGGAAGTTCCCTCAGGAGTCCAGCGGTCGGCATTCTGATGAACATGCGATCACCTTCAGTGATCGGACTGACACTGCGCCAGCCGTACGCCGCAACATCCGATCGCCGCACCATGAGGGAGCCAGGATGGTCATCCGACGGGTCGTCGCGTCGGTCGCCCAACGCCAGGTGCGACACGTCCGTCCGGTGTCCGAGCAGTCGGCGCTCGGCACGGTCGCGACCGTGTACGCCCAGTGCACCGAGGAGATGCGGCTGGTCATCCCACCGGTCCTGCTCCACTCGCCGGCACCGGAGACACTCAGCGCCTTCTGGATGCTGATGCGCGAACCGCTGCTGGTGGTGGGCACGGTGGACCGCGTCGCCAAGGAGGCGGTCGCCGCCGGGGTGTCGGTCGCCAACATCTGCCCGTACTGCGTCGACATGCACAGCACCGGGCTGTACCCGCAGGCCGGGGAGCACGACGCCGAAGCGGTCGTCGCCGACCGGCCACAGGCGATGACGGACCCGCGGCTGCGGGCGCTGGTCGAGTGGGCCCGTAGCGCCCATCTGCCGGACGCCCCGACGCCGGTGCCGTTCACCGAAGCGCAACGGCCGGAGCTGGTCGGTGTCGTCGTCGCCTTCCACTACCTGACCCGGATGGTCAACGTCTTCCTCACCAGCTTCCTGCTGCCGCCCGGACTCACCCCGGCGGCGCGGCGACGGTTCAAGCACGTCGTCGGCCGGCAGCTCGACCCGACGCTGCGGGCGGCACCCGTACCAGGGCGGTCGCTGTCGCTGCTGCCGGCGGCGGCGCTGCCGGCCGACGCCGGCTGGGCGGCCGGCGACCCGACGGTCGCCCAGGCGGCGGCCCGGTCGTACGCGGCGCTGGCCGCCGCCGGCGAACGGTGCCTGTCCGCGCCGGTCCGGCACCTGGTCGAGGAGCGGCTGACGAGTTGGCGCGGCGAGGAGACCGGGCTGTCCCGGCAGTGGTGTGAGGACCTCATCGCCCCGTTGTCCCCGCCGGACCAGGCCGCCGCACGGTTGGCCCTGCTCACCGCCCTGGCGTCGTACCAGGTGGACAACGAGACGGTCGCGGAGTTCCGCCGGCACCACCCGGGCGACCGGACGCTGATCGAGGCCGCGGCCTGGGCCAGCTTCACGGCGGCCCGGCGGGTCGGCGCCTGGCACGTCCCGACCGACCCGGCCCTGCCCGGCGCACCGTCACCGGCTCCGCCCGGAGCACCGTCGTCGGCTCGGCCCGGCGCACCGTCATCAGCTCGGCCCGGCGCACCGTCGTCGGGCCGGCACGCCCGGACCGGATAGCCGACTCAAGGGGTACCGGCCGCCGCGCCGGGGGTGCCGGCACCTGTCGGCACCCGTACCGGAATGGAGAAACTCATGGCAGGCGTCATCGGCGCCGTTCGGCGGTTGGCTCTGGCGCCACCGCTGACCGAGGTCACCTTCGCGCGCCGGGGCTTTCCCGGCGCGTCGGCACCGGCCGCCCGCCGGTTGGAGGCGGTCCCCCAGGCGGTGATCTGCGGCTTCGAATGGGCCATCGACAGCACCGACCAGTGGGAGCTGGAACGTCGGCTGGAGCTGGTCGAGCAGGAGCTGCGGGGCTTCGCCTACGAAGGGGCGACGATGGCACTCACCGTACGGGACGTCACCGGCGCCCGGCGCGGCCGGCGCACCCGCGACCTGCTCACCGGCGGCGGCCGGCCGCACCTGCTGCTGGCGTACATCGGGATCGGGTTCGCGATGGCCAGGCTGCCCCGGCCGCTGTGGCGCAAGGTGCTGCCCGACCTGACCGGGCTGCCCTACCACCCGACCATGTCCTGGCTGGCGGTCGACGGGCTCGGCTTCGACCGGGCGTACTTCCACACCCGACGCTGGGTCGTCGAGCAGCGCCAGCCCGCGCCCTACCCGTGGCTCGGCCGGCCCGACTACTTCGGCCGCGCCTTCGACCAGGGCATCGGCCGGGCACTGTGGTTCATCCACGGCGGTCAGCCGCAGGCGGTCGCCGCCGCCGTCGAGGAGTTCGCGCCGCCCCGGCGGGCGGATCTGTTCAGTGGTGTCGGGCTGGCGGCGACCTTCGCCGGCGGCGATCTCGACCTGCTACCGGAGCTGGCCGGCCCGTACCGCGCGGAGCTCGCCCAGGGCGCCGTGTTCGCCGCCAAGGCCCGCGCCGAGTCCGGCTTCGTGCCGGCCCACGTGGAGACCGCGACCCGGGTACTGACCGGGACGTCTGCCGCTGCCGCCGCCACGCTCGCCGACGAGGTCGCGGTGGCGGACACCGACGGTACGGGCGCCGACGGCACCCACTCGGGCGGTGCCCGGCCGGACGGCCCGCCGGCCTACGAGACATGGCGGCGACGCATACGGGAAAGATTTGCCCCTGGCCTGCGTTCGACCCACTACTGAACAACAGGATCGGAGCAACACCAAGATAACGGCTGTCACCGTCGACGGCCGGCTCACGCATGCCTATTTCGCATTGCCGAGCAATATCGGAGAAATTCCCCAACGGCGCATTTCCAAAGAAGGAATTCCGTCGCCCCGCTGGCCATGATACGGGGCGACGACTGCCGTTCACCGAGGACAAGTGAGGGAGAGAGTTGGCTACGTACTGGCGTAAGACGAGACGCGCGCTCCTGACGCCGAAGCTTTCCGAGACGACCTTGGAAGTCCGCGGCTTCCATGCCAAGAACTCCACCTCACGCGACGTCCTGGAGACCGTTGGGCGATCGTTCATCGCCGGGTACGCGGCGGCCATGGAGGCGGCCACACCGGCGGAGGTCGCCGTGCCCCTAGCCGAACTACCGGTGCGCTACCAGGGTTTCGCCTACGAGGGCGCGGCCATGGGTTTCGCCATTCTCGACGGGCTGCCGTTCGGTCGTTCCGACCATGTCTCCCGTTTCCTGGCCGGGCCGGGCGACGCGCACGTCTACATGGCCTATGTCGGCATCGGGTGGGCGATGGCCCGGTTGCCGAGATTCCGGTGGCGGACGCTGACCGCGCCGGACCCGCTGCTGCGCTGGCTGGCCCTGGACGGGTACGGGTTCCACCAGGCGTACTTCCACACCGACCGGTACGTCCATCAGCGCCACGAGGAGACCGACTTTCCGTGGCCGATCAGCGGCCCACGCTGGTACGCCAGACGCGCGATCGACCAGGGCGTCGGCCGGGCCAGCTGGTTCGTCGGCGGCACCGACCCGCAGCGGGTCGCCGCGCTGATCGACGCCTTCGCCCCCCACCGGCGCGCCGACCTGTACAGCGGTGCCGCGCTGGCGGCGACGTACGCCGGCGGCGCCGACGCCGACGAGCTCCGGACGTTGTGGGACCGCGCCGGTGACGCCCGGCCGCAGGTCGCCCAGGCCAGCGCCTTCGCCGCCGAGGCACGGGCGCGGGCCGGCCTGGTGGTGGCGCACAACGAGCTCGCCACCGAGATCTTCTGCGGAATGTCCGTGTCCGACGCGGCGACGGTCAGCCGACAGACCCGGCCCGACCCCGCGACCACCGGCCCGGTGCCGGCCTACGAGGTGTGGCGGGAGCGCACCGCCAACCAGTTCGTCTCTCTTGGGAGGTGCTAGCCCGTGTCGTCCACAGTTGGCTTGCTTCGCCGGCAACTCGCCGGGGTCATCGCGGTCCTGCTGGTGGTGAGCCTGTTCGTTCTCGCCCGCCAGCCCGGCTACGCCGCTGACACCCGTGCGGGCCTGGCCGCCGGCTACTCGTTCACGCCGATGTCGATCGCGATGCCGGGCGGCTTCACCCAGCAGTCGATCCGCAAGGTCAACCAGGAGTACGAACACATCGACGCCTGGATCTCCTCGGTCGGTGCCGCGATCGCCATGAACGACCTCGACGGCGACGGCCTGGCCAACGACCTGTGCGTCACCGATCCCCGGATCGACCAGGTCGTGGTGAGCCCGACGCCGGACAGTCCGGCCCGGTACGCACCGTTCGCGCTCGACCCGGACCCGCTGCCCATGCACTTCGCGATGGCGCCGATGGGCTGCGCACCGGGTGACTTCAACGCCGACGGCCGGATGGACCTGCTGGTCTACCTGTGGGGCCGCACCCCGATCATCTACCTGGCCAGGGCCGACGTCGACGAGCTCGGCCCGGACAGCTACCGGCCGACCGAGTTGATGCCGGGTCCGTCCGGAACGGGCTACACCGGCCCGGACTGGAACACCAACACGGTCACCGTCGCCGACTTCGACGGCGACGGCTACGAGGACATCCACGTCGGCAACTACTTCCCGCACAGCCCGGTGCTCGACCACACGGTCTACGGCGGGGTGGAGATGAACCACTCGATGTCCCACGGGCTCAACGGCGGCCCGGACTACATCTTCCGGTGGACCGGGGCGACCAGCGGCGCCGAGCCGACGGTGCGCTACGAACGCGTCGACGACGCCATCCCCGCCGACGCCTCGACCGGCTGGGCGCTGGCTTCGGGCGCGATCGACCTCGACGGCGATCTGCTGCCGGAGCTGTACCTGGCGCACGACTTCGGCCCCGACCGGCTGCTGCACAACCGGTCCACCCCGGGCACCATCGACTTCGCCATCGTCGAGGCGGTCCGCAAGGGCACCGTGCCGAAGTCCAAGCAGCTCGGCGTGGACTCGTTCAAGGGCATGGGCGTCGACTTCGGCGACCTCGACGGGGACGGCAACTACGACCTGTTCGTCAGCAACATCACCACGTCGTTCGGCATCGTGGAGAGCAACTACGCCTTCATCAACGACGCCGCGGACACCGAGGAGATGCGCCGCCGGCTCGCCGCCGGTGAAGCGCCCTTCACCGACCGCAGCGCGCCGATGGGCCTGGCCTGGTCCGGTTGGGGCTGGGACACCAAACTGGCCGATTTCAACAACAGCGGCCAGACCGTGGTCACCCAGGCGCTCGGGTTCGTCAAGGGCGAGGTCAACCGGTGGCCGCAGCTGCAGGAGCTGGCGACCGCGAACGACCTGCTGCTGTCCAATCCGGCCTGGTGGCCCAACGTGCGCGCCGGCGACGACGTCGCCGGTGGGCAGACCCTGCGGTTCTTCGTACCCGACGAGACCGGACGCTACGTCGACGTGGCCGCCGAACTCGGTCTGGCGGTGCCGGTGCCGACCCGTGGCATCGCCACCGGCGACGCCGACGGCGACGGGCTGCTCGACTGGGCGGTCGCCCGGCAGTGGGCCGAACCGGTC
Source organism: Solwaraspora sp. WMMD791 (assembly GCF_029581195.1). Lineage (NCBI taxonomy): Bacteria > Bacillati > Actinomycetota > Actinomycetes > Micromonosporales > Micromonosporaceae > Solwaraspora > Solwaraspora sp. WMMD791. Next base: position 2,795,753 of record NZ_CP120737.1, read on the forward strand.
TACTACCACAACGACAGCCCGTCGCCCGGCGCCTTCCTCGGCCTGCACCTGACCCACCCGCACGACACCGTCCCCAGGCAGGCCGGTTCGCCGGCGACCGGTGCCCAGGTCGTCGCCACCACCGCCGACGGACGGGTCTTCCTGTCCCGGGTCGACGGCGGCAGCGGCCACTCCGGCCACCGCAGCCACGAGGTGCACATCGGACTCGGTGAGGTGACCGGGCCGGTGCAGGTGCAGATCAGCTGGCGGGACCGCACCGGCCAGGCACACGAACAGACCCTTGAGATGACCCCCGGCTGGCACTCCGTACAGCTCGGGTCCGAGGCCACGGTGAGGTGAACCTGATGACCACGACCACCCCGCAGACCGCCCGTCCCGCCCCCCGGCACGACCCCAAAGTCGTCACCGCGCTCCGCCGGTTCGCCATCTCGATCTCGGTGTTCAACATCCTGGGCTACACCGTGCTCGGCTTCGAGCAACCGTGGCTGTGGCCGTTCGTCGCGCTCGCCACGGCGTACACGATCGAGATCGGCCTGGAGATCATCGGTGCCCGGGCCGAAGGTCGCCCGCCCCGGTTCCTCGGCGACGGGGTACGCGGACTCGCCGAGTTCCTGTACCCGGCGCACATCACCGCGCTGGCGGTGAACATGCTGACCTACGTCAACGACCAGATCCTGGCGATGATGTTCGGTGTCGCGGTGGCGATCGGCGCCAAGTGGGTGCTGCGGGCACCGGTACGGGGCCGACTGCGGCACTACATGAACCCGTCGAACTTCGGGATCATGATGATCCTCGTCGTCTTCCCGTGGGCCAGCATCGCGCCGCCGTACCACTTCACCGAGAACGTGGACGGTTTCGTCGACTGGTTCCTGCCGCTGGCCATCATCGGCCTGGGCACGATGCTCAACGCCAAGCTGACCGGCCGGATGTGGCTGATCGGTGCCTGGCTCGGGGTCTTCGCGCTGCAGTCGGTCGTGCGCGGCATCCTGCTGGACACCTCGATCCTGGGCGGGCTGGCCACCATGACCGGCGTGGCGTTCGTCCTGTTCACCAACTACATGATCACCGACCCGGGGACCAGCCCGTCCAAACCGGCCTCGCAGATCGCCTTCGGCGGCGGCGTGGCGCTGGTCTACGGCATGCTCACCGGCGCCGGCATCGCGTACGGGCTGTTCTTCGCCACGGCGGCGGTGTGCGCCATCCGGGGCGTGTTCCTCTGGTCGGTGCACATCGTCAACAAGGTCCGTGAGGCCAACGAGGCCCAGGCCCGCGCCGCAGCCGCGGCCGCCGGTGACCCGACCGCCGCACCGCTGACCACACCGTCGAACACGAAGGAGGTGGTGGTGGCGTGACCAGGATCTCCATCGTCGGCATGGCCTGCCGCTACCCGGACGCCACATCGCCGCGGGAGCTGTGGGACAACGCTCTCGCCGGCCGGCGGGCGTTCCGGCGGCTGCCGGACGTACGGATGCGGCTGGCCGACTACTGGGACGCCGACCCGGCCGCCCCGGACCGGTTCTACGCCCGCAACGCCGCCGTCATCGAGGGGTACGAGTTCGACCGGATCGCGTACAAGATCGCCGGAAGCACCTACCGGTCGACGGACCTGACCCACTGGCTGGCCCTGGACGTCGCCGCGACGGCGCTGGCCGACGCCGGGTTCCCGATGGCCGAAGGGCTGCCCCGCGAACGGACCAGCGTGGTCGTCGGCAACAGCCTCACCGGCGAGTTCTCCCGGGCGAACCTGATGCGGCTGCGCTGGCCGTACGTACGCCGGATGGTCGCCGCCGCGCTCAAGGAGCAGGACTGGGACGACGAGCAGCTCGCCACGTTCCTGGCCGATCTGGAGACCAGCTACAAGGCGCCCTTCCCGGCGATCGACGAGGACACCCTCGCCGGCGGTCTGTCCAACACCATCGCCGGGCGGATCTGCAACCACTTCGATCTCAAGGGTGGCGGCTACACCGTGGACGGCGCCTGCTCGTCGTCGCTGCTGTCGGTGGCGACCGCCTGCAAGTCGCTGCTCGACGGCGAGGTCGACGTCGCCATCGCCGGCGGGGTCGACCTGTCGATCGACCCGTTCGAGATCATCGGTTTCGCCAAGACCGGGGCCCTCGCCCGGGGCGAGATGCGGGTGTACGACAAGGGCTCCAACGGGTTCTGGCCCGGTGAGGGCTGCGGGATGATCGTGCTGATGCGCGAGCCGGACGCCACGGCGGCCGGGCACCGCAGCTACGCCACCATCGCCGGCTGGGGCATCTCCTCCGACGGCAAGGGCGGCATCACCCGGCCCGAGGTCAGCGGCTACCAGTTGGCGCTGCACCGGGCGTACGAGCGGGCCGGTTTCGGCATCGACACGGTCGGCCTGTTCGAGGGACACGGCACCGGTACGGCGGTCGGCGACAGCACCGAACTGAAGGCGCTCACCCTGGCCCGGCAGGCGGCCGATCCCGACGGGCGACCGGCGGTGATCGGCTCGATCAAGGGCATGATCGGGCACACCAAGGCGGCAGCCGGGGTGGCCGGCCTGATCAAGGCGGCGATGGCGGTGCATCACGAGGTGCTGCCCCCGGCGATCGGCTGCGTCGATCCGCACGACGAGCTGACCCGCCCGGACGCCGCGCTGCGGGTGCTGCGGCAGGCCGAGCCGTGGTCCGCCGACGTGCCGGTACGGGCCAGTGTGACCGCGATGGGCTTCGGTGGGATCAACACCCACGTGGTGCTGGAGAAGCGCGACGCCCGGCGGCGCAGCCGGCTGGACAGCCGGACCTTCTCGCTGGCGACCTCGGTGCAGGACGCCGAACTGCTCGCCGTCGACGCGCTGTCCCGCGACGAGCTGCGCGAGCGGCTGCACAAGCTGGTCGAGTTCGTGCCGACGGTGGCGTACGCGCAGTTGGCCGACCTGGCCGCCACGTTGCACCGGGAGTTGCGCGACCTGCCGTACCGGGCGGCGGTGGTGGTGACCTCGCCGGAGGACGCGGTACGGCAACTGCAACGGGTCCTCGACGTGCTCGACACCGACCAGACCCGCCTGGTCACCGAGGACGGCCGGGCCTTCCTCGGCTACGCCAGCGGGCCCGGCCGGATCGGCTACCTGTTCCCCGGCCAGGGTTCCGGGCGGGGCACCAGCGGCGGCGCGCTGCGGCGCCGGTTCGCCGAGGCGGACCAGGTGTACCGCCGGTCGGCCCTGCCGGAGTCGGCCGACGGCGTCGCCACCTCCGTCGCCCAGCCCCGGATCGTGACCGGATCGCTGGCCGGTCTCACCGTGCTGGCGAATCTGGGACTGGAGGCGACCGTCGCGGTCGGCCACAGTCTCGGCGAGATCTCGGCGCTGCACTGGGCCGGCGCCATCGACGAGGAGACGCTGCTGCGGGTCGCGCGGGTGCGGGGCCAGACGATGGCCGCGCACAGCGCGTCCGGCACGATGGCCGGTGTCGGCGCCGACCCGGACACCGTGCAGGAGCTGCTCACCGGCACCGACGTGGTGATCGCCGGCTACAACGGGCCGCAGCAGACCGTCGTCGCCGGCCCGGTCGACCAGGTCGAGCGGGTCTGCCACGCGGCCCGGGAGGTTGCGCTGGCGGCGACCCCGCTGGCGGTGTCCCACGCGTTCCACTCGCCGCTGGTCGCACCCGCCGCCGGGGCCTTCGCCGATCAGCTGACCGGAGAGCGGTTCCAGCGGCTGCACCGTACGGTCGTGTCGACGGTGACCGGCGAGGTCCTGCCGGCGGAGACCGACGTGCCGGCCCTGCTGCACCGGCAGATCGTCGACCCGGTGCTGTTCGCGCCGGCGGCGGCCGCCGCCGCCAAGGACGTCGACCTGCTCGTCGAGGTCGGACCGGGCCGGGTGCTCAGCGGCCTGGCCGCCGCCATCACCGACGTGCCCGCGCTGGCGTTGGACACCGACAGCCAGTCCCTGGTGGGGCTGCTGCGGGTGGTGGCGGGCGCGTTCGTGGTCGGCGCGGCGGGCATCCACTCCGGGCTGTTCCACGGCCGGTTGACCCGCAGCCTGGCCGTCGGGGCCGAGTTCACGTTCTTCGCCAGCCCCTGTGAGACGGCACCGACCGTCACGATCGCCACGACGGCGACCGTGGCCCCGGCGACCCCGGCGACGCCAGCGGCCGAGGCGACCCCGGTCGACGACGCCGAGTCGACCGTGGACCTGCTGCGGCGGATGGCCGCCGAGCGGGCCGAACTTCCGATGGAGATGGTCCGTGACGACAGTCGACTCCTCGACGACCTGCACCTGAGCTCCATCACCGTGGGACAGCTGGTCAACCAGGCGGCCGCCCGGCGCGGCATCGCGGCCAGTGCCACCCCGACGAACTTCGCCACCGCCACCGTCGGTCAGCTCGCCGACGCCCTCGACCAGCTCAGCGCGACGGCGACCGACGGCGACGCGCACGCGCCGACCGTGGTCGACGGTGCCGCACCCTGGTCGAGGGCCTTCCGGATCGACCTCGACCCGGCCGGTCCGCCGGCACCGGTGGTCGCCGCCCCCGGCGCGCCGGCCGGCGGGGGCTGGCAGGTGTACGCCCGCGACGACCATCCGCTCGCCGAACCGTTGCGGCTGGCCCTGGACCGGGCCGGGCTCGGCGGCGGAGTACTGGTCTGCCTCTCCCCGCAGTGCCCCGCGGACGAGGTGGAGCTCGCGCTGCGGGCCGCCCGGGCGGTGCTCGCCGGCGGCGGCGACCGCTTCGTCCTGGTCCAGTCCGACCGGGGCGCGGCCGGGCTGGCGAAGACGCTCCGGCTGGAGGCACCGCAGCTGAAGGTGACCGTGGTGCACGTGCCGCTGATCCGCGAGGCGCTGCCGTGGGTGTGCGCCGAGGTCGCCGCGACCGACGGGTTCCTCGAGTCCTACTACGAACCTGACGGCAGCCGGCGGGTGCCGGTGCTGCGGGCACTGCCGGTACGGGCCGAACGCACCGCGCAGGTTCTCGGCGGTGACGACGTCCTGCTGGTCACCGGCGGCGGCAAGGGCATCACCGCCGAGTGCGCCCTGGCGCTGGCCGCCGACAGCGGTGCCCGGCTCGCCGTACTGGGTCGCTCCGACCCGGCCGACGACCCGGACCTGGCCGCGAACCTGCGGCGGATGACCGACGCCGGGATCACCGTCCACTACGGCCGCGCCGACGTCACCGACGCCGACCAGGTCCAGCGGGCGGTGGCGCAGGTCACCGCCGCGCTCGGCCCGGTCACCGCGGTCCTGCACGGCGCCGGACGCAACGAGCCGACGGCGTTGACCAACCTCGACATGGCGCAGGTCCGGCAGACGTTCGCCCCGAAGGTCGACGGACTGGACGCGGTGCTGGCCGCGGTCGACCCCGACCGGCTGCGGCTGCTGGTCACCTTCGGCAGCATCATCGGCCGGGCCGGTCTGCGCGGCGAGGCGCACTACGCGACCGCCAACGAATGGCTCGCCGAGCGGACCGTCCGGTTCCAGCGGGAGCATCCGCAGTGCCGGGCCGTCTGCATGGAGTGGTCGGTCTGGTCCGGGGTGGGCATGGGCGAGCGGTTGTCTGTCGTCGAGTCGCTGCAGCGTGAAGGAGTGATCCCGATCTCCCTCGACGACGGGGTGACGCTGATGCGTCGGCTCGTCGGCGATCCCGACGTCCCACCGGTGGTGGTGGTCAGCGGACGGACCACGGGCATCGACACGGTCGCGCACGACCTGCCTGACCTGCCGCTGTTGCGCTTCGTCGACAAGCCGCTGGTGCGGTACCACGGCGTGGAACTCGTCTGCGAGACCGTCCTGCACCCGGGCAGCGACCTCTATCTCGACGATCACCGGTTGGACGGCAACCTGCTCTTCCCGGCGGTGTTCGGCATGGAGGCGATGGCCCAGGTGGCGACCGCGGTGACCGGGGCGTCGACGGTGCCCCGCATCGAGCAGGCCGAGTTCCTACGGCCGATCGTGGTGCCACCGGACGGCAGCACCACGATCCGGATCGCCGCGACCGTCGTCGACGACGCGGCGGTGGACGTGACCATCCGCAGTGCGGAGACCGCCTTCGCCGCCGAGCATTTCCGGGCCAGGCTGCGCTTCGACACCGACCCGGCCCCGGACGGGCCGCCGGACCAGGTCGACGACGGGCTGCCGCCGGTGGCCCTCGACCCGGCCCGGGACCTGTACGTGGACACCATGTTCCAGGGGGCCCGGTTCCAGCGGGTACGCCGCTACCACCGGGCCGCCGCGCGGCACATCGACACCGATGTCGCGGCCGACCCGCAGACCGCGTGGTTCGCCCCGTACCTGCCGGGCGACCTGCTGCTCGGCGACCCGGGGCTACGGGACGCGCTGATGCACGCCAACCAGGTGTGCGTACCGGACGCGACGTTGCTGCCGCAGGGCATCGACCGGGTCCACCCCGGCGGGGCCGACCTGGTCGGTCCGGGCGACTTCCGGTTCTGCGCCGTCGAACGCAGCCGCGACGGCGACACCTACCGCTACGACATCGCGGTACGCGACCGCGACGGCAGAGTCGTCGAACGGTGGGAAGGGCTGCGGCTGCGTGCGGTCCGCAAGAAGGGCGGTGCCGGCCCGTGGGTCGCCCCACTGCTCGGGCCGTACCTGGAGCGCACCGTGCAGGACCTGCTGGGCAGCGACACGGCGGTGGTCGTCGAGCCGGTGCTGCCGGACGAGGACGAGGCCACGACCCGGCGCGAGCGCACCGGGCGGGCCGCCGGTCGGGCACTCGGCCGGCCGGTGTCGGTCACCCACCGCCCGGACGGTCGGCCAGAACTGCCCGGTACGGCGGTCTCGGCCGCGCACGGCGCCGGGGTGACCCTCTGCGTCACCGGCACCGGCGACCTCGGCTGCGACGTCGAACCGGTGGCCAGCCGCTCCGTCGACGAGTGGCGTGACCTGCTCGGCAACCACCTGCCGCTGGCGCAACTACTGGCCCGCGACCTCGCCGAGCCGCTCGACGTCGCCGCGACCCGGGTGTGGAGCGCGGTGGAGTGTCTGCAGAAGGTCGGCCGTCCGCAGCCGACGCCACTGTCCCAGCTCACCGGCGGGCCGGCGGGCTGGGTGGTGCTGGCCAGCGGGAGCCAGCGGATCGCCACGATGGCAACCACGCTGCGCGACCACCCGGGCCCGGTCGTCGTCGCCGTCCTGGCGCAGGGGCGGTGAGCCGGATGTCGGACTACTACGAGTACCGCCACACCGTGGGCTTCGAGGAGACCAACGTGGTGGGCAACGTCTACTACGTCAACTACCTGCGCTGGCAGGGGCGGTGCCGGGAGATGTTCCTCAAGGAACGGGCGCCGAGCGTACTCGCCGAGGTGCAGGCCGACCTCAAGTTGTTCACCCTCCGGGTGGACTGCGAGTTCTTCGCCGAGATCACCGCCTTCGACGACCTCGCCATCCGGATGCGGCTGGTGGACCTGGCGCAGACCCAGTTGGAGTTCAGTTTCGACTACATCCGGCTGGGTGCCGACGGCGAGTTGCCGGTGGCCCGGGGCCGGCAACGGGTGGCCTGCATGCGCGGACCGAACACCCGGACCGTTCCGACCCGGGTTCCCGAGGCGCTGGTACGGGCGTTGGCGCCGTACTCCGCGCTGGCGCGCGCCTGAGCACGGAAGGAGGAGGACGAGATGAACGTCGACCATCCACCGCCCGGGGAGGTACTCGACCCGGGCGCCCTACGCCAGGTATTCGGGACCTTCGCCACCGGCGTCACCGTGGTGACCGTCGGCGGCGGCCAACCGCACGGGATGACCGCCAACTCCTTCGCCTCGGTGTCCCTGGATCCACCGCTGGTGCTGGTCTGCGTGGACCGGCAGGCGGTCATGCACGACTGTCTGGTGACCGCCGGCGCGTTCGCGGTGTCGGTGCTCGCCGCCGACCAGGAGGCGGTGGCCCGCCACTTCGCCGACCGGTGGCGGCCACTGGGCCAGGCCCAGTTCGACGCGGTCGCCTGGCTGCCAGGGCCGGCCAGCGGGGCGCCGCTGATCGACGGGGCGCTGGCCCATCTGGAATGCGGGCTGTGGCGCGCCTACGACGGCGGTGACCACACCATCTTCACGGGTCGGCTGCTGTCGGCGAGGCGCCACGGCGACGACGAGCCGGTGCTGTTCCTGCGGGGACGGTTCCGCCAGCTCGACCCGCGACGCGACGAGGTGCCGACGTGACGCCGGCCCGGACCGGCCAGGCCCCACCGGGTCCGACCGGACCGGCGTCGCTGGGTACGTTGTGGAAGTTCGGCCGGGACCGGTTGGGCGTGATGAGCGCTGCGGCACGCCGCCATGGCGACGCCGTCCGGTTGGCCACCTGGCCGTGGCCGTTCTATTTCTTCAACCATCCGGACCATGCCAAGTACGTGCTCGCGGAGAACAGCCGCAACTACCACAAGGGCATCGGACTGGTGCATGCCCGCCGGGCGCTCGGCGACGGGCTGCTCACCAGCGAGGGTGAGCTGTGGCGGGAGCAGCGCCGGGCGATGCAGCCGGTGTTCCAGGCCAAGCGGATCGCCGGGCAGGCCGCCGCGGTGGCGCAGGAGGCGGCCGGCCTGGTCGAGCGGCTGCGCGGCCACAGCGGCGGGGCTCCGGTGGACGTGCTGCACGAGGCGACCGAGCTGACCCTCGGAGTGCTCGGTCGGACCCTGCTGGACACCGATCTGAGCCGGTACCAGTCGATCGGGCACTCGTTCGAGGTCATGCAGGACCAGGCGATGTTCGAGCTGGCGTCGATGAGCATGGTGCCGATGTGGGTGCCGCTACCGCAGCAGCTGCGGTTCCGGCGGGCCCGTCGGGACCTTCAGGTCATCGTCGACCGGATGGTGGCCGAACGGATCGCCCGCGACGGCGACGACGCGACCGGCGACGACGCGTTGTCCCGGCTGATCGTCTCGACCCGGCGTGAGCCGGACCCCCGGCGCGGTCAGCAGCGGATGCGCGACGAGCTGGTCACCCTGCTGCTGGCCGGTCACGAGACCACCGCGAGCACGTTGGGGTGGAGCTTCTACCTGATCGACCAGCATCCACAGGTCCGCGAGCGGCTCCGGGACGAGGCCGTGGCGGTGCTCGGTGACCGGCTGCCGACCTATGAGGACCTGCGCAGGCTGACCTACACCTCGATGGTGGTCGAGGAGGTCATGCGGCTGTATCCACCGGTCTGGATGCTCTCGCGGATAGCGCAGGGGCCGGACGAGATCGGTGGGTTTCCGGTACCCGCCGGGGCCCATGTGCTGATCTGCCCGTACACCCTGCACCGGCACCCGGGATTCTGGCCCGAACCGGACCGCTTCGACCCGGAGCGGTTCGACCCGACCCGGCCGGTGAGTCGACCCCGGTACGCGTACGTGCCGTTCGGGGCCGGGCCACGCTTCTGTGTGGGCAACCATCTCGGGATGATGGAGGCGGTGTTCGTGATCGCCATGGTCAGCCGGGAGCTGCGGCTGGTGAAGCCGGAGTCGTACCGGGTGGTCCCCGAACCGATGCTGTCGCTGCGGATCCGGGGCGGGCTGCCGATGTCCGTCGAGTCCGCCGCCTGACCCGCACGGCTCTGGCCGTTGGTCGACCAGCCGGTCGGCCAGCGGCCGGCGTCGGCTCGGGGACCAGTCCGGCCACCCGGAACCTCCACGGTGTCCCGATCTCGGCGGCGACGTCGCGAAAGAGGGACCGCGGGTCCGGCACCGTGCCATCGTCGAGATGTCCGGCACCGGAATGGGCCGGGACGTACCGGGGTACGGGAACCACGACCGGTGGTGTCCACGACCGGGTCGCCGTGCACCGTCCTCCGGCTCGCCGTCGGCGCCCGCTGTACCCCGTACCCCGGTGACCCGCTGCCGGTCGTCCGCGCGGCATGCGCTGACGATGTCCGGACCCGCAGCTCGTCACGTTCGACGACGACGACCGTGTCGAATCGCGGCGAGAGAATTCTCGTTGCCAGCAGTCCGGCCACACCTCAGCCCAGTACGACTGCACGATTCATAGGTCTTTTCCGCGTCCGGCCGACGTCGTCGACGTACGAATGATCAGGCCAGGTTGGCCGGACTGTTCTGGTACGCGGCCACCAACCATTCGCCGTTGCGCTTGACCAGCAGCCAACTGGCTCGGATCTCCCGTTCCGGGGCGAGCTCGGACTCCCCCGGCGCCAGTACACCGCCCTTGGTCAGCAACAGTACGACGCCGTCGGCGAGCCCGGTGATCCGGAACGGGGTGCCGATGACCCGGGTGCCCTTGTAGGGCCCGGCGAAGCCGCGCGCTAGGAAGGACTCCACCTCGGCCCGGCCGGCCAGCGAGACACCCGGCAGGATCATGGTGCCGTCCTCGACGAACGCCGCCGCGAACGCTGCGGCGTCGTGCTCGGCCCAGGCCGCGGTGATGCGCTGCGGGACAGCCGCAACCGCCGCCTGGTCTTCGGCGGTAATGGTGACAGTCGCCTCACTGGTCATGATGTTCCCTCTCGGTACGAATCGATTCTCTCGACGATGTGATCCGCCTGCAAGAACACGCAGAAAGCGGAGGTCACGCATCTCTGATTCTGCCTCTCGCCACGCACGGTAGGCATCTCTGATCGTGCGAGAAAGATGCGAGGCGTGTGCGGCTCCAGCCCACAGGGAATCCGGCCGTACAGCTCGAGGCTGGTGAAGGGTTCGTGATCGCGTGCAGGTTCAGTATCTGCACATCGCGGAAGATTCGCTGGATGGGCAGGTCGTGGTATTGGGAAGATCCGCCGCTGCGGTGTTGCGGATGTCCTCCGCCTCCTTGGCCCGGGCGAGCATCACGCACGTCACCGCCCTCGCCGACCCACCGATGGTCGCCGCGTTCACCTGCTTCAACGGCTACCTGCCCGAGGTCGCCCACCTCGACGACGGACGAGGTGGGCGGCTCGTCCCGGCTCCGACCGCGCAGATGGAGGCGGCTCCGACCGGGCGGCTCGTCCCGGCTCCGACCGGGACGAGCCGGCCGAGCGCGCGGGCACCTGGCGGGATGGTCAGTTCGACTGGCCGGCACCGGCCGGAATCCGTCGAAGACCCACAGCGGTCAGCGCGGCCTGCCTGACGTCGAGCAGAGCGAGCAGGACCGGTGGGTCGAGGCTGGTCATCGGGGCGAGCGTCACGTCGACGGGAACCGGCGCGTCCGGGTGCACCACGACCGGCCCGCCACTGCCGACCCAGGTGGGGCCCTTGGCACCGGTCTCGTCGTCGGCCACCCAGTACGCGAGGAGGTACCAGACCCCGGTGGGCACCGGCTCGAGCCGGTAGGGGCCGGGCCGGTCGAGCACAGCGCACTGCGCCGGCCGCCCCTGTGGGATCCGACCCGGAAACAGTCCGACGAAGACCTTGCCCTGCCGTCCGTGGTCCTCGGTACGAATCTCGCCGAACACCGCACCGGTCGAGCGGCGGGCCATGATGTACCGATCAGCGGTGGGCACATCGGTGGTGAAGCCACCGAGACGGCGGTAGGCAGTCGGGGACAGCCCGACGCTGCGCGAGAACCTGGAGCTGAATGTCCCGACGCTGGCATAGCCGACCTGAATGCTGATGTCGGCGACCTTGAGGGAGGTCGACAGGAGTAGATGCTTGGCGCGTTGCAGGCGAAGCGCGGACAGAAATCTCCCCGGCGAGACACCCGTCACTCGCTGAAACGCCCTCGAGAAGTGGAATTTGCTGAACAGCGCAGCCCGCGCCATGTCATCGACCGTCAGTTGCTCACCAAGATTCTCCTGCATGTACTCAATTACCCGTTCTGCCGCCTTCTCGATTGCTTCTCCCACCGCGACTCCCCATCTGTCCGCGACGACAAAATATCCTGAATGACGACCAAGAAGGACGCAGGAAAGATGACCCCAGGCTCGCCCTTCCACGAGAACTTCGGAAACCTGACTGAAGAAACGGGGCTAACTGGCGTAATTTCGGCCGCCGGTCATCGCAGCCGAGATTGATGCTAGCCCATCAGCTGCAACGGAGCAACGATTACCCGATCGACCGATCACAACGAGTAACCATGGAACTAAAGGTCGGCGTCACCAGACGCATTCGCACCCGGGCGCATCTAGCTGGTGGAAATCCCCACTATCCACCGAATGATTGACGGAGCAAACAATCGTAATGCACGGTATCGAACCAGTGTTTCATACCGGACCGATCGGACAAAGCGCCTTCTTGTTTGCGCAATGATCGGCGTCGGTCGCCGCCAAAAGAGCGTGACGGGCACCGATATTTCAAAACGAGGGCCAACGAGCGGAAGGGGTGAGCGGAAGCGGACGGGGTCAGCCACAGCCCGGAAGCGGCCTCGACCACTCCCCCGTCTTCACACTCCGCATCGACCTTGAAATCGAGCTTAGATCACCTTTAGTAACCCTAAGTTACACCTAAGGCAATCCTGAAGAAGCTCTTCTCCTTCCATAGCCGCCATAGCCGACAAAAGCCATTAGAAGCTCGAAAACGCATATAGATATTAAGTCGGATTGGCGCAGTACCTTTCCGGACCCGATCAAGGCATGCAACAAGTAGGCCCTTGGTCCGGGCGTATGGGAGACTGACCAATATCACTGCCCCTCTACGCCACGGAGCTCGATGCGCATCTCAGAACTGAGCCGGCAGAGCGGGCTCCCGGTCGCCACCATCAAGTTCTACCTACGGGAGGGCCTGCTGCCGCCAGGCAAACGAACAGGTCGCAACCAAGCGGACTATGGCAGCGAACATCTAAGCCGGCTGTACCTCATTTCTACGCTGACGACCGTAGGTCGACTTCCCCTCTCTGCAGTCCGGCAGATCACCGCTGCCGTCGATGACCGGGGCACCAAACTTGATGGACTGTGTCGTGTCATCAACAACGCTCTCGTTCCACTGGATCAGGAGGACAAGGCCGGCGCGATAGGGACAACAGCGCGCAGGCAAGTCGACGCCTTTGTCGACGGCCTGGACTGGAGCGTCGAGCCGGGCGCACCAGGTCGGTCCACCCTGACTCAGGTGCTGACCGCGCTGCGCCTGCTCGGCTGGAACGACGACGTCGACGTGTTCACCCCGTACCAACAGGCCGCCGCACAGATCGCCAGTCAGGAAGTCGACACCATCCCGGTCGACACCGACGACGAGCAGGCCGCCGTGATGCTGGTCGCCCGGACGGTGCTCTTCGAGGTCGCCTGGTGCACTCTTCGCGGCATGGCACATGAGCACATCATCGCCACTCGACTAAACGAATCCAGCAAAACGGATCAATCTACTTGAATCTTCGAGCAGCGCAGGGGAGGAGCAGCCATGTTGGTGGTGGTCACCGGCGGCACCGGATACCTCGGCGCCCACTCGGTCGCGGCTGTCCGAAGAGCCGGCCACCAGGTACGCCTGCTGGTCCGGGACCCGGCCCGGCTGGCGACGGCGCTACAGCCGCTCGGCGTCGACCCGGCGGACGTGGAACACCTCACCGGAGACATCTCGGATCCCGACGCCGTACGCCGAGCGGTCACCGGTGCCGACGCGTTACTGCACGCGGCCGGCTCCTACAGCTTCGACAGCCGGCGGCACGCGACGATGCGGGCCGCCAACGTGACCGGCACCGCCGTCGTCCTCGATGAGGCCCGCAAGGCTGGTCTCAAGCCCATCGTCCACGTGTCGACGTTCGGGGCACTGTTGCCTGCGGACTCGGCGACCATCTCCCCGGACGCCCCGGTAGGCCACCCAGGAGAGACCTACCTGCGAAGCAAGGCCGAGGCGGACGCGATCGCCCGCAGGCACCAGGCGGACGGCGCTCCCGTGATCATCACCTATCCGCTGGCCACCCTCGGCCCGTACGATCCGCACGTCGGCGACCAGGTCGCCCGGCTCCGGGCCACGCTGCTCGGCCTGATGCCGATCTGGCCCGACGGCGGGTTCCCGATCGGGGACGTCCGGGACGTCGCCCGGTTGCACGCCGCCGTACTCACCGCAGACAAGGCACCCCGACGGTTGCTCGCCTCCGGGCGCTACGTGTCCACCCGGGAGTACCGGGCAGCACTTCGCGCGGTCACCGGTCGGCGCCTACCGTCGATCACCCTGCCGGCAGCTGGCATGCTGCCGGTCGGGCGGTTGGCCACGGCCGCGCAACGGGTGGTCCCCGTGCACATCCCGGCGGAGTACGGGGCGATCTACACCTGCCGGGTCGCCAGCGGCGTCCAGGTCGACAACACGGCCACCGGAAGCCTGCTCGGCGATCCGGGCATCCCCCTCGACCGTACCCTGACCGACACGGTCCGCTGGCTGCACCGGACCGGCCGGTTGACCGCCCGGCAGGCCGGGCGAGCCGCGGGTTGACCCCCGCCCACGCGGTGCCGGCTCAGACCGCAGCCGGCGGCGGCAGCGAGGTGGCTGCCCAGCTGCCGACCCGACGCGCGGCCTGCAGGCTCGCCCACGACGTGAGCGCGATCAGAGCCTCGTCGTCGGCCCCCGAGCTACGGTAGGCCGCTACGACCTCGTCGTCGACCTGGTAGGACGCGAACGCGGCGAGCGCCGCGAGCTGGCCCGCCGGGCGGTCACCGGCCGGCAGGCCCGCGACGAGGTCCTGGATCCACCTGCGGCTCAGGTCGGGGTGCTGGCCGTGCCAGTCGGACACCCGGGAAACGATCAGTTCCCGTACGGTGGCCGGCACCGCTCGGCGGCCGGCGTCCTCGATGGCAGCGACGGCACGGGCGAGCGCGTCCGCGATGTCGGCCCGACCCGCCGTCCAGGCAAGATCCGCCGGCGGCACCGCCGCAGGCAGCAGCATGTCGTCAGCGCCGCCGGGCAGGCGTGCCGCGGCGAGGCGCATGACCTGGCCGAGCCCACGCCGGATGGCGCGACGCACCATCGGCGGCGCGCCGACGGGCATCGGCGACTCCCGCAGGAAGATGTTGACCATCCGGTTGAGCAGGTGGAAGGTCACCACAACCCCGACGTACTCGGCGGCGGCGTCGGCGGGAACCGGGAGCGGGGCCGGCACCGCGCCGGGCCCGGTGGTGTCCCGTGCCCAGCGGGCGAGACGGCGCAACCGACCTGGTGGTAACTCGTCGAGCCGACCCTGGCTGATCAACGTGGCGGCCCGGCCACCGCCCAGCCCGCCGAGCACCGAGCTGTGCACCTCGACGCAGTACGGGCATCGGTTGCCGAGCGAGACGGCGGCGGCCACCGCCTCCTTCTCCGCCCGGGGCGCCGCACCGGGCCGCACGAGGGTGGCCCGGAGCATCGCCCACGACGCCGCCAGTACGGCGGGGTTCGGCGAGTGCAGCACCAGTGGTGGTGCCAGGATGCCGAACTCCCGGTCGATCTGGCGGTACGTGTCGGCGACCAGTCCCTGAGCGGCGGTACGGGCGACGGGCGACACGTACCGCACCTCGGTTAGCGACCGCTCGACGCCGCTGCGGATGAGCCAGCCGCGCATGTGCTCCCTCCTCGTCTCGGCGAACTCCGCCGGGGGCGGCCCTCGTACGATCGGCAGATGCTCGGCCGCACGTACGACAACCAGATCTGCCCGGTAGCGAGAGCGCTGGAAGTCATTGGTGAGCGTTGGACGATCCTGATCGTCCGGGACGCGCTGTTCGGCACGACGCGGTTCGACGACTTCCGGGCCAACCTCGGCGTGGCGCGCAACGTGCTGTCGAACCGGTTGCAGACGCTCGTCGACGCGGACGTTCTCGACCGGGTCGCCTATCAGCAACGGCCACCGCGCTACGAGTACCAGTTGACCGAGCGGGGCCGCGCGCTGGCACCGGTGGTCATGTCGTTGATGGACTGGGGAACGCAGCAGCTCGGTGCGGACGGGCCGGGCCGGGCGCTGACGCACCACGGCTGCGGCGGCCGGGCCCAGGTGCAGATCAGCTGCAGCCGGTGTGCCCAACGGCTGGACAGTCGACAGATCGACACTCGCCGGGCGAGCCGGCCGGCACCGGACCGGTGACCGGCCGGCCGCGCCGGCCGGGCCGCGTCAGGCCCGCCGGGTGCCCACCTGCTGCAGTACGCCGCGTCGACCGGCGGTCTCCCCGCTGGGCGCCGGTGCCCCGTACGTCACGGACAGGCCCCGCTCCGCAGCTGCGGCGACGATCCCCGGCACGGCCCGCTCGGCGAGCGCGGCGATCGTCATCGCCGGGTTCACGGTGAGCGCGCCGGGCACCGCCGATCCGTCGGTGACGAAGATCCCCGGGTGGCCACGCAGTTCGTGACGGTCGTCAAGGGCCGAGGTCGCCGGGTCGTCGCCGATGCGACAGGACGCCAGCGGGTGGACGGTGTACGCACCCACCAGGTCGTTCGTCCACGGCATCACCCGGGCCAGCCCGTCGCGCTCCAGGATGTCCCGGATGTCGGCGTCGGCAGCGGCCCAGCCCCGCAGAGTGTTCGCCGTCGGCCGGTAGCGCAGCGGACCGCGGGCGAGCATCTGCTGGGACAGCCGGACCGCGTTGCCCGACGGCGGCAGCTCGCCGAACACCCCCTCGTTGTCGTCCTCACTCATGATGAAGATGGTCAACCAGGACTGCCACTTGCGGATCAGCTCCTTCTTCTCCACCCCGAACCAGGTGGGGCCGGTGGCGTCCGGCACCTGGGCCAGGATGGTGCCGAAGCCGGGTGGGAAGTAGAGCTGCTCCAGCGAGTACCGTTCGTACTCCGGCAGCGCCGGATCCAACCGGTCCCAGCTGGCCACCGCCGGTCCCTTGCCAATCTGGTACGCCTGGTATCCGACGCCGTCGGCCCGCTGCAGACCGAGCACCTCCCGGACCCGGTCGTCGTTGAGGACGGCGGTGTTCAGCCGCTCCCCGTTGCCGGAGAAGTAGCGCCCGACCGCGTCCGGCATCTGCCCGAGGTACGGCGCGGAGCGCTGCAGGATCACCGGGGTCGCGCCGGCCCCGGCCGCCACCACGACGATCTTGGCGTCGATCGTCCCGCTCGCCACCTCGATCCGGTAGTCGACCTCGTCCATCACGGTGTAGTGCACCCGGTAGCTGCCGTCGGCGTTGCGGGTCAGATGCTGGACCTCGTGCAATGGGCGGATCTCGGCACCGTGGCTGATCGCGGCCGGCAGGTAGTTCAGCAGCAGCGAACGTTTGGCGTCGAATCGGCAGCCGGACATCATCCAGTTGCAGTTGGTGCACTTCTCCTCGTCGATCGCCACCGGAACCGGGTTGGCGGTCCGACCGGCATGGTCACAGGCAGCGGCCCACAAGCCGCCCGCGTACGGCACGTGCCGCCACTGCTGCTGGGTGACCGGCAGGGCCTCGGCGACCCGGTCGTACCAGGGTTCGAGCGTGTCCCGGGAGACGGCGGCGGGCCACATCCGCCGGCCGATGCTGCCGTGACGTTCGAAGACGAATCGTGGGGCGCGTGGCATGGCGGCGAAGTAGACGACGCTGCCCCCGCCCACGCAGTTGCCACCCAGCACGCTCATGCCGTCGCCGATGACGAAGTCGAACGCCCGGGTGGTCGACGACCCGAACTTGAAGTCCTGGTCGAAGTCGGTGCCGGACAGCCATGGGCCGCGTTCGAGGACGGTCACCCGGGCACCACCGGCAGCGAGGTGGTACGCGGTGATGGCACCGCCGAAGCCGCTGCCGATCACCAGGACGTCGGTGCTCTCGATGCTGCTCATGCCGGGCTCCCTGAGGGGGTCGTGTCGGGATGCGGGCGGGCCAGCGGCCGGCCGTACGAGTAGGCGGGGAACCGCCAGAGCCCGTCGGCGTCCGGCGGGAAGTAGCCGAGTGTGGCCAGCCCGGGATGGCCGGCCGCGATGGCATCGACGGTGTGCAGGTGAGATCCGGAGTCGAAGGCGATCGTGCTGAACATCGCCAGACTGACCCAGAGCTCCCGCTCGACGTGGTCGGGCGCGGTGAGTTCCTGGATGAGCGCGACCCGCTCGGGGTAGGCCAGGGCCACGAACGGAGGCAGCGCCCCGGCGAGCGGGTGGCCACGTTCGTCGGCGAACCGGCGGGCGTGCTCGTTGAGCTGCTCGGCGAGCGTCTCCAGCACGGGTTCCATGCCGCCTTCCGGGCTGCGCAGGACCTCCAGCGCGCCGGCGGATGCCGCGCCGCCACCCTGCGCGACGCCCGCGACCGCATGGTCCTCTGGCGAACGTTTCTCGCCCGGCAGAATCGTGTCGGCGTAGGCCTCCAATGTCATGCTCATCTCGTCGTCAGCCGGGGCTGGAATCACGGAAAGCCTCCTGCAACTGCTGAATGACCGGGCCGAAGAACGCCACATCTCGACCTGACCGACAAGGTTCGCCGTCAATTGTCAGGCCGCCCCTGACTCATAATGAAGGCGGCGACCCCGGCGATCATCTTCATGGTTGCTTGAAGCAACTCAACTGCTCAACTCCGTTGCCGTGCCCGTACATGGGCACTAAAAGGCCGACCGGCTGGGCGATCGACCAATTCGCGAACAGGTCCGCAATATGCAAGACGCAACCGTTACGGCTGCCGCCTAGGCTCGGCTAAAGCCCGCGCCGTCATGGCCGCAGCAGCAATGCGCCGACCACCACGGACGGTCGAGATCGAACAGATCCTGCGATTACCGGGAAGGAAGCGCCATGTCCCAGAAACTGGACGTGATCTCCGCTCTCTCTGCCGACGGCGCGGCCGTCGACCAGATGGTGAGCGGACTCGACGCCGGCCAGTGGCGGCTGGAGACACCCGCCGCGGGCTGGACGATCGCTCACCAGATCGCCCACCTGGCCGCGACGTTCCGGATGGCTGCGCTCGCGGCGGCGGACCCGGCGGGCTTCACCGCGATGGCTGCCCGGCTGAGCCCCGACTTCAACGCGAACGTGGAGCGGGCGCTGGCGGAGTACCTCGCCGACCCGCCTCAGGTCCTGCTCACCCGGTGGCGGGCGGAGCGGACCGCCGCCGAGAAGGCACTGGCCGCGGTGCCGGCCGACCAGGTCGTGCCCTGGCTGGTGCGGCCGTTGCCGCCGGCGGTACTCGCCGCGGCCGGCATGATGGAACTGTTCGGCCACGGCCAGGACATCGCCGACACGCTCGGTGTCCGGCCGACGCGCACCGACCGGATCGGGTTCCTCGTCGGCTTCGCCGTACGGACGTGGGACTTCGGCTACCTCGCCCGGGACCTGCCGACACCGGAGGTCGAGTTCCGGTTCGAACTGACCGCCCCGTCCGGCACGGTCTGGGAGTACGGACCGGCGGACTCGTCGCAGCGGATCACCGGGCCGGCCGAGGACTTCTGCCTGCTGGTGACCCGGCGCCGGCACCGGGCCGACCTGGCGTTGACCGCCGAAGGCGACGAGGCCGACCGGTGGCTCGACATCGCCCAGGCGTACCGGGGTCCGGCCGGACCCGGACGACGGCCCGGACAGTTCGCCAACCGGGGCTGACCGCGACCGCACGTGCCGCCCGGGGCGCCGTCCAGGTCGACCGCGACGACCCGGCCGCCATCGCCACGGCCACCACCTAGGGCGGCGCCCGACATCGCCGCGATCAGCGACGCCCCGGACACCTCCGCCGTGCCGGTGGTCCAGCAGCTGTCCCACCTACACGCATGCCTGCACCGGATGTGGGTAGGAGCCCTCACATCCGGTGCAGCTGTGCCGGCGGAGAGGACCAGCGACGTGACTGAACAGGCCATCCCCGACGTCGACCGCGACGCCAGGACCGACGACCAGGCGATGCCACGGGCCGTTCGGGCCGCCCGGGCGCACGCCGAGGCGACCGCCCAGACCGCCCGCTACCTCGACCGGACGGGTGCGCTGCCTGACCCGGCCGACGTCGCCGAGTACGCCAACCTGCTCGCCCGTGAGGAGCTGACCCGCGACGAACGTGCCGACGCGCTGCGCCTGGCCGGGCTGGACGTCCCCAGCCTCGACGCGGACGAAGGCTGACCAGTCACGCGTGACCGACGACCGCCGGTCAGAAACGACCCCAGTCGTCGGCGGCCGGACGCCACACGTCGATGTTGCGCGGGTCGACGGCCATCCGCCGGGCCCGGTGCGTGGCGTGCTCCTCCGGGGTGAAGACCCGGTGCCGGTCGCACAGCTCGTAGCGCGGCCCGTGCTTCGGGTCGTGCATGTAGAACGCGATCGACGTCGACGCCGAGTGGTTGACCAGGTCGGAGGCGATCGGCACCTTCTTGTACTGCGCCCGCGCGCGGCCCCGCATCACGTGGTCGAAGCTCTTCATCTTGAAGCACAGGTGCGCGACGTAGAACTCCTTGTTGCGCTGCAGCGCCAGGCTGTGGTGGTAGCGGTCCTCGCAGCGCAGGAAGACGGTGACGTCGCCGACGTAGTCGCTGGGCAGGAAGCCGAGCACGTTGGTGTAGAAGTCGAGCGACTCCTCGTACTTGTCGGTGGCGAGGAACGGGTGCACCAGGTCCTGTGGGCGCAGCTCGATCAGCGGCGGTTCGGCGTACTCGACGAACTCGGTGAACAGCTCGACGATCAGCCCGTTGGGGTCACGTACGGCGAACCCGCGCTGGCACAGGCCCTTCATCCGTTCGTGCAGTTCGAGCACCTCGTGGCCGGCGGCGACGACCCGCTCCCGTAGGTCGTCGAGGACGGCGTCGGACTCGACGCTGAACCCGATCGCGGTGGTCCAGCTCTCGGTGCGGTGCGGAGCGGCGATCAGCTCGATGCTGTGGTGCTCGATGTCGGCGCGCAGGTACGCGTGCTCGTCGTCGTGCTGCTCCAACTGCAGGCCGACGTGGTACTGCAGGAACTCGATGGAGGCGGCCAGATCCGGCACCTCGATCCGGGCGTACTCCATGCCGTAGGGCCCGCGACGGCGGGTGGCGGCCTCGGTGGACATCTGCGACCCCTTCTCGATGAGTTACGCGTCCCCGGCGGTGGGGAGGCTGACGATGACCTGGCGTTCGACGACTGGACGCCAGCGTTCCCGGACGAACCGCTCGTGCGACTCGCTGTGCAGGTAGTCGAGCAGCTCCTGCTCGGTGGCGAACTCCACGACGAAACCGTGCGTCATCGTGGTGTCCCGGGTGCTGACGTTGACCCCGCTGCGCCAGTTGCGCATCGCCGGGTACTTCTGCGGGAACGTGTCCAGCTCGGCCAGGACCGACTCGGCGACGCCGGCCGGCAGGTCGTCGCGGAACTTGAACGCCAGCATGTGGGTGATCACGGCGGTACCCCTAGAGGATGAAGCTGAGTCGGGCGCCGGGGTCCATCGACTCCATCACCGGGATGGCGCGGCGGACCCGGAAGCGCAGCCCGTCGTCGTCGACCTTGAGCACGTGCTCGTAGCGGCCCACGTAGGTGTAGGCACCGTTGTCGCGGTAGCGGTGGATCAGGAAGTTGGCGCTGATCCACACCGTCTCCGCGCCGGCCTCCAGCAGGATCACGTTGGAGACCATCCGGTGGGTCCGCGAGTGCGGGTTCTCGGCGTGCGCCTTGCGGCTCTTCAGCCTCTTCACCCGGGCCCGGATCAGGTCGTAGTCGTCACAGACGAAGAACCCGGCGGTGGTGGCGTCCCAGCCGGCCCAGTCGGTGGTCGGCACCTCCATCCGGCCGTCCGGCTCGAACATGGTGAACCACTCGTCGAGGCGCCACTCGTCGAGCAGCTGCGCCTCCCGGTAGAGGAAGTCCTCCACCTGCGCCCGGGTCACCTCGCGGGCACCCACGTTGAGCACTGCTCCGCTGGTCGTCGCGGACATCGGGTCACTCCTTCCCGCTGGTGGTGGGCGCGGCGGTTCCGTCGGTGGCCGTGGATCCGGTCGCGAAGACGGCGGACGGGCCGGGGGTGCCCGGGTCGGCCGGCGGGTCACCGGCGACGGCGGTGGCCGCCCCGACCCGGTCGGCCCAGTGCCGCCAGAAGCTGCGCATCGCGCCTTCGTCGATGGAGCGGCCCTGGTTGCCCTGCTTCTCGTTGGCCATGCCCCGGGACATGTCTGACCAGTCGTGGGCCGGGTCGGCCGCGTCGGCGGTGGCGACGATGCCGCGCTGCACCGCCTCGTACGCCTCGATGTCGTCCGGGGTGGCCAGGCCGCCGGGGCCGACGAAGCTGACCATGGTCTTGATCCGCAGCGCGCGGACCGACTCCGGCTCGCCGGTCTCGACGAACTGCCAGGCCCGCACGTCGGTGCGGTCGGCGGCGACCGGTTCGAGCTGGCGGATGGTCAGTGCCTCCAGGTCGAACAGCAGCAGGTTCGGGAAGACGAAGAGGATCCGGCTGGCGTCGGCGATCTCGGCGGCGAGGTCCGGCCCGAGCCGGGCGATCATCTCGTTGCGCTTGGCGACGGTACGGGCCTTCTCCTCGTCGCCGAAGCGCGGCTCCCAGACCATCCCGATCCGACCGTTGTGCCCGGTGAGCACGAGCAGCCCGTGGCCGCCGCCGAGGTCGTAGGCGTACTGGTCGTCGTCGGTGACGGCGAAGCCGGTCTCCCGCAGGTAGCCGACGAAGGTGTTGTGGGTCGGCGCGAAGTGGTAGCCGTCCATGGCGTTCTCGACGGCGAGTTTCCAGTTGCCCTTGACGCTGTAGAGCTGCACGCCGGGCAGGGTCTGCATGCCGTGGGGACCGATCTTGGCGGTCAGCGACATGTAGTGCGCGGCCGGGCCGAGGTGGGTGAGCAGATCGGGCACGTCGGGGTCGAACGCGATGAAGACGAAGCCCTCGTGGATCTGCAGTCGGGGCACCTGGCGCAGCCGCATCGACTCGCGGAAGCCGGGGTCGTCGGGGTAGCTCTCGTCGCCGGGCAGCGCGGCGAGGTCACCGGAGTTGCTGAACGCCCAGGCGTGGTAGAAGCACTGGAAGAACTTGGTGTTGCCCTCGTTGTGCCGGCACAGGATGGTGCCGCGGTGGGTGCAGGAGTTGAGGAACACCTTCACCTCGCCGGCGGAGTCCCGACAGAAGATCAGCGGGCGGCCCCCGAGGGTGCGGGTCTTGAAGTCACCGGCGTTGGGGATCTCGGTCTCGTGGCCGAGGTAGAGCCAGGTGTGACCCCAGATCTTGGCGATCTCGTCGCGGAACAGACCCGGGTCGCGGTACGCCGACCGGTGCACCCGGAAGCGCATCGCCTCCCAGTCCTCGTCGATCAGCGCGCCATCGGCTCCGCCGAGCGGTCGCACCGGCGTCTGCTGCGTCATCACCCACCGCCCTCTTCCTCGTCCGGTCCGCCAACCCTCGGCGGTGCTACGAAATGCGAGACAGTATCTCGCCCTCCGATGCTGCTATCAGTGCCGGCCACCTGTCAAGAGCAGGACATCCTCCGTGACCGGGTTACCGACTGTTAACAGAGCAGCAACACATCCCGGCGGGTTCGCCGGAAACGATCCGGTCATCCACCCGTCACCCGGCCCGCCAGCGGCACGCACCGCCGCGCGCCCTGCGCCCGCCGGCCGGGTACCCCTTCCGGAGGAACCGATGCTCCAGCCGCACCAGGGACCGATCGCCGGCACCCACTACCTGCCGACCACCCCTGACACCTGCCTGTGGGGTCGGCTCCCCAACCGCAGCCACTCCGAGGTGCTGCGGGTCCGGTCCGGCGAGACCGTGACCATCGACACCCTCAGCCACGAAGGCATCCTCGAGGACCAGGGCCGCGACCCGGTCGGCTACCTCAAGCAGTACGACGTGCCCGCCGACGGTGTCCTGACCGACGCCCGGGACCTGGCCGCCTCCGACGTCGCCCACGACTACGACGACGACGGCCCGCACGTGGTCACCGGCCCGATCACCGTCGACGGCGCACAGCCCGGCGACCTGCTCCGGGTCGACGTGCTCGACCTGGCGATCCGGGCCCCGTACGGCTTCGTCAGCAGCCGGCACGGCTACGGCGCGCTGCCCGGCGAGTTCCCGCTCACCCCGACCGACACCGGACCGGGCAGCGACCCACGGGAGTACGGCAGTGTCTGCCACTTCACCGAGGTCGTCGGCAGCGGCGGCCGGCTGTACGGCGTACTGCCGTTCGGCGACGGCCGGGCCGCCCGGTTCCCGCTGGCGCCGTTCCTCGGCCTGATGGGCGTGGCCGTCGACACCGACGAGATGGTGCACTCGGTGCCGCCCGGCGGGCACGGTGGCAACCTGGACATCAACGAGCTGCAGGTCGGCTCCAGCCTCTACCTGCCGGTGCAGCTGCCCGGTGCCGGCTTCTACGCCGGAGACCCGCACTACGCCCAGGGCGACGGCGAGGTGGCGTTGACCGCCCTGGAGGCGCCGCTGCGGGCCACCGTACGGCTGACGGTGATCCCGGCGGCGCAGGCCGCCCCGCTGGTCGGCACCGGCGAGGCCCCGCTGGCCGAGACCGCCACCCACTGGATCCCGGTCGGCCTCGACGCCGACCTCAACGAGGCGATGCGCCGGGCGGTCCGGGCCGCGGTCGACTTCCTGGCCCGCACCCAGGGCATGCCCCGCGACACCGCCCTGGCCTACCTGAGCGCCGCCGCCGACTTCGAGGTCAGCCAGGTCGTCGACGCGGTCAAGGGCGTGCACTGCCTGATCCGCAAGGCCGACTTCCCGGCCCAGATCTGAGCTGACCGGGCGGGCCTGGCGGGCCTGGTGAGTCCATACCGCGACGGCGAACGTCCCCGCGCGGGGCGGTCTGCCGGGTCTGGACCGCGTAGGGTGGCACGATGGCCGGCTGGTACCGGGGCGACTGCCACCTGCACTCCGTGCGGTCGACCGGGGGCGAACTGACCCCGGCCCAGCTCACCGCCGCCGCCCGCGCGGCCGGGCTCGACTTCGTCGCCGTCACCGAGCACAACACCACCGACGGGTACGCCGACTGGGTCGACCACGCCGACGACCTGCTGGTGATCTGCGGCCAGGAGGTCGTCACCCGTACCGGGCACTGGCTGGCCATCGGTCTGCCACCCGGCCACCTCGTCGACTGGCGGTACGGCAGTGACGACAGCGCCGACGCCTGCGCCGACCGGATCGGCCGGCAACTCGACGACGTGCACCGGGCCGGCGGGCTGTGCGTGGTGGCGCACCCGTACGCGCCCTACCCGTCGGGCACGTTCGAATACCCGTACCAGGGCTTCGACGCCGTCGAGGTCTGGAACGGACAGTGGGCATCGGACCTGCCGTGGAACGCCGACAACGAGGCGGCGTTGGCCGACTGGACCGCGAGTCTGGCGGCCGACCTCCACAGGGGTGGCTGGCGGCCGGCGATCGGTAACAGCGACACTCATCTCGCCGGCCAGATCGGCATCCCGCACACCGTCGTCCGCGCTGGTGAGCGCACGGTGGAGGCACTGTTGGCCGGCATCGCCGCCGGTCACAGCTGGATCGCCGGCTCGACACCGGCGGAGCCACGGTCACCGTCGCGGTCGAGGTCCGTGGCGTGCCGTCGGGCGTGGTCGAGATCCATACCGACCGGGGTACGGCGTACCGGGTGCCGCTGACAGCCGACGGCGCCGGCAGCCTTCGGTGGCGCACAGATGCCACGGCGTCGGTGTTCGTCCGGGTCGAGGTGCGCCACCTCGATGGGCGGCTGGCTGCCCTGACCAACCCGGTCACGCTGGCCTGATCCCGTCCGTGGCGTACGGTCGGGCGTGATCTGTTCCGACGCCGACCGGGGTACGCCATGCGCCGGGGGCTGACCTTCCTGTTCGCGGTGGCCGCCGGTGCCGCTGTCGCCAACCTCTACTGGGCGCAACCGCTGCTCGACCTCATCGCCGCCGACCTCGACGTCACCACCGCGACGGCCGGTCTGCTGGTCACCGCCACCCAGATCGGCTACGCCGTCGGGATCCTGTTCCTGGTGCCGCTGGGCGACATTCTCGACCGACGCCGGCTGGTACCGGCGCTGATGCTCTGCGCGGCGGGCACGCTGGTGGCGTGCGCGCTCGCGCCGTCGTTCGGCGTGCTGCTCGTGGCGATCACCGCGCTCGGGGTGGCCACGGTCTCCGGGCAGTTGCTGACCCCGCTCGCCAGCGATCTCGCCGACGATGCCCGCCGAGGCAGCGCGGTCGGTACGGTCGTCGCCGGGATCCTGACCGGCATCCTCGCCTCGCGGACCATCAGCGGGCTGGTCGCCGACGTCGCCGGCTGGCGGGCGATCTTCCTGTTGGCGGCGGTGGTGGCGGTCGGCTTCGCCGTGGTGATGTACCGGGCGATCCCGTCGCTGGCGCCGAAGACCCGGCTGGCGTACCCGGCGCTGATCGCGTCCGTCGCCGTGGTGGTCGCCCGCGAACGCGCGGTCCGGTGGACGTTGGTGCTGTCCGCCATTGGCTTCGCCGCGTTCACCATGTTCTGGACGGCGTTGACGTTCCTGCTCAGTGGCCCGCCGTTCGACTATCCGGTGTCGGTGATCGGGCTGTTCGGCCTCGCCGGGCTGGCTGGCGCGGTCGCCGCGCAGCGCAGCGGCCTTCTGCACGACCTGGGCTGGTCGCTGCCCGCCACCGGCGCGGCGTGGGTCCTGGTGCTCGCCTCGTTCGTGGTGGCGTTGTTCGCCGGCCGCAGTGTCCTGCTGGTGATCGTCGTGGTGGTCGTGCTCGACGCCGCGTTGCAGGCGGCCGGGATCCTCAACCAGTTGCGAGTGCTGGCCGTCTCGCACGAGGCACGCAGCCGACTGAACACGGCGTATGTGACCGCGAACTTCCTCGGCGGCGCCGCTGGCTCGGCCGCCGCCGCGATGCTCTGGGTGGCCGGCGGCTGGACGGCGGTGTCGCTGGCCGGGGTGGGGCTGAGCTGCTTCGCCCTGGCCCTGTGGGTGGTGGGCCGTCGGCACGCGCTCGTTCCGGTCGACCCACTGGCCAGATAGTCAAATGGTTTGTATATTCAACCACGTGACACGTCCAATGAGAGAACCGACGTTCTGGATCCTGACCGCGCTGGTCGACCAGCCGCGACACGGATACGGGGTGATTCAGCAGGTCACCAAGCTGTCCGGCGGTGAGACGCGGCTGCTGGCGGCGACCCTCTACGCCGCGCTGGACCGGCTGGCCGCCGAGGGCCTGGTAGCGGTCGACCGGGAGGAGGCGGTCGACGGACGACTGCGCCGCTACTACCGGCTCACCGACTCCGGCGGTGCCGCGCTGGCCGCCGAGACGCAACGGCTGAGCCGCAAGGTGGCGACCGCGTCCCGACTGCTGGACGCGCTGCGCCCACCGGCCGGGCCGGCCACGGTGGCATTCGGATGAGCCCGGCCGCGCCCGCCCGCTTCCGGCGCTACCGCCTGCTCGTCCGCGCCTACCCACCTGGGCCACGCCGCGCCGAACTGCTCGACACGATGCTGATGGTCGCCGAGGACACCGGCCGCCGCCGGCCGAGCGCCCGCGAGGTCGTCAACGTGCTCCGGCACGCCCCCCGCGCCCGGCTCGGGCGGCCGGGCAACCGCCTCGTGGTGCTGGTCGCCGTCCTCGTCTCGATCCTCAGCGGCTTCGTCGCCGCGTCGCTGACCGCCCGTGCCTTGGGCGAGACCGACCGACCGCTGCCCGGTGCAGCGGAGATGGCCACCATCGCCGGCCTGGTCACCCCGGACGTCGAGGTCCCACCGCTGCAACGGCACGACGGGGTCTTCGTCAACGGCAACGGCGAGGCACAGTTCGGCCAGGTCCGGTACGAGACCGACCACGCCGCCCCGATACCGGACCTGCGCGCGTACGACGCCGAGGTCGCCGACCGGCTGACCGCCGCTGGCTGGCGGCTCGGCCCGACGTCCTACTCGGGCACGGCGGAGACCCTGACCGCCACCAGGGACGGCTGGCTGCTGACCTTCAGCAACTTCTACTACTCCACGGAGCCGGCGGACGGCGGACGGTTCGAGGTCTCGGTGCGCCGGGTCGAGCCGACATCGATGCCGATCGGTTTCGCCGCCGGTGGGCTGCTCGGCATGGTGTTCGGCTGGTTCCTGACCGGGTGGGCCAGCCGCCGGACCGAACACAGCGCCGCGGCCAGTGGCGTCCTCGCTCTGCTGGCCATCATGGCCGCCGGCAACTCCGCTCTCCTGATCAACTCCGTCGTACGGGACTACCTGACGATCATCGACCAGGGGTTCTCCCTCCACGAGGGACCGATCTGGTCGTGGACCGTGCCCGGTGACGAAGGCATGTTGCTCCTCTTCCCGACGATCCTCGCCACCATCGTCGCGGGAGTCATCCTCGCGGTGTCCCGGCGACCGCGCGGCACCACGCCCCACCAGGTCGCCACCAGGTCGACGCCCGCCCGGGTCGGCTGGACCCTGATCCTCGTCACGTTCGGCCTGGGCGTGCTCAGCGCCTGCACCGGTTTCGGCCTGTTCGGCTTCGACCTGTTGATCGCGGCCCTGCTGATGGCGATCGGGTTGACCGTTCACCGGATACGCAACCGGCGGGCCGCCCCGACACCGGTCACCCCGGACCCGGGCCCGGACAGCGACGCCGGGCACCACCAACCTGGACTGGCCACCTAGCCGACGGCGAGCACCTCGGCCCGGCGTGGGGCACTGGCCATCGCGCCGGGCCGGGTCACCGTCACCGCCGCCGCCCGGCTCGCCCAGCGGGCCGCGTCGGCGATCGCCGCCCCGTCGAGCAGCGCGTCGGCCAGCGCCGCGCAGAAGGTGTCTCCGGCACCGGTGGCGTCCACCGCATCGACCTGCTCGGCCGGCACCAGGAGCTCCCGGTCGGCGGTCACCACCAGGGCACCGTCGGCACCGAGGGTCACCACCACCGGCCCCCGGGTGCCCAGCGACCGGGCCAGCGCGGCCAGCGTGGCGGCATCGCCGGTCCCGCCACCAGCCACCGGCGAGCCGGCACCGGCCAGCGCCGCCAGTTCGCCCCGGTTGGGCACCAACACGTCGACCCTGGCCAGGGTCGCCGCGTCGATCGGCCGGGCCGGTGCCGGGTTCACCACGACCAGGCCCCGGGCGGCGGCCACCGCCGCCGCCACCACGGCGGCATCGACCTCCTGCTGCAGCAGTACGGCGGCAGCGTCACCGATCAGGTCGGCGTACGGCCGCAGGTGCTCGGGGGCGAGCCACATGTTGGCCCCGGAGCTGACCGCGATGGTGCTGTCACCGTCGGCGGTGACCAGCACGATCGCCTGCCCGGTGGGGCGGGACGCACGCAGCACCGCCGAGGTGTCGACGCCTTCAGCGACCAGCAGCCCGGTCAGCCACTGCCCCTCAGGGTCGTCGCCGACCGCGCCGACCATCGCCACCGAGCGGCCCAGCCGGGCGGCCGCCACGGCCTGGTTGGCGCCCTTGCCGCCACCGGCCCGGGAATGGTCGGCGGCGCTGAGCACCGTCTGCCCGGGGTCGGGCAGCCGGTCGAGGGGCACCACCACGTCGACGTTGAGGCTGCCGACCACCACGATGTCGGGCATCTCGGCTCAGTCCTGCGCGGCGGGACGCCAGGCGTGCGCGAGGAAGTCGGCACGCGGCGGGGCGAACACGTCCAGGTTGATGCACGGTCCCTCGGTCGGCTCGACGTAGTGCTCGGCGCCACGCGGCACCAGCAGCATCGAGCCCGGACCCATGTCGTGCGGTACGCCGTCGACGTAGTAGTTGCACCGGCCGCCGAGGATCATCACCAGCTGGTCGAAGTCGTCGTGGGTGTGCGGGTTGAGGTCCATCCCGACGGCGAGTTCGTGCCAGGCGAGCACCACCTCGTCGGTGGCGTACACCTTGCGTCGCACACCGGGGCGCACCTGTGTGGCCGGGATGTCGTCCCAGTTGACCGAGGTGCGGTAGAGCTGCGGGTTCAGCACGTCCGGGCTCCCTTCGAGGGTTCAGCTGTCGGTGGCGAGTTGGCGCAGTCCGGCGCCGAGCAGTTGCAGATCCGAGCCGGCGACCAGGTAGTTGGCGCTGGTCAGCCCGTACCGGCGCAGGGTGTCGTCGGCGCGGCCCGGCGCCCACCCGCCCAGGGTGACACCGGCGGCGCGGGCAGCGTCGGTGATCTCGCCGACCCGGCGCAGCAGCGGCGCCTGGTCGTCGGTGGTGGCCAGGCCGAGGCTGACCGCCAGGTCGGTGGTGCCGGCGAAGGCGACGTCGACGCTGGCCGCGCCACGGGCGTTGGTGAGCAGGTCGGGCAGCGGGTCGTCGGTGTCGGCGGTCTCGATCTGGGCGACCAGCAGCGGCGGATCGGCGGCCTCGGCGGCCAGGTAGGCGTCCAGGCCGGCGGCCCCGTACCCGGCGGCCGGGTGGGCGAGGCTGATGCTGCGCCGGCCGACCGGCGCGTACCGGACGGCGGCCTGCAGCGCGGCAACCTGCCCGCAGGTGCGTACGGTGGACAGCTGCACCCCGGCCGCACCGGCCTCCAGCAGCCGGTTGACCTGTGCCGGGTCGACCGCCGCCAGCCGGACCAGGGCCGGCAGACCGAGCAGTGCGGCGTGCCGCAGCTGCCCGGCGGCGGTCCGCTCATCCAGCCCGGAGTGCTCCAGGTCGACCACGACGAAGTCGAGGCCGGCCTGGGCGGCCAGCTCGACCGCGTCGGTGCCGGGCAGCTTGAGAAACGTGCCGACCACCCGCCGGCCGCGCCGCAGCCGCTCGCGCAGCGCGGCCCGGCCGGTGTGCACCCCGGTACGCATCACGGTCGGTCCTCAGCTGGCCCGGCCGGCGGCACCGGCCTGGTCGGTGGGCAGGCCCCGCCACGGTACGGTCGGCACCCGCTCGCCGGCCAGCAGCACCACTTCCGGCTCCAGCCGGGGCGCGGTGATCTGGTTGCCGGCCGCGTCGGGCAGCACCGCCTCGTCGGCGTCGGCGAGCACGGTGACGTGCGCCGGGCCGCCTTCGACGAGGCTGCCGTAGCCTTCGGCGTCCAGGCCGGTCAGCCGGGCCGGGGCGCTGGTCACCCGGGGCACGATCTGCGCCATGGTCATGCCCAGCGCACGCAGCTTGGCCATGCTGGTGACCAGGTCGAACACCGGGCCACGCCAGTTGCGGGCGGAGGTGTCCGAGGTGATCACGTCGGGGTAGAAGCCCTGCGCGATCGCCGGTTCGGCCACCTTGAAGCTGAGGTTGCTCTTGCCGTGCGCCGACTCGAACAGCACGCCGCGCTCACGGGCGGCGTACACCTCGGGCAGTACGGTGCCGTCAGCCATGATCCCGTACGGCTTGCCGGTGTAGCAGTGCGCGACGACGTCGCCGGGGCGCAGCATCTCCAGCACGGCCGGCAGCGGCTCCGGGGTCTCCCCGATGTGGATCATCAGCGGCAGGCCGGCGTCGGCGGACAGCTCCAGGGACCGCTTGAGCAGCGGGCGCCAGTCGTGGCCGACGACGTCCTCGGAGAGCCGGATCTTGAAGCCCCGGACCCGGTGCGGGTTGTCGGCGGCGACCGCCAGGGCGTCCTCGATCACCAGGGTGTCCGGGTTGATCAGCTCGCCGAACCGGAAGTCGATCAGCCCGAGGACACTGACGTTGAGGAAGTTGACCAGCCGCATCCGCGCCGGCGCGGCCACGTACCGCTCGAAGGCGGCGAAGGTGGAGGCGCCGACGGTGCCGGCGTCGCAGGCGGCGACGACACCTCGGTGCAGGTGCGCCTCGTCCGGCGGGGCACCCACCTTGGAGACCTCGGCGAAGATGTGGGTGTGCCCCTCGACCAGGCCGGGCAGCACGTACCGGCCGGCGCAGTCGATCACTTCGCGGGCGTCGCCGGCCAGGCCGGGAGCGATCCGGGCGATCCGGTCGCCGGTCACCGCGACGTCGGCCACCTGGCTGGCGCCGGTGGCCGAGTCGAACACCTCGCCGCCGGCCAGCACCAGGTCGTACCGGGGAGCATTCTCAGTCATGGGTCTGCGGCTTTCTGTGCGAAGGAGAGTTTTCGGCGGGATCACCGGCGGGGGTTTCGGCGGGGGTTTCGGCGCAGAACCGGGTACGCAGCGGCAGCACCCCGCCGACCGAGACCTCGACCAGGTCGCCGGGGCGCAGGAAGCAGCCCCGGTCCTGGCCGGTGCCGGCCGGGGTGCCGGTGAGCACCACGTCGCCCGGTTCGAGGATCACGTACCGGGTGATCCAGGCGAGCAGCTGCGGCACCGGGAAGATCAGGTCGGCGCTGGTGGCCTCCTGGCGTACCTCGCCGTTGACGGTGGTCCGCACTTCGATGGCGTCGCGGTCGGCGACAGCGGCGATGTCGAGCACCGAGGTGCCGAGCGCACCGAAGCCGGGGAAACTCTTGGCCAGGGTCGGGTTGGCCGAGGCGGCCATCACGTCCCGGGCGGTCAGATCGTTCGCGGCGGTGATGGCGGCAACGTGCGCCCAGGCCTGTTCGGCCGGCGTACGGTGCATCCGGGCCCCGATGACCAGGGCGATCTCGCCTTCGTAGTCGGGTTGGCTGCTGACCGAGGCGGGCAGTGCCACGGTGGCGTCCGGGCCGGAGCCGGCGCTTGCCGACTTGAGGTAGAGCACCGGTTCGGTGGGTAGCGCCCGGCCAGCGGCCCGGGCCTTGCAGTGGTAGTTGAGGCCGACGCCCCAGACCGCCCGGGTGCTGCCCAGCGGGGCGACCAGGTCGGCGGTGAGGGTGTCCAGCGGTAGCCGCTCGCGTGCCGACGCGGTCGCCGCCGGGGCGAGGCCGGCACCGGCCCGCAGCAGATCGGCCACGTCACGGTACGGCAGGTCGAGCAGTTCGGCGGTGCCGTCGCCGCAGATGCGGGCCAGCCCGCGCCGGGTGGCGAGCAGCGCAAGCCCGGTCGGTGCGTCGGTACCGACGGTCTGGCCGGTGGTGGCGGCCGGACCGGTGCCGGGGGTACGCCGCGCGTCGGCGGCCGGGGCGCTCACGCGGCGTCCGAGGAGTGGCCGGGGACGGTGCTCAGTGCCGGGTTGACCAGCGGCGCCAGGTTGTTGACGGCGGCGGCTGCCTCGCCGAAGCCGACCGAGATCAGCCGCACCTTGCCGGGGTAGTCGGTGACGTCGCCGGCGGCGAAGACCCGGGGCAGGTTGGTGCGCATCGACCGGTCGACGGCGATGTGCCGGTTGGTCATCTCCAGCCCCCACTGCCGCATCGGGCCGAGGTCGGCGATGAAGCCGAGGGCGGCCACCACCGCCTGGGCGGGCAACTCCTCGCGCCCGTCGCCACGGACCTCGCTGATGGTCACCGAGGTCAGCTGCGGGTCGCCGGCGATGCCACTGACCTCGTACGGGGTGACCACCCGCACCGTGGAGGCGTGCAACTGCTCGACGCTGCGTTCGTGGGCTCGGAACTGGGGCCGGCGGTGCACCAGGGTGACGCTGGTGGCGTACGGCTCCAGGGCCAACGCCCAGTCGACGGCGGAGTCGCCGCCGCCGACGACCACCACGTCCTGGCCGGCGAGCTCCTCCAGCCGGGGCACGAAGTAGCGCAGCCCCCGACCGAGGTGGTCGTTGCCGACCGGCAGCTCGCGCGGGGTGAAGGTGCCGATCCCGGCGGTCAGCAGGACCGCCTTGGCGCGGACCTGGCTGCCGGCGTCGGTGCCGATCCGTACGTGGTCGTCGGCGCTTGTCAGCTCCACGGCGCTCTCGCCCAACAGGAAGGTGGGTTTGGCGGTGGCGGCCTGGGTGAGCAGGGCGTCGACGAGCTGCTGCCCCTTGATCGCCGGCAGGCCGGCGATGTCGAAGATCTCCTTCTCCGGGTAGAGGGCGGCGATCTGCCCACCCGGTTCGGGCAGCGAGTCGACGATCGCGACCGTCATCCCCCGGAATCCGGCATAGTAGGCGGCGTAGAGCCCGGCCGGGCCGGCACCGATGATGGCGAGGTCGACCTCGTGTTCGATGCTGCTCATCAGCTGGCCCCGCCGCTGACCGCCGGATGGTCGTGGCCGACCCGGCCGATCTTGCGGGCACCGCCCGGGGTGCCGATCTCGGTGAAGAACTCGGCGTTGATCGGGCCGAACCGGGCCTGATCGGCGGGCAGGTCGTCCAGGTGGAAGATCGAGGTGACCGGGCAGACCGGTTCGCACCGACCGCAGTCGACGCACTCGTCCGGGTTGATGTACATCATCCGGTCGCCCTCGTAGATGCAGTCCACGGGGCATTCCTCGACGCACGACCGGTCCTGCACGTCCACACATTCGTCGGTGACCACGTAGGTCATCGGTCCTCCTGCGCCAATGGGGGGCAGTCGCCGGTCCGGGCGTCCCGGCACCCTCCGCGACCTGCGCTCATCGGGTGGGGCGGCGACCTGGTTGATGTCACGTCACGCTAGAGACACCGCCCCGGCTATGTCAACATGCGAGACGTCATCTTGGATAACTGTCACGGCGGTGATGGGATGAGGCGATGAGCGAGGAGCGGATCGTCGAGACGCTGGCGGTGCTGACCGCCGGACCGACCCCGTACGGTCACGAGCAGGCGACCGCGCGTCGACTCGCCGGCTGGGGCCGGGCCACCTGGCCGCAGCTGGACTGGCGGGTCGACCCGCTTCCGGTCAGTGCCGAGGCACCACACAGCGCCAACCTGGTCGTCACCGCGCAACTCGGCCCTCAGGCACCGGAACTGCTCATCTACTCCCACCTCGACACGTCCCTGACCGGCGCGGCGGAATTCGACGAACCGGTCACCGGCACCTCCGGTGGTGCCCTCGGCCCGTGTCCGGTCGGCGGCTTCCGCCGGTCCACCGGACCGGACGGCACCGTACTGATCAGCGCCTTCGGCCTCGGTGTCGCCCGGGCCGCCGCGGCCAGCGCCCTGGTCGGGTTCACCACCGCCGCCGACGCGCTGCGGGCCGCCGGCCGGCCGCACCGGCTCACCCTGCTGCTGGCCGCCGCCGGCACCCACCGGTACCACCCGCACGGCGGCACGCCCAGTGGCGTACTGCATCACCTGGACCGCCACGCGCCGCCAGCGGCGGCAGTGGTCGCCAAGACCGGCCCGGCCGGCGTGCTCACCGCCGAACCCGGCGCGATGTTCCTGCGGGTACGGTTGAGCACCGCGTTCCACCCGGTGCTCGCCCGCGAGACCGCCGTACCACCCGGGGGCCTGCTCGCCCACCTCGGCACCGTGATCGCGGCGCTGGAGGAGTTCCGGCGCCGGCACCTGGCCGACCGCACCGACCCGACCGCACCGGTCGGCGCCGAGATCGGCATCGGCGCGGTCCGGGCCGGGCAGCCCGGCAAACCGGATCTGCTGCCCGGGCGGCTCGACCTGTACCTCTATCTGGTGACCGTGCCCGGCGACGACCCGGCGCGGATCCGGACCGGGCTGCACACCGCGCTGACCGCCGCTCTCGCCGACTCCCCACTGGCCGACTGCCGGGTCGCGGTGGACGGGCAGCTGGTGCATCCGGCCGCCGCCACCGGGGCGGACGCGCCCATCGCGCGGCACGCCGAGGACGCCTGGACGGCGGCCCACGGCACGCCGCCGTCGCCGGTCACCGGGTGGACCGGGTCCACCGACGGGGTCGTGCTGCGGGGTCGCGGCGTACCCACGGTGCGGCTCGGGCCGCCGTCGCGCGGACCGGACCCGGCCGACCCCCGGCTGGACCGGTACGCCGTCGCCGACCTCGTCCGGTTCGCCGACATCTACACCGGCATCGCGTTACGGCACGCGGGTGCATCGACAAGATAAGGTACCGTATGCCATGATGCTGTCTCACTTTCCGTGCATGTACCGGCGGTCGATGCCTCGTCGCCGTCGAGGCGCAGCCGCGACTCCGCGCCTTCGCCGCGCATGCCGCGCCTTTCGTTAGGAAGCCAGATGGCGGACGACAGCCCCCCGGCTGCCGGGCAGAGCGCCCCGGTGGCGGAGCCCGCGGTGGCCGGCCCTGTGGTGGCCGAGCAGAGCGCCCCGGCGATCCAGACCGTGCAGCGCGCCGCGGTGATCCTCAACGCCTTCACCGCCGCCCGCCCCCGGCTGAGCCTCAACGAGCTCACCGCCAGCCTCGGCACCAGCAAGGCCACCGCCCACCGTTACACCAAGGCCCTGCGGGAGAGCAACCTGCTGCGCTACGACGAGCGCGAAGGGCTCTACTCCCTCGGCCCGCAGATCCTCACCCTGTCCGCCGCCGCCCGCGCCGCGATGCCGGTGATCAGCATCGCCGGCCCGCACATGCAGCAACTCGTCCGCGAGGTCGACGAGACCGTGGTGCTCAGCGTCTGGGACGGCGACACCGCCGTGGTGGTCCGCGCCGACGACAACACCGACCGGGTGATCCGGGTCAGCGTACGGACCGGCTCCCGGCTGTCGCGGACCGAATCCGCCCAGGGGCGGGTCTTCTGCGCGTTCCTGCCGGCCGAGGACGTCCCCGGCCTCGCCGACGACCTGGCCGCCTCGGCCGAGCTGCGGCACGAGGTCGACAAGATCCGCCGAACCGGGATCTCCGCCAACACCCCGTCGGTCAACGGGGTCCGCAGCATCGCCGCGCCGATCTTCCGGGGCCAGACGCTGATCGCCGCCATGGCGATCGTCGGCACCACCACCTCGGTGCCGGAAGGCACCGACAGCCCGCTCGCCGCCGCCCTGCAGCGGGCCGCCGCGGTGGTCACCGCCGAGCTTGGCAGCGTCACCGGCAACGGCCACCAGCCGGGCAATGGCAACGGGCGTACCGCCGGCACCGGCACCGGGCGCGGCGGCCGGCGCTAACCGGCGATCGCCCCCAGCGCCTCGGACAACTCCCCCGCCGCCTGCCGCAGCCGGTCGGCCGCCGCTACCTGCGCCGCGCCGGCCAATGCCGCGCTGGTGCCGAGCACCGCGAGCGCGGCCACCACCTGGGCACGCTCGAACACCGGGGCGGCGATGACCCGTACCCCGAAGTCCTCCGGTGAGTTGACCGCGAACCCGTCGCGGCGGACCTGCGCGACCACCTCGCGCAGCGCGGCCGACAACCGCAACTGCCGGGCCACCACCGGGCTGTCCTGCTCCGGGAGGAAAGCGCAGAACACCCGGCCCTGCGCCGAGCGGGTCAGGTCCAACGGCGACCCGGTACGGACGCTGAGCCGCACGTCGCCGCTGGTGTTGTCCATGCAGCGGACCACAGTCGGCGCCTCGCCGTTCCAGACGCTGAGCACCGAGGTCTGATTCGTCGACCTGGTCAGCTGATCCAGGAAGGGCTCCGCGACGGTGACGATGGGCAGCGCCGCGCGGGCCGCCGCCTCCATCGCCAGGATCTGCGGCCCCAACGTGTAGGTGGCGGTGGCGACGTCGAAGCGCAGCAGATTGGCGGCGCGCAGCGCCCGCGCGTACCGGTGGGCGGTGGCCCGGCTGATCGCCAGGTCGGCGGTCAGCTCCGCCAGGGTGAGGCGGGGCCGTTCGACGGTGAACGCCTGCAGGATCGTCGCGGCGCGCTGCACCGTCTGGATGGCCGGCCCGTCGCCGGTCACCTCGTCAGTCGGGTTCGCCGGCCGGCCTGTGACCACCACGGCGCCACTCTACCTACCCGCACACCCCTGACCCGTGACGATCTTGCACTTATCGACCGACAAACTCGACATTTCGTCTCGATAAGCGCAAGATCGTCGCGATCTTGGAAGGTCAGCCGGCGGCGGTCCGGCCGGCGGCGAGTTGGCGGTGCACCTCGCCGGAATCCCAGTAGTCGATCCGGTGCGCGATCAGGCCGTCGGCGTCCACCTTGAAGCGGAACATCCCACGGATGCGCACCGGCACCTTGCCCGCCGAGACCAGCCGGAACGACATCCGGTACGCCACCGCCGCCCGGTCACCGGCGACCAGCAGGTCCTCGATCTCGTAGTGCAGGTCGGCGAACTCGGCCAGAAACCCGTCCAGCCGGGCCCGGTACGCGGCCCGGCCGGTGACGGTACGTCCCAACGCGGCGGTGTGCTCGTTGACGAAACCGACGCTGACGCAGTCGGCGACCGCGTCGGCGTCACGGGCGTTGAGCGCGGCCAGGTAGCGCCGCACCGCCTCACCGGTGCGCTCGCCGGTCAGGCCCACAGCCGCCGTACGGTGTCGAACACCTGCTGGTCGTGGGAGATCTCGATGACGTTGCCGTCGGGGTCCTTCAGCGCGCAGATGTAGCCGACCGGCGGCGGCATCTGCCGCGGCTCCCAGTGCAGGCAGCCCAGCTCACGGGCACGCTCGGCGATCTCGTCGACGTCGGACCGGTTCGGCACCTCGATGCCGATGTGCGCGAACGGGTGCAGCAGCCCGAGCTGGCCGCCCTTGTCCTTGTTGAACGAGACCAGTACGAGCACGAACGGTGTCTCGACCTGCTTGTCGTTGGAGAGCCAGACGCTCTCGCCGTCAGCGTCGGCGAACCGTTCGACCACCACCAGCGGGGTGAGTGAGGTGTAGAACGAGATGGCCTTGTCGAGGTCGCCGGTGGGCAGTGCCACGTGCGTCCAGCGGGCGTGGGTCAGGCCGGTGGCCACAGGAACCTCCAGGTGCCGAAAAGCTGTTACTTCCGCGTCTACCAGGCTATTCAGCACGGTACCGAGCGACCATGTGCCGGGGACACAAACCGGCGGACAGTGCTTCGATCCGGCGGGACGGTGTCCACCGCCCCCGCCCGTGCCAGCGTGGTCGGTACACGTCTGGGAGGTCAACTGATGCGCTATCGCACACTCGGCGGCACCGGGGTCGAGGTCAGCACGCTCTGCCTGGGCACCATGATGTTCGGTGCCTGGGGCAACCGCGACGAGACCGAATGCCACCGGATCGTCGACGCCGCACTCGACGCCGGCGTCAACTTCGTCGACGTGGCCGACGTGTACGCGCACGGCGAGTCCGAGGAGATCCTCGGCCGGGCGCTGCGCGGCCGGCGCGACGACGTGGTGCTGGCGACCAAGTTCCACGAGCCGATGGGTGACGACCGCAACCGACGCGGCAACTCCCGGCGTTGGATCCGCCAGGCCGTCGAGGGCAGCCTGCGGCGGCTCGGCACCGACCGGATCGACCTGTACCAGGTGCACCGGCCGGACCCGGGCACCGATCTCGACGAGACCCTGGGCGCCCTGTCCGACCTGGTCCGCGAGGGCAAGGTGCTGATGATCGGCAGCTCGGCCTTCCCGGCCGAGGAGATCGTCGAGGCGCAGTGGGTGGCACACCGGCGCCAGCGGGAGCGCTTCACCACCGAGCAGTTGCCGTACTCGATCATGGCGCGTGGGGTGGAGGCCGGCGTCCTGCCGACCTGCCAGCGGCACCGGCTCGGAGTGCTCGCGTTCAGCCCGCTCAACGGTGGCTGGCTGACCGGCAAGTACCGCACGGCGGACGTACCGGACGACTCCCGGGCCGGCCGCAACGGCGACCACTTCGACTTCCGCGACGCTGCCGCCCGGCAGCGCAAACTCGACATCGTCGGCGAGTTGGACACCCTCGCGGCGCAGGCCGGCCTCACCCTGATCGACCTGGCGTTGGGCTTCGTACTCAGCCACCCGGCGGTCACCAGCGCGATCATCGGACCACGTACGCTGCCGCAGCTGCACAGCCAGCTCGGCGCCGGCGACCTGGCGACGTTGCCGGCCGACGTGCTGGACCGCATCGACGAGCTGGTGCCGCCGGGCAGCAACGTCAATTCGGCCGACGCCGGCTACCAGCCGCCAGCGCTCACCGACCCGACGCTGCGGCGACGCTGACCGGTCCTTCACCCGAAGGGTACGGCCGACGGTACGGCGGACGGGCGACGCGGCGGGTCATGCCGCGCGGATCAGCAGCAGCACCACCGCGCCGAGGTAGATCGCCGGAATGGCGACGCCCTCGAACCCGATTCCGCGTCGCTCCCGCAGGATCAGCCCGGCGGCGAGGGTAGCTGTCAGCAGGGTCGTCGCTCCGGCCAGCAGAAGCCCGGCCGAGGCCGCGTCGCTGTAGATCGACCCTGGCCGGTACGTAGCGTCGGCGAGGAAGATCATCAGCGAGTCGAAGGCGTTGCCGCCGAGGATGTTTCCGACGCCGAGGGTCAACGCGCCGATGCGTACCGCCGCGATCAGAGCGACCAGCTCCGGCAGTGACGTGATCGCGGTGGTGATGGTGAATCCGACGAAGCCGCTGGGTAGCCCGGTCGCGGCGATCACCCCGAGGCCGCCCTGCCCGATCAGGTAGCCGGTGCCGCCGACCAGGACGGCGAGGGCGGCCAGCCGCAGCCACAGCCGGCGGGTGCTCGGCCCGCCGGCTGCCTCGCCGTTGGCGTCGTCCGGCACGTCCTGGCGGGTGTCCGAGGTCTGCTCGGCCCGCCACATCGGGTCGCGCCGCAGCCGACGCACCAGGTGCAGCCCGTACAGGTAAAGGATCGGGATGAGCAGACTCACCGGGTGCACCCAGCCGACGGTGAAGGTCGGGGTGGCGTAGGCGACGATCGGCAGACAGAGCAGCGCCACCAGCACGAGCGCCTGCATGATGTTCTCCAGCGAGGCGGCGGCGTGCTCGATGTTGGAGCGCCGGTAGAGCAGGTCGGCGATGGCCAGCCAGACCGTCTGTACGGCGATCCCGCCGATCGGATTGGCGATGGCGAACTGTGCGTCGCCCTGCCACGCCCCGATCGCGGTGGTGGCGATCCCGGGTAGCGAGGTGACCGCGCCGAGCAGCAGCGCCCCGGCGACGGCTTCACCCATGCCGGTCCGGTCGGCCAGGGTGTCGGCGGTCGTGGCCAGGGACTTGCCTGCGGCGACGATGACCACCAGGGCGACCACGAGCGCGGCGACGCTCGGGCCAAGGGGCCAAGCTGGGCCGGTCACCGCAGCGCACCCTCACCTCTCGGCGGGTGGCCCGGCGACGATGGGCACAGCCGAGCGCTGTTCGTCCGTTCAGATCCCATGATCGCTATCCCTACCCGGTCACCGTCGCGGCGAATCATCGGGCCGTGGGCCGGTGCGACGGTACGCGTTGGAGAACGTCACCCGCTGAGCGGGCGGGCGGGAGCCCAGCCCTACGCGGACGCCGGGAACCGGTCGATGTTGCGCTCGACCCACACCCGAAGCGCTGTCAGCGGCAGATTCGCGTCCGCGCCGAGCGGGGTGAGGGTGTATTCCACCCGCAGCGGCACTTCGGCGAAGACCTCGCGGGTGACCAGTCCGTGCTCTTCCAGCCGACGCAGCGTATGGGTCAGCACCTTCGGGCTCACTCCCTGCAGACGGTCGCGAAGCGCACCGAACCGCAGCGGACCGTCCTCCAGCGCACCGAGGGCCAGCGCGCTCCACTTGTTGGCCAGCAGGTCCAGCATGTCCCGGCAGGGGCAGGCGGCGGCGTAGACGTCTCTGGGGCCGCAGTCCGTCGACAGGCTCATCAGGCAATAGTACCCCTTGGATACTTGGCTCCCTTGTCGGTAACTACTACCTTCGGAATATCTTTCCGGGCATGACCGAGCAGATGCCGGCGGTGGCATACCGCCACAACCTCCCAGTTTCCGATCCGGCCAGCCTTGAGGACCTTGTCCTACCCGTGCCGGTGCCTGACCCGCGCGACCTGCTCGTCCGGGTCGAGGCGGTCTCGGTGAATCCGGTGGACACCAAGGTCAGGGCCAATGTGGCACCCGACGGTACGCCAAGGGTGCTCGGCTTCGACGCCGCCGGTGTGGTCACGGCGACCGGGGCCGGGGTCACCCTCTTCCAGCCCGGCGACGAGGTCTACTACGCCGGATCCATCGCCCGGCCGGGCACCAACTCGCGGTTCCATCTCGTCGACGAGCGCATCGTCGGCCACAAGCCGCGCAGTCTCGGCTTCGCCGACGCCGCTGCCCTGCCGCTGACCACGATCACCGCCTGGGAGACACTGTTCGACCGGTTCCGGCTCGGCCCGGACAGCGAGGGAACCCTGCTCGTCCTGGGCGGCGCCGGAGGAGTCGGGTCGATGGCCATCCAGTTGGCGCGCGCCACGACCCGGCTCACGGTGATCGCCACCGCGTCGCGACCGGAGTCCCGGCAGTGGGTCGAGGGACTCGGTGCCCACCACGTCATCGGCCACCATGATCTGGTCCGGGAACTCGGCCCGATCGCTCCCCACGGTATCGACTACGTGATCTCACCGAACACCACAGATGCCTTTGGGGCATTTGCCGAAATCCTCCGCCCCGGGGGCCAGATCACGGCGATCGACGAGCCGCAAGGACTGGACCTGCTGTCGCTCAAGAGCAAGAGCATCACGTTCCACTGGGAGTTCATGTTCACCCGACCGCTCTTCGGCGGGCCGGACATGATCGCGCAGCACCGGCTACTCGACCAGGTCGCCGACCTGGTCGAGCGCGGCGTGGTCCGCAGCACCGCGACGACGACGCTCAGCCCGATCAACGCCACCACTCTGCGCCAGGCCCACAGCATGGTCGAAACGGGACGGATGATCGGCAAGGTCGTCGTCACCGCTTGACGACCGCGCGGCACGGGCCGGGACGGCGTGGAGCGCGTCGGAGGCATCCGCCTCCGACGCGCTCCACGCCGGAGGCGCTAGGTGGTGCCGCGCTGGAACGGTTGGGCCAGGGCTCTGGGTTCGCGGTGCTGGGTGGCAAAGACCAGCATGGCGAGCAGAGCAAGCAGGTACGGCGCGGCGATCAACAGTTGCGAGTTGACCGTGATGCCGAGCGCCGGCAGGGCCAACCGCATCGCGTCAGCCAGGCCGAAGACGGCACAACCGATCATGGTCCGGCCCAGTCGCCAGGCACCGAAGATCACCGCGGCGATGACCAGGTAGCCCCGACCGGCGGTCATGTTCTGGTTGAACGAGCCGACCTCACCGACGGCGAGGTAGGCGCCGCCGAGCCCGGCGAGCAGGCCGCAGAAGAGCAGCGCCTGCCGCCGCCGGTGGTTGACCTTGATCCCGCTGACGTCGGCCGCCTGTGGGTTCTCCCCCACCGCCCGCAGCTCCAGACCCCACCGGCTGCGTTCCACAAGCCACCAGGTCAACGGGATCGCGATCAGCAGCAGGTACGCCGGCCAGCGCTGCACGAACAGCATCGGCCCGATGATGGGGATGTCGCGCAGCACCGGGATGTCCACCCGCCACACCTGGTGGCCGGTGAAGGTGCTGATGGTGATCAGATAGCTGGTGAGGCCGAGAACGAGCGCGTTGAGCACCAGACCGACCACGAAGGTGTTGATC
The DNA here is from genome assembly GCF_029581195.1 of Solwaraspora sp. WMMD791. Lineage (NCBI taxonomy): Bacteria > Bacillati > Actinomycetota > Actinomycetes > Micromonosporales > Micromonosporaceae > Solwaraspora > Solwaraspora sp. WMMD791. The sequence goes on from NZ_CP120737.1 coordinate 2,838,460, forward strand.
TGTGCCCGGTGCGACAGGTTCGCGTGCACCACCGCGATCAGCAGTCCGATCAGCGCGCCGGCCGCCAACCCGACAGTCGCGCTGCCGGTGGCGCTGGCGACCGCGATCGAGCCGAACGCGGCACCGAGCATCATCGCCTCGACCGAGATGTTCAGGGTGCCGGCGCGCTGGGCGACGTACTCGCCGCAGGCGGCGAACGCGAGGGGGATGGTCAGCCGGGCCCCGCTGGACAGGATGGTGGCGATGTTGTCGGCGGCGCTCATGTCAGCTTGCCTTCCATAGCGTTCTCCTTGCTGCCGCTGGCCCCGGGGCGACCGTCGGGGTCGGACCCGTCGGCCTGCGCCACGTCGGCCTGCGCCACGTCGATCTCCGGCACGTCACGGCCGGGGGCCGCCGGGTCGTCGGAGGGTGTGGTCGGGGTGGGCAGCCCACCGGCGGGCGGTGGGGTGCCGGCCGCCTGTGCGCCGGCCCGGCGCCGGCGCAGCATGCCGATCACCACCGGCGGTGCGACGAAGGCCAGCACCAGCAGCGCCTTGACCACATCCACCAGGAACGACGGCACGCCGGTCGCGGCGAGGAAGCTGCCGCCGGCCCGCAGTACCCCGAACAGCACCGCGACCGGGATGGCCAACAGCGGATTGTTCCGGGCGACCAGGGCCACCAGCAGTCCGTCCCAGCCGATGTTCAACGACATGCCGGGCTGCAACCGGTGGCTGCCGACCGGGCTGGTCAGCAGCAGCGCCCCGGCGAGACCGGCGAACGCCCCCGAGATGGCCAACGCCATCCCGCCGAGGGCACCGACGCGCACCCCGGCGTGTTGCGCGGTGACCGGGTTGAGGCCGAGCATCTTCAGTCGGAAGCCCCAGCGGGTGCGGGTCATCGCCAGGCTGAGCGCGACGGCGACCAGGATCGCCAGGATCAGGCCGCCATTGACCTGCAGGTTCGGGTACTCGCCGAAGGAGCCCAGACGGCCGTTGTCCGGCAGCGGGTTGGACTGCGGCGAGACGACGCCACTGCCCAGCCGGGACTCCTGCAGCAGCCAGGGAGTGTTGACCGCGAACGCCACCAGCTGCTGGGCGAGGAAGGTCATCAGCAGGGTGCTGACCACGACGTTGACGCCCCGGAAGCGGTACATCAGCGCGCTCAGGCCGGCCCAGGCGCCGGAGGCCAGCAACGCGGCCAGCAGCACCACGACCAGCAGCGTCGGCCCGGGCAACGCGAGCCGCAGCCCGACCCAGGCACCGGCCAGCGCGCCGATGAGCACCTGGCCCTCCTGGCCGATGTTGAAGAACCCGCTCCGGGCGCTGACGCAGGCGCCGACCGCCACCAGCAGCAGCGGCGCGACGTAGAGCAGCGAGTTGCTCCACGCCCGCGGGCTGGACATGCTGCCCTGGTAGAGGGCCTGCACCGAGGCGCTCGGCGAGCCACCGGTGACGGCGATCAGCAGGGCGGACAGGCCGAGGGCGGCGGCCACGGTGGCCACCGTCGCGGCGGTCACCTGCCAGCCGCCGACGCCGGGGTTCAGCCGGGCGAGCAGCCGCCGGGCGGTGCCGTCGAGTCCGGTCGTCGCGGTCATCAGTGGCTCACCCCGCCGACCAGCATGCCGAGCCGCTCCGCGGTGGCCTCCGCCGTGGTGAGCACCCCGACGATGCGTCCGGAGGAGATCACCGCGATCCGGTCGGCCAGGGCCATCACCTCCTCCAGCTCGGTGGAGATCAGCAACACCGCCACCCCTTCCGCCGCGGCACGCCGCAGCCGCACGTACATGTCTTCGATGGCGCCGACGTCCAACCCGTGGGTGGGTTGGGCGGCGACCAGCACGGTGGGTCCGGCGGACAACTCGCGGGCCAGGACCACCCGCTGCTGGTTGCCGCCGGACAGGCTACGGACCGGGGTGTCCGGCGACGGGGCGACGATGTTGAACTCGGCCATCCGCTGCCGGGCGATCTGGTGCATCCTGCGCCTGCTGAGCACGCCGCCGGCGCCGGAGACCGCCGCCAGCGACTTCATCGCCAGGTTCTCGGCGATCGTCATGTCGAGCACCACCCCGGAGCGGTGTCGGTCCTCGGGCACGATGCCGAGTCCGGCGCGGTGCAGCGCACCCGGCCGGGCCAGGTCGACCGCCGTGCCGGCGATCTCGACCGTGCCGGCGTCAGGGGTCAACAGCCCGGAGAGCAGGTCCCCGAGGGTGGCCTGGCCGTTGCCCTCCACGCCGTACAGGCCGACGATCTCGCCGGCGGCGACGTCCAGGCTGAGTGTGTCGAGGATCTTCAGGTCACCGAGGAGCACGGTGACGTCGTCCAGCCGCAGCGCCGGCGCGTTCTTGGCCGGTGCGGCCGGCCGCTCCGGCTCCACCGCCGGCGGGTCGGCCGGGGCGGCGGCCTCCACCGGCGCGCCGGACTCCGTGGTCGGCCGTTCGACGGGGAGCAGGCCCAGCGCGGCGCTCTCCGCCCGTAGTGACACCTCCCGGCCGACCATCTGCCGAGCCAGCAACTGCGGGGTGGTGTCGGCGGTGGCACCGTGGAAGACCACCGCGCCACGGCGCAGTACGGTCACCCGGTCGGTGGCCGCGATGATCTCGGCCAGTTTGTGGCTGATCAGAATGACAGCCCGGTTCTCCGCCTGCACCACCCGGCGCAGCACCGTGAACAGTTCGGCCGACTCCGCCTGGGTGAGCACCGACGTCGGCTCGTCCAGGATGAGCACCGACGGGTCCCGGCGCAGGCACTTGATCAGTTCGACCCGCTGACGTTCCCCGGCAGAGAGCCGGTCCACCCGGGCCAGCGGGTCGATCGGCAGGCCGTACCGCGTGGCGACCTGCTCGACCTGCGCGCAGGCCGCCGCCTTGTCGACCCGGCCGGTGTCGCCGAGGATCACGTTCTCCCAGACCGCCAGCGGCTCGATCAGGCTGAAGTGCTGGTGCACCATGCCCAGCCCGAGTTCGGCCGCCACCTGCGGTGTGTCGATCTCCACTGGTCGGCCGTCCCGCTCGATCGTGCCGGCGTCGCGGTGCACCAGCCCGAGCAGGATCTTCATCAACGTCGACTTGCCGGCCCCGTTCTCGCCGAGGAGGCCGTGGATCTCACCGGGTCGTACGGTGAGATCCACGGCGTCGCAGGCGACGACCGGACCGTAGCGCTTGCTCACCGCGCTCAGGGTGAGCGCCGGCGCCTGCTGGTCGTCGGTGTCCACAGTCCGTTCCACCTCGTTGTCGGCTCAGGCAGCGGGGTCAGGGTGCGTTCGGTGGCGGGGTCAGTTGCCCAGCCGCTCCACCTCGGCCGCGGTGTCGATGCTGCCGCTCGCGACGTCCGCCACGAACGCGTCCATCTTCTCCGTCTGCTCCGGCGTCGGGTTGCAGATCTTGATCGCCGGGTACGGGTCGACACCGATCTGCCACACCTTCGTGGTGCCCATCTCCAGCTCGCCGTCGGCGAACAGGGTCAGCGCGGCCGCGAAGTAGGCACCCGGGTCGAAGATGACCGAGATGTCGAACTCCGGCTCGGTCGACTCGCACCGGTCGGTGCCCGGGGTCAGCGTCAACGCGTCGTTCTCGTTGGCCAGCGCGGCCGCCGCGTCGGTGGCCCCGCCCAGGTACGGGTAGACCACGCCGACGCCCTGGTCGACCTGCGCCTGCACGGCCTCACGGGCCTTCGCCGAGTCGTTGAAGTCACCGGTGTAGGTGATCACCAGGTCGGCCTCGGGGACGACCATCCGGATGCCGGCCTTGAACGCGCGGGCGGCGTTGATGGCGAAGTCGACCTCCATGCCGGTGACGAACCCGGCCTTGGTGTCGCCGCTGTCGGCCATCAGCAGGCCGGTCGCGTAGCCGGCGGCGAGCATGCTCTGGTTCGGGTCGTCGCTGGAGATGACGATCTCCGGCGTCTGCGGGATGTTCTCCGACGACGGCACGTACCAGGCGACGTTCTCGCAGGCCGGTTCCGTGGAGGCCGGGATGGCGTCCTTGAGCTCGGAGGCACCGAGGGCGACCATGTCCACGCCCTGCTGGCACAGCGCGCGGGCGGCGCTGAGCGCCTCGGTGGGCGGCACCGAGCCGCGCTTGATGACCTCCCAGCCCTGCTCGTTGGCGAACCGCTCGGCCTCGGCGACGAAGCTCTCGTAGTAGCCGTTGTCGTTGATGTCGCCGGGGCTGAGCACGCCGATCAGCACCTTGCCGTCGGCGTTGACGTCCGGCTGGCCGGCGATGACGGTGCCGCCGCCCTCGCTGCCGGCCGGGGCCGGCGCGGTCGCGTCGTTGTCGGCGCAGCCGACCAGGGCAAGGCTGACGGCGCCGGCGAGCAGCGCCGCCGCACCCTTACGAATCCGTATTGTCACTGCGGTTCCTCTCACTGTGGGGGCGTCACGCCGGCCGTGCCGGTCCGGTGTGCGCGGTACTCGGTCGCCGGCACGGCAGGCCAGCGATGCGGGATGTCGATGCCGGCCCGACGCAGCAGGTCCGCGCGGCGTCGCGTGGCCTCGGTACGCAGGGCGTCGACGTCGACGGTGGTGACTCGGCGGTCCCGGATCACCGGCCGGCCGTCGACCAGTACGTCCCGTACGGTGTGGCTGGCCGCCCCCCAGACGAGCTGGGTGGCCAGGTCACCTCGCGGGGTCCACGCGATGGTGCGGGTGTCCAGCACGACCAGGTCGGCGGCCTTGCCGACCTCGATCGAGCCGGTCAGCTGCCCGAGCCCGACGGCGGCCGCGCCGTCGATGGTGGCCAGGGCGAAAACCTCGTCGGCGCGCAGCGGGTCGGCCGCGCCCCGGTCCCGCTCCAGCCCGGCGAAGAGCCGGGCGGCGTGCCACACGTCCGGGGTGTCGCCGGCGTTGTGCGAGTCGCAGCCCAGCGCCAGCCGGCCGCCGGCGCGCAGCAGTTCGGTGTGTCGGCCAGCCCGGGTGAAGCCCTGCCCGAGCCGCAGGTAGGCGCCGGGGCAGGAGGCGACGGCGGCGCCGCTGGCGGCGAGCACGTCGACTTCGTCGTCGTCGAGCCAGACGGCGTGGCCGAGCAGCAGTCGGGGGCCGAGGACCCCGAGGTCGCGCAGGTGCAGCACCGGGCGGGGGCGACCGGCCACCGCGTACGCGGCCGGGTCGTCGGCGCTGGGCGACAGGTGCCAGGTCATCGGTACGTCGAGCCGCTCGGCAAGCTCGGCGGCGCCGGTGAACAGCGCGTCGCTGGCCAGGTCGTGGCCGACCAGGGTGACCCATCCGGTGACCCGGGGGTCACCGGCCAGGGCGGTGACCGTCTCGGCCTGGGCGGCGAGGGTGTCGGCGGCGGGCATCGCGTACGGGGCGTCGGCGACGTCCCAGCCCCAGCCGCCGACCCGGGCCCGGATCCCGGCGGTACGCAGCCCGGCGGCGACCCGCAGCGGATGCCCGACGGTGCCCGGCTCCAGCAGGGTGGTGACGCCGTGACTGAGCGCTTCGACGGCGGCGAGGGTGGCGGACAGTTCGTCGTCGTCGCCGGTGACGGCGGCGTGCAGCGGCACGATCCAGTCGAAGATGGCCTGCCGCGCGGGGACGTGGTCGGGGATGCTGCTGCGGATCAGCGGGTCGGCGGTGGTGTGCTGGTGGGCGTCGACCAGGCCGGGGACGACCAGGCAGCCGGCGGCGTCGAGTTCCGGGCTGTGCGGGTACGCCACCCGCAGGGCGCCGGTGGGGCCGATGTCGGCGATCCGGCCGTCGACGACGGCGATCGCGCCGCCGGTGACCACCTCCCGGCCAGGGGCCATGGTGACGATGTCGGCGTCGACGATCAGCAGGTCGGCGGTGCCGGTGGCACCGTCGACGGGCTGGGCGGAGGTCGGGGACGTGGTCATGGCCGGATCAGGATCTTGCCGACGAGGTCACCGGACTCCTGCCGGGCGTACGCCTCGGCGAGGTCGGTGAGGGGGTATTCGGCGGCCCGGACCACCCGCATGCCACCGGCGAAGAAGACGTCGAGCATCGCGGCGAAGTCGGCCGGGGTGTAGGCACCGGCGCCGAGCAGCCGCAGGCCCCGGTGGTAGACGTTGGCCAGTGACAGGCTGACCTGGTCACCGCTGGTGTTGCCGAGCAGGACCAGCCGCCCCTCGGTGCGCAGCATGCCCAGCGAGAGGTTCCAGGTGGCCGCGCCGACGTGGTCGACGACCAGGTCGACGCCGTGGCCGTCGGTGTACGCGGCGACGGCGGCGGCCGTCCGGTCGTCGAGGTCGAGCACGACGTCGGCCCCGAGGTCGGTGGCGGCGGCGCGCTTGGCCTCGGTCCGGGCGATCGCGACGACCCGGGCACCCGCCCGGCGGGCGAGCTGAATGGCGGCCATGCTGACCGCGCTGGTGGCCGCCGGGATCAGCACCGTCTCACCGGAGCGCAGTTGGCCGACGCGGTGCAGGGCGTTGAAGGCCACCGCCCAGGCGGTGGGCAGGGCGGCGGCGTCGGCGAGCGCGATGTGGTCGGGCACCCGGTGGGCGAGCGCGGCCGGTACGGCGACGTACTCGGCGAAGCCGCCGGGGCGGTTGCCGCCGATGACCGCGACGGTGGCGCAGTAGCCCGGGTTCCCGCTGACACAGTGGGCGCAGCGTCCGCAGCCGGTGGTGGGGTCGACGACGACCCGGTCGCCGACCCGCAGGCTGGTCACGGCCGAGCCGGCCGCGACCACCCGGCCGGCGAGGTCCATGCCGGCGATGTGCGGCAGCGCGAATCCGGGAAGCAGCCCGGGGCCACGTCGTTGCAGCAGGTCGAGCCGGTTGAGTGCGGCGGCGTCGACGGCGACGACGGCGTCGGTCGGGCCGGCGACGGGCTCGGCGAGGTCGTGCAGGCGCACGACCTCGGGCCCACCGAAACCGGTCTGAACCATCGCTCGCACGGTGCCCCTCCGCTGTCTACCAAACGATATGCCGTCTTGCATTGTGATGCAGGTTGCTTAGCGACGTACTTTGCCTGCGGGCCGGCGGCCTGTCAACGCCTCGACCGAAACTGGCTCAGCGACGTAACGTGCCCGTGATCCGCGGGCCGCCAGCGGACCGTCAAGATCGCGATCGACCTGCGGTTATCCGGCACCGGCCGCAGTGATCAGCAGCTCCCGCGCGACCAGCGCGGTACGCAGCACGGCAGCCGTCGACGGATCCAGCGGATCCACCCCCAACAGCCGCTTGATCAACCCGACCCGGTAACCCACCGAGTTACGGTGCAGATGCAGTTGCTCACTCACAGCTTGCCTGCTGCCCCCGCTGGCCAACCAGTGGTCCAGGGTGTGCAGCAGATCGTCACGCCCGGCGATCGGCCCCAGATGGCGGTCCACGAACCAGTGCAGCCGCTCGTCAGGCACCGCCAGCAGCAGTTGCGCCACCCCGGCCCGGTCGAACGGCAGCTCACCGGCTGGTGCGCCCGGCGACAGCCCCGACGGGCCCCCCGGATGGCGCAGCAGCAGCCCCAGCAGCAGCCGTGCGTCGCGGAACGACTCCGGCGTCCGGCCCGGGTCGGCGACCGCGCGACCGCAGGCGACCAGGACCTGCCCGGCGCCGACGATCTGCTCCAGCCGGCGGCGCAACCGGGTGACCTCCCGCTGCGGGTCGTCGTGCAGCAGCGTCCAGCCGTACCCGTCCTCGGTCAGCACCGGCCGGTCCAGCCAGGTCAACGCCGAGGCCCACCGCCGCCGCTGGGCACCCGTGTAGCCCAGGGCGACCGCCGCGTGCGGCTGGTCCAGCCGCCAGCCGTACCCGGCGGCGGCCCGCAGCAGCTCCTCGCGCCCGGCCACGGCTCCCGCACCGGGGCCGTCACGCAACGCCCGCAGCACCGCCTCGGCACCGACCGGTACGGGCGGTTGCGGCGGCTCACGGCGTACCGCCTCGATCAGCAGCGCGGTGACGGCGGCCCGGCCATAGTCGATCTGGCGACCGTCGACCGGCTCGGCCAGCAGCAGTACGCCGATTCGCCGACTGCCGGTCCCGACCGGTACCACCCGACCGAGCCAGCCGTCGGTGCACCGCACCCGCTCGGCACCGAGCAGCTCGGGATCCGCCACCCGCCCACCGGGCCAGCCGCCCCGGCGGCGGTCGACCCCGCTACCCGATCCCCCTGCACCATCGTCCCGGCCGCTGTCGCCGCTGTCGGCCAGCAGGTCCCCGGTCGGGCCGACCAGGCGCGCCCCGGTGCCGGCGACCTCGGCCAGCCGGGCCAGCAGCACCGGCCAGCCGGCACCGCCGAAGGCCAGATCGGTCAGCCACTGGGCGAACTGCTCCGGGTCCGGCTCGGCCGCCACCGACAGCCGTGGCCGGGCCGGCACCGGGCGTTCGGCCGGGCCGGTCACGTCGGTGGTCGATCGAGCAGCCGGACCGCGACGGCCTTCTCCTGGGTGTACTCACGCAGCGCCGCGTACCCGCCGCCCCGGCTGAACCCGCTCTCCTTCTGCATGTTGAACGGGAACCCGATCACCCCGGCGTCGTGGAACTGATTGACCGCCACCTGGCCGCTGCGGGCCTGTCCGGCGATCCGCAGGGCGCGGGACACGTCCGAGGTCCAGATGCAGGTCAGCAGACCGAAGTCGGTGCCGTTCATGATCGACACCGCTTCCTCGGCGGTCCGGAAGCTCTGCACCGCCAGGACCGGGCCGAAGACCTCCTCGCGGGCCAGCCGCATCGACGAGTCGACCCCGTCGAAGACCGTCGGGGCGACGTACCAGCCGTCGCCGGACCCGGACGCCGCCGACGCCCCGCCGGTGACCAGACGCGCCCCGGCCGCCGGGGCCTCGGTCAGGAAGTCCCGGACCCGCTCGTACTGCGCCTGGCTGACCAGCGGACCCATGTCGAGATCCTGGTCCCAGGAGCCGACCCGGACCTGCGCCATCGCGGCGGCGACCCGCTCGACCACCTCGGCGCGGATCGACTCCTGCACCACCAGGCGGGATCCGGCGTAGCAGTTCTGCCCGGCGTTCTCGGTGATCGACGCGACGATCGCCGGCACCGCGGCGTCGAGGTCGGCGTCGGCGAAGACGACGTTCGGCGACTTGCCGCCGAGTTCGAGTTTGACCGGTACCAGATGCTCGGCGGCGGCCCGCATCACCGCGCGGCCGGTGACCGTGGAGCCGACGAAGCTGATGTGGTCGATGTCGGGATGCCCGGTCAGGGCCACCCCCGCCTCGGGCCCGAGCCCGGTGACGACGTTGAGCACCCCGGGCGGCAGGCCGGCCCGTCGGGCCAGCTCGGCCAACGCGAACGGTGCCAGCGGTGCGATCTCCGAGGGCTTGAGCACCACCGTGTTGCCGGCGGCCAGGGCCGGAGCGACGTTCGCCGCGGTCAGCACCGCCGGTACGTTCCACGGGATCACCACGGCGCAGACCCCGTACGGCTCCGGCCGGGTGTAGCCGAAGTAGTCCGGGGTACGGGTGGGCAGGGTGACGCCGGTGAGCTTGTCGGCGGCACCGGCGAAGTAGTCGACGATGCCGTGCGCGATGTACATGTTGAGCCGGCCACCGGAACGGGGTTTGCCCACGTCACGGGCCTCATGGACGGCGAGGTCCTCGACGTGGGCGGCGATCAGGTCGGCCCACCGACGCAGCATCGCGCCACGCTCGCTCGGGGACGTGGCCGCCCAGGCGGGGGCTGCCCGGCGGGCGGCGGCGACGGCGCGGTCCACGTCGGCGGCGCGGGCCCGGGCCACCGGCTGGATCGTCTCCCGGGTGGCCGGGTCGAGCACGGGGAGTTCCCCACCGTCGGCGGCCGCCTCCCAGGCACCGTCGATCAGCTGGCGGGCAGCGGGAATGTCCAGGTCAGCCATGGTGGAATCCTTGACCCTTCATGTTCCGCATGTCAAGATGCAGTCTCGCTTTGTGAGTCATCGGGGAGGTCGTGTGCGTATCACGGCGGCGGTTGTGAACAACGCGGGGGGCCCGTTCACCCTCGAGGAGGTCGAGCTGGCCGAACCTCGTCCGGACGAGGTACTGGTGCGGGTGCACAGCGTCGGCATCTGCGGAACCGACCTGGAGTTCGCCACCTTCTTCCCCACCCCCGCCGTCCTCGGCCACGAGGGCGCCGGCGTGGTCGAACAGGTCGGCGAACGGGTCACCGGGATCTCGGTCGGCGACCACGTCGCGATGAGCTTCACCTCGTGCGGCACCTGTTCGCTCTGCCTGACCGGCAGCCCGGCCTACTGCCGCAGCTTCGACGCGGTCAACTTCACCGGCCGCCGACCCGACGGCAGCAGCGCCCTGTCGCGCGACGGCGAACCGGTCAACGGCCACTTCCTCGGCCAGTCGGCGTTCGCCAGTCACGTCGTCGCCCCCGCCCGCGCGGTGGTGCCGATCAGCAAGGAGATCGACCTACGCCTGGTCGGACCGTTCGGCTGCGGGTTCGGCACCGGCGCGGGCGCGGTGCTCAACGTGCTCCGGCCACCGGTGGGGTCGACGATCGCCGTGTTCGGTGCGGGCGCGGTCGGCGTCGCGGCGATCCTGGCCGCCCGGGTCGCCGGCTGCTCGACGATCGCCGCCGTCGACGTCAACGCCGACAAGTTGGACACCGCCCGGCTGCTCGGTGCCACCCACGGCGTCGACTCGCGCACCGGCGACACCAGGGAGTTGCTGGCCGCGATCGCACCGCACGGCTTCGACTTCACCATCGACGCCACCGGCCGCGAAGAGGTGGCGCGGACCGCGGTCGAGGCGTTGGGCCCGCTGGGCCGGTGCGGGATCGTCGGGGTCGGCCCTAGTGAGCAGATGAGCTTCGACTGGCGCAGCATCCTCAACGGGCGCAGCGTCACCGGCATCATCGGTGGCGCCAGTCTGCCCCAGGTGTTCCTGCCGAGGCTGCTGGATCTGCACACCGCCGGCCGGTTCCCGGTCGACCGGCTGCTGAGCTACTTCCCGTTCGCGCAGATCAACGAGGCGGTGGCGGCGGTCCGCAGCGGTACGGTCGGCAAGGCCGTCCTGACCTTCTGAGCGCCCCCACCGGCCCGACGATCTTGCAGATATCGAGAGCTTTTGTCCGATATGTTCGTTGATAAGTGCAAGATCGTCGGGATCATGGGGATCATGGGGCAACGCGGCCACCCTGGCACGACAGACCAGGCGAGTTACGGTGTCTCAGAGTGAAACATTGTCTCGCAATGTGAACCCGATTACTCTCGGCGACAGACACCCAGTGGCGCGGCTGGGAAACACCGCGCGGTAGCCAGCATCCGTGGAGCTCGTGCGCCATGACTGACTTCGACCACCACTCCGCCACGTGCAACGCCGACCCGGTCGGCTACTACCGGACGTACCGGGAAAAATGCCCGGTCGGGAGGACCACCGCGCACGGCGGCTTCGTCTACACCACCCGGTACGCCGACGTGGTCCGCGTCGCCCGCGACGACGACACCTTCTCCTCCGCCCGGGCCACCGCCGGCGGCGACGGCACCGCCATCGTCATACCCCGGGGACCCGGCCTGGAGCAGTACCCGATCGAACTGGACCCGCCGGCCGCCACCGGCTACCGGGACCTGATCAACCCGCTGCTCACCCAGGACGCGGTGGCGAAACTCGCCCCGATGATCGCCCGGCACACCACCCGGATCATCGACGCCTTCATCACCGAAGGCTCCGTCGACTTCGTCCGCGACCTGACCAACCCGCTGCCGGCCGCCGTCACCCTGGACTGGCTCGGCTTCCCCGAGTCGGACTGGGCCAAGCTGGCCAAGCCGATCCACGACATCTTCGCCGCTCTGCCCGGCAGCGACCGCGCCATCCGGGGCGCGCAAGGGCTGGCGTACCTGGACGAACGGATCCGGGACCTGATCCGCGACCGCCGCGCCGAACCCGCCGACGACGCGGTCAGCTACCTGGCGGCCCAGCGACGCGCCGACGGTGAACCGTTCAGCGTCGACGAACTCGTCTCGGTGATCGGGCTGCTGGTCGCCGGCGGCGTCGACACCACCACGTCGCTGACCGGGTCCACCCTGGTGCACCTGAGCCGTCACCCCGAGCAGCGCCAGCGGCTCATCGACACCCCGGACCTGCTCGACAGCGCCACCGAGGAGTTCCTGCGGGTCTTCGCCCCGTCGCAGTCGATGGCCCGCACGGCCCGTGCCGACGCGGAGGTCGGCGGCTGCCCGGTCAGCGCCGGTGAGCGGGTCCTGATCCCCTGGGTCGCCGCCAACCACGACCCGGCGGTCTTCCCCGACCCGGAACAGGTCCGCCTCGACCGCGACGCCACCCGCCACCTCAGCTTCGGCATCGGCAGCCACCGCTGCGCCGGCGCGCACCTGGCCCGGCTGATGTTCCGCGAGATGATCACCCAGGTGCTGACCCGGCTGCCGGACTACCAGGTCGTCGACGACGGTCTCGTCGGCTACCCCACCAAGGGGAACCAGACCGGCTGGGACGCCATCCCGGCCGTGTTCACCCCCGGCCGCCGCGCCGCCGACGCGGCGGCCGGAGGTGCCCCGGTGGCCACCCGCCCCGGCGGGGACCGGGATCTGGTCGTCGAGGCGGTCGCCCGGGCCGCCGACGAGGTGCTGGAGGTACGGCTGGCCGCCGCCGACGGCGCACCGTTGCCGACCTGGGCACCCGGTGCCCACCTGGAGGTCCGGCTGCCGTCCGGTCGACTCCGGCAGTACTCGCTCTGCGGTGACCCGGCCGAGACCGGGCACTACCGCATCGGCGTGCTGCGCGAGACCGCCGGCCGGGGCGGCTCCGTCGAGCTGCACACCGTCGCCACCGCCGGCGCGACGCTGACGGTACGGGGGCCACGTAACCACTTCCCGCTGGTCGACGCGGACGCGTACCTCTTCCTGGCCGGCGGCATCGGGATCACCCCGATCCTGGCCATGGTCCGCGAAGCCGTCCGGCGCGGTACGCCGTACCAGGTCGTCTACGGCGGCCGCAGCCGCGCCTCGATGGCCTTCGCCGACGAGCTCGCCGCCCTCGCTGGCGACCGGGCCGTCCTGCTACCGCAGGACGAGGCCGGACTGCCCGATCTGGCCGCGCTGATCGGTGGCGTCGGCGACGGCACCGCCGTCTACTGCTGCGGCCCCGGCGCGATGATCAACGCGGTGGAGCAGGTGTGCGCCGACGCCGGACGTAGTGCGCAGCTGCACGTGGAACGCTTCGCCGCCGGCGACGACCTGGAGGTGCCGTTCGACCCGGCTGCCAACACCGAGTTCGACGTGCACCTGGCCCGTACCGGCGTCACCCTGCGGGTGCCGAAGGACAAGCGGATGATCGAGGTGCTGCGCGAGGCGGTGCCCGGCCTGACCTACGACTGTGAGAAGGGGTACTGCGGCGCGTGCGAGACGCGGGTGCTGGCCGGTACGCCGGAGCACCGCGACTCGCTGCTCACCGCCGACGAGCGGGCCGCTGGCCGCAGCATGATGATCTGCGTCGGCCGGTGCAGCTCCGACCGCCTGGTGCTCGATCTCTGACCGCAGGTGTACGGCGAAGGGGCGGGACCGGTCGACCGGTCCCGCCCCTTTCCACGTCACGAACGTTCGTGGGTTCGTGGTCACGAACGTTCGTGGGTTCGTGCCATGGGCACGGATGGCCAGGCGACATGCGGACGGCCCGCCACGCTGCGACATTGGAGCGTGACGGGCCGTCCACGTACCGGGAGTGGTCAGTTACCCCACTCGAGGTTCACCTCGGCCGCCTCGGCGATCCGGAACCGGCCGCCCGGCACCACGTCCGCCGCGCCCCGGTCGCTGACCACGTTCTTGCCGAAGCCGTCCACCAGCGGGCGGCCGACGTCGCGCTTGAGCCACAGCCGCAGCAGGTGCCGGCGGCGCTCCGGCTCCGGGTAGTCGACGTAGCCGGTCCGCGAGTGCAGGGCGGCGTAGTTCAGCAGCCACTGCACGTCGCCGGGCTGGAAGTTCATGTCCAGCGCCAGGCCGGGCTCCTGGGAGATCTCGTCGTAGAGGTGCAGCAACTCGATCTGCGCCTCGGTGAGCCGGGGCACCTCGGGGTAGTCCTGCGCCGAGAAGATCATCGAGCTGCCGGCGTACGTGCTGAAGATGCCGTCGACGTAGCTGCAGATCGGCGACAGGTAGGTCTTCGCCGGGGCGTCGTGGTCCTGCTTGTACCAGTCCCAGTGCCACGGCTCGAACAGCAGCGGCGCCAGGTCCGGGCGGCGGCGCAGGATCTCGTTGTAGATGGTGGTACCGCTGACCAGGCTGCTCGCCCCGCCGTCCTTCGCCGCGCGCAGGCACATCAGCGCGACGACGTCGGAGCTGTCGGAGTGGAACGGCAGCCGGTCCCGCACCCGCGACGGCAGCGCCGACGGGTCGTCGAGGGTCTTGTTGGAGGTGGCGATGACGTGGTCGAGCACGTCGCCCATCTGGTTCTGCGCCATCGGTACGCCGAGGTGCAGCCCCATCAGGAAGAAGATCGCGCCGGCCAGGGTGTCGCCGTACTCCTCGGTGCGCAGCCCGCGGACCAGGATGAAGCCGCGGCCGGAGTCCATCTGCTGGGCGCACTCGGCGTTGAGGCCGGCACAGACCGGCAGCGGGTAGTCGGCGGCGGTCACCGTACGCAGGTCGGGGTCGTCGGCGACGAACTGACGGCCGACGGTCTCCAGTTCGGTCCGCTCGGCGTCACTGAGGTGGTAGATCCATTCGGTGGACGTGCTCAGCTCGTCGCCGCGCCAGGCGGACGGGCCGGAGATCGGGGCGAGGTCGATTGCGGTCGTCATGATGATGCGCTCCGAGGTCGTCGATTCTGATGGGAGAGTTGCCGGTGTCCCGGTGCGACGCGGGTGGGCATCGGTTGCACCGGTGCTTCAGGACAGGGCTGGCTTCCCGCCGTACCAGCGGCGCACACGTGCGCGTGCGCGGCGGTCGACGGGACTCGAATCAGAACGGGGTCTGCGGGTCCCCGGCAGCGGTCCCGGGGCGCATGCCCTCGCGCGGCGGGTGGACCCGCAGCGGCTCCTCGTAACCGCGCACCAACAATCCAGAGCCTTGCGGAACTCGGATCATGGCGGTCTCCTGCGGCTATGTGGTCGTGCCGTCCAGCCTAAGCCAGCACCAGCCAGCCGTCAACAGAGACGCCATCTCGCAATACGATCAGCCATCCCGTCGTTCCGTTACCGCCCGACCGGAATCCTCCTGCTCGCCGGCCGTCGTGTACAGCGGCGGCAACGTGGCCGATGGTCCGAGCTGGCTGCCGGAGCACGTCGGCGGCGGTGAAGCGCAGGACCAGCCAGCCGAGATCGCGTAGGGCGTTGAACCAGCCCAGCCGAGATCGCGTAGGGCGTTGAACCGGCCCAGCCGAGATCGCGTAGGGCGTTGAACCGGCCCAGCCGACCCGGTCGGCGCACACCGGGTCAGCTGCCGGACGACCCTCAGCGGCGGACGGCGGCGACCGCGTCGTCGTAGAGGGCTTCGATGTCGAGTTGACCGTCGCTGCGCACCCAGGCCGTGGTGGCCACCTCCATGCAGGAGATGGCGGCGGCGACCACCGCGCCGGCCCGCAGCTCGGCGATCGGGTCCGACGCGGTCGACGCGGTCCGGGCCATGATGCCGGGGACCAGCACGTCGATCCACTGCTGCTGTTTCTCGATGTGCCGGGCACGCAGCGCCGGCGACTGTTTGAGCATGCGGTTGATCTGCAGGAACTCCTGCAACGAGTACGGCATGGCCTCGAGGAGCGTCTTCAACGCCGCCCGGATCGCCGTCCAGGGGTCCTCGTCGGCAGGTCGGGCCGCCAGCGCGGCTCGGACGATCTCGCCCTGTTCGGCGTGGTCCCCGAGGACCATGTCCTCCTTGGTGCCGAAGTAGTGGAACAGCGAGCGCCGCGAGATACCGACCTGGCGGGCGATCTGGTCCATCGTGGTGGATTCGTAGCCCTGTGCCAGGAACAGCCGCATCGCCGACGCCGCGATCTCGGCGCGGACCGCCCGACGGGTGCGGTCCCGCAGCCCTTCCTGGGGAGCCGCCTCGTCAACCATGCAGCACAGCGTACCCATCTTGCACTTGAAACATGTATTGCACTGAGTGCAGATTGCGGATAGAGTGCAGGAAACATCGGCTTCGAGGAGATGGCATGCCGCCCGTCGACTACCGCGACCAGACCACCCTGATCACTGGCGCGAGCTCCGGCATCGGTGCCGAGTTCGCCCGCCAGTTCGCCGCGCGCGGCTCCGACCTGGTGCTCGTCGCCCGCCGTGAGGAGCGCCTGCACCGGTTGGCCACCGAGTTGACCGCAGCGCACCGGGTTCGGGTCGAGGTGCTCCCGGCAGATCTGAGCCTGCCCGGGGCCGGCGAGCGGCTCGCGGAGCAGACCAACAGCCGAGGAATCACGGTGACGAGCGTGGTCAACAACGCCGCCTTCGGCACCGCCGGCCCGTTCCACCGGGAGGACCCGGACAGACTGCGGGACGAGATCGCGGTCAACGTCACGGCCGTGGTCGACATCAGCCGGGCCTTCATCGGCCAGCTGCACACCGCCGCCAACGGCGTACTGATCAACGTCGCCAGTCTCGCCGGCTACCAACCCAGCCCGAACCTGGCGGTGTACGCGGCAACGAAGGCGTTCGTGCTGCACTTCACCGAAGCCCTCTGGTACGAGAGCCAGGGCACCGGCCTGCGGGTGCTGGCACTGACCCCCGGCGTCGTCCAGACGGAGTTCTTCGAGGTGCTCGGCACCGACGAGGTCAACGGCCCGCTGCCCGCGCAGACGGCGTCCGAGGTGGTCGCGACGGCGCTGCGCGCCCTCGGACGACGCAACGGCCCGCCGAGCGTGGTCTCGGGCCGGCTGAACCGGCTGGCCGCCCACGGTGCCCGGCTGCTCAATCGCCGGCAGGCCGTCCAGATGATGGGCCGGATCAATGCCCGGTACGACACTGCCACGACAGACAGCGCCAGCAACACAGCGGCGTGACGGCCGCCGGGGACATGGTCAGCAGCGGTCGAGGTCGGCGCGGGTCAGCAGCGACCGCAGCCGGATGCCCTCGGCGGCCAACGCCGATGCCCCACCCTCCTGGCGGTCGATCACGCACAGCGCGGCGTCGACCACGGCACCGAGCTCACGCAGTTGGCGCGTGGAGCTCACCACCTGCCCGCCGGAGGTGACCACGTCCTCGACGACCAGCACCCGGCGGCCGACTACCGCCGCGCCTTCGGCCAGCCGGGCGGTGCCGTACTCCTTCGCCGTCTTTCGCACGAAGGCGCACGGCAGCCCGGTGTGGCGGCCCACGGCGGTCACCACCGCGATGCCACCCATTTCCAGCCCGGCGAGCACCTCGGTCTCCGCCGGCACCAGCGCCGCCATCCGCTCGGCCAGCGCGTCGAGCAGGACCGGATCAGCCTCGAACTGGTACTTGTCGAAGTATTCGTCGGCCACCCGCCCGGAGCGCAACACGAACCGGCCGGTCAGCCGGGCGGTGGCGTCGACCCGGCGGGCCGGATCCGCAATGTCCACCCTGGCATCGTCCCAGCCGAGCGGGCCCGTCGCTGACGCAGGCAGCGGCCTCGGTAAGGGCTGAAGAGTTGGGCGACGTGGTCAACAGTCGTCGAGGTCGGCGTAAGAGGCAGCCTCAGCCTGCGGTGTAGCGGATTCCACCAGCCACCACCGTGGCCAGCACGGTGCCGGCGGGCAGCGCGTCGGCGTCCGGGGTGAGCGGATCGACGTCGAGCAGGGTCAGGTCCGCCGGCTCACCGACCCGCAGCACCCCGCCGCCCCAGCCGGCCCCCGGGTTGCCGGCCACCTGCGCCGCGCCGGTGGTGAACAGCGCCAGCGCCTGCGCGGCGCTGACCGCCTGGTCCGGCCCGAGTGGCTCGTCGCGGCCCCGGACCCGACGGGTGCGGGCCTGCCAGATGCCGTGCAGCACCGACATCGGCGGACCCGGTCCGTCGGAGCCGCCGCCGACCGTCACCCCGGCGTCCAACCAGGCCCGAAGCGGGTTCGCGGCGGCGGCCGCTGGCTCACCGAGCCGCTCGATCAGGTTGAGCCCGAACGCCCATTGCAGCGCCGGATGCGCCGACACCGGCACGCCGAGCCGCCGCGCGGTCGCCATCGCCTCCGGTCCGGGCCCGAGGTAGGCGTGGATCAGGTGGAAGCCCAGTCCGGCGATCGGCGTACCGGCCGCGACCTCGGCGAAGACCGCCAGGGTCAGGTCGATCGCGGCGTCGCCGACGGCGTGCACGCCGACGCCCCGACCGTGCGCCGCCGCCGCCACGCAGTGTGCCCGCAGCGTCTCGGTGCGCAGACTCTGGTTGCCGTGGTAGCCGTCGGTGCCCGGCCACGGCGACGAGCGCAGTGCGGTGCCGAGCGAGCCGCCGCCGTCGAGGAAGAGCTTCGTCGGCCCGGCGCGCAGCAGCCCGGGTGCGACCCGATCAAGATCAAGTTCATCGAGGGTACGTCGCAACTGCGCGTCGTCCACGTCGTCGCCGCCGAGCGGCATCGCGACGGTACGCAGCCGCAGCGCACCGGACCGCCCGGCCGTCGCGTACGCGGCCAGTTCGGCGGCCGGCACCGCCGGATCGACGGCGGTGGTGATGCCATGGGCGAGCAGTTCCGCCTGGCCGGCGGTGATCCAGTCGATCCTCGTCCGCTGGTCCGGCTCCGGAATCACCGCACGGACCAGGGCGACCGCCGGATGCTCGACGAGCAGCCCGGTCGGGGTGCCGTCGGCGTACCGGTCGATCCGTCCACCCGGCGGGTCCGGGGTGGCGGCGGTGATCCCGGCCAGCCGCAACGCGGTCAGGTTGGCGATGCCGTCGTGGCCCTTCCGGTCCAGCAGCACCGGCCGACCAGGGGCGGCGGCTTCCAGCTCGGCGGCCGACGGCAACCGGTGTTCGGCCAGGTCACCGGGGTCGAAGCCGGCGTCGGCCTCGATCCACCGACGGGTGGGGTACCGGCGGGCGTACCGGGTGATCCGGTCGCAGATGTCGCGGACGCTGGTCGCGTCGTCCAGGCCGACACGGGCGGCGGCCCGGCCGGCCCAGATCAGGTGCACGTGGCTGTCGACGAAGCCAGGCAGCACGACCCCGCCGGGCGGGGCGAGGTGCGGCGTACCGGTGGGGACGGCGTCGCGGACCGCGCGCAGGTCACCGACGGCGACGATCCGACCGGAGCGCACCGCCACGGCCTCGGCGCGCGGCGCGGTCGGGTCCATCGTGTGCACGTCGCCGACGACGAGCAGGTCACCGCCGGTCACGATGTCACCTGCCGGGTGGCGAGCGTTTCGTGCAGGCTCCGGGCGGTGTCCGCTCCGGCGTGCACCGCGTCGTGCAGCCGTGCCGGACGCAGCGCGTCGCCGCAGCGCAGCACGGGACGGCCGGCGGCGACCTCGGCCGCCGCGTCGTACAGGTCGTGTCGGGGCCGCCGGCCGATCGCCGCGACGATCAGTCCGGCCGGCACGGTCTCTCCGTTCACCTGCACCTGCCGTTCCTCGGTGATCCTGGCCCGGCCGCCGAGAACGAGCCGGACGCCGAGGTCGGCGAGCAGGTCGGTCCAGGTCGGTGGGTCGTCGGGGGGCTCGGTGTCGAGCACCCGGGTGGTGTCGCCGATCAGGGTGACGTCGGCACCCCGGCGGGCCAGCGCGGCGGCGGTGCTGGTGCCGGTCCGGCCGGCGCCGATCACCACCACCGGGCCGTCGGACGGCGGCGGCACCGTGCCGCGCAGGACGTCGAGCGCCGGTACGGCACCAGGCAGCAGCCGCTGATCGCTGCCGGTGGCGACGAGCAGCCCGGCCCACCCCCGGCTCAGCTCGCCGGGGTGCAGCGGGGCGTCGACGACCTCGACGCCGCTGGCCGCCACCCGGGCCGTCAACCAGCGCAGGTACGGGGCGAAGCTGTCGTGCACACCGGTGTCCACAGCGTCCCGCAGCGCGCCGCCGAGCCGGCCGCCGGTGTACAGCCGGACCCGGTGGCCGTGCCCGGCAAGTGTGTGGGCGGCTTCCAGACCGGCCGGTCCGGCCCCGGCGACGATCACCGACCGGTCCAGTGCGGGCCGGGGCGACAGGGTGCGAGGCGGCCGGCTCAGGGTCGGGCTCGACGCCGGACCGGCGGGCAGCCGGCTCAGCGTCGGGTTGACGGTGCAGGCGACCGGACGGCCGACCAGAGCGGCGCGGGCGTGGCAGCCGTCGTTGCCGCGTACGCACGGGCGGATCCGGTCGGCGGCGCCGGCCAGGGCTTTCGCCGCCCAGTCGGGGTCGGCGAGGAAGGCCCGGCCGAGCGCGACCAGGTCGGCGGTGCCGTCGCGGATCAGCGTGGCGGCCTGCGCCGGGTCGGTCACCCCACCGCAGGCGATGACGGACAGTCCGTACCCGCGTAGCTCACCGGCCGACCGCCAGGCGGCACCGGGCGGTACGGCGGCCGGCGGCACCTGCCGTACCCGGGTCTCGTGGTTGCCGGACGAGACGTGCACCGCGTCGACCTGACCGGCGGCGGCCAGGGTGCGCACCAGGGCGGCGGTCTCGGCGAGGACCTGGCCGCCGGGTTCGTGGTCGAGATCGGACAGCCGTACGGTGAGCGCCACCTCGGGCGGCAGCGCGGCCCGGCAACGGGCGACGACCTCCAGCAGGATGCGGCGTCGCCGGGCCGGGTCGCCACCGTAGCCGTCGGTACGGCGGTTGGTCTGCGGCGACAGGAACCCGGCGAGCAGGTAGCCGTTGGCGGCCTGGATCTCCACGACCCGGAATCCGGCCCGGGCGGCGCGGTCGGCGGCCCGGGCGAACCCGGCGACGACCTCGGCGATCTCGTCGACGGTGATCGCGCGCGGGCGCAGCCCGAGGCGGCGTTCGATGGTCGGCCAGGGCACCTCCGAGGCGGCCACTGCCTCGCCGGGCAGGGTGCGCTGTCGGCCGGCGTGGGCGATCTGCAGACCGGGCACCGACCCGGCGGCGACGATCCGTTCGGCGACGGCGGCGAGCGCGGCGGCGTGGTCGTCGCTGGCGATGCTGAGGTGACCGGGGAAGCCACGAGCGGTGTCGTCGTCGATCGCGGTGAACTCCACGATGGTCAACGCGCTGCCTCGGCCGACCCGACCGTAGTGGTCGCGGTGCCACGGCTGGGCGAACCCACCCGGGTCGGCCGCGCCGGTCGAGGTGGGTGCCTTGACGATCCGGGACCGCAGCCCGACCGGCCCGAGTCGGTACGGGGCGGCGAGCACCGCCGCCGATTCGGTGGGGTCCATCAGCCGCCCCGCAGCACCCGCGCGGCACCGTCGGCGCGGGGGTCGCTGGCGGCGTCGAGGCCGGCCGGGGTGAGCCGGGCCAGTTGCACGTGCCCGGCGTCGTCGTGACGCTGCGGTACCTGGACCACCTGCAGGTCGAGGTCGCCGGCGGTGGCGCGCAGCGTGGCGGCGTCCGGGGTGTCGGGCTCCAGCAGCAGGCTGGGCCGGTCCTGGCCGACGTCGCGGGCACCGATCACCCACCGGGGCCGGGCCAACAGTCCGGCCGGGTCGGTGGTGGTCAGCGCGTCGGCGGCGACCTGGGCCAGGATCCACGGCTGGGCCCGGCCGCCCTGGCAGCCCAGTGCGAGCACCCGGTCCGGGCCGACGGCGATCGCCGGGCACAGGGTGTGCGGTGGGCGGGCACCGGGGCGCAGCCGACCGGGGTGGGCCGGGTCGAGGCTGAACACCGACCCCCGGTTGTGCAGCACCAGGCCGGTGCCGGGCTCGCAGATGCCGGCGCCGAAGGTCTGGAACACGCTCTGGATCAGGGTCACAGCGGTGCCGTCACTGCCGACTGCGGTGACCGCGACGGTGTCCCCGGCCGGCTTCGGACCGGTCGGCAGGGTCGGCCCGGTCGGGGCGTCGGTGCGCAGCAGCAGTCCGTCGAGGTCGATCGGGCCGGTCCGGGGATCACCGAGCAGGGTGTCACGGCTCTGCTCGGCGATCCGGGCGGTGGTCAGCGCGGCCGACGGGTGGTCGGCGGGGGCGGTGGCGGTCGCTGTGGCGAGCATGGCCAGCAGGGTGGCCCCCTGGCTCGGCGGCGGGGCGACCGACCAGGTCACCTCGGAGCCGGCGGCGGCGTACCGCAGTGGGTCGGTGATCTCGGCGGCGTGCCCGGCGAGGTCGGCGGCGGTCAACGGGCTTCCGAGGGCGGCCAGCCCGGCGGCCAGCGTTTGGGCGAGCTCGCCCTGGTAGTAGTCGCGCCAGTCGGCACCGATGGTGCCGAGGGAGCGGGCCAGCGCCGGCTGGCGCAGCACCGACCCGGCTGGCAGCGGCGTACCGTCGCCGTCGAGCAGCAGCGCCGCCAGGCCGGGGTCGGCGCGGATCACGTCGATGCGGCGCAGGATCGCCGCGGCCAGACCGGGGCTGACCGGTACGCCGCCGACGGCCAACTCGACCGCAGGTGCGAGCACCCGGGCCAGTGGCAACTGGCCGCCGAGGCCGGCCAGCGCGGCCCAGCCGGCGACGACACCGGGCACGGTGACGGTGAACGGCCCACCTGGCGGCATCCGGTCCCCTGCGGCGCGCAGCGCCGCGACGTCGATGCCGGCGGCGGCCGCACCGATCGACAGCACCGCCCGGACCCGGCCGTCGGGGGTGCGGACCAGGGCGGTCAGGTCACCACCGGCCGAGCACTGGTGCGGGTAGGCGACGGTGAGCGCGGCAGCGGCGGCGAGGGCGGCGTCGACGACGCCACCTCCGGCGGCCACCACGTCGGCGGCGGCGTCCAACGCGGACGGGTGTGGTGCGGCGAGCGCGATCTCGGTCGACATGCGGATCAGTCTCGCCGGGGTCAGCCGCGCTGGATCAGGATGGTACGGGCGAACGCCCCGTCGGCACCGACCAGCTTCGTCGGCAGGCAGACCAGTTCGTACTCCCCCGGCGGTACGGCGTCCAGGTCGGCGTTCTCCAGGATGATCACGCCGGAGCCGAGCAGCGCGTGGTGGGCGTCCCAGGTGTCGGTGCGCCGGTGGCTCTCGATGGTCAGGTAGTCGATGCCGATCAACGCGACCTGCTGGTCGATCAGCCAGCGGGCGGCTTCCGGGGAGAGCCCGACCCAGGAATCGGCGCGCTCGGTCTCGCGCAGCGGGCCGGCGGAGTTGCTGGTCTTCAGCAGCACCCGCGACGCTCCGGCGACACCGGCGGCGACCAGGTCGTCGACGGTGACGTCACCGTCGACACCGGTCAGGTCGGCGACGATCGCCGGGCCGACCAGGGTTTCCAGGGCGACCTCGTCGATCGGGGTGGCACCGTCGACGAAGTGCGCGGGGGCGTCGACGTGGGTGCCGGTGTGTGCGCCGAGCCGCCACCTTGTGACGTTGGAGGCGTCGCCGTTGGCCAGCGACTCGACGATCTCCACCTCGGGCTTACGGCCCCAGTGCAGCATCTTCGGATGGATCGGCAGGGTGATGTCGTAGATCTTCACGCGGGTCCTCCGGGCGTGGCGGGACGGGCAGGGCGTGGCGGGACGGTCAGGGCCGGCGCGACGGTCAGGGCCGGTGGGTGGGGTCGGGCCAGGGTTCGCGGACGGCGGCGGCGACGGCCCGGGCGGTGGTGGCCACGCAGCGGTCGAACTCGGCGCGGCCGTGTTCGGCGGTGGCGTCGGCGACGTCGCGGCCCCACACGCCGGTGTCGCTGACCTGGTCCATCCGGTAGTCCCAGAAGGAGTCGACGTCCCGGTGCGAGGTGGCCTTCTCCATCTGGACCAGGTCCGGGTGCAGGTGCAGCATCACCGAAGTCTCGAAGTAGTTGGCGTGCATCAGGCCGCGGCCGTAGTAGACGTGCCCGTCGACCTCCGGCCCGGGGTACATGGTCACGTAGGCCAGGGCCCGCACCCGCGCGTCGCGGTGACGTACCCGCAGTTTCTCGGCGGAGACGTCGAGCGACCCGGCGTTCCAGATGTGCCCGTTGAGCAGGATGAACTGCCGGACACCGCTGGCGTGCAGCGAGTCGATGACGTCTTCGACGACGGCGATGAGGGTTTCCGGCCGCAGCGCGATCGTGCCGGCGAAGTCGCCGTGCGAGGCGGAGACGCCGTAGCCGATCGGCGGCACCACGGGTACGCCGGTGAGCGCGGAGACGTCGCGGGCGACCGCGTCGCAGATGAGGGTGTCGACGGCGAGCGGCAGGTGCGGGCCGTGCTGTTCGGTGGCACCGACTGGGATGATCACCGCGTCGACCATGGTCGCCGTCTGGCCGGCCTCCGGCCAGGTCAGATCGGCCCAGGCGACCGGAGTGCCGGGGCCGCCGAGTTCGGCGGCGAGCGCCGCCCGGTCGAGGTCGGTGTGGGACGGGTCGGACACGGTGTTCCTCTCGGTACATGGACGGGGTCGAAAACGGCGCGGGGGCCCGACGGCCGGATCGGACCGAGCCGCGTCGGGTCGGCGCCGGTCAGTTCGCCTCACCAGGCGCGGCGGGACTTCTCCGGGAGCAGGTCGATGGCCGCCATGGCGGTGACGGCACCGTCGACGGTGGTGATCCAGACGCGGGTCTGCGGGCTGTAGTCGCTGATCAGCTCCCGGCACACGCCGCACGGGGCGATGATCCGGAACCGCCCGGCGGGTTTGATCTGGACGGAGACGACGCTGTCGACGGTGAGCGGCGCGTCCGGTGCCAGCGCGCCACGGGCCGCCCCGAGGGCGACCCCCTCGGCGCAGATGGAGCTGCGCCGGCACGACCCTTCCAGGTGGACGCCGGTGTGGATGGCACCGTCGGGGGTGCGCAGCGCGGTGGCGACCTCGTGCCGGCCGGCGACCCAGACCTTCGACAGCAGTCGCTGGGCGACGTCGAGCAGTTCGACGTCGCCAGGGGCCATGTCGGCCGGCGGCGGCACCGGCGTGACGTCGGTGGCGATCATGTGGAGATCCCGAGCAGTTTCGCCATGTTGCCGCCCTCGACCAGGGCCCGGTCGGCCGCGCTCGGGATCGCCTTGGCGATCTTCATGCGTTCCAGGTCGAAGTCGGAGCCGGGCCACTCGCTGCCGAGCAGGATCTGCGTCGGGCCGAGCCGGGCATAGGCCCGCCGGACGTCGCTGATCAGCGTCGCCGAGGTCTCCAGGTAGATGTGCGGGTTGCGTTCGGCGACGATGATCGCCTCCGGGACGTTCCACACCGCGCCCATGTGGGCGATGATCGTCGGCACCTGCGGGTGGCCCTTGGCGATCTCCTCGATCGCCAGGGGGGCGCAGAACGCGTCGTCGAGCGCGTTGATCAGCACCATCAGACCGTGTTCGGCGCAGGCGGCGAAGACCGGGTCGAGCAGACCGTGGTCGGCGACGTGGTAGCCGTGCATGCTCGGATGCAGTTTGAGGCCCTTGAGGCCGGCGTCGGCGATCCGGGCGATCTCGTCGAGTGCGTCGTCGTCGGCCGGGCGGACCTGCCCGAACCCGAACAGCCGGTCGGGATGTGCCTTGGTCAGGCCGATGATGAAGTCGTTCTCGATCCGCTGGGCCAGCGAGCAGACCATCGCCATGTCCACCCCGGCGGCGTCCATCCGGTCCAGGATGCGTCGCGGGTCGAACGGTGTGTACGGCGGCGGTGCCTGGCCGGGACGGGCACCGGTGAGGTAGTCGGACCTGCCCCGGACGTCCTGGGTGGTGTTGTACGCGTCGATGATCATCGTGGTGCGCCTCCGGTGGTGACGGTCGATGGTGCCGGGATGTCGGCCGGCACCAGGGGCAGGTGGCAGCGGACCGTGCGGTCCGCGGCGATGGGCCGCAACGCGGGGGGTTCGCTGCGGCAGCGGTCGACGGCGTACCGGCATCTGGTGTGGAACAGGCAGCCGGCCGGCGGGTGCGCCGGATCGGGCAGCTCGCCGGCGAGCACGATCCGCTCCCGGCCGCCGGCGCGGTCCAGCGTCGGTACGGCCGACAGCAGCGCCTCGCTGTACGGGTGCGCCGGGCCGGCGAAGAACGCGTCACGGTCGGCGATCTCGATGATCTGGCCGAGGTACATCACGGCGATCCGGTCGGCGATGTGCCGTACCACGCCCAGGTCGTGCGAGATGAACAGCATGGTCAGACCGCGCTGCCGGGTGAGATCGGCGAGTAGGTTGACCACCTGGGCCTGGATGGAGACGTCGAGGGCGGAGACCGGCTCGTCGGCGACGATGAACCGGGGGGACGGCGCGAGTGCCCGGGCGATGCCGATCCGTTGCCGCTGCCCGCCGGAGAACTCGTGGGGCCGGCGCCGGCCGGCGTCGCGGCCCAGCCCGACGAGGTCGAGCAGGTCGTCGACGGTACGGCGGGCCTGCGCCCGGCTCATGCCCCGGCCGCGCAGCAGCGGCTCGGCGACGCTGTCGGCGATCCGTCGCCGGGGGTTGAGCGAGCTGAACGGGTCCTGGAACACCATCTGCAGGTCGGCGCGGGTCTGCCGGAACACGGTCCCCCGCAGACCGGTGATCTCCTTGCCGAGCAGTCGGATGCTGCCGGCGGTGGGTTCGGTGATCCGCAGGATGGCCCGGCCGAGGGTGGACTTGCCGCAGCCGGACTCACCGACCAGGCCGAGGGTCTCCCCCGACCGGATCTCCAGGTCGACGTCACGCACGGCGCGGACCGGGTCGCCGCCGCGCCCGGGGTACTCCACCCGAAGGCCGGTCAGCTGGATCAGCGGTACACCGGTCACGGGTGACCTCCGACTCGTGCGGGGGTACGGGCGGCGTGGCGGGCCGCCGCGTCGAGCAGGCAGGCGTCGAGGTGGCCGGCGTCGCCGTACCGGCGGGTCAGCTCGGGTGGTGAGGTGTCGCAGCCATCGTGGTGAAACGCGCAGCGCGGGGCGAAGCCGCAGCCGGGCGGGCGGGTGACGCCGGTGAGCGGGCTGCCGGGGATGGCCGGCAACTGGTCGGCGACCGGCCCGTCGACCCGGGGCACCGAGTCCAGCAGACCCATCGTGTACGGGTGTTGCGGCTGGTACAGCACCTGGTCGCGGGTGCCCTGCTCGACGATACGGCCGCCGTACATGACGGCGACCCGGTCGGCCACCTCGGCGACCACCCCGAGGTCGTGGGTGATCAGCACGATCGAGGTGCCGTGCTCGGCCTGCAGCCGTTTGAGGGTGGCCAGCACCTGCGCCTGGATGGTCACGTCCAGGGCGGTGGTCGGCTCGTCGGCGATGAGCACGGTCGGGTCGTTGGCCAGCCCGATGGCGATCATCACGCGTTGCCGCATCCCGCCGGAGAGCTGGTGCGGGTAGGCGCGGGCGTTGCGGGCCGGGTTGGCGATGCCGACGTCGGCGAGCAGCTCCTCGGCCCGCCGCCAGGCCTGCGCCCGACTGACCCGCTGGTGGGTGCGGATCATCTCGGCGACCTGGGCACCGGCGCGTTGCAGCGGGTTGAGCGCGGCGAGGGCGTCCTGGAACACCACCGAGACGTCCCGGCCCCGGACCTGACGCAGGGTGGCCTCGCTGGCAGTGGCGAGGTTGCACCCGTTGAAGTCGACCTCGCCGCTGATGTGGGTGCCCGGTGCCCGGTTGAGCCCCACCAGGCTCATCGCCAGGGCGGACTTGCCGGAACCGGACTCGCCGACCAGGGCGAGGATCTCCCCGGCGTACAGGTCGAGGTCGACGCCGGCGACGGCGGGCAGCCGTCCGGCGGGCACGTCGAACTCGACCCGTAGCCCGCGTACGGACAGCACGGGCGGTGCCGGGGCCGCCGGGGCGGAGGTCACCGGGGCGCTCCGGCGAGGCTGGCGGCGGCCCGCTCCACCAGGTCGGCCACGTCGCGGGGCCACACCCGGGGGGTGAAGTGGCTGCCGGTGATCTCGGCGACGGTGGCGCCGGCGCGGGCCGCCATGTCCCGTTGGGTGTCCGGCCGCAGCGTCTTGTCCTGGGCGGCGACCAGGTACCAGGCAGGCAGATGGCGCCAGGCGGGGACCCCGGTGGGCTCGGCGAAGATGGCGTCGGCGCTGGGTCGCGAGTCGGCGTCGAAGCTGGCCCGTTCGTCCTCGGGCACGTCCCAGCCGATCTCGGCCCAGTACTCGGGGCTGTGGTCGGAGAACCATTCGCCGTCGGGCCCACGCCGCATGTGCCGGCTGACCTCGGCCGGCGGATACCGGCCGATGATGTCCTGGATCGACTCGCCCTCGTCGGGGGCGAACGCGCAGACGTAGACGAGCCCGGCGACCCGCTCGTCCCGGCCGACGTTGGTGATCACCGCGCCGCCGTAGGAGTGGCCGACCAGCAGCACCGGCCCGGTGGTGGCGTCGAGAAGGGCGGCGGTGTTGGCCACGTCCTCCCGCAGCGAGTTCATCGGATTGGTGACCAGTTGCACCCGGTGGCCGGCGGCGCGCAGCAGCGGTGCGACGCCGGACCAGGTGCTCGGAGTGCCGCCGGCACCGTGCACCAGCACGATATCCATGGTGGACTCATCCTTTCCGCAGGCGGGGATCGAGGACCAGGTAGAACAGGTCGACCGCGGCGTTGACCAGCACGAAGAGCAGCGCGATCGCCAACGCGGCCCCTTGGACGACCGGGTAGTCGCGTTGCAGCACCGAGCTGACCAGCAGGTTGCCGACGCCGGGATAGGAGAAGACGGTCTCGGTGATCACCGAGCCGCCGAGCAGCGAGCCGAACTGCAGGCCGAGCACGGTGACGATGGGCAGCCCGGCGTTGCGCAGCACGTGCCGGCGCAGGATGGTCCGCTCCCGCAGGCCCTTCATCCGGGCGGTCCGGACGAAGTCGTCGCTGAGCACCTCCAGTACCGAGGCCCGCACGATCCGGGTGATGAACCCGGCCATCGCCAGCGCCAGGGTGGTGGCCGGCAGGATCAGGTACTGCAGCCAGGGCCAGACCAGCTCCGGCCGGTCCTGCAGGATCGCGTCGAGCAGCACGAAGTTGGTGGTGGGCCGGTAGTCGAGCTGGCTGGGCAGCCGACCGATGACCGGCAGCCAGCGCAGCCACACCCCGAAGATCACGATGCTGAGTACGCCGAGGGCGAACCACGGCAGCGAGAAGCTGACGGTGGCGATGGACCTGGTGGTGGTGTCCACCCAGGTGTCCTTGCGCAACGCGGCGATCACCCCGGTGACCACGCCGAGCGCCACGGCGATCAGCATCGCGGCGACGGTCAACTCGATGGTCGCCGGCAGCGCCCCGCCGAGCAGGGCCAGTACGTCGTTGCCGCCGTAGAACGACCGGCCGAGGTCCAGCCGGGCCAGGTCACCGAGGTAGGTGAGGTACTGCTCCCAGACCGGCCGGTCCAGGCCGAGTGCCTCGTTGATCCGGGCCTCGTTGGCGGAGATCTGCTCGGCGCTCAGCCCCTGGGTGCCGCTGGCCGCGAGAGTCGACGACGGCGAGCCGGGCAGCCGGCGGATGGCCAGGAACACCAGGGAGGCGAGGACGAACAGCACCAGCGGCACGCTGGCCAGCCGGCGTACCGTCAGCATCGGCAGTGACCTGCCGCGCAGCAGCCGGATCATCGGCGGCTCCTCGGGTCCAGCGCGTCACGCAGGTCGTCGCCGACGAAGTTGCCGGCGACCACGAAGATCAGCGTCAGCGCGGCGGGCAGCACCACCAGCCGGGGCGCCGAGTAGATGAACTCCTGCCCGGCCTGCACCATGTAGCCCCAGTCCGGGGTGGGCGGCTGGATGCCCAACCCCAGGTAGGACAGGCCGGCGGCGAACCCGGCGGCGACCGAGAGGGTCATCACCACCTGGGCGAGCATCGGGCCGGCGATGTTCGGCAGGATCTCCTGCACGATGATCCGGGGCGACCGGGTGCCGCCGAGGCGGGCGGCGAGCACGTAGTCCCGGGCTGCCTCGCGGGCGGTCAGCGCCCGGGCCAGCCGGGCCAGGCCGGGCGACAGGGCGATCCCGACGCCGGTCACCAGGCTGGTCACGCCGGGGCCGCTGGCCGCGACAACCAGGATGATCAGCAGCATCGAGGGGAAGGCGAGCCCGATGTCGGTCAGCCGCATCAACAGTTGCTCGCCCCAACCGCCGAGGTAGCCGGCGAGCATCCCGACGGTGACGCCGATCGCCGCGGCGAGGCCGGTGGCGAGGAACGCGACCAGGAGCAGGGGTCGGGCGCCGTACACCAGCCGGGCGAGGAAGTCGCGGCCGAGGTCGTCGGTGCCGAGCGGATGCCCGGCCGCGCCGATCCCGGCCAGCGTCACGTTGGTCTGGCGTTCCGGGTCGGCGCCGACGAGCAGCGGGCCGACCAGGGCGATCAGGATGAACCCGATCAGGACCAGCCAGGAGACGGCGGCCAGCCAGGACCGGGCGATGGAGCGCCGGGCGTAGCCGGCTCTCCATCGCCCGACCGGCCGCGCCCCTGCGACCGTCACTGGTCCCCCGGACGGGCTGAGGGGGTGGCCTCACACACTGGCGTTCTCCATGAAACAGCGGTGGTTGCCCAACGCGTCGACGTTGGCGCCTTCGACGTTGGCACCGGTGACCACCGGGTTGGCCGAGTAGCAGAGCATCGACAGCACCATGTACTGCTCGGCGAAGCGCCGCTGGATGTCGCTGTACGCGGCGGTGCGTTCGGCGCCGTTGGGCAGGTTCTTCGCCGCGGCCAGGTCGGTGGCGAACGCTTCCGCGCCGGGCAGCGTGTTCAGTCCGGAGGTGAAGTCGCCGTAGACACCGGACGGCAGGGCCATCGCGCCGATCATGTTGTCCGGATCCGGGATGTAGGAGTTGCGTTCCCAGATCATCAGCTCGTGGAACGGGTCGTCCGGGTCGAGCAGCCGGCTGAAGTAGGTGGCCGGGTCGACCGAGTCGGTGACCACGGTCAGCCCGATGTCGGTGAGGTTCTGGGCGACGATCTGGGCGGCACGCGGGTGCCACGAGTCGCTGGCGGCCATCAAGGCGACCTGCCGGCCGGTGGCACCGGCGGCTTCGATGAGCCGGCGGGCCTCGTCGGGGTCGAACCGGCTCAGGTCGGCCAGGCTGGGGTCGTAGCCCTGCTGCGACGGTGGGATGGCGAAACCGTCGGGCAGCGCGGCGATGCCGAAGAACGCCTGGGCGATGATCGCTTCCCGGTCGATCGCCAGGTTGATCGCCTGGCGCACCTCCAGCTCCGGGATCCGCCGTGCGTCGATCATCATCATCGCGTCGAAGCTGTACGGCGTCTCGTGGAAGGTCACCGCGTCGTCGGCCTTGAGCTGCTCGACGGCCGAGTACGGAGTGAACTGGGTGGCCGACAGGTCACCGCTGAGCAGCGAGCTGACGATCGTCGACGGGTCCTGCACCTGCTGCATGACCAGCCGGTCGATCTTGGGGCGGCCGCTGCGGTAGTCGTCGAACGCGGTCAGCACCACCTGCTGACCGGCAGTGGCGGAGGAGAACTTGAACGGCCCGGTGCCGACCAGGTTCTTGCCGATGTCGGCGCCGTACTCGTCGAGGGCGGCGGAGGAGATGATCCGGCCGCCGATGTCGGACAGCCGGTTGAGCACCGTGGCGTCGGGGCTGGCGAGCACCATGACGACGGTGTAGTCGTCCGGGGCGTCGAGCGACGCGACGTTGGCTCCGAGGCTGCGCAGCGGCCGCGACGACCCCTCGGGCAGGGTCGGGTCGTCCTCGTTGAACTGCCGGCCGAGGCTGGCCAGCACGTCGGCGGAGGTGAAGGTGGTGCCGTCGTGGAAGGTGACGCCCTCGCGCAGCTTGAACGTGTAGGTAAGCCCGTCGTCGGAGATCTCCCAGCTCTCGGCGAGATCGGCCTGCGGCTCGTTGGTCTCGAACGAGATGAAGGTCAGCCCACGGCAGATGCAGTCGACGGCCATCCAGTCACCGAGCGAGGTGTAGAACGCGGGATCGAAGACGGCGCTGGTGGCGTCGATCCCGAGGGTCAGGGTGCCGCCGGTGGTGCCGCTGTCGTCGCCGTCGTCGTTGCCGTCGGACGCGACGCCACAGGCGGCGAGCAGGCTGCTGGCGCCGAAACCGAGGCCGAGCAGGCCGGCGCCGCGCAGCATCGCGCGACGAGATATCAGGTTCTGCGGGAGATTGCGGGAATCGTCCGACATGGTGCGCTCCTCGGCAGGGTATGGGACGAAGATGGATTAAATTTCATCAGGATTGGATCCAAAACCATGATCTGCGGTACCCAATTCGGGCCCGTATCGCGATTGTGAACGTCTGATGTCAGTACGTTCGGGCCAATGTGGACAGGTCCCCGTGGCCGGCGCCTCGGCCGGCGTACCGGCCGTCAGTCGGCCGGCACCACGTCAGAGTCGGTCGCACAGCAGGCGTCCGCGGTGCCCCGCGCCGCCGCCGGATCCGGCACGTCCATCGCCGGATTGCGGTCGAAGAAGCCGTCCGGCTCCAGGATCATGTGGATGGCGTCCACCGGCATCACCGGCCACTGCTCCGGGCGGGGGAAGTGATGCGTGCCGAGCACCGGCCACAGCACCAGCTCGGTGCCGTCGATCGACCGGTCCTGACGCTGCCAGACCTGGACCCCGTCGGAGCCGGGCTCGGCGTGGTTCGGGTACTGGCCGCCGAGGAACTGCTCGCTCGGGTCGTACGGCGTGGCCCACAGATGCTGGTGGATGAAGGGCGCTCGGCGGGCCATCACCGAATCGGGCCGGGCGAACGACCGGGTGGTGTTCGGCAGCAGCAGCCGGTAGGCGGTCGGTTCGCCGTACCGGTTGGTCCGGGTGGTGCTCTCCACCCGCCAGCGCCGGGCGGTCGCCGGGTCGGTGCGCCGCGCGGCCTGCGACTCGCGCAGCAGCGGGGTCCGCACGTTGCGCACCGCGTTGCCGTACGGGTCGAGCGCCGGATCGGTCTCGCCCTCGGCGTGCTCCTCGACGAGGCGGTTGTGCGGGCCGTCCACCGCCATGTCCAGGCGCAGCCCGAAGTAGTGCTGGTGGGTGGGGGTCTGCACGTTCGGCGCGACGACCCGGCCGTAGCGCACCTCGTCGCCGTCGTGAATGCCGGAGGCGGAGAGCATCCCGGTGAGCTTGACCTCCAGCTCGATACGGCCGTCCTGGTACAGCGACCAGTAGAAGCCGTAGTCGTAGTTGGCCACCGTCTGGAAGTTGGAGATCACCAGTCGCCGGGAGCGACGCACCTGGCTGACCCCACGGCGCAGGTCGTTGTGCTTCCAGAGGATGCTGTGGTCCTCCTCGTGCATGCAGATCGCGTTCGGGATGGTCACCGGGTCGCCGTCGCCGCCGAGGTAGGCGGTGTCGAAGTAGTAGATGACGCCGAGGCAGTCGCAGCCCAGGGCCAGCGAGTTGGTCAGCGGTCCGGCACCGTACTCGCCCCAGTCGAAGAAGTTCTTGCGGTACTGGGTGGAGTTGGGGTCCAGGTACGGCACGTACATTTCGTTGCAGGCGGCCCGCTTGACCACCGGTCGCCCCTGGAACTCCAGGTCGTGCAGGACCAGGCCCTCCCGGTGGGTGAACCCGACCCGCAGCCGCCAGCCCTGCCAGGAGACCTGCCAGCCGTCGACGGTGAAGCTGGGCCCGTCGGGCTGCACCACGTCCAGCGGCTTGAGGCCGGGTCGGGTCGGCCAGGCCGCCGCCTCCAGCGGGCCGGCCTCGTCGGAGATCGGGACCACCCCGTGGTCCTCGACCTCCAGCACCTCCATGGTGGCCATGTCGATGATCGGCACCACGCCCTGCACCGGGCGGACGTAGCCGTTGTCCCCCTCGTCGACCCGGTGCCAGACGGTGCCCCAGGTCAGCCGGCGGTCGGCGTAGCGCTTCGGCTCGAAGCCGCCCATCGACTCGGCGTCGACCATCACCAGGGAGACGTCGTGGATGCCCCGCTTGGCGAGCACCTCGCGGAACAGCGGGCTCTGCCGGCAGGCCTGGGCGGCGGCCCGGGCCTCCTCGGAGGTGATGCCCGGCCGGCGTGGATCGAGCGGACGCCAGTCGAGGCAGCGGTCGGCGGTGCCGTCCGCGCCTGCGGTCAGCGCGACGTCGATCTCCCAGGCGGTGCCGGCGGCGTGGTCCATGGCCACCAGGCCGATGCGGACCTCGCCGGCAGCGGCGGCACCGGCGACGACGGCACGAGCGTGGGCTTCGTCCAGCGTGGCGCCCCAGAAGCGGGTCCGCTCGCCGAGCCGACCGTCGGCCCGGGCGGCGGCCACGGCACGGGCGATCTCCGCCGGGCTCGGCGGGTCGAGCGGGTGGCTGCGGTGGGTCCGTGCGTCCGGGGTGGGGTGGCAGGCACTCACGGTTGCTCCTGTCGCCGTCGCGGGAGTCGTCCCGGTGCGGTCCG
Source organism: Solwaraspora sp. WMMD791 (assembly GCF_029581195.1). NCBI lineage: Bacteria > Bacillati > Actinomycetota > Actinomycetes > Micromonosporales > Micromonosporaceae > Solwaraspora > Solwaraspora sp. WMMD791. The sequence goes on from NZ_CP120737.1 coordinate 2,872,449, forward strand.
GCTCGCCTGGGGTCGGTCTGCGTCGGTGTCGGTGCGGCTGCGGCGGGCCGGTGCTTCCGGAAAACTCCCTGGCCAAGGTAGTCTCGGATACTACCGCAGGATGTTTGGATCCAAAACCGGGATCCAAAGGCAAATGTACGGGACCCGCAGCTCTCCGGGCGGGCTTGCTATCGTGACACCCACATCGCACCACTGTGGAGGCGATGGCAGCCGGCCTGACGCGCGGCCGGCTGCGCCGTACACCGATCAGACAGGGGCACCGGGCATGCCAGTCAGCTCGACGGAAACGACCAGCAGTGCCCTCGTCGACGCCACCGCCGCCGCCATCCGCGCAAAGATCATGTCTGGCGAGATCCCGATCGGTGCCCAGCTGCGTCAGGCGGAGCTGGCCAAGCTGCTCGGCGTCAGCCGCACCCCGGTCCGCGAGGCGCTGCGACAGCTGCAGACCGGTGGGCTGATCGAGGTGGTGCCGCACCGGGGTGCGGTGGTGCGGGTGCCGGCGCCCTGGGAGGTCCGCGAGGCCTACGAGGTCCGCGCCGAGCTCGAGGCGCTGGCCTGCGAGCGGGCGGTCAGCCGGATCACCGACGACGTCCTCGACGAGCTGCGGGCGGCCAACTCGCTGCTGCGTCGCACCGAGCAGGCGGCCCGGGGCAACATCCCGCAACGGCGCGTCGAGGACGACCCGGGGGTCGCCCGCGCCCGGGTGGCCCTGGCGACGTCGACCAACGCCGCGAACGACCGGTTCCACACCCTGATCCACCAGGTGGCCGGCAACGACTGGCTGGCCCGGGTGATCAAGGAGATCAACGAGGCGTTCCCGCGTAACGTCTCCGCGCTGGTGCTGCAGGACAACCCCCGGCACCGCGACGACAACTTCCACGAGCACGAGCGGATCATCGCGGCGCTGACCGAAGAGGACGGTGACCGCGCCCGACGCGAGATGCAGGCCCATGTGATCAGCGCCGGTGAGCAGTTGGCTCGCTGGTACGAGCGGCGGTCGGCGACGGTGTTCCGGGGGTGACCGGGCCGGGGCGGTGCGGGTCGCCGGGCACGATCCCGGCCACGCCCATCGCCGCCGGGGCGAGGAAGTCCAGATCCGGCCGGGGCACACCGGTGACCAGGTCGGCCAGGGCCGTACCGATCGCCGGGCCGAACTTGAACCCGTGTCCGGAGCAGGCCGCCGCCAGCAGGACCTGCGGATGCGCCGGCAGCGCCCCGACCGCGAACCGGTTGCCCGGGGCCATCGTGTAGCGGCAGGCCACCTCGGCGGTGACCGGGCCGTCGGCGGCCGGCAGGAACCGGCGCGCGACGGTGAGCAGCGCGTCGCGTTCGGCGGCGGTGACCGGGCCGGGCGGCCGGTCAAGGTCGTCGACGGGCCCGTGGTCGAAGCCGACCTTGACCGTGTCCGGGCCGAACGCCGGGATGCCGTAGAGCAGCCCGACGCCGGGGACCTCCACCGAGAAGGGGCCGAGCGCCGGCGGGGCCAGCAGCGCCGGGGTCGACGAGCCGATGTGGATGTTGACGATTCGCACGACGGAGAGTTGGTCGGCGAGATCCGGCACCAGATCGGTGGTCCACGGGCCGGCGCAGATCACCAGCCGGTCGGCGAGCAGGTCGCCGTCGTCGGTGCACACCCGGACCCCGGCACCGTCGGGGCTCCAGCCGGTGACGGCGCAGCCGTCGCGGCGGTCCACCCCGGCGGCGGCACCGAGCGCGGCCAGCGCCGTCATCGACGCCGCCGCGTCGATGACACCCGCCGCCGGGTCGTGGACGGCGACCATGTCGGTACCGAGGACCAGGCCGGGCAGGATTCCGGCGGCCTGGTTGGCGTCGACCAGCGTGCACCCCGGGCCCCGCAGGGTGCCGCTGGACCGGGCCGGCCGGGCGTAGAGCCCACCGACGGTGGTGATCAGCCGGCGACCGGCGGCCTGTTCCAGCTCGTGCCAGCCGGTGTACGCCCGCTGCACCAGGTCGTCCCAGACCGGCGACGGGTAGGCGCGCCGGATCATCCGGGTCTGCCCGTGCGAGGAGCCGTCGGTGTGGTCGGCCGGGTGCCGGTCGAGCTGCACCACCCGGGCCCCCCGGGCGGCCAGCGACCAGGCCGCGCTGCGGCCGTGGATGCCGGCGCCGACCACCACCACGTCGGCGCGCCGGTCGGTACCGGTGACCAGGGCGGGGGCGGCACCGGTAGCGAGGGCGCCGGCGCCGGTGGGCGCAGCGACGACCGGCGGCGGCGCCGGTTCGGGCGGCGTCGCCTGCCCGGTGGCGGGCGGGACCGGTCGGGCCAGCTGGGCGAGCAGCGCGTCGACGTCGCGGTCGTCGTTGTAGACGTGCACCGAGGCGCGGACCACGGCCGGCAGGCCGCGTCGACCCAGGTCCCACTGCCCGTGGCTGGCCGGCACGGCGACCAGGTGCAGGCCGGCGGCCCGCAGGGTACGGACCGTCCGCGCCGGTTCCTCGCCGTCGCGGACGAACGTGACGATGCCGCCGCCGGCCGCCGGCGGGTCGACCACCCGTACCCCGGCGAGTCCGGCCAGGCCGGCGCGCAACCGGGCAGCCAAACCGCTGACGTACGTGGAGATCGCGTCGACGCCGAGGGCGAGCGCCTCGGTGAGGGCGGCACCCAGACCGAGTCGCAACGCGTGCGACGCTTCCCAGGTCTCGTAGCGTCGCGCGCCGGGCAGCAGGTCGTACTCCTCGTCGCTGGTCCACCGGGCACCCCGCACGTCCGGGGTCAGTGGGCGGGCCCGCTCGTGCAACGCCGGGTCGAGGTAGAGCAGCCCGGTGCCGCGCGGACCCCGCAGGAACTTGCGGCCGGTGGCGACCACGATGTCGGCCCGCATCGCCCGTACGTCGACCGGCAGCTGACCCACCGACTGGGTCGCGTCGACCAGCAGCGGCACCCCCGCGGCGGCGGACAGGGCGCCGACCTGTGCGACGGGCTCGATCAACGCCGACGAGGTCGGTACGTGGGCCACCGTGACCAGCGCCGCCGGTCGGCGCAGCGCCTGCTCCAGCTGGTGCAGGTCGACACCGCCGGAGTCGTCGGTGGGCAGGACCTCGACGACGATGCCCCGGGTACGGCGCAGTTCGAGCAGATGCAGCGCCGAGCTGACGTAGCTGGACGCCGAGGCGAGGATCCGGTCCCCGGCCTGCAGCCGTAGCGCGTCGATCGCCCGGTGCCAGGCGACGGTGGCGCTCTCCACCAGGGCGATGTCGGCGGCGGAGGCACCGATGAGGTCACCGACGAGCTGGTACACCTGGGCGGTCCGCTCGGCGGCGGCCTCGGCGGCCTCGTAGCCGCCGAGGCGGGACTCCAGCCGCAGGTGGGCGATGACCGTGTCGAGCACGGTGAGGCTGGGCAGGGCGGCACCGGCGGAGTTGAGGTGGTGGGCCAGGGCCGCGCCGGGGGTGGCGGCGCGCAGGGCGGCGACGTCCAGGGCGGAACGAACGCCGATCTGGGATGCGGTGTCTGTCAAAGTGGATCCCATCAGTGTCCAGGGCGGTGCCCGTACCGGCCGTAGCGGTTGACCGGTGCCGGCACCGCCGGTCAGAGCGCGACCACGACGCCCTTGCGTTCGCAGTACGAGTACAGGGCGTCGTCGCCCAGGTCCCGGCCCAGACCGGAGTCACCGACCCCGCCGAAGGACAGCGCCGGGTCGAAGATGTTGTACGTGTTCACCCAGACCGTGCCGACCCGCAGCGCGGCGGCCATCCGGTGGGCGCGGGACAGATCCCGGGTCCACACCCCGGCGGCCAGCCCGTACGCCGTGTCGTTGCCGATCGCCACCGCCTCGTCCTCGTCGTCGAAGGCGATCACCCCGGTCACCGGCCCGAAGATCTCCTCCCGGGCGATGACCATGTCGTTGCGGACCCCGGTGAACAGGGTCGGCTCGACGAAGTAGCCCGGCCGGTCCGGCACCCCGCCACCGACGGCGACCGTGGCACCCTCCCGGATGCCGGTCTCGATGTACGACAGCACCTGCTGCCGCTGCTCCTCGGAGACCAGCGGGCCAACGGTCACCCCGCCGTCGAGACCGTTGCCGACCGGCACCCGGCGGGTCGCCTCGGCCAGCCGCTCGGTCATCTCGTCCAGGATGGAGCGCTGCACCAGCAGCCGGCTGCCGGCGGTGCACATCTGCCCGGAGTGGCCGAACGACGCCCGCATCGCGGTCAGCACCGCCGCGTCCAGATCGGCGTCGGCGAAGACGATGTTCGGGCTCTTGCCGCCCAACTCCAAGGTGAGCCGCTTCATCGTCGGTGCCGCTCCGGCCATCACCACCCGGCCCACCTCGGTCGAGCCGGTGAACGACACCTTCGCCACGCCGGGGTGGGCCACCAGCGCGGCACCGACCTCGCCGTCGCCGGTCAGCACGTTGAACACCCCGGGCGGTACGCCGGCCTCGGCGGCCAGCGCGGCCAGCCGCAACATGGTCAGCGGGGTCTGCTCGGCCGGCTTGACCACCACCGGGCAGCCGGCGGCCAACGCCGGAGCGATCTTGAAGCTGCCGGTCATGATCGGGAAGTTCCACGGCAGGATCAGCGCCGCCACCCCGACCGGCTCCAGCACCGTGTAGACGTGGTGGGCACCGCCGTCGATCGGCACGACGGTGCCGGTCAGCCGGCTGGTGGCCCCGGCGAAGTGCCGGAAGGCGCGGGCCGCCGCGCCGGTGTCCGCCCGGGACCGCTCGATCGGCTTGCCGTTGTCCCGGGTCTCCAGCACCGCCAGCTCTTCGAGATGCGCCTCGATCAGGTCGGCGAGCCGGTGCAGCACCCGGGTGCGCTCCAGCGGGGCCAGCCCGCTCCACCGCCGGTCGGCGTACGCCCGGGTGGCGGCGGCCACGGCGGCGTCCACGTCGGCGGCGGTGGCCTGGGCGACCCGGCTGATCACCGCGCCGTCCGACGGGTCCCGCACCTCGATCAGGGTGCGCTCCCCCGGCGCGATCCACTCGCCGTCGACGTGGAACGGCTCCAGCTCGGCCAGCGGGGCGACGGGTGACGGCATCGACGGCTCCTTCTAGATCAGGTCGAAGTACTCGCGCTGCTCCCAGTCGGAGACGTACGCGAGGTAACGGGCGAACTCACGGCGCTTGAGCGTCAGGTACCAGGAGACCACCGGGTCACCGAGGGCGGCGGCGAACGCCGGATCGGCCGCCAACGCGGTCAACGCCTCGGCCAGCGAGGCCGGCAGCCGGGGCGCGTCGGCCGCGTACGGATCCTCCACCGCCGGCGGTGGGGCGAGTCGTCGCTCGATCCCGTCCAGACCGCTGATCAGCTGCGAGGCGACATAGAGGTACGGGTTGGCGGCCGGCTCACCGCAGCGGTTCTCCAGCCGTACGCCGGTGTCGGAGCCGGCACCGACGGCCCGCACCATGGCGCCCTTGTTGTCGATCCCCCACACCACCCGGTCCGGGGCGAGCGAGAACGGCAGGTAGCGCTTGTAGCCGTTGACCGTCGGGGTGGCGAACGCGGCGGCCGCCCCGGCGTGCTCCAGCAGCCCGGCCAGGTAGTGCCCGGCGACCGGGGAGAGCGCCTCGCCCGGCGCGGTCGGGTCGAACGCCGCCGCGCCGGAGTCGACCGCCCGCAGCGACTGGTGCAGGTGCCAGCCGGTGGAGGCGGTCTCGGCACCGGCCGGCCGGGACATGAACGTGGCGTGGTAGCCGTGCCGACGACACAGCTGGCGGATCGCCGAGCGGGCCAGCAGCACCTGGTCGGCGGCGTCCGCCGCGTCCCCGGCGGTGAGGGTGATCTCGAACTGGCTCGGCCCGAACTCCAACTCCAGTGACCGCAGCGGCAGGTCGAGCCGGGTCAGCCCGTGGTGCAGCAGCTGGACGAGGTCGTCGGCGCGGTCCAGGCCGTCCTCGTGCAGCAGTTGCGCGCCCCGGCTGACCGGCCGCACCACGCTGGGCCGGCCGGGCGCGCCGGGGCGGCCCACCTGGTCGGCACCCAGTCGACCGGACCCGGGCTGGTCGGGGTCGGCGGCGAAGACGTGAAACTCCAGCTCCACGCCGACGGTCATCGCGTACCCGGCGGCGGCGAGCCGGTCGAGTTGGCCGCGCAACAGGCTGCGGGTACACAGCGGCACCGGCGAGCCGTCCGGCAGCCGCAGGTCGCACAGCACCCAGCCGGTCCGCTCGGCCCACGGCAGCACCCGGAAGGTGGTCGGGTCCGGCACCAGCACGAGGTCACCGGCGCCGGCGAAGCCGGGCACGCCGACCTGCGGGTCGGCGGCGAAGACCGGGAACACCGACGCCCCGGACGGATCCTTGAGCAGCAGCGACGACGGGACGGTCACCCCGGAGCGCAGGGCCGCGCCGGCCGCCGCCCGGGTCAGCGTCTTGCCGCGCAGCACGCCGTGCTGGTCGGCGAAGGAGAACCGGATCAGCTCGATGCCCAGTTCGTCGACGACCCGGCGCAGTTGGCCGGCGGCGGCGTACTGGGCGTCGGTCCAGAGCTGGTGCCGGTCGATGAAGCCGCCCCGGTCGGCGGCGAGCATCGGCAACGCGCGGTGCCCGTCGCCGCCGTCGGCGACGGCGCGTTCGTCGACGCTACGCATCGGCGACCGCCCCGGTGCCGCCGGTCGCACCGGCCGGTCCTGCCGGGCCGGCCACCTCGGCCCGGCCGGCGGCCCACGGTGAGTCGGCCCGGCGCTGCGCCTCCCGCTCGCGCCAGGTCTGTTCCCAGCCGTCGGTCGGGGCGATGGTGTCGACGGCCAGCGGGCCGGTCAACGCGGCGGCCGCGGACTCGTCGGCGGGGCGGGCCGGTAGCGGGTTGCCTGCCTCGAAGGCGTCGATGGCGCGCAGCAGCAGCCGGCGGTTGGCGGTGACCGCCCGGTCGGAGACCCCGAGCCGCTCGACCGTGCGGTCCTGGATCGGGCCCATGCTCTCCACCGCCCACTGGTCGTGGACGTTGATGTCCAGGCCCATTCCGGTGTAGGTCAGGTCACGCTGCTCGGCCGGGTCGAAGCCCCAGTTGTTGGCCCGGTTGCGCAGCGGCCGGTAGTCCGGCAGCGAGACCTCGGCGAGCCGCTGGGCGAGCAGCGTCTCCTTGTCGGTCGGCTCGGCGAAGTCGTAGAAGATCATGTACCAGTAGTGGTGGTGGTCGTCGATCGGCACGTGCCACTGACAGAAGACCTTGTTGTTGCCGAAGGGCACCACGAACGCGTTGGGGAAGACCAGGTTGGTGATGCGTACGTGCCGGATCTCGTCGGTGAGCTGACGCAACGCGTACACCCGCAGGCCGTGCTCGGCCTGCTCGACCTCGATGTCCGGCCGGTAGGCGTCGCCGACCAGCTTGGACAGCTTCTGCCCGGTGCCGGCGACCTCCTCGCTGAACTGCTGGCCGTAGACGTCGCGCGGATCTTCGTTGATGAACCGGTGCAGGAACGAGACGTGGCTGGGGTCGATGCCGCCTTCGACGCCCTGCAGCCAGTTGCACTCCCACAGCCCTTTGAAGGCGAAGGTGTACTCGTCGGGGGCCTGGAAGCAGTCGTAGTGCGGCATCGGCGGCGGGTCGCCCTCGCCGAGGTAGGCGAAGACGATGCCGTTGCGCTCGACGCACGGGTAGCTGGGGATGCGGACCTTGCTGGCGAACGTGCTGTGCGGCGGCTCGGCGGGCTGCTCCAGGCAGCGGCCGTCCGGCCCGTACAGCCAGCCGTGGTAGAGGCAGCGCAGCCCGCCGTCCTCGTGCCGGCCGTACGCCAGGTCGACGCCCCGGTGCGCGCAGAACCGGCCGACCAGCGCCCACCCGCCGTCGGCCTGCTTGAACAGCACCAGGTCCTCGCCGAGCAGCCGGACCGGTTTGACCGGCCGCTGCGGGTCCAGCTCGGAGACCAGGGCCGCCGGCTGCCAGTACGCCCGCATCAGCCGGCCCAGCGGGGTGCCCGGCCCGGAGCGGGTGATCCGCTCGTTCTCCTCGCGGCGCAGCATCGCACCCCTCCCAGCTAGGCATCCGATCCGACATGCATTGGATCCAATCCTGGCACAGATGTGGGCAGTGCGGAAGGTGCAGCATCCCTTCGATCCAGGGCCCACCACGCACCCTCGCGACCTTCCACCAGTCGACCACGACCAGGCGGCCGGCGGCGGTGCGACCACTCGGCAACCGCCTGAGACTCCGGCCGGCCCGCCGGTCGGAGTCCGTTCACAGGCCCGAAACAGGCATCACGCCGGGGAGCCGTCGCGAACCATCCGAGTTCCCGGAAAATGCGACAAAAAGAAGGTCGACCTGACGCCGGACCGACCCAATTCTGATCCATTGAACCGCAGTCGTCGATAAAACTTGAACATCGAGGTAGATCTTTTGGTATTGCCGGCCGTACAGCGCGCTGCTAGCCTGATCCATGGGTCGGGCAGGGGTAGCTCAAAAAGCATGGATCCCCGGCATAGGTCAAGTCAGTCACTGCGGCCCGACAGCAAAGGTTGGCTGTGCGCACGCTACTACTCTTCGATGGCCTGGGAAGCACCCATGAGGGTCTCGTTCCGGAACTGCGCAGGATGTACGCAAGCCCGGAGAATGCGACCTTCTTTCAAAGCTTCCTCGATACCGTGGACAACGTTTCCGATTATCTCGGTACGACGGCATCCGCCGATCGACTAAGTTTCCGTGCCGTGCTGGAACAGCGCCGTCCCGGACAAGGCGAACCGCCGGTGGATTCGGTCGCCGCCGGATTGTGCGTGTACGCCTACCAGACCTGTCACCTGCAACCGACCGCGCGCCACGCCGACGGCGCGGTCGCAGCGCTGGGCCACAGCATCGGCATGCTCGCGGCGGTCATCGCCGGCCTGCGACTGCGCAGGATGGACGACTTCATCGAGACCGTGACCGCCTTTCTACGGTTGATGGCGGTCAGCCTGGCCCGAGCCCAGGAGCTGGTCGCCACGGCGAACCCGGAGAAGAGTGCGGTCGACCGATACCGGGCGATGGTCCACCGGGGCGCGGACCCCGGGCCCATGGCGGCGCTGTCCGGCCTGCCCCGCCACGAGCTGGCCGAGATGGTCGACGAGTTCACTCGAAACGGCGGCTCTCTTTCGATGAGTTTGGCAAACTCTCCGCGCTCCCATGTCCTGAGCGGCCCGCCCACCGAACTCCTTGAATTCTATCTCCAGCACGCGGCGACCTTCGAGCGGGCCGGCGCCATCTGGACGTTCCTCAGCAACACCATCCCATTCCACAGCCGACATCTGGCATCGACCGTGGACCGGGTCGGCCAGGACCGCCGGTTCATCGGCAAGCTTCCCGGCGGGGGGCAACTTCAGCTGGCGGTGTACGCCACCGACGTGCCCCGCAACCTGCAGAGCTCATCCGACTTCGTGGACGAGTTTCTCCAGCAGGTCTTCCTGCATCCGATCGATTGGGAAGCGGTGACGGGCCACGCTGTCGCCGATGCCGCGATCGACCGGATCGTGGACTACGGACCCGGGGCGGCAGCTCGGCGATTCACCAAGGAATGCTTGGGCACAGCCGCCCGAAGTGTGCAGTTCGCACCGATTCGACCATCCGTCGCGTCTCGGGCACCAGGAGGCCACCATGCGATGTCTACTCTTTCCCGGCCAGGGCGTCCAACGCCGAGGAATGGGCGCTGAGCTGTTCGCCCAGTTCCCGGAGACCACCGCCCTGACGGACGCGATTCTCGGTTACTCGATCGAAGAGCTGTGCACGGCTGACCCGGATCGTAGGCTCCGGGACACCCGGTACGCCCAGCCGGCCGTCTTCGTCGTCAACGCGCTCATGGGGATGCGGCAGATCGCAGACGACACCGACGGCTACCGGTTCTTCGCCGGGCACAGCCTCGGCGAGTACAACGCACTCGTCGCCGCAGGGGTGCTCGACTTCCCGACCGCGCTACGAGTCGTCGCCCATCGCGGCGAGTTGATGGCCCGCATCACCGGTGGCGGAATGTCGGCGGTCCAGGGCGTACCGGCGGCGTTCGTCCGACGCACCCTCCAGGAGACCGGTCTCGCCAGGGTGCACATCGCCAACTACAACGCCGACACCCAGACGACGATCGCCGGCGAACGGACCGAGGTGACCGTCGCCGCGAAGGCGATCAGCGCGCTCCCCGGCGCCCGGGTCGTCCCGATCAACGTCAGCGGACCGTTCCACACTCCGCTGATGGCCCCGGTGGAGCCGGCACTGCGTGCCGTCCTGGCCGACTGCGTCTTCGGCACCGCGACCGCAACGGTCGTCTCGAGCGTCACCGGCGAGGTCTTCGACCCGCAGGTCGGCGCCGACCTGCTGGCCCGCCAGGTCGGCTCCCCCGTGCAATGGGTACGGGCGGTCACCACCCTGCGGGCGTTGGGAGTCACCAGGTTCGACGAAGTCAACGGCAGCACCTTGAGTGCGCTGGTGAGCCGGATCCGCTGAAGGGATTGAACGGATGAGCATTGCCATCGTCGGCGCCTCGGTCAACCTGCCCGGAGTGGAGGGTCTGGACGACCTCTGGCGGGTCGTCAGCACCGGTACGAGCCTGACCAGGCCTTTTCCGCAGCACCGTCGGGAGACGTTGAGCGAGTACATCCACTACCTGCGGGCCACCACGGTCGAGCCGGTGGACGACGACAGCCTCGACTTCCACAACGGCTGCTATCTCGACGCGGTCGACGCGTTCGATTACGCGGCGTTCGGGATGACACCACGGCAGGCTGCGCTGACCGACCCGCACCACCGCATGGTTCTTCGCGCGATGTTCCTCGCCCTGGAGGACGCCGGGTACTCGGCCGACCGGCTGCGGGGCAGCCGAACCGGGGTGTTCGTCGGCTTCGCGACGAACCCCGGGTCGACCTACATGGACTACATTTCCCGGGTCGAGCCCTCCCTGAGCCAGCAGGCGATCACCGGCAACATCCCGGCGATGCTCGCCAACCGGCTGTCCCACCTGCTCGACCTGCGTGGCCCGAGCCTTGTCGTGGACACCGCCTGCTCGGCGACCCTGGTCGCGGTGCACCAGGCGAAGAACGCCCTGCTGGTCGGCGACTGCGACATGGCGGTGGTCGGTGGAGCCCGGATCGTCTTCGCCCCGGTCAAGCACCCACACTCGGCGATCGGCATCGAGTCGTCCGACGGCGTCACCCGCACCTTCGACGAAGCCGCCGACGGCACCGGATTCGGGGAAGGCTCGGGGGCGGTCGTCCTCAAACGAACCGAGCAGGCGCTCGCCGACGGCGACGAGATCTACGGGATCATCAAGGGCAGCGCGGTCAACCACGACGGCCACACCGACGGCATCACCAGCCCGAGTGCCCAGGCACAGGCGGAGCTGCTCCTCGCGGCCTGGGCCAACGCCGGCATCGACCCACGGACCATCGGCTATTTCGAGGCGCACGGCACCGCCACCCGGGTCGGTGATCCGATCGAGCACGAGGGGATGAAGCGGGCCTTCGCCCGACACACCACCGACCGCGCCTTCTGCGCCGTCGGCACGGTCAAGGCGAACGTGGGGCACCTGTTCGAAGGCTCCGGAGTGATCGGTCTACTCAAGGCCGTGGCGGTGCTGCGGCACCGGCAACTGCCGCCGCAGGCCAACTTCGTCAACCCCAATCCGCAGCTCGACTTCGCCTCGGGCCCGTTCTTCGTGCCCACGAGCCTGCAACCCTGGGAGTCGTCCGGGCACCCCCGGCGCTGCGGCGTCAGCGCATTCGGCCTCGGCGGCACCAACGCCCACGTCGTCGTGGAGGAGTACGTCGCACCACCGCGCGAGCGCGGCCCGGCCGGACCGTACCTGTTCACGCTCAGCGCGGCCACGATCCACTCGCTCACCGGGCTGCTGCGCAGCTACCTGCGGTTCATCGACGACGGCGGTCTGGTCGGCGTCGACATCGGCGACGTCTGCCACACCACTCAGGTCTCGCGGTCGGCGCACCGGTACCGGATCGCGCTGGCCGTGACCGACGCCGACGACATCCGCCGAGGCATCGCCGAGATCCTCGCCGACCGCCGACCGTCGATCACCGGTGCGCTCGCCGACACCGCGCAGGCGTACCTACGCGGCGAGCCGGTCGATTGGCGGACGCTGTCGGCGGGCCGCACGCACCGCATCGTCCGGCTGCCCCACTACGTCTTCGACGAAACGACCGCCTGGCTGGACTTCCCGCAGGACTGGCGCCAGACGATGTCCCTGGAGCGGGCCACCACGCGGCATCCGGTCACCCACGACGTAGCGCTGCGGCCGGTGCCGGTGCCGCAGCCGGCCCCCACCGGCACCGGCACGGTCCTCGCCCTGGTCGACCCGTCGACCGACGCCGAGGCGCTGCTGGCCGCCGCGTTGTCCGACGACAGCCGGATCATCCGGCTCGGCGAACCGGTCGCCCCGGACGGTCCGACGTTCGCCGCCGACAGCCCCGCCTCGTACGAGCACCTCGTCCGGCTCGCCGACGAACACGGGGTCACCCATCTCGTGTACGCGCTGGCGTTCGAGTCGACGCCGGCGGCCGACATCGAAGAGGTCGAACGCCGGTCCGCAAAGAACCTGCACGGGCTGTTCCACCTGTCGAAGGCGTTGATGGCGGCCGGCGCCAAACTCGACCTCATCGTGCTCACCCGCACCGCCGTCAGCGCGGACGAGGGTGACGTCACGGCGGTCACCGACAACGCGGCGCTGGTCGGCTTCGGCAAGGTCCTCGTCCGCGAATACCCGTACGTCCAGATCAAACACGTCGACGTCGACATGGCCGTACCGGCCGGCGCGGTCCGCGCCGAGATCTTCGGCGACGGGTACGGGCTGTCCGTGCTGCGCGGCGAGCAGCGGTTGCGGGAGGTCTTCGTCGAGGTCGACGACATCGAACTCACCACCGCCGACCCCGGCCCCCGGCCGTACCTGCGGTCCGGCGGCACGTACCTGATCACCGGCGGCACTGGTGCCCTCGGCCTCGCCGTCGCCCGTGACTTCGCCACCGCGCAGCCGGACATCACGGTCGTGCTGCTCAGCCGGTCCGGGCTACCGCCACGCGAGCAGTGGGACGAGCTGCTGGCGGCGGCGGCCGACCGTGCCGTGACGACCCGGATCCAGACGGTACGCGACATCGAGTCACTGGGTGCGAGGGTGCTCGCGATGGCGGTCGACGCCGGGGACAGCAAGGCGCTCGCCGAGGCGGTGGCGCAGCTGCGCGCCGACCACGGCCGGATCGACGGCATCGTGCACGCGGCCGGGCTCCCCGGCGGCAGCACCGTCATGTTCCGCCAGCTCGACGAGTTCGACGCCGTCGTACGCGCCAAACTGCACTCCGCCTTCGTGCTGGAGGAGTCGACCCGGAGCGACCCGCCGGACTTCATCGCCCACTTCTCGTCGGTCGCGTCGGTGTTTCCCGCGCCCGGGCAGGCCGACTACGCGGCGGCCAACTACTACCTCGACAACCTCGCCCGGTCGCGGGCGGGTGGCCGCTGTCACGTGCTCGCGGTGGACTGGGTGGCCTGGAAGGAGATCGGCATGGCCGTGGACTACGGCACCAACGGGGACACCATGTTCAAGGCGCTGCCGACCGCCGTCGGACTGGCCGTGCTCGACGCGGGTCTGCGCTCGCAGCGGTCCCGGCTGTTCGCCGGCGAACTCCACTACGGCGGCGAGCTCATCCACCTGCTGCGCTCGTACGACGTCACGCTCTCCGACGACATCGAGGCGACCGTGCACCAGCAGATGCAGGCGTTGGAGGAGCGGCTCGCCAAGGCCACCGACAAGATCCGTACGACGATCGAGGCGGTGACGGTACAGCTCGACGGCCGGCCCGACGGGACGTACACCGACGTCGAACTGTCCGTGGCGAGGTGCCTGGCGCTCGCGTTCGGCTACGACCGGCTCGACGTACAGGCCGACTTCTTCGACCTGGGCGGCGACTCGCTGATGGCGACGACGGTGGCCAACCACATCGCGGTCTACCACGGGGTGTCGTACGACGTCGCGGACCTGCTCGCGGACCGGACCACCGCCGAGATCGCGTACCACATCGAGGACCTGCAGGACTTCGCGGCGAGTTCGATGTGATCGCGACCCGGGAGCTGAGGACGTCATGACCGACATGACCCGCGGGCCGGCCCTCCGGCAGATCGTCGGTTTCGCCCTGCCGCTGACCGCGGCGAGTCTGTTCATGCAGACCTATCTGCTGGTCGACGGTATCGTCGTCGGCCGCTACGTGGGCGTCGACGGGCTCGCCGCGGTCGGGGCGAGTGGCCCGCTGTTCTACCTGCTGAACGCGATGTTCATCGGGCTCGGTACCGCGTTCACCATCCGGCTGGCGCATCTGCGCGGCGGCCGGCAGGACGAGCAACGACGCGATGTGGTGGTGGCGTTGGCCACGGTGACCGTCGGCTGGACGATCGGATCCATCGTGCTGGTCACCGTGCTGGCCAGGCCGGTCCTGGCGTTGATGGGGATCACCGGGGCACTGGCTGAGCAGTGTGCCCACTTCATCGGGATGCTCTCGATCGGGTTTCCCGGCATCTTCGGTTCGGCGGCGGTCAGCGCCTACCTGCGTGGTCTGGGCAACTCGCGGGCGGCGATGTGGGTGCAGGCCATCGGCAACGTGGTCAACATCGGGTTGGCCTGGCTGTTCGTCGGTGGGCTGGGGCTCGGTGTCGGCGGTGCCGCGCTGGCGACGGCGGTGTCCGCCACCGTCGCGGCGGTGGTCGGCGTCGTCGCCTCGGGCCGGCTCTACCCGCTGCCGGCGGGCCGGCCCACCCCGGACGCCGTACGCCGTGAGCTGGTCGACGCCACCCGCCTCGGCTTTCCGCTGGCGACGCAGCACATCATCCTGGCCCTCGGCATCATGGTGCTGGTCTGGATCATCGAACGGTACGGCGAGGCGGTGATGGCCAGCTTCACCATCGTCTCGCGGATCGAAGCGTTCACCGCGATCCTGTTCCTGTCCTTCTCCGGTGCGATGACCACGTTCGCGGCGCAGAACCTCGGTGCGGGCGACACCGGCCGGGCGCGACGGGCACTGCTGCAGACACTCGGACTCACCGTCGGTCTGACCGTACTGTTCTCCGCCGTGGTCCTGGCCGCGCACCGGCCGATCGTCGCGGTCTTCACCGACGACCCGGCGGCCCGCGAGATCGCCGAACGGTACCTGTTGATCATCTATCCGTTCTTCGCGCTCTACACCGTGATGGTGGTGCTGCACGGCTACCTCAACGGCGCCCGCCGGACCACGGTGCCGCTGATCTGCACGATTCTCGCTTTCGGCCTGGTGCAGTTGCCCTTCGCGTACCTGCTCAGTCGACCGTTCGGGGTCCAGGCGGTGATGTGGGCCGTGGTGGTGAGTTGGACCACCGGGCTGACGTACTCGTTGTTCTGCCTGCGACACGTCCTGCTGCCGCCGCGCCGCACCTCGGCCGGTGACACCATTCCCACCCCCGTCGAGGTGCGAGGATCATCATGATCACTGCTTACACGACCGACGTCGAGTTCCACAGCGGACGCACCCGTAGCGCACCGCTGACCTGGGGTCAGGAAATGATCTGGGACCTGATCCGCGATCGCGACGACACCCGGACGTATGCGGTGCTCACCCGGTGGATGCCGATCCCGCTGCTGTTGAGCGTGGGCGACGTGCTGGAGAGCCTCGGCGAACTGCTCCGCCGCCACGAAGCGCTCCGCACGATGTACCACCCGACGGCCACCGGCGACGGCGTCCAGGAGGTCCTCGGCTCAGGGACGCTGCCGGTCGAGATGTTCGACCGGCCGGCCGACGATCCGACGGATTACACCAGCATCATCACGGACTGCCTGGTACGCGCCTCCGAGGCCGGATTCGACCACGAGAAGGAACTCCCGATCCGGTTCTCGGTCATCCTGCAGGACGGGATTCCGATCCTGCTGGCCTTCGCCGTCTCCCACCTGTCCGCCGACTTCACCAGCGCCGAGCTGCTGGTCGCCGAGCTCGGCGCGATGCTGCAGGCCCGCGCGGACGGTCGAGGGTGGCCACCGCCCCGGCAGGCCCGGCAGCCCGCCGACCTGGCAGCGATGGAGGCACGGCCCGAGGGACAGCTGCGCAACGTCGAGGCGGCCCGGTTCATTCGCCAGCAACTCGCCCGCGCCCACCCGGACATGCTGCCCGCACGGGCCACACCGGCCACTCCCCGGTTCTTTCGCGGGCAGTTGGAGTCGTCCGCCGTCGCCGTGGCCGTCGGTCCGGCCGCCCGCCGCTACCGGACGAGCACCTCAGTGCTGCTGCTGGCGGTCACCAGCGCGCTGATGCGCTGTGTGACCCGCGCACGGGCCTGTCCGATCGACCTGATGCTGAGCAATCGCGCCGATCCGGCGCTCGCCGGCACGGTGTGCAATCTGAGCCAGGGCATCCTGACCGTCATCGACCTGACCCCGGACTCGTTCGCCGGGCTCGTCGCGCGCTGCGCGGAGATCACGGCGGAGGCGAGAAAGTACGGGTGGCACCGCAAGCGGGTCGTCCAGGGCATCCTTGACACCGCCGGAGCCGATCGGGGCTGCCAGTTCAACGACATCTGGTCGCAGCTGCCCGGTCGGCCGAGCCGGCCGTCCGCGACCGTGACCGAGTTGCGGGCGATGACCGGGTCCACCTCGTTCTCCTGGCCGGAGCAGGCACCGGAGAAGGGCAAGGACGTGTTCATGGGCGTCCGGGGCACCGCCGAACGGATGCACCTGTCGCTGTTCGCCGACACCGCGCTGCTGCCGCCCGGCGACATCCGGGCCTTCCTCGACACGTTCGAACGGACCGCCATCGAGCTGGCCTACGCCGACGTCCCGCTGGAGCAGATCGCCGGCTGGTTCGCCGAGGCCAGCGCCCGGTACGCCCACCTCAACGACGGTGCTGACCCCCGGTAGCCGTCGGAAGCGACTCAGTCGAACCAGGGACCGCCCACGAAGGCCTCGGCGTCGGCGGGCAGCCGGACGTCCTGCCCACCGGCCAGCCGCCGACACAGGTCCATCAACCGGGAATGGTCCGGACCCCGGCCCGCGCCGCCCGATTCGCCGCCGTCGGGATGCCACCGCGCGTACCAGCCCGCACCACGCAGCAGCACCAGCGGGCCGGCGACGACCTGACCCACCCACCTGTCGATCGCCTCGAGCAGGTCGTCCGAGCCGTGGTCGCAGGCGTCGCAGCCGCAGTCCGGGAGCATGCCGACCGCCGTCCCGGGCCGCTCGACGTCGACGTGCAGCACCGGAAGTGACCCCTCGGCCCGGTCGAGGGCCCGGTCGAGTGGGGCGTCGCGCTCCAACAGCAGCAGCGGCAGGGTGCCGGAGCGGGCCGGGGTGATCCGCGCCCCACGGTCGAACGTACCGAAGTGTCCCTCGACGTCACGCGACCCCGACCCGAGCACTTCGACGGTCACGCCGGGCCGGTCACCGAGCACGTCGGCCCACACCCGGGCACGGGCGTGCACGATCGCATACCGGCCCGGGTCGGTGACCCGCGAATACTCCGCCTCGGGTGGCGAGTCCATCCCGACGTGCGGATTCGGCCAGGACGGCAGGCCGAGCCGGTCGTACGCGACCGCCACCCGCGCCCGCAGCTCGTCGAGGTTCGTCACGGCTACGACGATAGGTCGCCGGGGCGCGGCACCCACCAGTCCCCGAGAATCCTGTGCAGGACCACTGTCAGCAGGCTGGCCAGGATCGCGGCGAGCAGACCGACCCCGAAGCCGAAGAATCCGGGATGCCGACGGGGCGTACCGCCGTCAAGCAGGCCGAGGGGCGCGGCCGCCGGACCCGTCCAGGGTCGGTCCCGTGCCAGCCAGAACAACACCCCGAGCCCGTACGGGACGAGGTAGACCAGCCAGAACCAGTACCACCGGGTTCCTCGGGCCGGGGCCGGACCGCCGACGATGACGGCGAGAAAGACGACGCCGAGAACGACGCCGGCCCCGAGGCCGATCGAACCGGCCGGCTGGACGCCGCCCACCCGTTGCTCCAGACCGGCGGAGCGCAGATCGCGCGCGAGGGCGGCAGCACCCGGGCCACTGAAACCCTCGTCGTCGACGGCGGTCCCCGCCAGGGCGACCTGGCCGAAGACGTCCGCGTCGGTCCAATGCGTGCGACCATCTGCGGTACGCCAGACGAACAGTGGGCCGAGGTTGCCGGACGAGCGCAGCGGTGCCTGACCGAACCAGGTGCCGGGCCGGCGGTCCCAGTTGTCACCCCACTGATACGCCACGATCCGACCGGCCGCTACGTCGGCCCTCGCCTGCTCATAGCTCTGCTGTCGGGGTGTCGTCCACCAAGCGGTCCCCGCCGCGACCAGCCAGAGCAGGACCAGGGCGAGCCGCAGCAGGTCCCACCAGCGCAGCCTCACCATGACCGGTGTGCCGAGTAGACCGTCGCCCATGGACGCATTGTCCCAGTGCCGCCCTACGGGCGAGGCGGGACGCGTTGCTGGCCGCGCTGCGCCGGCACCTGCCCGACCTCGTCCCCGCCATGGTCCCGCGTGGCGGGCTGCACCTGTGGGTGGCACTGCCCGACGGCACCGACGATGTCGCACTGGCTACCGCAGCAGCGGCCGAGGGCGTGGTCGTCTTCCCCGGCCGTCCCTGGTACACGGCCGAACCACCGGCACCGCACCTGCGGCTGACCTATCCGCCGCCCCACCCGACCAGATGGACGAGGCCGTCCGTCGCCTCGCCACGGCAGCCAGGTAAGCAGCCCCCGCACCACGTCCGGTACGGGGGCCGTCGCCGTGCTGGTCGCGTCAGCGGGCCTTCGCCAGCTCGACGAACGCCGACCACGCCGCCGAACCGAACATCAACGTCCCACCGTCGCGGTCCTTCGTGTCCCGGACCAGGACCCGCCCCGGCAGGTTGTCCGCCACCTCGACGCAGGTAGACCCACCGTTGCCGGATCGACTTGACTTCCGCCAGCTCGGCTCCCGGGTCATGTCCATGTCTTCGCCACTTCCTTGATCATCCTCACCGCCGCCGAGTGCGGCAGCGCCTCGCTCCGCATAGCGTCCCATCGGGCGTGAAGGGCCGCAATGTCGTTCGGTCGATCGGTGATCCCTGCCTCCAGGGCCGCATCAATATGGGCGGCCTCAGTGCCCTCCGTGCTACGGGCCAGGATGTACGCGCCAGCCAGCCCGGCATGCGGTCCGGCTTCGGAGGGGATCACCTGTAGGTGTACATGGGGCATCTCTGATACCTCCAACAAACGCTCGTACTGCTCGCCCATCACCGTGGAGTCCCCTACGGTTCGCCGGAGCGCCTGCTCATCGACTACGAAGAACGCCATGGGAGGCGTCGGTTCACGGCACAACACCGCCTGCCTGTCCATCCGCGACGACAGTCGCTGCTCGATTTCCACCGCCGTCAGCAGTCCACCCCATGATAGAACCGCACGCGCGTACGCCTCGGTCTGCAGCAACCCGGGGATGAGACTCGGCTCGAACCAGCGCAGCACCGCAGCCTCGCGCTCGATCTCGATCCATTCACGGAGCCAAACGGGGGCGGATTCACTGACCACGAAATTCTGATAGAAGTGCACGAAGGTTGTCCCGTAACGTCCATCGACCCTAGCTAGGTAGTCCGGCAGTGCCGCACGGTTGCCGCGCTCAATAGCACTGACATGCTGGGCCGAGTATCCGATGCTGGCACCCCACTGCTCCTGCGTCAGCCCTGCCGACTCCCGGAAGCGCCGAAGACTCATGATCAAATACTCGCTCGGGCTCATCGGTTTCATGTTCTCCAGGCTCTCCTCAGGACCATGGGGCGATTCTTCAGACAGGACGCTCTTCTCTCCGTGACAGCTGCCGCACTGACTCGCCCTATCCGATCTGTCGCCCAATCTTCCGCCAGCAAGGCTTGGCAGTCCAGGGTGGAGTTCGACGAACACTAGACCGTTCTCCATTCGAGGGGGGATCAATGATCAGGAACGACGGAATCGGCGGGACACCTCGCCTTGCCCGCTACACGTCGATCGGCACACCGCGAAACGTCGACCCGACGCCGAACCGTCCGCCGCTACCACGGCGGACGCCCGGCGAGACGGACATCGACCAGGATCCGCGGTTCCGGCTGGCCAGCGCCCGCAGCGTCGCCCCGGCCCCCGCAGCCGCACGGCGTTCCCTCGCCGACTCGGTAGCGGCTGCCCGCGCCACCGAGCAGGCCCGGGAGGACGCGCAGACCCACCTGCCGTCGCGGCACGGAGACTGTCCGAAGTGCGAGGAGACCGCGCCGTGTCGGCCGTTCCGGCGGGCGCTGACCATTCTGGACACCCACGATCCGGGCAGGGCCCGCCGGGTCCGCGCGGTGCTTGCGGTTCTCGCGCTGCCGGCACCGCCCCCGCCGGGCGCCGGAGCCGCGTGATGGCCGCCGACGACCCGCTGCTGTGCGTCGGAGACGTGCTGCACCTGGCCAAGGCCGACTGGGTGTACGGCGACCGGGACCTGACCGTGCGGGTCTCCGACATCCGGTACGGGATCGACAAGCCGGACTGCCTGGTGATCGCGATCCTCGGCACGGTGATGGAGTTCGGCCGGGACGGGCGCATGTTGATGCTCAACGTCTACAAGTCCGCCCTGAGCCGCCCCGGCGTACGTGAGCACCGCCGCGCGGTCAACGGAGTCGACCCGCCGCTGGAGACCCCTTGAGCCCCCGGGGCGCGGACCTGTACCCGGCCGGGTCCGCGCCCCGGGCAGCAGTCAAGCCGGGCAGCGCAAACGACGTACGACAACTGGAGGTGCCACGAATGTGCACCCGCAGCGGGCACGGGCCAAAGCCGTCATACGAAAGCGCGACTACGACGCCTGGCGCGAAACGGAATACCTCTCCCTGGCGCCAATGGCGGCAGGCGCGGACCCTGCCGCCGTGCAGGCAGGTGCAGCCGTGATCCACAGCGTCTCTTCGACCCGACACGCCGAGGCCCGGTCAGCTGGAGCGCTGTGGATCATGGGGGGCAGTCACGAGCGCGTTCGGCGTCAGTAGGTCGGTGTCGGCACCGGCGACAGGTGGGCGCGTTCGCCCTGGGCGCCGAAGAGGGTGAGCGTCTCCGCTGGTTGGGCGTCGGCGCTGCCGAGCCAGTGAGGCGTACGGGTGTCGAACTCGGCGGCCTCGCCGGGGCCGAGTTCGAACTCCTGGTCGCCGAGGACGAACCGGATCCGCCCGTTGAGCACGTAGAACCATTCGTACCCGTCGTGGGTCTGCAGTTTCATCGTGGGTGACCGGCCGGCCGGCGGGTAGATCACCTTGTAGGCCTGGACGCCGCCGGCCCGCCGGGTCAACGGCACGATCGTCAGCCCGGAGCGGCGGATGGGCCGCAGGTGGATCCGTGGGTCGCCGGTGGGTGGGGCCGCGACCAGGTCGTCGAGCGGTACGCCGTGTGCTCGTGCCAGCGGCAGCAGCTGCTCCAGCGTCGGGCGGAGCTTGCCGTTCTCCAAGCGGGACAGCGTGCTCGTGGTCAGACTGGTCTCGGCGGCCAGGCCGGCCAGGGTGACGCCGCGTGCCCGGCGCAGGGCGCGCAGGCGTGGGCCGACTCCGGCGAGGACGTCCGCTGCGGTGACACTCATGGCACCCATGATGCGGATCGGCAACTTTTCTTGCAACCTCGTCCCGGCGATCCGGATGCTGGCGGCGGAGGTAACGACACATGATCACCACGACAGCACCACCGACGACCGCCGTACGGTGGTCACGCCGCCTGGCCGCGCTCGCAGCCGCGCTCGTCCTGACCGCCGGCTGCACCACGGCAGGCGAATCGACGCCGGACGGATCGGCACCGGACACGGCCCCGGGTTCGTCGGCGACCGGCACGGCGGCAGCGGGCGGCGCGGGCCCCGTCGACGCGGCCACCCACGACGACGCCGAGTTCAACCGGCTGTTCCGGCACGAGAGCGCCGACGTCGACGGCGTACGGATGCACTACGTCACCGGCGGGACCGGCGAGCCGCTGGTGCTGCTGCACGGCTGGCCGCAGTCCTGGTACCAGTGGCGCCCGATCATGCCGGCGCTCGCCGAGCGGTTCACGGTGTACGCGCTCGACCTGCCGGGTCTGGGCGACAGCGAGGGCGCGCCGCCGAGCTACGACAAGGCCACCCTGGCCCGGTACGTCCACACGCTGCTCGCCGACGAACTGGGGCTGCGCCGGGTCAACCTGGTCGGGCACGATCTGGGGGCCGGGGTCGGTTTCCAGTACGCCGCCCAGTTCCCCGACGAGGTGGTCAGGTACGCCCACCTGGACTACCCGCTGCCCGGTCCGGCGCTCGACGCCGCGACGTACCGGACGTTGAGCTGGCATCTCGCCTTCCACGACCAGGACACGTTCCCGGAGACGATCGTCGCCGACGACGTCCGCGAGTACCTCGACCTGTTCTTCGGCTACGTCGCCTACGGCGGGACGAGCTTCGGTGGGCCCGGCGCGGAGTCGCCGTACAGCGACGCGCAGATCGACGAGTTCGCCCGCACCTACCGTCGCCCGCAGGTGTTGACCGGCGGGTTCGAGCTGTACCGGACGTTGGAGCAGGACGAACGGGACAACACGGCGGCGGCGCCGGTCGACGTACCGACGATGGTGATGACCGCCGAGGGGCTGCTGGCGTTCACCCGGTCGACGGTGGAGCCCCGGCTGACCGCCGTCACCCACGCGGTCGAGGTGCCGGCCGCCGGTCACTGGCTGCCACAGGAGAACCCGGACTTCGTCACCACCGAACTGCTGGCGTTCTTCACCGAGGGAGCAGACCAGTGACCACTCCGACCGGCCCGCAGCCGGACACCGACCCCGCGTCGTTCTGGGACAAGCTCTACCGGGGTCGGCGGGCTTCGGTCGGGCGGGCCAACCCGCTGCTCGTCGAAACAGTCGAAGCGCTGGACCCGGGCACCGCCCTCGACCTGGGCTGCGGTGGCGGCGGGGACACCATCTGGCTCGCCCAGCGTGGCTGGCGGGTCACCGCTGTGGACATCTCCGGTACGGCGGTGGAGCGCGTCGTGGCGGCCGCCCATGAACGCGGGGTGGGCGACCGGGTCACCGGTGAACGGCACGACCTGGCGTACAGCTTCCCGGCCGGGACGTTCGACCTGGTCAACGCGCAGTACTTCCACACGCCGTTCGCGTTGGACCGTGCCCGGGTGCTGCGTACCGCCGCGCAGGCCCTGCGGCCCGGCGGCCGGCTGCTGATCGTCGACCACGGCTCCACCGCGCCCTGGTCGTGGAACCAGGACCCGGACGCCCGCTTCCCCACGCCGGACGAGGTGGCCGCCGACCTCGATCTGGATCCGCGACGCTGGCGGGTGCTGCGTGCGGACATGCCGCAGCGGCGGGCCAGCGGGCCGGGCGGTCAGACCGCGACGGTCACCGACAACGTGCTGCTCATCCACCGTCACGAAGGGATCGGCTGATGTCGGCATCGGAGCGGCCGACGTCGCCGAGGCCGCGGCGCAGGCGCAAGGACACCGGGCCGGCGTGGACCGCGCCGGGCGAGCGGGCCACCCTGGTGGGTTTCCTCGACTACCTGCGCGACTCGATCGCGGGCAAGGTCGCCGACGTGCCGGAGCCGCAGGTCCGCACCGCCGGGGTGCCCTCCGGCACCAGCCTGCTGGGGCTGATCAAGCACTTGGCGCACGTGGAGCGGTTCTACTTCCTCGGTGAGCCGATCGTCGACCTGCGCCGCACCCTGCGGCCCGACCCGCAGGAGACGGTCGACGGGCTGCTCGCCGGCTACCGGGAGACGATCGCGCGGGCGAACGAGGTCGTCGACGGCTGGACCGACCTGGCGGGTCCCGCGCCCCGGCCGCCGGGGCGGGGCCTGCCGCCGACCCGGCGGTGGGTGCTGGTGCACATGATCGAGGAGACCGCGCGGCACGCCGGTCACGCCGACATCCTGCGGGAGCAGATCGACGGCTCGACCGGCCGGTGACCCACCGGACATGCCCGGGATCGGTCTGTTTTGCCCGCTGTCGCGTCGGGCTGCTTACCGTCAGGAAACACCGGCGAAGCACGACGCCCCTACGGTCCGTTCATGGATCCGGCGTTGGATACAAGACTGGACACACCTCCGCGAGCACAGGCCGGTGAGCACGCCTACACCGAGCTGAAGCGGCGGCTGCTGGTCGGTGACTTCCCGCTGCGGATCCGGCTCGGCGAGGAACGGCTGGCCACCCTGCTGTCGGTGTCGCGTACCCCGGTCCGACAGGCCCTGGCCCGGTTGCACGCCGAGCGTCTCGTCGAACGCCTGCCGGACGGGGGTTACGTACCGGCGGCGTCCAACCTGGTCGAGGTCCGGCAGCTGTACGAGGTACGCCGCGCGTTGGAGCTGGCCGCGCTGCACCGGCCGGCCGAGACCGGTGAGCCGCACGACCCGGCCGTCGTCGAGCCGCTGCGCGACGACTGGCTGGTGCTGCGCCGCGACACCCCGGAGCCGGATCCCGGATTCGTGCTGCTCGACGAGAGCTTCCACGTCCGGCTGGCCGAGGCCACCGGCAACAACGCCCTCGCCGGGATGCTCGGCGTGGTCAACGAACGCATCCGGGTGGTCCGGATGCACGACTTCCTCTCCGCCGAGCGGATCGACCGGACGATCACACAGCACCTCGGCATCCTGGAGGCCGTCCTCGGTGGCGACCTCGACACCGCACACCGGAGGTTCACGATGCATCTGGGGGAATCCGTCGCCGTCGTCGAGCAACGGGCCGCGCAGGCCCTGACCCGGATGATGGCCGTCGAGACAAGGCCGCTGCAATGACCGCCGTGGCCACGCCGGTGGACAGTGCCACCGCGCTGCTGTCGGTCCGCAACCTGACCTGCCGGTTCGGCACGGTCGTCGCCAACGACGGCGTCGACTTCGACGTCGCGCCCGGCGAGGTGCACGCCGTACTCGGCGAGAACGGCGCCGGCAAGAGCACACTGATGAAGCTGATCTACGGCGTGTACCGGCCGGACGCCGGTGAGCTGCGGGTGGACGGCGTACCGGCGGCGATCGACTCGCCGGCGGCGGCCCGCGCGGCCGGGATCGGCATGGTCTTCCAGGACCTGCGGCTGATCCCGGCGTTCACCGTCACCGAGAACATCGCCCTGGCCCTGCCCGGTCGCGGGCTGCGGTTCCACCGGCGGGCACTGTCCGCGCGCATCGCCGAACAGGCCCGGCGGTACGGCCTGCCGGTGCACCCGGACGCGTTGGTGGCGCACCTGTCCATCGGGGAACGCCAGCGGGTGGAGATCCTCAAGGTGCTGATGGCCGGGGCGCGGCTGCTGATCCTGGACGAGCCGACCAGCGTGCTGGCCCCGCAGGAGGTCGACGCGCTGTTCGCCGCGGTGCGGGCGCTGCGGGCCAACGGGCTGTCGATCGTCATCATCACCCACAAGCTGGCCGAGGCGCGGGCGATCGCCGACCGGGTGACCGTGCTGCGCGGCGGCCGGGTGGTGCTGCGCAACGCCGACCCGTCCGCGCACACCGACGCCGAACTGGTCGAGGCGATGGTGGGCCGGTCGGTGCCGGGCCTGGCCAGTCACCGTCAGCCGCCGGGCCCGCAGGTGGCGCCGGTGGTGCGGCTGCGCGGTGTCGACGTCACCGGGGACCGGGGTGCCCCGGCGTTGCGCGCGGTGGACCTGGACCTGCGCCCGGGTGAGCTGGTCGGGGTGGCCGGGGTGGCCGGCAGCGGGCAGCGTGAGCTCTGCGAGGTGATCCTCGGCGAGCGCCGGGTGGCCGCCGGTTCGGTCCACATCGGGGACGTCGCGGTGCACGGCCGGCCCCGGCAGGCCCTCGCCGCCGGGGCGGTCGGGGTGCCGGAGGATCCGCTCACCGACGCGGTGGTGCCCGGGTTGACCGTCACCGAGCACATGGCGTTGGCCGATCTCGGCGCGGTTCGCCGGGGTCTGGGCATCGACTGGCGGGCGGTGGCGGCCGGCGCGGAGCGGCGGGCGGAACGGGCCGGGCTGCGGATGGCGGCCGGTGACCGGGTGGTGGCCGAGCTGTCCGGCGGCAACGTGCAGCGGGTGCTGCTGACCCGGGCGTTGGGGGTGCCGGCGACGGTGGTGGTGGCCGCGTACCCGAGTCGCGGGCTGGACATCGCCACCACCCGGCGGACCCAGGAGCTGCTGCTGGAGCAGCGCGACGCGGGGGCGGCGGTGCTGGTGGTCTCGGAGGACCTGGACGAGCTGCTGGCGATCAGCGACCGGATCGCGGTGCTGCACAACGGGGAGTTGGCCGGGATCGTGACACCGGCGAGCACCGACCGGTACGCGATCGGTCAACTGATGCTGGGCGGCAACCACGCCAGCGGAGGCAGCGGAAACGACGACACCGCTGGTGGGAGTGATCTGAGGTGACCGACACGTTGGTGCGCCCCGCCCCCGAACAGGTAAAAACTGTCGACAATCGAGCGAAATTGTGGCTGAGGGTCGTCGTCGCCGTACTCGCCGCTCCGGTGATCTTCGGTGCCTTCGCCGCCGCCAAGGGCGTGGACCCGATCGCCATGTACGCCGACATGGTGACGTCGCTGGTCGACCCGGCCCAGGCGCAGACCGTACTGGTGCGGGCCTCGGTGCTGGTGCTGGCCGCGCTCGCGGTCGCCGTACCGGCCCGGGCCGGCCTGCTCAACGTCGGCGGCGAAGGTCAGATCGTGATCGGCGCGGTCTGCGCCGCCGGCGTCGGCCTGGTCACCGATCAACGCCTGCCCGGCCCGCTGGTGCTCGCCCTGATGATCGTCGCGGCGATGGTCGGCGGCGCGGCGTGGGCCGGCATCGCCGCCGGCCTGCGGCTCGCCGTCAAGGTCAACGAGGCGATCACCACGCTGCTGATGAACTTCATCGCCATCGACATCATGCTGCTGCTGATCTACGACCCGTGGAAGGACGCCTCCGGCTTCGGCCAACCCGCCAGCCGGCCCCTTGCGGACACCGCCCGGCTGCCGCTGTTCGTGCCCGGCGGCACCCTCAACACCGGCATCGTCGTCGCCGGAATCGCGCTGGTCGCCATCTGGTGGCTGATGGCGCGCACCGGCTGGGGATTCCGGCTGCGGGTCGTCGGCGGCAACCCGGAAGCGGCCCGCCGCGCCGGCCTGCGGGTCGGCACCCTGCTGGTCACCTCGATGCTCGTCGGCGGCGCACTCGCCGGCCTGGCCGGGCTGGTCCACTTCGCCGGTACGGAGTTCAAGTTGCGCCCCGGCATGACCGCCAACTTCGGCTACGTCGGCTTCCTGGCCAGCTGGCTGGCGCTGCACCGGCCGTTGCGGGTCGCGTTGGCCGCATTGCTGCTGGCCGCGATCGCGATGGCCGGCGACAGCCTGCAGATCGACGCCAACCTGCCGGCCGCCTCGGTCAACGTACTGATGGCCATCGTGCTGCTGGTCGTGCTCGGCTTCACCCGAAGGAGCAAGAAGTGATCGTCGACGTCCTCACCGGCGGGGTGCGCGGCGGCACCGCCATCCTCTACGCCGCCCTCGGCGAGACCATCGCCGAACGCGCCGGAGTGATCAACCTCGGCACCGAGGGAAGCATGCTCACCGGCGCGCTCGCCGCGTACGCCGTCACCGCCGAGACCGGCAGCCCGTGGGCCGGAGTGGTGGCCGGCGCCGCCGCCGGCGGCCTGCTCGCCCTGGTCCACGCGGTGATGGTGCTCGGCCGGGCCGCCAACCAGCTCGCCACCGGTCTCGTCGTGCTCTTCCTCGGCCTCGGGCTGACCTCGATGTTCGGGGCCGCGTACGTCGGCCGGGCGATCAGCCCGTTCCAGCCGTACCCGATCCCGCTGCTGGCCGACATCCCGTGGCTGGGGCCGATCTTCTTCCAGCACGACCCGCTCGTGTACGGCTCCTACCTGCTCGCCCCGGCGCTGTGGTGGCTGCTGTACCGCAGCCGGGTCGGCCTGACCATCCGCGGTGCCGGCGAACGCGGCGAGGTGCTCACCGCGTACGGGCACTCGCCGCAGCTGGTGCGGTACCTGGCCGTGGTGACCGGTGGCCTGCTCGCCGGGATCGGCGGCGCGCACCTGTCCACCGCGTACGCCACCGCCTGGTTCGAGAACATGACCGCCGGCCGGGGCTTCATCGCCGTCGCCCTGGTCATCTTCGCCGCCTGGCATCCGCTGCGCGCCGTCGGTGGGGCCTACCTGTTCGGTGCCGCCCTTGCCCTCTCCCCCGCGCTGCAGGCCCGGGGCCTGGGCTTCAACCAGTTCGCCCTGGACGCACTGCCGTACCTGGTGACCATCGCCGCGCTGGTGCTGCTCGGCCGGCGGCGCAGCAACGCCGCCCCGGAAGGACTTTCCCGGGTCTTCGAGTTGACCCCCGCCAAATAGATCACCGGAGGAAACCCAGATGAGCATGCGAAGACTGACCCGTCGCGGCGCGCTGGCCGCCACGGCCGCCAGCACGCTGGCAGCCGTACTGCTGGCCGGCTGCGCCACCAACACCACCACCGCCGCGTCGACCGGCGACAGCGCCGGGGCGCCGGGCACCGGCGGCACCGCAATCGGTTTCATCTTCGTCGGTCCCAAGGACGACTACGGCTACAACCAGGCCGCGTACGCCGGTAGCCAGGCCGTCGCCGCCGCGTACCCGGACCTGGAGGTGCTGACCGCCGAGAACGTCCCGGAGGACGACAACGCCACCCGGGTGATGGAGAGCATGATCCGCAAGGGGGCGAAGATCATCTTCGCCACCTCGTACGGCCACAAGGACCCGGCGCTCAAGGTCGCCGCCGCCAACCCCGACGTCGTGGTGCTGCAGCAGGGCAACCTCGTCGACGGCGACGTGCCGCCGAACTTCGGCACCTACTTCGGCACCGTCTACGAACCGGTCTACCTGGCCGGCATCGTCGCCGGAAAGACCACCAAGACCAACAAACTGGGGTACGTGTACGCGTTCCCGATCTCGCAGACCCTGGACAACATCAACGCGTTCCAGCTCGGTGCCGCCTCGGTCAACCCGGCCGCACAGACCTACGTGGTGAACACCTCCAGCTGGTGCGACCCGGCCAAGCAGGCCGAAGCCACCAACAGCCTGCTCTCCCAGGGCGTCGACGTGATCAGCCAGCACCAGGACTGCACCGCCACCATCATCCGCACCACCGAGGCGGCCGGTGCCTACACCGTCGGCTACCACGCCGACGCCAGCGAGCTCGCGCCGACCGGCTGGCTCACCGGCTCCGAATGGGACTGGGGGCCGCTGTACACGAAAATGGTCAAGACCATCCTGGACGGTGAGTTCACCGGCAGCGAGTACAACGCCAACTTCCGGGTCGGCCTCAAGACCGGCGACAACCCGTTCGTGCAGTCGGCGTACGGGCCGGCGGTCGACGACGCGACCAAGGCCCTCGTCGAGCAGGCAAAGGCCAAGATCAGCGCCGAGGACGGGTCGCCGTTCGCCGGGCCGGTCGTCGACCAGGCCGGCACCGTACGGGTGCCCGCCGGCACCATCCCCGACTACCAGACGATCGAGTCGATCGACTACTTCGTCGACGGCGTCGTCGGCCAGATCCCGTCGTCCTGACCGACCCGCCAGGGGTACGGCCGGTGTGCGCGCCTCGCCGCGCGCCCGGTCCCGCACCGGCCGTACCCCTGGCGCCACCGGAGGTATCACCCGTGACATCGACCGCACCGGACGACGTGACCGCCGCCACCCGCACCGCGCGGTCGGCCGCCGCCACCCCCACCGCGCAGCTGGCCGCCGTTACCCGCACCGCCCACCTGGCCGCCGACCCCGACCAGCCGATCTGGATCACCCTGCTCGACCCGGCCGAGACCGCCGACGCCGCCGCCCGCGTCGACCCGCAGGCCCCGTTGGCCGGCACCGCCATCGCGGTGAAGGACAACCTCGACCTGGCCGGGCACCCCACCACCGCCGGCTGCCCCGCCCTGGCCGACCGGCCGGCCGCCGCGTCGGCCACCGCGGTACGCCGGCTCACCGACGCCGGTGCCGTGGTCATCGGCAAGACCAACCTGGACCAGTTCGCCACCGGGCTGGTCGGCACCCGCAGCCCGTACGGCGCCTGTCACAGCGCCGCCAGCGCCGCCCACGTCAGCGGCGGCAGCAGCTCCGGCAGCGCCCTCGCCGTCGCCACCGGGCTGGTGCCGCTGGCATTGGGCACCGACACCGCCGGATCCGGCCGGGTACCGGCCGCCTTCAACGGCGTCGTCGGGGTGAAACCGACCCGGGGGCTGGTCTCCACCGCCGGCGTGCTGCCCGCCTGCGCCGGGCTGGACTGCGTCACCACCTTCACCCGGACCGTCGCCGACGCCCGGCCGGCGCTGGCCGCGCTCGCCTGGGCAGACCCCGACGACCCGTGGTCCCGGCCGATGCCCACCCAGCCGCCGACCGGGATCGCCACCCGGATGCGGGTGGTCGCCGTACCGGACCGTCCGTTGGACCTCGACCCGGCACACGAGACCGCCTGGCGGGCCGCGCTGCGGCGGCTGCGGACGGTCGTCGCGCACGTGGTCGAGGTCGACGTCACCGCGTTCCTGGCCGCCGCCCGACTGCTCTACGACGGGCCGTGGCTGGCCGCCCGCTGGGCCGCGCTCGGGCATCTGCTGGAACCCGACGGCCCCCATCTCGACCCGACGGTACGGGCCATCGTCTCGCGGGGCCGCGACATCGCCGGGCCCGACGTCTTCGCCGGACTGGACCGCCTGGCGGCGCTGCGCCGGAGCACCGAGGGCCTCTGGTCCGACGTGGACGCGCTGCTGCTGCCGGTCACCCCCGGCCACCCGACCCTGGCCGAGGTCGCCGCCGACCCGGTCGGGGTCAACGCCCGGCTGGGCCGGTTCACCAACTTCGTCAACCTGCTCGACCTGTGCGCGGTCGCCGTACCGGCCGGGGCCCGCCCCGACGGGCTGCCGTTCGGCGTCCAGTTCATCGCCCCGGCCTTCGCCGACGCGCCGCTGCTCGACCTGGCCGCGCGGTGGTGCGGCGAACCGGTGGCCGCCCCGGCCGACGCACCGACCGGGACGACCACCCTGGCGGTGGCCGGCGCGCACCTGACCGGGCTGCCACTCAACCCGCAACTGGTCGAGCTGGGCGCACGGCTGGCGTACCGGGCCCGGACCGCACCCGGCTACCGGCTCTACCGGCTGACCGGACCGGGCCTGCCCCGCCCCGGACTGGTCCGCACCGGCGACGGCCCACCCGGCGGCATCGCCGTCGAGGTGTGGCGGCTGCCGCACCAGGCGGTCGGTGCGCTGCTGGGCACCGTACCGGCGCCGCTCGGGCTCGGCTCGGTCGAACTCGACGACGGCAGCCGGGTCATCGGTTTCCTCGCCGAGGAACACGGCGTCCGCGACGCCGTCGACGTCACCGCCGCCGGTGGCTGGCGGGCCGCCCTCGCCGGCCGCCCGCCGGTGCCGCCGGCCGACTCGCAGGTGCCGCCGGCCGACTCGCTGTCGGTCAGGCCAGCCGGCGCAGGAGCTCCCTGACCAGCGGGCCGAACCGGGCGGCGGCGCCGTGGCCCGGCTCCCAGGTGCAGGCGACGCCGACGGCGGCGACCCGGCCGGTGTCCAGCAGGGTCGTCACCGCGTCGGCCACCTCGCTCAGCTGTGGTCCGCCCGGTGCCGGGAACCGCAGCCCGGGCAGGTCCACCGGGTCCACGACGTCGGCGTCCAGGTGCAGGTAGATCGGCTGGTCCGGCAGGTGCGCGACGGTGTCGGCGAGATCGGTGACCCCGCAGCGGCGGATCGCCGACCCCCGCAGGTGGTCGACCTCCGGCGGGTCGAGGTCCCGGCCGTCGACGAGGACGACCCGGTCCGGCGCCACCGGGGTCAGGTCGAGCGCCGTCGCGATCAACTCGGGGTGGTGGCCGGTCAGCAGCCGCAGCGGCATCCCACCCAGATAGCCGCTGCTGGTCGTCTCCGGGGTCTGCAGGTCGCCGTGCGCGTCGCACCAGACGACCGCCGGGTCGACCCCGGCGCGTTGCAGGCCGGCGAGCACACCGAGGGAGGTGGTGCAGTCGCCGGACAACACCAGCGGACGGTGGCCGGCGGAGACCGCACCGGCGACGGTCACCGCGACCGCCCCGTACAGCCAGGCCAGCCGTGCCCACGGGGTACCGTCGGGTAGCGCCGGCAGCACGGTGGTCTCCGCTGTCCCCGGCACGTCCAGCTCGGGCAGATACTCGTCG
Organism: Solwaraspora sp. WMMD791; assembly: GCF_029581195.1. Classification (NCBI taxonomy): domain Bacteria; kingdom Bacillati; phylum Actinomycetota; class Actinomycetes; order Micromonosporales; family Micromonosporaceae; genus Solwaraspora; species Solwaraspora sp. WMMD791. The sequence continues at coordinate 2,904,439 of NZ_CP120737.1, forward strand.
AGATGGTAGGGCACCAGGATGCTCGTCACCCGGCAGAGACTACCGTGGACACCTCTTCTCCACAGGGGACCGGGATGCTCAGGACGCCGGCGCCAGCCCGGTCCCGAGCATCGCCTCGGCGCGTTTCACCAGGTAGTACCAGGCGGTCTCGCTGTGCTCGGTCACCTCACCGATCGACATCTCGGGATTGTCGAACGGCTGGGTCTGCAACTTGAGCAGATAGCCGGTACGCGGGTCGAAGCCCCACCAGATGCTGCCGGCCGCCTGGTAGTCCGGGGTCTGTTCCAGGGCGTTCCAGACCAGGGTGACCGCCGGATAGTCCCGGGCGGTCACCACCGGGCCGTAGTCGGTGTAGGCGGCGGCGGTCCGCTCGGCGCGGCACTGGACGGAACCCAACTGCCGCAGATACTCCTCGACGGCGGCCCGCTGCCCGGCCGGTACGTGTGACACCTGCACCTGAGCGCTGATCAGGTCACTGGCCCCACCCAGATAGAGGTAGCCGGTGCCGTGCGGGGTCGAACTCCAGCCCAGTTGCCACTCCGGGTCACCCGGGCAGCCCCGGAACGGGCCGAACGGGGCGAACTGGCTCTCCTGCGTCACCACGAAGTCGGTCGGGCCGGTGCCGGTGACGAAGTTGCCGTCACCGGGGCGGGGTACCACCTCAGCCAACCGGTCCAGCGGCGGATCGGTGACGGTCAGCCGCACCGACCGTCGGCCGCTGTCGCCGGTGAATGCCTGCCGGGCCAGCTCCACCGTCCCGGAGAGCAGTTCCCGGATCGCCCCGGAGTTGCGCCAGACGGCGAGCACCGCGTCGAAGCGTCGCTTCAGCAGGCCGCTCAGGCTGTTGCTGATCCCGTTGAAGATCCCCTCGACGTAGGTCTCCGCTGGCTTCTCCATGAACTTGAGCACGAAGTCGACGAACGGCTCGGCGCACCGCAGCACGCCCTCGTAGTAGGCGTTCGCGGCCGACAACACCCAGCCGGTGAGGTCGGCACCGTTCGGGTTGCCGACGATCCGACCCAGCTTGATGCTCTCGGTCAGGATGCACTCTGCGGCCTGCAGGTACTTCTCGGACTGCCGCCACAGCTGCAGCGCCCTGCTGTCCGGGCTCAGCGGCAGCAGCAGTTGCAGCAGCAGGCCGGAGGCGTCCAGCAGAACGTGTCCGTAGTCCAGCCGAGCGCTGAGGGTGACCGTACCGGATTCGGGCAGCTTCGCCGGGTCGAGCCGGAAGGTGACCCGGGTGCCGGAGCTGAGCACCACGGCGGTATCGCCCATCAGCGTCCGGACGTCCTCGACGAGCGCCGTGTAGATGTTGTCCCGGCCGGTCGGCCCGGTGTCGGAGTCGGGCGCCGACTCGACCGTCAACGCCGGCGGGAACTCCAGCAGCAGCGGGTAGCCGACGGTGTTGCCGACGCTGAACTGGTACGTGCCGTCCCGGTCCGGGTGGAACCTGGCGCAGGTGTCCATGCCCGGGATGAATGCGCCCAGGTCGACCCGGACCGGCAGGGCCTGGTAGCGGCACTCCAGCGGCGGCGGTACGGACAGGATTCCGGCGACGCCACGTGCGTACCGGTTGGCGTTGATCTCCCGTTGCAGCACCAGCGCCGCCTGCGCGGCGGTCTCCTCCTGGTCCCAGGCGGCGACGACCCAGTAGGAGAAGTGCCGGGTCTGGGTGCTGATGGTGCCGGCGTCGGCGTCGATGTCGCCACCGAGCGGCAGCCACTGCTCCCAGTCGGCGACGTAGGTGGCAATGAACATGTCGTCGACCGGTGCGTCCGGCGGGTAGTCGAACGTGATGGTGGCGGCGCCGGTGAGCTCGCCGCCGTCGAGTTCGACCCGCGCGACGTCGCCGAGCGGGGTGATCATGCCCTGCGACGGGAACGCCGGCGGGTCGTCGGCCACCCCGACCCGCAGGCTGGCGCCCCGGCCGGCGACGGCCGAGCCGTCCACCCGTACGGAGATCCCGGCGTCCGGGTCACTCGCGGTCAGCGGCGGACCGTCACGGTCGAGCACCACGAGGGTGACGGTGACGGCCAGGGCGAGGACGACGACCACGACGGCCGAGACGGTCACGAGGCTGCGGCGGCTCATGATCACGCAGTCTCGCCAGCTGCCGACGGCCGGACAACCACCCCCGGGGCCGGCATGTCCGGCCGACCGGCCGGCTCGGCGGGACTATCGTCAACCCGCCACGATCGTCCGGGTCACCAGGTCAGCCCTTGGTCGCGCCGATGGTCAGACCGCCGATCAGCTGGCGCTCGGCGACCGCGTAGAAGGCCAGCGCCGGCACCATCGCCAGCACCACGTACGCCAGCACCTTGGCGCTGTCGTCGGCGTACTGACCCTGGAACTCCTGCACGCCGACCGGGATGGTCCACCAGTTCGGGTCGTTGAACACCACCAGCGGGAGCATGAAGTTGTTCCAGCTGGCGACGATGGCCAGCACCGAGACGGTGGCGATCGCCGGCCGGGCCATCGGCAGCAGGACCCGCCAGAAGAAGCCGAACGGCGTACAGCCGTCCAGGATCGCCGCCTCCTCCAGCTCGGCCGGGATGGCCCGGAAGAACGACCGCAGGATGATGATCGTCACCGGCAGGCCGAAGGCCGCCTGCGGCAGGATCACCCCGAGCGGGTTGTCCAGCAGCCCCATCGTGCGCAGCAGGATGAACAGCGGCAGAATCGCCACCGCGAACGGGAACATCAGCCCGATGGTGAAGAACAGGAACACCAGTTCCCGGCCACGGAAGGCGTAGCGGGCGAAGATGAACGACGCCAGCGCCGCGACCGCGACGACGAGTACGGCGGTACTGACCGCGATCAGGGTGCTGTTGAACAGCTGCCGCCAGAAGGAGTCCGAGCCGAGGATCTCCAGGTAGTTGGCCGGAATCCACGGCGCCGGCAGGCCGAACGGGTTGGTGGACAGCTGGGAGTTGTCCTTGAACCCGCCGAGCACAGCGAAGACGATCGGGACGATGATCAGCAGCCCGACGAGGGCCGAGACGGCATGCAGCGACAGGTCCCGCAGGGTCCGGCGGCGGCGGCCGGCCACGGCGGCGCTGGTGGCCCGACCCGCCGGGGCGGCCGGAGGACGTGCCGATCTGCTCATCTGCGGCCCCGCATGGTGGTGATGGCTCCTTCGAGGTCGCGGCGCAGGACGAAGCGCTGGTAGAGCACCGCGAAGAGCAGACTGATCAGGAACATGGCGATGCTGATCGCGCTGGCGTAGCCGACCTCGAAGCGACGGAAGCCGTACTGGAACATGGTCACCGCCATCGTCTCCGAGGCGTTCAGCGGACCACCGCCGGTCAGCACCCAGACCAGGTCGAACAGCTGGATGGTGCCGATCACCGCCAGGAACAGCGATATCCGGATCGTCGGGGCGAGCAGCGGCAGCGTGATGTGGCGGAAGGTCTGCCAGCCGCCGGCACCGTCGGTCGCCGCGGCCTCGTGCAGTTCGGCCGGGATGTTCTGCCGCCCGGCCAGCAGCAGGATCATGTGGAAGCCGAAGTACTTCCAGGTCATCACCAGGAAGACCGAATAGAGCACGGTGGACGGGTCGGAGAGCCAGGTCGAGCTCAGCGCCTCCAGGCCCACCAGACCGAGCAGGTGGTTGGCCAGCCCTCGGTTCGGGGAGAAGACCATGGTGAACAGGACCGCCGTGATGACCTCGGACAACACGTACGGTGCGAAGAACAGTGTCCGGTACACCGCCCGGCCGCGCAGCCTCTGGTTGAGCAGCAGCGCCAGCCCGAGGGCCAGTGGCAGCTGGACGGTCACCGACAGCACCAGCAGCAGCGACCCTCGCCGCAGGTCGCCGAGGAAGACCGGGTCGGCCAGCAGCCGGATGAAGTTGTCCAGACCGATGAAGTCCGTCGGCACGCCGCCGAATCCGTTCCACCGGAAGAAGCTGGTGTAGCCGGCCACCAGGATCGGGACGACCACCAGCAGGGCGAACAACACCAGCGCGGGCAGCAGGAACGCGACGATGGTGATCCGGTCGCTGATCCGACGGCGACGCAGGGCGCGGTCGACGCCCGGGGGTGGCGGCCGGCCCGGGGCGCGCGACGGGCCGGCTACGGTGGACACGATCGACATCGCCTCAGCGCTGCGCCACGGTGGTGACCGCCTCGGCCACCTGTGTCGGGGACATCTGCCCGGCGATCAGCTCGGCGACCCGGTCGTTGACCTCCTGGCCGACCGCCGGGGCGTAGGCCTGGTCCAGGTAGAGCTGGAAGCCGGTCGCCGCAGCGAGGGTCTCGGCGACCAGCGCGAGGTTCGGGTCGGTGATGGCGTCCTCGGCACCGATGGTCACCGGCAGGAACGCACCCGTGGCGACCGCCCGACGCTGGTTGTCGACCTGGCTGATGAACTCCAGGAACCGCAGCGCGTCGTCGGGTGCGTCCCGGCCGACGGCGAAACCGCCACCACCGCCGAACGCGTCCGACGCCGAACCCGCGCCGCCGTCGACCGCCGGGAACGGGAAGAAGCCCAGATCCTCGCCGATGCCGCCCTCGACACCGGACGCCTCCTCCTGGACCGCCGGCGCCCACTGCCCCATCAGCTCCATCGCCGCCTGGCCGTTGCCCATCGCGGCGGCCTGGCCGTCGGGATCACCGTACGACGCGCCCAGGAAGCCCTGTTGGAACGGCTCGAGGGCGACCAGTTCGGCCAGCCGTTCGCCGGCGCCGATGAACGCCGGGGTGGTGAAGTCGTTGTCCTGCGCCGCCTGGTCGAGCGCGTCGAGGCCGCCGATGCGCATCGCCAGGTAGGCCCAGTAGTAGTGGCCCGGCCACTTCTCGCCCCCGGCCAGCGCGATCGGAGTGATCCCGGCGGACTTGAGCGCGCGCACGACGTCCAGGTACTCGGCCCAGGTCTGCGGCGGCGCGTCCACTCCGGCGTCGGCGAACAGCGCCTTGTTGTACCAGAAGCCGACCATGCCGATGTCGAACGGAACGCCGTACAGTCGGCCGTCGACCTCGTACGGCAGGGTCGACGCCGGGGCGAGAATGTCCCGCCAGGGTGCGACGGCGTCGGTGATGTCCTTGCACAGTCCTGCTTCGACCTGCTGGCGCAGCACCCCGCCGCCCCAGGTGTGGTACAGGTCCGGTGGGTTGCCGGCCTGGGTGACGGTGGTCAGGCGGGCCTTGAACGCCTCGTTCTCCAACGGCGTGACGGTGATCGTGACGCCGGTGTTCTGCGCCTGGAACTCCTCGGCCATCGCCGCCCAGACCGGCAGCATCGGGTCGGTGTTCTGGATGTGCCACCAGTCGAAGCCGGGACCGCCGTCACCGTCGTCGCCGCCGCAGGCACCGAGCGCGAGCACGCCGGCGCCGAGGCCGGCCAGGCCCAGCAACGACCGGCGGGACAGGTGGATCGGACTCGCCATGCGCCGTCCCCTCACATGGGCGGGCGCGTCGCGGAGGACACGCACCGCCGTCGGATACCAAATACGATCGATCGTGGTCACCGAGAATTTTCGCCGCTAGATCGACATCTAGCAATGGCTGCGGTCACGCTACGACGGCATCACGCCAGGGTCAAGACCGAAATCCCGCTGCCATGAGCAGGAATCAATGCCTCCCGCAACGCCGATCCTGGTGGCATACTTTCCGGAAAACTATCGAAATGGCGCCGCAGCTCGAGCCCGGAGGACCACTCATGCCGACCGACACGACCGAAGTAGCCACCTCGGCCCGGGTCATCACCAATCCCGTGCTGCGCGGGTTCTACCCTGACCCGTCGGTGCTGCGCGTCGGCGACGACTACTACCTCGCCACCTCGACGTTCGAGTGGTACCCCGGCGTTACCCTGCACCACTCGCGGGACCTCGTGCACTGGCGCCCGATCGGCGGGGTGCTCACCGAACGCCGACTACTGGACCTGACCGGAGCGGGCGACTCCTGCGGTGTCTGGGCGCCCGACCTGACGTACGCACACGGGCTGTTCCACCTCGTCTACAGTGATGTGTCCAGCTTCGCCAGCGGCTACTGGGACCCGCAGAACTACCTGATCACCGCGCCGTCGATCGACGGACCCTGGTCCGACCCGGTGCGGCTGCACGCCCACGGGTTCGACGCCTCGCTGTTCCACGACGACGACGGCAGCACCTGGCTGCTGGCGATGACCGCCGACTGGCGGCCCGGCCGGGACCGCTTCGGCGGCATCGAGATCCAGCGCTACGACCGGGAAACCCAGCGACTAGTCGGCGCGCCGACCACCATCTTCACCGGTACGTCGGCCGGGCTCACCGAGGGACCGCACGTCTACCGGCACGACGGCTGGTACTACCTGGTCACCGCCGAAGGCGGCACCAGCTGGGAGCATCGGGTCACCGTCGCCCGGTCCCGGTCGTTGCACGGGCCCTACGAAGCCGACCCGCAGGGTGCGATGCTCACCTCGGTCGGGCGTCCCGAGCTGCCTCTGCAGAAGGCCGGGCACGGCAGTCTGGTGCGCACGCCGGGCGGCGAGTGGTACCTCGCCTACCTGGTCGCCCGGCCGTACACCCCGCTCGGTCGCTGCGTCCTCGGCCGGGAGACCGCCATCGCGCGGGTCGACTGGTCCGCCGACGGCTGGCCACGGGTCGCCGGGCAGCTCCCGGCCGAGCAGGTCCCCGCCCCCGACCTGCCGGCACACCCCTGGCCCGCCGAGCCGGAGACCGACCACTTCGACAGCCCGCAGCTCGGTCCACGCTGGGCCACGTTGCGCCGGCCGGCTACGCCGGACTGGCTCGACCTGACCAGCCGCCCGTCGCACCTGCGCGTCGTCGGTGGCCAGTCACCGGTCGGTCGACAGCGCCCCAGCCTGGTGGCCCGCCGGGTGGGCGCGTCGCGCTGCGTGTTCGACACCGTCGTCGAGTTCCGCGCGGACACCCCGCGCCAGCTGGCCGGGGTCACCGGCTACTACAACACCGAGAACTGGCACTACGCGTACATCACCCGTACCGACGACGGACGCCAGGAGTTGCAGCTGCTCAGCTGTGACAGCGGGCGCCGCCGGGCCTACCCGCAGGTCAGCGTCGACGTCACCGACGTCGACCGGCTCGGCCTGCGGGTGGTGTTCGACGGCCCGGTGCTGCGGTTCGGCTACCACCGCGGCGACCAGTGGCGGGAGATTCCGGTGGAGCTCGACGCGACGATCCTGTCCGACGAGTACGCCGCCCGGATGACCGACGGCGAGCCGGAGGCGTGGGGGTTCACCGGCGCGTTCGTCGGCCTCTGGGTGCAGGACATCGGCAACGACGGCGGCTACGCCGACTTCGACCACGCCAGCTACCGGGAGCAGTGAGCCCGGCCGCACGGCCGGGCACCGCCCGACACAGCCGCCGCCTCAGCGGGCCCCACCGTTGACGTACAGTGTCTGTCCGCTGACGTAGGACGCGTCGTCACTGGCGAGGAAGGCGATGACCGCCGCGATCTCCGCTGGCTGACCGACCCGGCGCAACGGTGTCTGCTCGGCCACCTGTCGGCGGTGCTCCTCGGGGTCCACGCCGATGCGGTCGGCGACCGCCGCGGTCATCGCCGTGGCCACGTAGCCGGGGGCGACGGCGTTCACGTTGATGTTGTACGGCCCCAGCTCGATCGCCAGGGTCGCGGTGAGACCCTGCACCCCGGCCTTCGCCGCCGCGTAGTTGACCTGGCCACGGTTGCCCAGCGCGGACCGGCTGCTCAGGTTGACGATCTTGCCGTACCGGGCCGGGACCATGTGCCGCTGCGCCGCCCGGCAGCAGTGGAACATGCTCGACAGGTTGGTCCGCAGCACGGCGTCCCAGTCGTCGACCGGCATCTTGAACAGCATGTTGTCCCGGGTGATCCCGGCGTTGTTGACCAGGATGTCGATCCGACCATGGTCGGCCGCCAAGCGGTCGATCATGGCGTCGACGGCCACCGGGTCGGTCACGTCGCAGCCGACAGCGACCGCCGCACCACCAGCGGCGACGATCTCGTCGACCACCGGCTGGGCCCGCTGTGCGCTCAGGTCGACCAGCACCACGGTGGCACCCTCGTCGGCCAACCGCGTGGCGGTGGCGGCCCCGATCCCCTGGGCGGCTCCGGTGACCACGGCGACCCGGCCGGTGAACCTGTCCATCGAGCGACTCCTTCGGCGCACGTCGGTACCGGCGGGAGAACGCGCCGGCGCAGACCGTCGTAGTCGGCGCCGACCGATGTGCCGGCGCAGACCATTGTGCCGGTGCCGGCGGGCGCTCAGGGAGTGGGATCCCGGGCGTCGTAACGGGCGAACCCCGGCTGGTAGCGGGCCAGCGCCACCAGCACCAGCAGACAGGCCGTGCCACCGGCGATCGCGGCCAGCGCCTCCCCGGTCAGTTGCGCGGTCGTGCCCAGCACCAGCTGGCCCAGTTGCGGGCCACCGGCGACCACCACGATGAAGACCCCCTGCAGCCGGCCGCGCAGGGCGTCCGGCGTCGCCGCCTGCAGGATCGTCATCCGGAACACGGAACTGACCGCATCGGCCGCGCCCGCCAGCACCAGCACCGCCACCGCGAGCCAAAGTGACGAACCCGCGCCGCCGCCGGGTACCGGGCCGGGCGACGCGGCGACGACCAGTCCGAACGCGACGATCGTCGCACCCCAGGCCGCCACCGACAGCAGCACCGCCAGACCCTGCCGACGGACCGCGCCCAGCGGACCGGAGAACAGGTTGGCCGTGACGGTACCGGCAGCGATGGCGGCGCTGAGCAGACCGACGGTGGTCGCCCCGCCGCCCAGCGCGGTCGCCCCGATCGCCGGGAACAGCACCCGTGGCATGGCGAACACCATCGCGGCCAGGTCGACCAGAAACGTCATCCGTACGTTGGGTCGGGTGCCGAGGAATCGCAGGCCCTCCCAGACCGACGCCAACCCGGCCCGGCGGACCTCACCCTCCGGCGGCACCGGCGGCAACGCCACCAGGGTCGCCAACGCCACCGCCACCAACGCCACTTCGACGGCGTACGTCGCCGAGTAGCCCCACCAGCCGACCAGGGCCCCGGCGACCAGCGGACCGACCGTGTACGACAGGCCCATCGACAGGCCGGTGAGGGCGTTCGCCGCCGGCAGCAGGCCGACCGGCAGCAGCCGGGGCACGATCGCCGTACGGGCCGGATTGTTGACCGCGAACAGCGCGTTCTGTACCGCCACCAGGCCGTAGAGCAGTCCGACGCTGCCGACGTCGAACCATGCCTGGGCGGTGAAGCCCACTCCGACCAGCAGCAGGCCGGTCGAGGTGGTCACCACCACCCGACGCCGGTCGTAGGCGTCGACGATCGCACCGCCGTACAGGCCGAACGCCACCAGCGGCACCAGCGCGAACAGCCCCACCAGGCCGACGTTGAAGGTCGAACCGGTGATGTCGTAGATCTGCAGGCTCACCGCGACAGTGGTCAGGCCGGTGCCGATCGCCGACAGCGAGGTGCCGAGCCACATCCGGCGGTACGGGACACTGGACCGCAGCGGACTGAGGTCGATCAGAAGGCGAGGCACGCCCGGCATCATGCCGGTCCAGCTCACGACGGTCGCGGCCGCCTCGGCGGATCGCCGGCGGACCGGGTCAGCCGCCGGCGACCGACGGGATCACCTGCACCTGGGCGCCGTCCGGGACCGGGGTGTCCAGACCGCCACTGTGCCGGTGGTCGGCGCCGTCGACGTAGACGTTGACGTACCGGCGGATCTGGCCCTGCTCGTCGCGGATCCGGCGGGCCAGGCGCGGCCAGCGCTCGGTCACCTCGTCGAGGACCGCGCGCAGGGTGCCGCAGGCCGCTACGGCCAGCCGCGCCTGGCCGTCGCTGTCGGCCCGCAGCGCCCCCGGCAGCAGCAGGGTAACCACTCAGACCACCGCCGCGCGGACGCAGAGCACGTCGGGCAGGGCGGTGGCGACGGCCCGCCACGAGTCGCCCTCGTCCCGGCTGGCGAAGACGTCGCCGCTGCGGGAGCCGAAGTAGACCCCGGCGGTCGGCGCGTCGTCAGTGGTCAACGCGTCCCGCAGCACCACCGGGTAGTAGGGATGCTCCGGCAGGCCCGCCGTCAACGGTTGCCAACTCGCGCCGGCGTCGGCGGACCGGAACACCCGACAGCGGTGGTCGACCGGGAACCGCTGCGCGTCGGCGGTCAACGGGAAGGTGTAGATCACCCCGGACCGGTGCGGGTGTGCGGCGATCGGGAAGCCGAAGTCGCTGGGCAGCCCGTCGGCGATCGACGACCAGGTGGCCCCGGCGTCGTCCGAGCGGTAGACGCCGTGGTGGTTCTGCGCGTACAGCCGGTCCGGGTCGACGGCGTCGCGGGCCACCTTGTGCACGCACTGACCGAACTCGGGCCACTCGTCGGGCAGGAAGTAGGCCCGGATGCCGGTGTTGCCCGGTGCCCAGCTCGCCCCAGCGTCGCCGGTGCGGTAGACACCGCCGGTCGACATGGCGACCAGCACGGTGGCCGGGTCGCGGGGGTCGGGCAGGACCGTGTGGATCGCCTGACCACCGAACCCGGCACCCCACTGGGACCGGTGCGGGTGGTCCCACAGCTGTCGGACCAGCTCGAAGGTGACCCCGCCGTCGGTCGACCGGAACAGCGCCGACGGCTGGCTGCCGGCGTACACCACGTCGGGCTCGGCCGGTGACGCCGGCACCAGCTGCCAGACCCGGTCCAGGGCGGTCGCGGTGTCGGCGGGGAACGCCACCGGCGGCTGCGGAGGCTCCGACCAGGTGCGCCCCAGGTCGTCGCTGACGCTCACGCTCGGCCCGAAATGGGAGTTGGTGACCGAGGCGAGCAGCCGGGGCACCGCCCGACGGGTGTCGACCGCGACGGCGTACACGGCGGTCATCGGCAGGTGCGGGCCGGTCACCTGCCAACTACGCCGGTCGTCGTCGCTGGTGGCGAGGAACAGGCCCTTCGCCGTGCCGACGGCGAGCAGCACTCGCGTACCTGGTGTCCCCATTGATCACCCTCCGGTCGCTGACGCCGACGGCCGTCGTCGGCCCGACCGGAGTATGCCGAACCCGACCGACAGTTTCCGGCCGGCCGATCCGAGCTGGTCAGGCCGGATCGGCCGGGGGCTCAGGCCGGCTCGGCAGGGGTGGCGAAGCCGTACCGCTCGGCGTGGTCGGGATCGGCCGGGTCGATCTGGCGCAGCCCCTCGTCGGCCAACCGCTTGTTGATCTCGTCGAGGTGGTCGCGAACCAGCCGGGCCTCCTCCTCGGTGGTCCGACCACGGTGCGGCTTGCCCGCGTGCTCCAGGGTCGCGTAGTCGATCCGCTCGGCCGACTTGCGGGTGGTCCTGGCCGGCTTGACCCGCTCGGCGGTACGCAGCAACTGGGCCATGGGCACGTCGGTGGCGAGCGAGTCGAACTCGCTGGCGGTCAGCGTCACCCGGCGTGGCTCGCCGTCGCCCTGCCCGTCGTGGATCTCCACCACGGCGACGTCGAGCGCCGCGTCGTCGATGCTGTCCACCTCGTCGGGCCGCGCCTCCAGCCGCACCGGGCCGGCGACCAGGTCCGGGTGCTCCAGCACGACCACCCGTACCACCTCGTCGCCCGGCTCCAGAACTGCACCGCTGAAATCGGAGACGTACACCGTCTTCCTGCCCATGTCGTTACATCTCCCGTCGGTCCGGTGGCCGCCCTGACGCGGTGGGCGGCCCAGCCGGTGAACGAAGCTACCCGACAGGTGTGCGAAGGGCACGGCAGCCGTGCTGCGGGTGTGTCCGGGCCCGCAGGGGTAGACTCGACGCGAGGTCGAGAGGCGCTGCGACGGGCGTGGAGCGCCCGCCACGCTCGGCCGCGATCACGACCCGCCAGCGGGGGCGTGACCAGTGAACAAGGGCGCCTCCGGACTGTACGGAGGTAGCCAGGTGGTCCAGTTGTCACACGTCAGCGACAGTGAGCGGGCGCTCCGGGAGTTGCTCAGCCAGCGGATCGCGGTGCTCGACGGGGCGTGGGGCACCATGCTGCAGGGTGCCCGGCTCACCCCGGAGGACTACCGCGGGGACCGGTTCACCGATCATCCGCGCGACGTCACCGGTGACCCGGACCTGCTGAACCTGACCCGGCCGGACGTGATCCTCGACGTGCACCGGCAGTACCTGGCCGCCGGGGCGGACATCACCACCACCAACACGTTCACCGCGACGAGCATCGCCCAGGCCGACTACGGCCTGGAGGCGTACGTGCCGGAGATGAACCTGCGCGGCGCGCAGCTGGCCCGCCAGGCCGCCGACGAGTTCGGCGGCCGGTTCGTGGCCGGCTCGGTCGGCCCGCTCAACGTCACCCTGTCGCTGTCGCCCCGGGTGGAGGATCCGGCCTACCGGGCGGTCACCTTCGACCAGGTGAAGGCGACGTACGCCGAGCAGATGGTGGCGCTCGCCGAGGGCGGCGTCGACCTGCTGCTGATCGAGACGATCTTCGACACGCTCAATGCCAAGGCGGCGATCGCGGCGGCCCGCGAGGCCGTCCCGCAGCTGCCGCTGTGGATCTCCGTCACCATCGTCGACCTTTCCGGACGGACCCTGTCCGGGCAGACCGTCGAGGCGTTCTGGCGCTCGGTCGAGCACGCCCGGCCGTTGGTCGTCGGGGTGAACTGCTCGCTCGGTGCGGAGGAGATGCGCCCGCACGTCGCCGAGCTGACCCGGCTGGCCGGCACCTTCACCGCCTGCCACCCCAACGCGGGGCTGCCGAACGCCTTCGGCGGATACGACCAGACGCCGACCGAGACCGGCGCGCTGCTGGCGGACTTCGCCGGCGCCGGCATGGTCAACCTCGTCGGCGGCTGCTGCGGCACCACTCCGGAGCACATCGCGCAGATCGCCAAGGCCGTCGCCGGGGCACCGCCCCGGGTCGTGCCGCAGCCGGAGCGGACCAGCCGGTTCAGCGGTCTGGAGCCGTTCGAGATCGGACCGGACACCGGGTTCGTGATGATCGGCGAGCGGACCAACGTGACCGGGTCGGCGAAGTTCCGCCGGCTGATCGAGGCCGGCGACTTCCAGGCCGCCGTGGACGTGGCGCTCGACCAGGTCCGGGGCGGGGCGAACCTGCTCGACGTGAACATGGACGCCGACCTGCTCGACAGTGAGCAGGCGATGGTCACCTTCCTCAACCTGATCGCCACCGAGCCGGAGGTGGCCCGGATCCCGATCATGATCGACAGCTCGCGGTGGAGCGTGCTGGAGGCCGGCCTCAAGTGCGTACAGGGCAAGGCCGTGGTCAACTCGATCAGCCTCAAGGAGGGCGAGGAGGTCTTCCTCGACCAGGCCCGCAAGATCCGCGGGTACGGGGCCGGCGTGGTGGTGATGGCCTTCGACGAGCAGGGCCAGGCCGACACCACGCAGCGCAAGGTCGACATCTGCGCCCGCGCGTACGACCTGCTGACCGGAGAGGCCGGTTTCGACCCGACCGACATCATCTTCGACCCGAACGTGCTGGCCGTCGCCACCGGGATCAGCGAACACAACGGGTACGCCAAGGCGTTCATCGACGCGCTGCCGCTGATCAAGCAGCGCTGCCCGGGTGCCCGCACCAGCGGCGGCATCTCCAACCTGTCGTTCTCGTTCCGGGGCAACGACGTGGTCCGCGAGGCGATGCACTCGGCGTTCCTGCTGCACGCGGTGCGGGCGGGGCTGGACATGGGCATCGTCAACGCCGGCCAGCTCGCCGTCTACCAGGACATCCCGGCCGACCTGCTGGAGCTGGTCGAGGACGTACTGTTCGACCGGCGACCCGACGCCACCGACCGGCTGGTCTCCTTCGCCGGCACGGTATCCGGCTCCGGCACGAAACGCGCCGTGGACTTGTCCTGGCGCGACGCGCCGGTCGCCGCCCGGCTGTCGCACGCTCTGGTCCACGGCATCGTCGACTTCATCGAGTCCGACACCGAGGAGGCCCGCCAACAGGCGGCCCGGCCGCTCGACGTGATCGAGGGGCCGTTGATGGACGGTATGAAGGTCGTCGGCGACCTGTTCGGCTCCGGCAAGATGTTCCTGCCGCAGGTGGTCAAGAGCGCCCGGGTGATGAAGCGGTCGGTCGCCTACCTGGAGCCGTACCTGGAGGCGGAGAAGGAGCAGGCCCGCCAGGACGCCACCGCCGCCGGCACCGAGTTCGACCCCAGCGGTGAGCGCGGGCCGGGCACGGTGGTGCTGGCCACCGTCAAGGGCGACGTGCACGACATCGGCAAGAACATCGTCGGGGTGGTGCTGGGCTGCAACAACTATCGGGTGATCGACCTCGGGGTGATGGTGCCGGCCGCGAAGATCCTGGACACCGCGATCGCCGAGAACGCCGATGCGATCGGGCTGTCCGGGCTGATCACCCCGTCGCTGGACGAGATGGTCACCGTCGCCGGTGAGATGCAGCGCCGAGGGCTGAAGCTGCCGCTGCTGATCGGCGGGGCCACCACGTCCCGTCAGCACACGGCGGTCCGCATCGCGCCGGCCTACGAGGGCGTCACCGTGCACGTCCTCGACGCTTCCCGGGTCGTCGGGGTGGTCTCCGACCTGCTCAGCGCCGACCGGGCGGAGCAGTTCGACACGGACAACCGGGCCGAGCAGGAGCGGCTGCGCGAGCAGCACACCAACCGGCGCCAGCCGCTGCTCACGCTGGCCCAGGCAAGGGCCAACCGGGAGACGGTCTCCTTCACCGACCTGCCGGTGCCGGCGTTCACCGGGGTGCGCTACGTCGAGCCCACCCTCGACGAGCTCCGGCCGATGATCGACTGGCAGTTCCTCTTCCTGGCCTGGGAGCTCAAGGGCAAGTACCCGGCGATCCTGGAGCAGCCGGTGGCCCGGGAGTTGTTCGACGACGCCAACACGATGCTCGATCAGATCATCGCCGACGGCTCGTTGCGGGCGCACGGCGCGTACGGGTTCTGGCCGGCCCACTCCGACGGTGACGACCTGGTGCTCGCCGCCGACTCCGGCCAGTCGGTACGGCTGCCGATGCTGCGCCAGCAGACCACCAAGCCGGCCGGCAGGCCCAACCGGTGCCTCGCCGACTACGTGGCGCCGGCCGGTGACCATCTCGGCGGCTTCGCGGTCGCCGTACACGGCGCGGAGGAGCTGGCCGCCGGTTACGAGGCCGCCCAGGACGACTACCGGGCGATCATGGTGAAGGCGCTGGCCGACCGGTTGGCCGAGGCGTTCGCCGAACACCTGCACCTGCGGGCCCGGCGGGACTGGTACGAGCCGGACGCCGACCCGGACGTGGCGGATCTGCACGCCGAACGGTTCCGGGGCATCCGCCCGGCGCTCGGTTACCCGGCCAGCCCCGACCACAGCGAGAAGTGGCAGCTGTTCGACCTGTTGGACGCCGGTCGGGCCGGGATCGCGTTGACCGAGTCGGGGGCGATGACCCCGGCGGCGGCCGTCAGCGGGCTGCTGTTCGCCCACCCGGCGTCGCGCTACTTCACGGTAGGACGCATCGGCCGGGACCAGGCCGAGGACTACGCCACCCGGCGGGGTGTGCCGCTGGCCGAGGTGGAGCGCTGGTTGCGACCGAATCTCGGGTACGAGACCGACTGAGCCTGCACCGGCCGCACTCTCGACGGCCGGCACCGGACGCAGAGCCGGTCGGGGTGTCCGCGACCCGTCGTCGCGGACACCCCGACCGGGATCGCCGGTGGCTGGGGAGGGTCAGCGCGACGCGGCGATGTCGGCGCAGTCCGACTCGTCGGGCAGCAGCGGCCGCAGGGTGACGGTCCACCGCTTGCCGTCGGAGGTCCACGGGGTGGCGGTGGTGGCATCCTCCGCCAGCGTCCGCAGCTTCTCCAGCTCGGCGCCGGTGACCGTCACGCAGCCGAGCTCCAGGTTCGGCGACAGCGCCGTACCGGGCAGTTGCGGGCCGGGCCAGGCCACCTCCGGCTGGCTGGCGTCGACCGATTCGTCGACCGCCACCCACGGCTCGGCGACGGCGGCGATCGCCTCCGCGACGTACGGCGCGGAATCCTCCGCCGAGCCGCCGATCGTGCCCGGCAGGTCGGTCAGCGAGTCGGCGAACGCCCGCAGCTTCTCCCGGGCCGAGACCTGCTCGTCGGTCAGCCCCGACTGGCCGGCGTCGGCGGCCTCGGCCAGCGCGTAGACCTCCAACTGCTCGACGCCGTCGGCGGTCTGCACGGTGAACCGGGTGGACGCGGCGTCGGCCACCGGCGGAGTGCCGAGGTCCGACACGGTCCCGACGCCAGCGGCCAGCGCCTGCTTGACCAGGTCGTCGACCTGCTCGGCGCTGATCGTCTGGACCTGCAGGTTGGGCATCGCCGGCCCGGGATAGACCAGGATCGTGGGACCCTGGGTGATCACCCGGCCGTCCGCGTACACACTGATCATCGGCAGCCGGGTCGCCAGCATCGCCGGGGTGGTGAACCCGCCGGTGTAGTCCACCCGCAGCACCAGCGCGTCGCCGGACAGCGCCGAGCCGCCAGCGGCGGCGTCCTCGGCGGCGTCGGCCCCGCCCGTCTGGGCGCATGCGGTGGTCAGCAGCAACAGGGAGGCGGCGGTCGCCGCCACCCGTACGCCTCGATAAATCGTCATGATGGCTGAGACGTGGCTCAATCCCGAACGGTTCCCACCGTCGCGCCGGCCGCCGCGGCAGCCGGTGCGGCCACCACGTGACGGGCGGTGGCCAGGACCATCGCCAGCACCAACGCGGCGGTGCCGGCGATCCCCGCAGCGCTGCCGGCGTACGCCACGAACAGCCGGCGCCGGCTCACCACCTCCAGCGGCGTCGCGGTCACCGGTTCGGTCGACACCAACGCCAGCCCGGCCACGACCAGCAGCGCCAGCCCGGCCGTGACGAGCAGGGTCAACGCGGCCGGGTGCCGGCCGGTGGCGCGCGGCTCGGTACCGGCCGGCCCGGCCAGCGCGAGCACCAGCATCCCGGCCGCCGCCCAGGCCCCCACCACCAGGATCGCCGCCACCGCGTCGCTGGGCCGGTGCCAGCCGGCGGACAACGTCGCCACCCCGGCGGCCGCCGCGTACGTCGCACCGGCCAACGCACCGACGCCCCGTAACGCCGCCGGTAGCACCAGCACCAACGCCACCGCCACCGAGACGGCGACCGTGGTGTGCCCGCTGGGCAGGCTGTTGGCGGCGTACGCGTCGATCGGGTCGACGCCCAGGTCCGGCCGGCCGACCCGGTACTTGAACAGCTGGGTGGTCAGGTTCGACCCGGCGATCACCGCCATCGCCACCACGGCGAGCAGCACCCGGCCGCGCAGCAGGGCGATGAAGCCGATGACCCCGGTCGCCAACGCCAGCGACGCCACCGACACCACGCCGAGGACCGTGCTCGCCGGCCCGTACGCCTCGTCCTGGCCGATCGAGTTGCCGGTCAACGCGATCGTGTCGAGCGACTGCCCCCGCCAGGTCCGGACGAAGGCCCACCAGACGAGCGCGAACGCCACGGTCTGCCCGACGGCCAGCAGAAGGCACCAGGCCGCCAGGAGGGTCGCGCCGCGACTGCGCATGTCGTCACGGTAGCGCCGGGCGGGCGGCACCGCCGGATCAGAACCAACCGGCCAGCCAGTTCCAGGCGCTGACCACCCATTCGGTCTGCCGCAGGTACGCGAATCCGACGACGATCAGGTACGCCCCGGTCACCATGTGCGAGGCACGGGCGCCCCGGCGTACCCGGCCGAACTGGCGCTCCAGCACCACCCGGCCGACCACCCGGCAGAGCGCGAACAGACCGACGCCGACCAGCAGGGTCAGCACGAAGGTGAGCACCGGGCTGCCCAGGTTGCCGCGCGCCGAGATCGCCCAGACCCCCCAGCAGACGAAGGCGAACAGCCCGCCGAGCACGCTCCACTCGCCGCCCCGGCGCAACTGGGCCAGGTGGTGACTCATCGGCGGGCGCGGCTGGCGCACCGGGCCGTCCGCCCAGCCGGGTCCGCCGGCCTCCGGCGGCCAGCCGGTGCCGGTCGGTTCGTGCGGCGCGGTGAACTCGGCGGTGCGGGGCGCGGCCCGGCCGACCTGCGCGACCCCGCGTTGGAACACCCCGGCACCGTCGGCGCCGGGGCCGCCCGCGGCGTCGGCACCGCCCGGCGCACCGGCCGGTAGGGTCGCGGTCTCCCCGTCGACCGCCGTCCGCTGCGGCGGCACCTCGACGGTCCGCTCGGCCCATGGCGTGTGCTGATCCGGCATGTTTCCTCCCCACGGGTGCGGGCGGACCCCCGTACCGCTAGATGCTCCTTTTCGAGAGTAGCGAGCCGACAAATAGGTCGCCGACCCCGCCACCGATCAGCTAGACAGGTGCAGTGACCGACAATTCGCCGCCGGTGCGGGCCGCCGTACCAGCGGATTTCGATCCTGTCCTGGAGCTGCTGCTGGCGGCGTTCCACCAGAATCCGGACCCCGACGTCGTCGACGTGGAGCGCGGCGTCTTCGAGCCCGACCGGTGCCTGGTCGTCACCGACGACGACCGGATCGTCGGCCACGTTGGCGCGTACACCCGGCAGTTGACCGTTCCCGGCAACGTGGTGGCGGCCGCGCACGTGACGATGGTGGTGGTGGCACCGACCCACCGACGGCGTGGGCTGCTCACCCGGCTGATGCACCGTCAGCTGCGCGAGGTCCGCGACGGCGGCGAGGCCGTGGCGGTGCTCTGGGCCAGCGAGGGTCGTATCTATCCCCGGTACGGCTACGGCATGGCGGCGCAGCGCCTCGAACTCGACATCGACCTGCGGGAGACCCGGGTCGTCGGTTCGGGCCCGACCACCGGCCTGCGCACCGGTGACCCAGGCGGGCTGGCATCGGCGCTGGCGGCGGTCTACGACCGGGTCCGGGTCGGTCGGCCCGGCTGGTCGAGCCGCGACGACCGCTGGTGGCGGTACGTGCTGGCCGACACGCCCGCCCGACAGTCCGGGCAGACGGCGCTGCGCGCGGTGGTCCACGACGGGCCGGGTGGGCCGGACGGCTACGCCTTGTGGCGCACGACGAGCGACTGGTCCGGCCGGGGCCCGCAGGCCCGGGTCCAGGTCGTCGAGGCGGTGGCCGACGACCCGACCGCGTACGCCGAGCTGTGGCGGTTCCTGACCGGCATCGACCTGAGCCGCAGTGTCTCGCTGCGGTACGCGGCGACCGACGAACCGCTGCTGCATCTGGTCGACGAGCCCCGGCAGCTCGGCGCGACCCTGGCCGACAGCCTCTGGGTCCGGCTGGTCGACGTCGGCGCGGCACTGGCCGCCCGCCGGTACGCCGCCGGGGTGGACGTGGTCGTCGAGGTCACCGACGGGCTGCTGCCGGACAACGCCGGCCGCTGGCGGCTCACCGGCGACCGGGAGCGGGCCCGCTGCGTACCGAGCACCGAGCCGGCCGATCTGGCATGCGACGTGCGTGATCTCGGCGCGGCGTACCTGGGTGGGGTGTCGCTGCGGGCGCTGGCCGCCGCCGGCCGGGTCCGCGAGCTGCGCCACGGCGCGGTGGCCGAGGCGGCGACCGCGTTCGGTTGGGACCGCGCCCCGGCCGGCATCGAAGTGTTCTGAGCCGCCGGCGGGCGCGGTACGGTCGGCGCATGGCGGACAACGAACGGCGACGGCGACGGCACCGGCACGGCACGCCGACGGAGCCGGGCGCACCGACATCGGACCGGCCCGCACCGACGTCAGGGCGGCCCGCACCGGTGGCGGACCGGCCCACGCCGGCGGCCGCGACGGGCCCCGATCCGGTCCCGGCCCGCCCGCCGGCACCGGGACCCCGGCCGCCCTCCCCCGTACCGCGTGGTCCGGAGCCGGCCGGGCACCGGCCGGAGCCCGGCGGGCACCGGCAGCGCCGGCAGACCATCGGGCGCTCCGGCAGCGGTGGCGGCAGCGGCTACGGCTCCGACGACCGGGACACCGACCGGGGCCTGCGCGGCCTCGTCGGCTCCGGCACGTCGCAGGTCAACCCGGCCACCGCGCTGCGGGCCCGGGACGCCTCACGGCCCGGCGAGGACGACCTCGCCGCCGCCGAGGCGACCCTGACGATCGTCCGCCGGCACTGGGTGCCCCGGGAAGATCTGCCCCGCCGCTGACGACGCGATCCGACGGTCCGGGACACCAGACGCGACCCGAGGGTCCGGGACACCAGCGGTGTCCCGGTGGCGGGCCGCCGATGGCCACCGCTGGCTTGCCGGCGACGCCGTCACGGCAGCGGTGGCAACTCCCGGTCGACCTCGTACGCGGCGACCTGGGAGATCCGGCGGGCGTGCCGGTCGTTGCCGGAGAACCCGGTCGCCAGGAACGCCTCCACCAGGGTGGTCGCCTCGTCGAGGGTGTGCTGACGGGCACCGATCGCGACGATGTTGGCGTCGTTGTGGGTACGCGCCAGCTGCGCGGTCTCCAGGTTCCAGGCCAGGGCCGCCCGGACCCCGGCGACCTTGTTGGCGGCGATCTGCTCGCCGTTGCCGGAACCGCCGATCACCACCCCGAGGCTGCCCGGGTCGGCGACCACCCGGGCGCCTGCGTGCAGGCAGAACGCCGGGTAGTCGTCGTCCGGGTCGAACTCGTGGGGTCCGACGTCGGTCACTTCGTACCCCTGCTTGGCCAGGTGGTTGGCCAGGTGCACCTTCAGCTCGTAGCCGGCGTGGTCGGCTGCCAGGTAGACGCGCATACCCGCAGTCTGTCAGCGCCGGCCGGGCACCGGCACACCCGGGTCAGCCGATTTCGGCCACCACCAGGCCGCCCCGGGCCTTCGGGGTGAACCAGGTGCTCTTGCGGGGCAGCTTCTGCCGGGCCAGGTTCACCGCGACGAAGTCGTCGACGGTCACCGGGGCGATCAGGACAGCCAGTTCGGCGCGGCCCGCGTCCACCTCACCGGTCAGCCAGCCGGCCGGATAGTCACCGCCGACGTAGGTGATCCGCTTGTCACCGGGGTCGAGGCCGAGGACGCCCCGCAGCAGCACCCGCTCGACCAGGGCGTGGTCCAGGTTGTCGACCCGGTCACCGGCGCCGGCCGGCAGGGTCACCGCGTAGCCGCGACCGGCCAGGTAGAGCTGCACGGTGCCGCCGACGGACGGCACCGTCGGCGCACCGTCGACCGCCGTCACCGTGGCGCCGGCGGCCCGCAGCCCGGCCAGCAACTCGTCCGGGGTCGACGGCAACTCGCTGACCAGCCGGTTGTACGGCTGGATGGCGACCGAGGCCGGCGTGGTGACGACCGCCAGGAAGCGGGTCAGCCCGCCGGTCTGGGCGGCGAGACTCCGGTGGTTGCCGTCGGCCACGACGAGTTCCCCGCCACCGGCCAGGGCACAGAGCCGGTCCTGCAGCGGGCCCGGCCCGACCGGCCAGATCGCGTGGGTACGGCCGGCCTGGTCCAGGTCGGTCGCGGCCGGCGCGCCGGCGGCGTCGCAGGCCGCGGCCAGCGCGGTGTGCAGCTCGTCGCCGACGCCGGTCTGCAGCAGCAGCACCGGGGAGAGCAGGTGCCCGACGGCCTCGGCGAGCGCGACCCGTTCGCGGACCTTGGCGATGAACACGTCCTCGTTGCGGATCACCAGGCCCGGTTCGTCGGCGCTGGTCGAGATCTGGTCGGTGTCGACCATCACGAACAGGCCGTACGCGGCCGCGTCGCTGGCCGGCTCGGTGATCCGGTAGAGAACCGCCACCTGGTCGGCCGGGGTATAGCTGCCGTCGGCGCGGGCCCGGGCGAACCGCTGCGCGGCGACCGGCAGGCAGTCGAGGAAGGACTGGCCCAGGCTCTCCGGGGCCCGGTGCGGCATCTCCACCGCCAACGCGCTACGGGGATTCGTCTCGATGATCGCGGTGATCTCGGCGTCGGAGGCGAACTCGTCGTAATTCTGGGCGCCGGTGTCGCCGGTGGTGATCCAGGCGCGGGGAATCGGGTGTGCGACCGTCATGGCGCGGACGCTACCGGCGGTGCCTGCTGTGACGCCCGATACATCCGCCCTGTCCACCCGATGGACAGCGGCCCGGTTCCACCGGGCCGCTGTCCATCGCAGGCGCGGCGGGTGCGGCGGATCATCCCACCGGGGTGGCGCGTCGGTGCCGGCCACCGCCGGACCGGGCGGCCGGCACCACCACCGTCGGGTACGACGACCCGACCGCCATCGGGTACGACGGCGTCACGGCCGCCATCGGGTACGACGGCGCCTGCCCGTACGGGTCGTCCTCGGTCGCCGCGCCCCAGACCCGGGCCGCGATCGCCTCGCGCAGCACGGGCAGATCCCAGTAGTCGGAGTCGATGTCGATGTCGACCAGCATGTTGACCTCCGATGCGTCGGGTGGACCCGGCTACCTGCCGGGCCGGCGGGGTGAACATCCTGGGAAACGACCCGCGTCGCCGACGCGTCACGTGGCGCGTGCAGCGACACGCCGGGGATTTGCCGCCCGTCAGTCGAACGTGGGATCCACGTCCCGAGACCGCTTCAGCTCGTAGAATCCCGGGGTCGCGGCGACCAGCAGGACTCCGTCCCAGAGTCGCCCGGCTGCCTCGCCACGCGGCGTCGGGGTGACCACCGGGCCGAAGAAGGCGACCTGGCCGGTGCCGTCCGGGCCGGGGGCGTGGATCACCGGAGTGCCGACGTCCATGCCGACCGGGGCCATCCCGGCGGCGTGACTGGTCCGCAGCGGCACGTCCCAGGTCGCGTCGGTGGCCGCGGCGGCGAACTCCGGATCCAGGCCGGCGTCGTCGAGCGCTCCGGCGTACAGCTGCTCGTCGATGCTCTCCCGCCGCAGGTGGATCCGCTCGCCCAGCGCGGTGTAGATCGCCCGTACCGCCGCCTGGTCGTGCTTCTCCTGGACCGCGACGGCGACCCGGACCGGTCCCCAGGCCTGGTCCAGCAGTCTGCGGTACTCCTCCGGCAGATCACGCCCCTCGTTGAGCACGGCCAGGCTCATCACCCGGAACCGCACGTCCACCGGCCGGACCTGCTCCACCTCCAGCAACCACCGTGACGTGATCCAGGCCCACGGGCACATCGGGTCGAAGTACATGTCCACGGTCTGACGGTCGGACATCAGACTCCCTCTCTTTTCTCCGGCGGCGTTGGGCCGCCCCGGTCCGGTTTACCTCGCTGGACACCGGTCAACCCACCCCGCGTCCATGATGTGGGCCGGCCTCGCCACCGGCCCATGACGTGAAAGACTTGGCCGAACGGGGCCATTCCCAGCAGGTCCCCGTGCCGTCGACGAAGACGGCAGGACGATTTCGGACGGAGGCACCACGGTGGCTGGAGTGCGCAACCTGACCCAGGTCGAGGCGGCTGAACGTGCCCGCCTGCTCGATGTGACCGGGTATGACATCCACCTGGACCTGTCCGCCGCCGGCAATGCCACGGACAACCGGGTGTTCCGCTCGACGACGACGGTCACGTTCCGCTGCACCGAGCCGGGCGCGAGCACCTTCATCGAAGTGGCGGCCGACCGGCTGCACACCGCGACGCTCAACGGACGCCCGCTCGACGCAGCCGGCTGGTCGGCCGAGACCGGGCTGACCCTGCCGGACCTGGCTGCCGAGAACACGCTGGTCGTCGAGGCCGACTTCGGCTACTCGGCCAGCGGCCAGGGCCTGCACCGCAGCGTCGACCCGGTCGACGGAGAGACGTACCTCTACAGCCAGTTCGAGACCGCCGACGCCCAGCGGGTGTACGCCTGTTTCGACCAGCCCGACCTCAAGAGCGTCTACACCTGGCACGCGGTCGTGCCGGCGCACTGGCGGGTCATCTCGAACATGCCGGTCGCCAGCGAGGAGCCCGCCGGCACCGACGCCAAGACCGTCCACTTCGTCGAGTCGGCGCGGATGAGCACGTACATCACCGCGCTGTGCGCCGGTCCGTACCACGAGGTACGACGCAGCCACGACGGCGTCGACCTGGGCTACTTCTGCCGGGCCAGCATGGCCGACCACCTCGACGTAGACGACCTGCACCTGATCACCGCGCAGGGCTTCGACTTCTTCCAGACCCAGTTCGGGGTCCGGTACCCGCTGCCCAAGTACGACCAGATCTGGGTGCCGGACTTCAACGCCGGCGCGATGGAGAACTTCGGTGCGGTCACCCACGCCGAGGCGCACTACCTCTTCCGCTCCCAGGTCACCGACTTCGAGTACGAGCAGCGGGCCAACACCGTGCTGCACGAGCTGGCCCACATGTGGTTCGGCAACCTGGTCACCATGCGCTGGTGGAACGATCTGTGGCTCAACGAGTCGTTCGCCGAGTGGGCCAGCCACTGGTGCAACTCGGAGGCGACCCGGTTCACCGACGCCTGGACCACGTTCCTGTCGGTCCGCAAGAACTGGGGCTACCGGCAGGACCAGCTCTCCTCCACCCACCCGGTCTACTGCGAGATGCCGGACCTGGAGGCGGTCGAGGTCAACTTCGACGGCATCACGTACGCCAAAGGCGCCAGCGTGCTCAAGCAGCTCGTCGCGTACGTGGGTCTGGAATCGTTCCTGGCCGGCCTGCGCAGCTACTTCCAGCGGCACGCCTGGGGCAACGCCACCTTCGACGACCTGCTCACCGAGCTGGAGACCGCCTCCGGTCGGGAGCTGCGCAAGTTCGCCGCCCAGTGGCTGGAGACCGCCCAGGTCAACACGTTGCGGCCGGAGCTGGCGGTCGGTGCCGACGGCACCTACCAGCAGGTGACGGTGCTGCAGGAGGCCCCCACCGGGTACCCGACGCTGCGTACCCACCGGATCGGGGTCGGCCTCTACGACCTGGTCGACGGGCGGCTGGTGCGCCGGCACCGGGCCGAGGTCGACATCAGCGGCGAGCGGACCGCGCTGCCCGAGCTGGTCGGGCAGCGTGCCGCCGACGTGCTGCTGCTCAACGACGACGACCTGAGTTACACGAAGCTGCGACTCGACCCGGACTCGATGTCCAACGTGGTGCAGCACATCAGCGCGTTCGATTCGTCGCTGGCGCGGGCGCTGTGCTGGGCGGCGGCCTGGGACATGGTGCGCGACGGCGAACTCGCCGCCCGCGACTACGTCGCCCTCGTCCTCGCCGGGCTGCCCACCGAGACCGACATCAACCTGGTGACCGCGACCCTGCGGCAGGCGACCAGCACGCTGACGTTCTACGCCGAGCCGGGCTGGGCGCCGCAGGGTTGGGCCGACCTGGCCCGTACCGCCCGGACGGCGTTGCGGGCCGCCGAGCCGGGCAGCGGTTTCCAGCTGGCCTGGGCGCGGAGTTTCGCCACCGCGGCCCGCTCCGACGACGACCTGGCGGTGCTGCGTGGCTGGCTCGACGGCGCTGACGTGGTACCGGGGCTGACCATCGACACCGAGTTGCGCTGGACGGTGCTGCAGTCGTTGGCCGCCAACGGTGCCGCCACCGGCGAACAGATCGACGCCGAGCTGGCCCGGGACCGTACCGCCAGCGGCGAGCGGGAGGCCGCACTGGCCCGCGCCCTGTTGCCGGACGCCGCCAACAAGGCTGCCGTCTGGGCCCAGCTGACCGGACCCGACAGCCTGCCGAACTGGCAGCACCGGGCGTTGCTGCAGGGCTTCCAGCACCCGACGCAGGTGGAGCTGACCGCGCCGTACCGGCAGAAGTACTTCGAGGTGGCCGGCCGGATCTGGGCGACCCGCGACAGCGAGCCGGCGCAGGAGTTCGTCATGCTCGCCTACCCGGCGTACCTGGTCTCGCAGGAGACGGTCGACGCGACCGACGAATGGCTGGCCGGCGAGGGACACCCGGCACCGCTGCGCCGGCTGGTCGCCGAGGGCCGCGACGGCGTGGTCCGGGCGTTGACCGCGCGGGCCACCGACACGGCCGCCGCCGGCTGAGCGACTCAGCCGCCGCCGGCTGACCGGCTCGGCGTACCGGCCGCCATCGAGGTGAGGCTGAGACACCCTTCGACGCAGTTGTCAGGTTTCTCAGCCTCACCCAATCTTCGAGGTGAACCTCTTCGGCCGACCGGGTGCTCGACCGGATGACGACCTCCGACCTGCGCAGGCACTACCCGGCCAGGACCCGTGGCCGGACGAGGGCGGCACCCGCTTCGGCACGCGGGACGGGAGGGCTCAGCCGCAGCGGGTGATCCGGGACGGTTCGCCGGACGGGGCCGCCGGGCAGGGCCGACGCTGAGGGCATGCGTGCCATCCAACTCACCGCGCCCGGCACTCTCGAACTGGTCGAGGTGCCCACCCCGACGCCCGGTCCGGGCGAGGTGCTGCTGGCCATGGCGGCCGTCGGTGCCTGCCACTCGGACCTGCACATCCTCGACGCGCCCGCCGGGGTCTTCCCCACCCCGATGACCCTCGGCCACGAGATCGCCGGCCGGGTCGCCCAGCTCGGCCCAGGGGTGAGCGGATGGTCCGACGGGGAGGCCGTGGCGGTGTACGGAATCCTCGGCTGCGGGCGCTGCCGGGCCTGCCTGCGCGGACGGGAGAACCAGTGCCGCACCGTACCGGTCGGCGGCATCGGCCTCAGCCGCGACGGCGGGCTCGCCGACCACGTGGTGGTGCCGGCGGACCGGTTGCTGCCGCTGGGCGGGCTGGACCCGGTGCAGGCGGCACCACTGACCGACGCCGGACTCACCCCGTACCACGCGATCTCGCTGAGCCGGGACGCGCTGCGGCCCGGCACCTGCTGTGTGGTGATCGGCATCGGTGGTCTCGGTCACATGGCCGTGCAGATCCTGGCGGCGACCACCGCCACGACGATCATCGCGGTGGACACCAGCGACGCCGCGCTGCGGCTGGCCAAACGGATGGGCGCGCACCACACCGTGCAGGCCGGGCCGGCGGCGGTCGAGCAGATCCGCGAACTGACCGGTCCAGCGCCGGACGGCGCCGAGGTGGTCCTCGACTTCGTCTGCGTCGACGCCACCCTGGCGACGGCCCGTCAGGTGGTCTCCACCGGCGGGCAGCTCACACTGGTCGGCCTCGGCGGCGGTACGTTACCGATGACGCCGACCGCAGAGGGACCGCCACCGGTGCCGCTGGAGACCGGCGCGGTCATCCCGTTCTGGGGCACCCGGGCCGAGCTGGCCGAGGTGATCGCACTCGCCCGGCAGGGCCTGCTCCGCGCCGAGGTGCAGACGTTCCCGCTGAGCGAGACGGTGCAGGCGTACCAGCAGTTGCGCGACGGTCAGATCCACGGTCGGGCCGTGCTGGTCCCCTGACCAGCACGGGCGAAGTCCACCGCCGGTGCCGAGCGGCGGCCCGGCCGGTCCCGGTCAGACCTTGCCGGCGCGGGACGCCAACTGGTCGATGCCGCTGACCAGGCCTCCGGCCAGGTCACCGCCGCCGAACGAGGCCACCATGGACAGCGCGGCGAGCTTGGCGTCGCGGTCCGGGATCCGCCGGCGCGCCTGCGCCCCGGTCACGATCTCCAGCAGCCGCTGGTTCGGCGACACGGCGATGAGCACCGAAGAGTCCGGGTCGGTGAGCTGCCGGTGCAGGGTCACCGCGTACTCCCGGGACGGCTCGACGAGATCGCCGACGTAGATGCTGAACGCCAGACCGGTCGCCGAGTCCGCCAGCCGCAATGCCTCGTCGAGGCGGAGCAGCTGCCGGGTGTTGAACGGCCCCGGCATGGTCGCGGCCCGACGGGTGGCGTCACTCGACTGCTCGTGCACCTGCTCACCAACGGTCACTTGCGCCTCCCGTCGCACCCGGCCGGGACTGCCCGGAACCGGCCTCAGCGGACTCGATCGCCGCCGGCTCCGTACCGGCGGGCAGCTCCGCCGCCTGGACCCCTGCGGACCTGTCGCCGGCGGCGACGAACCAGACCGGGCTGAACTCGAACGGTCGGCCCGGGCGGTAGCGGCGGTCCGCCCCGCCGCGCCCGCCGACCAGCGCCAGAGCGGCCACCACGAGCACGACGGCCGCCGGGATGACGACGAAGTACAGCACCGTGTGGGTTACAGACAATCTCAACGCCCCCCGGCATCGGTTCAAGGGACTCAGCGGATGTCAGAAGTCCTGGACGTGGCCGCGCCGCCAGCCCGTTGCGGCTCAGACGCCTTCACGGTAGCGGAGCCGTCGGCCCACCAGATCTCCGGGTGCCGCCCGGTTCGGCCGGCCCGCTGCTCAAGTTGGGCGGCGGCGGCCAGCACCGTGGCGTCCGCACCGGCCTGCCCGGTCAGCAGGACGCCGACCGGCTGACCGGCAGCACTGTCCGCCACCGGAACGGACACCGACGGTTGCCCGGTGACGTTGAACACCGCACAGTACGGCGAGAAGCGCCGCTGCCGGTCGAAATCCTCTGCCGGGTCACCCGTTTCGGTGAACCAGCCGACCGGTGCCTGTGGCCGGCTCAGCGTCGGGCACAGCAGCAGGTCCAGCCCGGCGACTGCGTGCATCGCCCGGCGTACCTGGACCTGCAGCTCGCTCAGCGTGGTGACCAGCGTCGCCGCGCTGATCGCCTGACCCCGTTCGCGTAGCAGCCGGGTCAGTGGCAGCAGCTGGGCCTGCCGCTGCGGCGGCACCGGGGACAGCGCCAGGACGTACCAGATGGTCTCGAACAGCGGCCACAGTTGCGGCCCGAGCGGTGCCGGGACCTCGACCACGTCGTGGCCGGCGTCGGCGAGCAGCGCCGCCGCCGTGTCCACCGCCGCCAGACAGTCGGGGTGCACCGGTTCGTCGGCGAGCATCGGGGTGGTGAACCGGCCGATCCGCAGCCGGCCGGGATCGGCGGCCCGGGCCGCCGCAAGGTAGCCACCTGCGGCCAGATGGTCACCCGCCGCCAGCGGGGTACCCGGCGGCGCGGCGGGTGGCAGGTACGGCTCGCCGGGCACCGGCACCGCCATGGCGTCGAGCAGCGCGGCGGCGTCGGTCACGGTCCGGGCGATCGGCCCGTGGCTGGGCAGTCCGAACCCGCCGGCGCCGAGCGGCCCGCCGGAGACCAGCCCCCGGGTGGGTTTGTAGCCGACCAGGCCGCAGAGCGCGGCCGGGATCCGGTTGGAGCCGCCGCCGTCGGAGCCCTGCGCGAACGGCACCAGCCCAGCGGCGACCGCGGCTGCGGCGCCTCCGCTGGAGCCGCCGGCGGTGCAGGTCAGATCCCACGGGTTACGCGCGGGCGGGGCCACCTCGCCTTCGGTGTAGAGCGCGCAGCCCAGCTCGGCGGCGGTGGTCTTGCCGAGGCTGACGGTGCCGGCGGCACGCAGCAGCCGCACCACGTCGGCGTCGACGCTCGGTACGTGGTCGACGAACGCGGCCGAGCCGAAGGTGGTCCGCACCCCGGCGGTCAGCGTGAGGTCCTTGATCGCCACCGGTACGCCGTACAGGGGGCCGGGGTGCCGCCGCTCGCGGCTGGCGAACGGCACCTCGTCGAGCACCCTGGCCTGCTCGCGGGCGGCGTCCGGGGTGACCGTGACGAAGGCGCCGACGGTGTCGGAGTGCGCGGCGATCCGGGTCAGGTAGTGCTCGACGAGGTCGATGCTGCGCAGTTCGCCCCGGCGGACCGCGGCCGCCTGCTCCACCCCACTCAGCTCATGGATCTGCGGCATGGGTCGATCCTGGCAGGCCGCCGGCACACCGGCTCCACCCGGGTGGTGCGGCGTGACCCACCCGGGTGGTGCGGCGTGATTCACCCGGTCGGTGCGGCGTGCCGGTGGCCGTGGCGGGAAGTCCGACCGGTGAGCTCGGGAGGGGATCATGCGGAAATCGAGGCAACCGGTCCGGACGCTCGCCGGCCTGGCCATGGCCGTGCTGATCGGCATCGCGACGGTCCTGGCGGCGGCGACACCGGCCTACGCCGGCAGCACGTACGTGGAGGCCGAGCCGAGCACGGTGCAGGCCGGTGAACGGTTGACGATCCGGGCCAGCTGCGGCGACGACAACAACAGCCAGGCGACCGTCGAGTCGGACGCATTCGGCCGGGTGATCGTCACGCCCGACCAGGGCCTGCTCACCGGTCAGGTGACGGTACCCGGCAGCAAACGGCCGGGGCGCTACCCGGTCGACCTGCAGTGCCAGAACGGCAACACGGCGACCACCACGCTCACCGTGACCGGCACCGCCCATCCGACCCGGGGGCCGGACGCCGGCGGGGGCGGGACCGCCTCGGCCGGCACCGGAGCCGGCGGCTCGGCCCTGCTCGCCGGGGGGATCGCCGCAGTCGGGCTGGGGGTGGGCATCGGGCTGCTCGCCATGCGCCGCCGCCGCGCCGACTCCGGCGCCTGACCTGCCGACGGCCAGATGGCCGCCCGTCGCACACCGTCGCAGGACCGGCTGTACGGCGCTCTGGTGTCGGTACTGGCCCAGATCGGCACAGCCGGGACCACCGCGCACACGGTCACGCCACGGGTGAGCACCTACGGCCGGCCCAGGCCGGCCCTGGACGCCGACTGCCCGGCGCCACTGCCGGCCGTCCCGGGTACCGCCCGGGGCATCGCCCGGGCCCCGGTGCGCGGGGTGGCCGCCGTACCCGCCTCGCAGCCCACCGGGCTGCCGGGCCGCTCCCGGGCGGCCGACCGGTCCGCACCGGCCCGGCGGCGCGGCTCCGGCGGGCACCGGGGCTGGCCGTGGGGCCGCCGGCGTGATCGGTCCGGTGTCGGACAGGTCGCGGGTGCCGCCGGGCGGGCCCGAGCGGGTACGCCCCGGTTCAGCCCGGTGGCCCTGGCGCTGATCGTCGTCGGCGTGTTCGTCGCCGGGTTCGGCTTCGAACGGGTCACCGGCACCCCGCTGGCGCGGTGGCTGCCGGGCGCGGACCGCCACGTCAGCCCGGAACACCCGCCGATGGCGGCCAGTGACCCGGTCAGCCTGACCATTCCGTCGCTGCGGCTGCAGGCGGCGGTGCACGACGTCGGGTTGGCCGACGACGGCACGATCGCCGTACCGGAGCTGAACCGGCACAACGAGGCCGGCTGGTACGTGGCGAGCCCGACCCCGGGCGAGAACGGCCCGGCGGTGATCGTCGGGCACGTGGACACCACCACCGGGCCGTCGGTGTTCTACCAGGCGAGCACGCTGCAGCCGGGTGCGAAGATCCAGATCCGGCGGATGGACGGCTCGGTGGCGGTCTTCGAGGTCAACTCGGTGGAACGGTTCGACAAGTCGTCGCTTCCGGCCGAACGGGTGTACGCCGACTACAGCCGCCCCGGCCTGCGCCTGATCACCTGCGGCGGCCAGTGGGTGGGCGGCTCCACCGGATACGCGGACAACGTGGTCGTCTTCGCCTCCCTGGTCGATGCCGAGGGCGGTTGAACCGGCCCGGCGGGCCGACACTTTCGCCTCCGTCGGCCCGGTTCAGGCGGCACTCGTTTCCGTCGGCCCGGTTCAGGCGGCGGCTTCGGCCTCGGGCAGGTCCAGCCAGTCGGCCCAGCGTGGATCGGGTGCCCGGTGTCCGAGCACCCGCCAGGCCGTACCCTTCGGCGCCGCCGGCGCGGTCTGCAGCCGCCAGCCCAGCTCCGCTGGCGTCCGGTCACCCTTGGTGTGGTTGCAGCGGGCACAGGCGGCGACGACGTTCTCCCAGACGTGCCGACCGCCGCGACTGCGCGGAAAGACGTGGTCGATGGTCTCGGCCGGGCCCCGGCAGTAGCCGCAGCGCCCGCCGTCGCGGGCGAAGATGGCCCGCCGGGAGAGGCCGACATGCGTGCGGTACGGCACCCGGACGTAGCGGGTCAGGCGCACCACGGAGGGCACCGGCAGACGCTGCCGGGCGCTGTGCAGCATGCCCTCGCCATCGGCGACGCAGACCGCCTTCGCGGAGAGCACGAGAATGGCGGCCCGACGCACCGATACGACACACAGCGGCTCGTACGTGGCATTGAGCACCAACGAACCGGAGCCCACCGTGGGTCGTATGTCAGGCATCCCGCTCACCCTCTCGGTTGTGTTCCCACCCGCTCCTGGCACCTGACGTGAATCGACACGATCCGACCATCGGACCGTGACCTGCGTCGGCGTGGCGCCGACACCTGTGCGCCAATAGTCCCCGATAGATGACCCGAATGCACGTACTATTCGGCCGCTACCCCGTGGGCGGTCGGCGGATGGTGCGCCGATGACCCGTTGCGTCCGGTTCCGCCGCTCGGGTGGGCCGCCCGCCGACCGGCCGGCGACGTACGGTACGAAATGACCGTGCAGCTGCTACCACCCGCTGACGTCGCCGGGCCACTGGCCTGGTCGGCGCAGGAGTCACCCGCTCCGACCGTGAGCCCGGAGTGCCCGCAGGACGATCCGGTCTGCAACCAGGTGTTCGACTGGACCGGCCTGCCCTGGCTGGCCGAGGGCAGTTTCTGGCTGCTGGTCAAGCCGATCCGGATCCTGTTGATCGTGATCGCCGCCGTGGTGCTGCGGTACCTGCTGCACCGGGCCATCCAGCGGTTGGTGACGAGCACCTCGACCGTGTCCGGCCCGGCGATCCTGCGGCCGCTGCGCGAGCGGGTACCACCGGTCGGGCCGGTGGCGATGCCGGAGCGACGGCGCCAGCGGGCCGAGGCGATCGGGTCGGTGCTGCGCAGCATGGTCAGCGCGGTGGTGTTCTCCCTCGCTGTCCTGCTGATCCTCGGCGAGCTGAGCTTCAACCTCGCCCCGCTACTGGCCAGCGCCGGCATCGCCGGCATCGCGTTGGGCTTCGGGGCGCAGGCGCTGGTGAAGGATCTGCTCTCCGGCCTGTTCATGCTGTTGGAGGATCAGTACGGCGTGGGTGACACGGTCGACCTCGGCGAGGCGACCGGCGTGGTGGAGGCGGTCGGCCTGCGGATCACCACGGTTCGCGACGCCCGTGGTGTCCTCTGGTACATCCGCAACGGGGAGATCATCCGGGTCGGCAACAAGAGCCAGGGCTGGGCGATGGTCGTGGTCGACATGCCGATCGGCTTCGCCGACCCGGAGCAGGCCACCGCGGTACTGCGTACCGCCGCTCTGGGGGTGGCCGCCGACGGCGAGTTCGCCGACCATTTCGTGGAGCCGCCCGACGTACTCGGCGTGGAACAGATCACGATCGACGGCGCGGTGATCCGTACGGTCGCCAAGACCACGGCGGAGGGTCAGTTCACTGTGGGTAGGCAGTTGCGCCGCCAGCTGGCCGCCGCGTTGCAGACCTCCGGGATCTCGGCGCAGATCGCCGCCGGGCGGATGTTCGTCGCCCGGGGGTCGGCCGGTGAGCAGGAGGGCGGAATCGCGGGCACGGCGACCTGAGTCCGCCCGACGGCGCGGCCGGCGGGGTAGCCGCCATCAGCCGATGAGCAGGGCGGAGGCGCCGGATGGCGGTCTGGTTGTCATCCGTACGTTTAGTCAGAGTGACGACAAACCAGCCGTTCACACTAGCCAGATGTCACCCGATCGGGCATGATCCGGGACGAGTGTCATCGGAGTGTCACCGCCACTTCGCTCAGCCGTACGTCCGGGACGTTCCCCGGCGCACCTGCCACGAGCGGGCCGCCGAGAACGATGGAGGCGCCGTCCGTGTCCGACGAGACACACCACGCCGGGAAACCGGCCACCTTCCGCGATGTCTTCGCGGTCGGGGAGTTTCGTTTCCTGTTCGCCTCGGTGACGCTGTCCTGGGCCGGCGACTACATCGCGAAGGCCGCCGTCACGGTGCTGGTCTACCGGCAGACCCAGTCGGTCGCGCTGTCGGCGGCCGCCTTCGCGGTCAGTTTCCTGCCCTGGCTGATCGGTGGGCCGTTGCTGACCACGGTCGCCGAGCGGTACCCGTACCACCGGGTGATGATCACCACCGACCTCATCCGGATGGTGCTCATCGCGCTGGTGGCGATCCCCGGACTGCCGGTGTGGGCGATGCTGGGGCTGCTCTTCTGCGCCACCCTGGCGAGCCCACCGAACCAGGCGGCCCGCTCCGCGCTGATCCCGACGATCCTCACCGGTGACCGGCTCATCGTCGGGCTGTCGGTCAACGCCAGCACCAGCCAGCTCGTCCAGGTCGGCGGGTACGTCGCCGGCGCGGCCGTCGCCGCTGTCAACCCCCGTGCCGCGCTGCTGCTCAACGCCGCGACGTTCGCGTTGTCGGCGCTGGTGGTCCGGCTGGGGATCCGGGCGCGACCAGCGACGACCAGCGTCGACGACCGGCAGCATCTGCTGCGTGAGACGGCGGAAGGGTTCCGGCTGGTGTGGGGCACCGACGTCCTGCGCGCCATCGCGGTACTGGTGTGGACGGTCCCGTTGTTCGCGATCGTCCCCGAAGGGCTGGCGGCGGCATGGGCGGCCGAGTGGGCGGCCCAACCGGGCGTCGACGACGCCGACCGTGGTCTCGCCCAGGCCATGATCATGGCGGCCAGTCCGACCGGTTACATCCTCGGTGGCCTGCTCATCGGCCGGTTCGTCCGCCCGGACCGACGCAGCCAACTGATCCGTCCGTTCGCGGTGCTCGCCCCACTCGTGCTGGCCCCGGTGATGTTCGACCCCAGTCCCGTCGTGGTGGCGGCGCTGGCCGCCGTCTGCGGCTTCGCGGTGGCCGGGCTGCTGCCGGTGACCAACGGGCTGTTCGTCCGGGCTCTGCCCCAGGGCTACCGCGCCCGTGCGTTCGGAGTGGTGGCGACCGGAATGCAGGTCAGCCAGGGGACGGCGGTGCTGCTCACCGGGGTGCTCGCCGACCGCTTCGACATCCCCACGGTGGTCGGGTTGTGGAGCCTGGCCGGGGCGATGGTGGTCTCGCTGGCGCTGCTGCGGTGGCCTGACGCGGAGCGCTTCGACGCCGCTGCCGCCGCGGTCGCGGTCACCGAGGCGACGACGCCGCCGACCGCCGGCGCGACGGGGTCGGCGGGCAGCGGGCCGACGGGGTCGACGGTCGGGCGGCTGGTGCCACAGAGTCGACCCGACCCACGCGCCGGTAGCGCCGGTCAGGACCGGGCCGGCGGCGCTGGCGACCAGCCGCCGAGCCAGGTCGGCAGCGCCTGACGGACCCGGGCCGGCCGCCCGCGCCCCGGCTGGCAGGATGGATGCGTGACAGCGTCCGATCCCGCCACCGGTGCCTCCGGCACGACGCCCGCCGCCGGCGACCCGGCGGCGACCTTCTTCGCCGCCGTCGGCGGCGAGCCGACCTTCCGTCGCCTTGTCGACGAGTTCTACGCCGGCGTCGCCGACGATCCCCTGCTGCGGCCGATGTACCCGGAGGCGGACCTGGGGCCGGCTGCGGAGCGGCTGACGCTGTTCCTGATGCAGTACTGGGGCGGTCCGGGGACCTACTCGCAGCAGCGTGGCCATCCGAGGCTGCGGATGCGCCATGCGCCGTACCGGATCGGAGCCGCGGAACGGGACGCGTGGCTGCGGCACATGCGCCGGGCGGTCGACCGGCTGCAACTGCACCCTGAGCTCGCCGGTCTGCTCTGGGACTATCTTGAGCGGGCGGCGTACTTCATGGTGAACGAGATGGAGCCGACCCAGCCGCCTGGGCGTGATCTCTCCGCCGGCTGACCGGGCGATCTCGCTGCGGCTACCGACGGGCGGGGCGGGTTGCGCCGGACCCGCCACCCGCGCGACGGCCGCTAGAGCAGCGCCCCCTCGTCGTGCAGCCAGTCCACGAAGGTGGTCGCCACCGCGGCACCGCAGTCGAGCACCTCGACCAGTAACGCGTCGTGCGCGCCGGCGGCCAACGGGACCTGCAACTCGGCGTAGATCGGCAGCTGACCCCGGTCGGTGGGGTCGCCGACGTAGGCCTTGCAGAAGCGTCGGGTGTGGTTCCACTCGTTGACCACCCGGTAGGCGCGGTCGGCCCAGTCCGGTGGCACCGTCGAGTGCGGACGGGCCCGTACCACCAGGATCTCGTCGTCCGGTCCCTCGAGGGTGAACAGCACCGCGTGCCGTTCCCACATCGCCAACAGGCTGCCGTCACCGTCGGCGAGATACCGGATGTCGAGCAGGTCGAGCGCGTCCCCGACGCGGCGCAAGGTCACTGGCGCGACCTGCGACGACATCTCCTTGCCTGATGCCGCTGCGGGCACCGGAACCGGGCAGGGCAGCCCGGCTGGTCTGGTCGGCCCGAGTTCAGCCGCAGGCCGGACGGTCTGTTCCGGCACTCGTGGCGCGGGCGGCCCCAGCCGCACACCGCTGTCCACTCCCGACCTGCTTCGGGTACTTGTCTCTTCGGCATTCGCGTGACCGGAGCGCCACGACCACCACGGCATTATGCGCACCTCACTCCCCAGCGGATCCGAGCGCCTACATTGCGTCGGATCCGAGGCACGACGGTACCCGGATAGCCGGGCCGAGGCACCCCCCCACCGGCCCCCCCGAACCAGAGGGATGATGAGGCATCAGCCGTTCGGATGATTGGCTATCGGCGCTAGCGTCAAAATGTTAACTCTTTGTGTCCAAGCGACGCCGTACGGCGCATCAAGTCCTACCCAGTTGCCTACTGTCCGGACCCGTACCACTGACGTACCACCGCCAGTCGGCCCGCCCGACACCGGCCCCGGCCCCGGTTCCCGGCGCCCGACCAGGTGCCAAGATCCAACTGGCTGGCGATGGCGGGCCGGCCCGACCGTTGCCCCGAGGAAACCCATCCGGACCACCGCCTGCACCAGCGACTGACGGACCTCGACCCGCAGGGTGGGCGCGTCGTCGCCGGTCACCACGATGGCGACGTGGTCGAGCAGGGCGTCGCGCAGCGCCCGCGCGCCGACCGCCCGACCACCGACGCCCTCCCGCTGGGCGGCCCGCAGGGTGCCAGCTGCGGCGGCGGCCACCCGACGGACCTCGTCGGCCGGGACGGTCTCCACCGTCCGGACCGTTCCGGACGGCACCGGCCACCGCCAGGCGTCGTCGCGACGCGGCGGCAGGACGTCGTCGGCACCGGAGAGCCGGGTCAGCAGGTCCCCGGCGGCGACGGTCACGTCGCCGGGCCCTGGCCCGGCGACCGTCCGTTGGACCAGCACCGACCAGGGCAGCCGGGCCCAGAGCTCGGTCCGGCCCGGTCCGACCGACCGCAGCCGCACGACGGCGGCGGGATCCAGCCGGGTCAGCCGGGCGAGGAAGGCACCGGCGTCGGCGAGCCCGGTGATCCCGTGACCGCCTGACGACCCCGGGCCCGCCGGAGACGCACCGGCCATCAGTCGGCGGGCCGCACGTACGGCAGCAGGAAGGCCCGCTCCGCGTCGGTCAGCCGACGCGGTCGCCCCTGGCCGAGGTCGAACGGCACCAGGACCGACCGGGCCCGGCTGACCACCTGGTCACCGTCGAACATCTCGTACGCCACGGTGAACCGCGACGGCCGGACCTGCTCGATCCAGAGCTCGATCCGTACGCTGGGTGCCTGCTCGGCGGTGGCCCGACCCAACCGGTAGTCGACCGGGCGCAGGTAGTCGACCTCGTGTCGGTGGATGAGCACCCCGTCGGCGAACGAGTCGACGCCCCAGGCCCGCCCACCGGAGAACATCAACGCGACCCGCGCCTCCTCGTAGAGGGTCAGGAACCGGGCGTTGTTCAGGTGCCCGTACGCGTCAAGGTCCGACCAGCGCAGCGCGGCGTGGAACGTGTAGCGCTGCCCGCCGGGCACGGCGGGCGGCACACCGGTCGGTGCACTGCCCGCCGGTACGCTGCCCGCCGAGGCCAGGTCAGTCACGGGTGAGCTTGCGGTAGGTCACCCGGTGCGGCCGGGCCGCCTCGGCGCCCAGCCGGTCGATCTTGTTCTTCTCGTACGACTCGAAGTTGCCCTCGAACCAGAACCACTTCGCCGGGTCGGTGTCGTCACCTTCCCAGGCGAGGATGTGCGTGGCGACCCGGTCCAGGAACATCCGGTCGTGCGAGATGACCACCGCACAGCCGGGGAACTCCAGCAGGGCGTTCTCGAGACTGGACAGGGTCTCCACGTCCAGGTCGTTGGTCGGCTCGTCGAGCAGGATGACGTTGCCGCCGATCTTCAGAGTGAGCGCGAGGTTGAGCCGGTTGCGTTCACCACCGGAGAGCACCCTCGTCGGCTTCTGCTGGTCCGGGCCCTTGAACCCGAACGCGGCGACGTAGGCCCGCGACGGCATCTCGACCTTGCCGACCATGAGGTGGTCCAGCCCGTCGGAGACGACCTCCCAGACCGTCTTGCTACCGTCCAGACCGGAACGGTTCTGGTCGACATAGGACAACTGTACGGTCTCACCGACGCGCACCTGGCCGCTGTCCGGCTGTTCCAGCCCGACGATGGTCTTGAACAGGGTGGTCTTACCGACCCCGTTCGGCCCGATGATGCCGACGATGCCGTTGCGCGGCAGCGAGAAGCTCAGGTTGTCGATCAGGACCCGCTCGCCGAAGCCCTTCTTCAGGTTCACCGCCTCGATGACGGTGTTGCCCAGTCGCGGGCCCGGCGGGATCTGGATCTCCTCGAAGTCCAGCTTGCGGGTCTTCTCCGCCTCGCTGGCCATCTCCTCGTAGCGGTCGAGCCGGGCCTTCGACTTGGTCTGACGGGCCTTGGCGTTGGAGCGGACCCACTCCAGCTCCTCGGTGAGCCGCTTCTTCATCTTGGCGTCGCGGCGGCCCTCGACCGCCAGCCGGGCGGCCTTCTTCTCCAGGTACGTGGAGTAGTTGCCCTCGTAGCCGACGGCCCGGCCCCGGTCGAGTTCGAGAATCCAGCCGGCCACGTTGTCCAGGAAGTAGCGGTCGTGGGTGATCGCGATCACGGTGCCCGCGTACTTGGCCAGGTGCTGCTCCAGCCAGCTGACGCTCTCGGCGTCCAGATGGTTGGTGGGCTCGTCGAGCAACAGCAGGTCCGGAGCCTCCAGCAGCAGCTTGCACAGCGCGACCCGGCGCCGCTCACCACCGGACAGCTGCGTCACGTCGGCGTCCGGCGGCGGGCAGCGCAGCGCGTCCATGGCCAGTTCGAGCTTCGAGTCGACGTCCCAGGCGTCGGCGTGGTCCAGCTCCTCCTGCAGCCGGCCCATCTCGTCCATCAGCTCGTCGGAGTAGTCGGTCGCCATCTGCTCGGCGATCTTGTTGAACCGCTCCAGCTTCGCCTTTGTCTCGGCGACGGCCTCCTCGATGTTGCCGAGCACCGTCTTCGCGTCGTTGAGCGGCGGCTCCTGGGACAGCAAACCGACGGTGTAGCCGGGCATCAGCCGCGCCTCACCGTTGCTGGGTCGGTCCAGGCCAGCCATGATCTTGAGCAGGCTGGACTTACCGGCGCCGTTCGGGCCCACCACGCCGATCTTGGCGCCGGGCAGGAAGCTGAGCGTCACGTTGTCCAGCACGACCTTGTCGCCGTGCGCCTTGCGCGCCCTCTCGAGGACGTAGATGTACTGGGCCACGGTGCGGCCTACCTCCAGAACTCTCGTGGAACCCGCCGGACGCGGGCGTCTCGCGGCTCTCGCCGACCCACCCCCGCTGCGGGCAGGCTGGTGCTGCGTGCCGGCCCGCCCGCAAGCGGACGGACTGATGCTCGTGCAGGCCCGCCCGCAAGCGGGACGGACCGGTGCTACGTCGGTACGCCGTCGTCAATCCTGACAGGTCCGGCCCCCCGACCGCATGTCACCCCACGGTGCGACCGCCGGTGAACCCGTCGCACCAGGCGGGGTGTCGCAGACCACACCACCCCCACTGGTTTCGGCGGCCGGCCCGGCTGGGCACCAGGGGCGGGGAACAACTGGGATGCCAAGAGGGGGACGGGGGTCCAACCGCCTGACCCGCACAGTACGCTCATGGCGGTCCCGTAATCACCGGAGGTGTACGGAACGTGACGGTTCGGAGCTCGTTCGTAGTGGTCGCCAACCGCCTACCGGTGGACGAGGTGACCACGCCCGAAGGACGCCAGTGGCGTCGCAGCCCCGGCGGGCTGGTGACCGCCCTGCATCCGGTGCTCGCCCAGCATCATGGCACCTGGGTGGGCTGGGCCGGCGGCGCGGGAGCCGCGCCGGATCCCTTCGATTTGGAGGGTATCCGGCTGCACCCGGTGCCGTTGAGCGCCGAGGAGTTGGAACGCTACTACGAAGGCCAGTCCAACGCCACCATCTGGCCGCTGTACCACGACGCGGTGGAGACACCCGCGTTCAAACGCCGCTGGCGGGAGGCGTACCGGGTGGTCAACGCCCGGTTCGCCGAGGCGGCCGCCGAGGTCGCCGACGAAGGTGCCACCGTCTGGGTGCAGGACTATCAGTTGCAGCTGGTGCCGGCGATGCTCCGAGAGATCCGGCCCGACCTACGCATCGGGTTCTTCCTGCACATCCCGTTTCCGCCGATCGAGCTGTTCATGCAGATGCCGCAGCGGGCCGAGATCCTGCGTGGCCTGCTCGGCGCCGACCTGGTCGGCTTCCAGCAGCGGCTGGCCGCGCAGAACTTCGTCCGGCTGGCCCGGCACCTGCTGGGGCTGCGCTACGAGGGCCAGATGATCCAGGTCGACGGACGCAAGGTGAAGGCCGGCGCGTTCCCCATCTCGATCGACGTACCCGAGATGGAGCGGATGGCCCACGACCCGTCGGTACAGGCGCGGGCCAAGCAGATCCGGGCCGAGCTGGGGGATCCGAAGACCGTCATCCTCGGGGTGGACCGGCTGGACTACACCAAGGGCATCGAACTGAGGCTGAAGGCCTTCCGCGAACTTCTTGCTGACGGAAAGCTGACAGTTCCGGACGCGGTTATGGTGCAGGTCGCCACGCCCAGTCGCGAGCGGGTCGAGCACTACCAGGCACTTCGGGTCAAGGTGGAGCGCGAAGTTGGTCGGATTAATGGTGAATTCGGCCGGGTGGGTGTGCCCGCCGTGCACTACCTGCACCAGTCGTACAGTCGCAGTGAACTCGCCGCGCTCTACCGCGCGGCCGATGTGATGATGGTGACACCACTGCGAGACGGAATGAACCTGGTGGCCAAGGAGTACGTCGCGGCTCGCGCCGACACCGGCGGGGCACTCGTGCTCAGCGAGTTCGCCGGTGCCGCGACGGAGCTGCGGCAAGCGTTCCTGTGCAACCCGCACGACCCGGACGGCGTCAAGGACGCGTTGCTGCGGGCGGTGCACGTCGACAGTTCCGAGGCCCGGCGGCGGATGCGGATCATGCAACGCCACCTGCGGACCCATGACGTCGGCCACTGGGCCCGCTCCTTCCTCACAGAACTCGGTGTGCCCGAGACGGAGGAATGAATGAAAACGTCCGTCCTTGACGGGGACGTACGCGCGGCCGCGGACCGGATCGATCCCGAGCTGCGCGCGGCGATCGGGCGGATCGCCCGGATGCCGATACTCCTGGTTGCCTGCGACTACGACGGCACACTCGCGCCGATCGTCGAGGACCCGGCCAAGGCCGTGCCGCTGCCGGAGTCGGTCGCGGCGGTACGCGCGTTGGCCGCCCTGCCGCAGACCACCGTCGCGGTGGTCTCCAGCCGGGCGCTGCGTGACCTGGCCGCACTGTCGCGGCTGCCCAGCGAGGTCCACCTGGTCGGCAGCCACGGTTCCGAATTCGACATCGGCTTCGTCGAACGGCTCGCCCCCGAGCAGTTGCAGGTGCACTCCCAGCTCAAGCGGGAGCTGCGGCAGCTGATCAAGGACCGGCCGGGAATCCGGCTGGAGGTCAAACCGGCCAGCGTCGCGGTGCACACCCGGGGCGCAGACCCGC
Source organism: Solwaraspora sp. WMMD791 (assembly GCF_029581195.1). Lineage (NCBI taxonomy): Bacteria > Bacillati > Actinomycetota > Actinomycetes > Micromonosporales > Micromonosporaceae > Solwaraspora > Solwaraspora sp. WMMD791. The sequence goes on from NZ_CP120737.1 coordinate 2,945,772, forward strand.
AGGTCGCCGCCGAGGTGGTCGACGCGGTCCGGGCCGGGCCGGCCAGCTGGCCCGACGTCACCGTGACCCAGGGCAAGGAGGTGGTCGAGCTGTCGGTGGTCGCCACCGACAAGGGCACCGCCCTGGACCAGATCCGGACCCAGACCTCCGCCAGCGCGGTGCTGTTCATCGGCGACTCGATCACCGACGAGAGCGCCTTCGCCAACCTGCACGGCCCGGACGTCGGGGTCAAGATCGGCGACGGCGAGACCCGGGCCGACTTCCGGGTGGCCGAACCGATCGACGCCGCCCGGCTGCTCGGCGTACTGCTGGAGACCCGGCGCAACTGGCTCTACGGCGAGCACGCCGTACCGATCGAGCGGCACTCGATGCTCGCCAACGGGCGCACCATCGCCCTGCTCACCCCGGACGCCCGGGTCACCTGGCTGTGCCACCCCCGGCCGGACTCTTCGGCGATCTTCGCCGACCTGCTCGGCGGGGCACCGGCCGGCCACTTCACCGTCGCCCCGGCCCGGGGCGGACTGCCGCTGGGGCAGCGCTACCGGCCCGGCACGATGACCGTGGAGACCCGCTGGTCAGGATTGACCGTCACGGACTGGCTCGACCTGCCCACCGCCGAGCCGGCCGTCGACGACACCGTCGTCCCCGGCGCCGACTCCACCCTGGTACGGGTGCTCACCGGCACCGGCCAGGCCCAGTTGGAGTTCGCGCCCCGGCCCGAGTTCGGTCAGGTCGCCGTCCAGTTGCAGCCGCTCGGCGACGGGCTGCTGGTGCTCGGCTCCAACGAGCCGGTCGCGCTCTACTCCCCCGGCGTGGAGTGGAAGGTCGTGGACGACGGCGGCCGGGAGACCGCCCGGGCCCTGGTCGACCTGGCCGCGCTCGGCGGGATGCTCACCATGGAGCTGCGGTTCGGCTCGCACAGCCTGGAGCACCACACCGTACCGGTCCAGCAGCGGCAGTCCGCCGCCGAGCAGCCCTGGCGGGACTGGGTCCGTGACCTGAAGCTGCCCAGCACCGGCCGGGAGCTGGTCACCCGCAGCGCGTTGACGCTGCGCGGGTTGTGCCACGAGGCGACCGGGTCGATCCTCGCCGCCGCGACCACCTCCCTTCCGGAGGAGCTCGGTGGGGTCCGCAACTGGGACTACCGCTACTGCTGGCTGCGCGACGCGGCGATGAGCGCCCGCGCGCTGGTCGACCTCGGCTCGCTGACCGAGGCCGAGGCGTTCCTGCGCTGGGTGGACGGCTGCGTGGAACGCACCGGCGGGCACCCGGAGCGGCTGCACCCGCTCTACACGGTCGAGGGTTTCGAGCTGGGTGCCGAGGCCGTCATCGACACCCTGCCCGGCTACGCCGGTTCCCGCCCGGTCCGGGTCGGCAACCTGGCCAACCACCAGCTGCAGCTCGACGTGTTCGGTCCGATCGCCGACCTGCTCGCGGTGGTCGCCGACGCGCGCGGTTCCGTGCGCGACGACGAGTGGCGGGTGCTGGAGGCGATGGTGCAGGCGGTGGAGCGCCGCTGGCACGAGCCCGACCACGGCCTGTGGGAGGCGCGACTCGCCCCCCGGCACCACGTCTTCTCCAAGGTGATGTGCTGGATGACGGTGGACCGGGCGCTGCACATGGTGCGCCGCCACGGCGGTGGCGAACGGCCGGAGTGGGTCGAGCTGCGCGACCGGATCGGCCACAACGTGCTGGAGTACGGCTGGCACGAGAAGGCCGGCGCGTACACGGTCGCCTACGGCGACGAGGAGATGGACGCCTCGTCGCTGTGGATCGGGCTGTCCGGGCTGCTGCCCGACGACGACCCCCGGTTCCTGGCCACCGTCCTCAAGGTCGAGGCCGACCTGCGCAGCGGCCCGGTCGTCTACCGCTACCGCTGGGACGACGGCCTGCCCGGCCGGGAGGGTGGATTCCACATCTGCACCGCCTGGCTGATCGAGGCCTACCTGCGGACCGGGCGGCGCAGCGACGCCGAGGAACTGTTCGAGCAGATGATCGACACCGCCGGTCCGACCGGCCTGCTGCCCGAGCAGTACGACCCGATGGCCGAGCGCGGACTGGGCAACCATCCGCAGGCGTACAGCCATCTGGGTCTGATCCGGTGCGCCCTGCTGCTGGACGACATGCTCAAGCTCTGACCAGTCCAGGTCCGGCGCGTCCGCCGTCGCGGCGCGCCGGACCTGTCCCAGCACCGCACCTGTCCCAGCACCGCACCTGTCCCAGGGCCGGACCTGTTTCCCAGGGCCGAACTAGTCTTCGGCGCAGGACCGGCTTCAGCCGGCGTCCGGGCGCAGCGCGTGCACCACGTCGCCGACCACCACCACCGCCGGCGGCCGCAGCCCGGCGGCCGCGACGTCGCCGGCCACGCCGGCCAACGTGGACGTCAACGCCCGCTCGGCGCCGGTGGTCGCCTCCTGCACCACCGCCACCGGGGTGTCCCCGTCCCGACCGTTGGTCAGCAACGTGTCGGCGATCACCGCCAGGTTCTTCAGCCCCATCAGGACCACCAGGGTGCCGCGCAGCCGGGCCAGTGCCGGCCAGTCCACCAGGGACAGCCGGTGCCCCGGCGGCAGGTGCCCGGAGACCACGGTGAACTCGTGGGCGACGCCGCGATGGGTCACCGGCACGCCGGCCGCGGCGGGCGCGGCGATCGAACTGGTCACCCCCGGCACCACGCAGACCGGCACGCCGGCCTCGACGCAGGCGAGCAGCTCCTCCCCGCCGCGACCGAAGACGTACGGGTCACCGCCCTTGAGTCGCACCACGGTCGCCCCGGTGCGGGCCCGGTCGACCAGGATCCGGTTGATCTCCTCCTGGGCGGCGGCCGGACCGTACGGGATCTTCGCCGCGTCGATCAGCTCGACCCGGGCCGGCAACTCGTCGAGCAGCAGTCCGGGGACCAGCCGGTCGGCGACGACGACATCGGCCTCGGCGAGCAGCCGACGGCCCTTCACGGTGATCAGCTCGGGGTCGCCGGGGCCGGCACCGATCAGCACCACCCGGCCGGTGGCCGGCCCGGCGGTCGCCGGGGCCGGTGCCGGGTCGGCGACCGGGATACTGCCGTCGGCAAGCCGCTGAGCGATGGCGTCGCGGACCCGGACCGCCCGCTGCGGGTCGCCGCCACCGAGCACCGCGACGGTCACCGGGCCGTGCCGGGTGACCGCCGGGGTCCAGGCAGTGGCCTCGGTGCGGTCGTCGGCGCGTACGCAGAACACCCGGCGTGGCTCGGCGGCGGCGCTCACCTCGGCGGCGGCCGCCGCGTCGTCCACGGCGACCTGGGCCAGCCAGACCCCGTCGAGGTCGGCCGGCTCGAACCGGCGCGGCCGCCAGTCCACCCGGCCGGCGGTCACCAGGCCGTGCAGCGTCGGGGTCAGTTCCGGTGACACCACGAGTACGTCGGCTCCGGCGTCCAGCAGCGCCGGGACCCGTCGGGTGGCGACGGTGCCGCCGCCGACCACCAGCACCCGGCGGCCGGCCAGGCGCAGCCCCAGGGGGTACAGGTTCACTTCTCGGAGACTCCCGCCGCGTCGAAGGTGGCCACCTCGTGCAGGACCCGGACCGCGCTGGCCACGATCGGCCAGGCGAGCAGGGCGCCGGTGCCCTCCCCCAGGCGCAGCCCCAGGTCGACCAGTGGCTGCAGGCCGAGGTGCCGCAGCCCTACCGTAGCGCCCGGCTCCACCGAACGATGCCCGGCGACCATCGCACCGGTGGCCGCGGGGGCGAGCGCCGCCGCCGCGAGCGCCGCCGCGACCGCGCTGACCCCGTCGACGATCACCGGGATCCGGCGGGCGGCGGCACCGAGGACGAAGCCGCTGAGCGCGGCGTGCTCCAGCCCGCCGATCGAGGCCAGGACGCCGATCGGGTCGGCCGGGTCGGGCCGGTGCCGGCGCAGCGCCGCCGCGACGACGGCGACCTTGTGCCGGTACGTCTCGTCGTCGACCCCGGTACCCCGGCCGGTGACCTCGGTGGCGTCGGCACCGGTGAACCCGGCGACCAGCGCGGCGGCGGCGGTGGTGTTGGCGATGCCCATGTCGCCGGTGAGCAGCACCCGCGCACCGGCGGCGTGCAGGTCCGCCGCGACGCCCAGGCCGACGTCGATGGCGGCCCGGGCCTCGTCGACGGTCATCGCGGCACCGGCGGACAGGTCCGCCGTACCGGGCCGGATCCGGGCCTGGACCAGGCCGGGCGCCGACTCCAGCGCGGTGGCGACCCCGACGTCGACCACCGTCACGCTCGCCCCGACCTGCCGGGCGAACGCGTTGACGACCGCGCCGCCGGCCAGGAAGTTGGCCACCATCTGGGCGGTGACCTCCTGCGGCCAGCCGGTGACCCGCTGGCGGTGCACACCGTGGTCGGCGGCGAAGATCGCCACCGCGCCCGGTTCGGGCAGCGGCGGTGGACAGGCACCGGCGAGCCCGGCCAGGCGCACCGACAGCTCCTCCAGTACGCCGAGTGAGCCGGCGGGTTTGGTCAGCCGGGCGTGCAGCGCCCGGGCCTGCGCCATCGCGTCGTCGTCGAGTGGTCGGATCGCGGCCAGGGCCGTGTCGAGCATCAGTCCTCCAGGGTCGCGCGCAGCACGCGGACGAACGCGTCGGTGGTGGCAGTGTCCCGTACCGCCACCCGCAGCCAGTCGGGGCCCAGTCCGGGGAAGGTGTCGCCCCGGCGTACCGCCCAGCCCTGCTGGCGCAACCGGCGGCGGACCTGGTCGGCGCCGACGAGATGGAGCAGGACGAAGGCGCTGGCCGGGGTGCCGGCGACGGTGACGCCGGGCAGTTCCCGCAGCCGGCGGAGCAGATGGCCGCGGTCGGCGGCGAGCGCGGCGGCGTACCGGCGTTCGGCCCCGACCGCCCGGCGGCTGGCGCAGATCTCGGCGGCGACCAGGGCCGGGGTGGCGACCGGCCACAGCGGCGCGACCGCCGCCAGCCGGGCCAGCAGCCCGGCCGGGCCGAGCAGGTAGCCGATGCGCAGCCCGGCCAGCGCCCAGGTCTTGGTGAGGCTGCGGACCACCACCAGGCCGGGCAGGTCGCGGCGGTCGGCCAGCGACTGTGGTTCGCCCGGTACGCCGGCCGCGCAGGTGGTGTCGGCGAAGGCCTCGTCGACGACGACGGTCCGGCCGGGCCGGGTGAGGGCGGCGATCGTGTCGGCGGGGTGCAGCACCGACGTCGGGTTGGTCGGGTTGCCGATGAAGACCAGGTCGGCGTCGGCAGGGATCTGCCTCGGGTCGAGGGTGAAGCCGGTGTCGGCGCGTAGCAGCACCCGGTCGACCCGGTGTCCGGCGGCGCGCAGGGCGGCCTCCGGTTCGGTGAACTGCGGGTGCACGACCACCGGACGGCGGGCGTCGCGCAGTGCCTGGGCGAGCAGCACGAAGCCCTGGGCGGCGCCGGCGGTGAGCAGGACCTCGTCGGGCGGGCGGGCGTGCCGGGCGGCGACGGCGGCGCGGGCGGGGCGTTGGTCGGGGTAGCGGGCCAGGTCGTCGAGGCTGGCCCGGACCGGTTCGAGCAGCCAGTGGGGTGCCTCGCCGACGCGGACGTTGACCGCGAGGTCGACCAGGCCGGGGGTGGCGTCGACGTCGCCGTGGTGCCCCAGGTCGTACTCGGGTGGTTGGCCGGACCCGGTCGGCTGGTCGCGCTCGGGTGGCTGGCCGTCCCCCGATGTCCGATCCGACTGCTGCATGACGGGGATCATGCCCGCCCGGAGGGGGTGAAATCGACGAAGGGTGACGCTTGTGACACGATTCGTCTTATGGTTTTAATCCTTTTAGACATGTTTTGCGGCTGTCCGGCCTACGTTTGAGTTCGTGAGCAAGCGCAGCCGAAACCCCGCCCGCCGTGGCCGCCTCGTCCAGTTGCTCCGCGCCGGTCTGATCGCCGGCGTCGTGGTCGCCGCCGCCGCCTACCCGATGGCCGCAGTCGCCGGCCTCACCGTCATCGCCAGCACCAGGGCCATCGAACAGGTCCCGGAGAAGCTGCGCGACATCGATCCGGCCCAGACCTCCTACGTGTACGCGGCGGACGGCCGGACCCTGGTGACGATGTTCTACGAGGAGCACCGCAAGTACGTCCCGCTGACCGAGATGTCGCCCTTCATCCAGCAGGCGATCGTCGCCTCCGAGGACGTCCGGTTCTACCAGCACAACGGCGTCGACCCCAAGGGTGTCGCCCGCGCGTTCGTGGCCAACTCCCAGGCCGGCGGGGTGTCCCAGGGCGGCTCCACGCTGACCATGCAGTACGTCCGGCTCGCCCTGCAGGAGACCGCGGAGACACCGCTGGAACTGCAGGCGGCGACCGCCCAGACCCCGGGCCGCAAGATCCGCGAGATCCGGATCGCGATGGAGCTGGAGAAGCAGCTGTCCAAGCCGGAGATCCTGGAGCGTTACCTCAACGCCGCCTACTTCGGCCACCGGGCGTACGGCATCTACGCGGCCGCGGAGATCTTCTTCTCCAAACACCCCCGGGAACTCAGCGCCAGCGAGGCGGCGCTCATCGCAGGCCTGGTCAAGGCGCCGTCGGAGTACGACCCGGCCACCTCGGACCAGGCCGCCGCGACTGAACGCCGCAACTACGTCATCGACCGGATGGCGGCGCTGGGCTATCTGGCCCCCGCCGCCGCCGCGCGGTCCAAGGCCGAACCCATCCAGCTCAACCTGAGTACGCCACCCAACGAGTGTGTCTCGGTGCCGGCCGAGCACAACGACTGGGGCTTCTTCTGCGACTACCTGAAGTCCTGGTGGATGGGGCAGAAGGCGTTCGGCGACAGCCCGTCGGAGCGGCTGTCCAACCTGCGCACCGGCGGGTACCGGATCGTCACCAGCCTCGACCCGACCACCCAGAAGGCCGCCCAGGACCAGGTGACGTCCCGGGAGTCGATCGGCAGCCCGTTCGCCCACGGGCTGGTCGCCGTCGAGCCCGGCACCGGCCACGTCAAGGCGATGGCGATCAACCGGGTCTACTCGCTCGACCAGACCGACAACGGCGGGCACTCCAACCCCACCCTGCGCAGCAAAGGGGTCAAGGGCAACTATCCGAACACGGTGACCCCGCTGCTCGGCGGCGGCGACCTGCCCGGGTACCAGGCCGGGTCGACGTTCAAGATGTTCACCATGCTGGCCGCGCTGGACGCCGGCATGCCGCTGCGCTCCGGGTTCAACGCCCCGCACCGGATCAACTCCATCTACGACGGCGGCGAAGGCACCAGCAGCTGCGGCGGCCGGTGGTGCCCGAGCAACGCCTCCGGCGCGATGGCCGGCTACCACTACATGTGGTCCGCCTTCGGCAAGTCGGTCAACACCTACTTCGTGTGGCTGCTGCAGCAGGTCGGCGCCGAGAAGGCGGTACAGATGGCCGAACGGCTCGGGCTGCGCTGGCGCACCGACGTCGACAAGCGCAACGCCTCCCCCGAGCACGCCAGCAAATGGGGCGCGTTCACCCTCGGCGTGTCCGACGTGACGCCGCTGGAGATGGCGAACGCCTACGCCACCATCGCCGCCGACGGCAGTCACTGCGAGGACTCCCCGGTGCTGTCGGTGGAGAACCCGGACGGCAGCCCGGTCACCTACCGGACGTTGACCGGGGTCGAGGTCGAGGTGGCCACCCCGCGCTGCCACGCGGCGTTCTCACCGGACGTGGCCCGGGCCGCCACCGACGCCGCCCGATGCCCGGTCGGCGACCGGCCCGCCGCCGGCGGCTGCGGCGGCTGGTCCACCGCCGACGGCGTGGCCAAGGCGGTCGGCCGGCCGGTCGCCGGCAAGACGGGCACCACCGACAGCACCCGGTCGGCCTGGTTCACCGGCTACACCCCGGACCTCGCGGTGGCCAGCTTCATCGCCGATCCGGACAACCCGTTCAACGCCGTCGGCGACTGGCAGTCCCAGAAGCCGGTGGACACGGCGGCCGGCACCCTGAAGAACGCGCTCAAGGACCGACCGGTACGCCAGTTCGCGCCACCGTCAGCCGAGATCATCGGCTGAGTGCACCAGCAGCGGATCGGTGTCCTCCTCGGCCAGCGGCGTCGGACGCGGCATCGGCGGCATCGGGCCCATCGGCGGCATCGGCGGCTCCTCCGGCACCGGACCGTCCCCACCCCGATGGTCCGGTCCGGGGACGCGCCCGTCGCCAGCCGGGCCCCGGGCGTCGGCACCGGCCAACCGGCCATCGGCGGCGGCCAGGACCAGCCGCCGGGCGATGTCCGGCGCCCCGGCCCAGTGCAACGTCAACTGGGAGGCGTGCACCCGACGCCACACGAACCCCTCCGGCACACCGTTGCCCCACGTCCACGCCGGGGTGTGCCCGGCGCGCGGAGCGACCACCACCTGGTGCTGCTTGTAGCCGATCATCCGACCACCCAGCGGAGCGACCGGGGTCGCCGCCCGCGACGTCGCCTCCCGGTAGCCGACGACCATCCGGTCGGAGGTCATCGCGGCCGCGTCGAACACCTCCCCCATCGGCCGGCCGTCGCACTCGCGGACCAGCCACAGCAGGCCACTGCCCTCGGCCAGCACCGGCCGGCCGGCCCGGGCCAGATCCGCCACGGCCGTGGTCAACGCCCGGTTCGCCGACAACTCCGGCAGGTACGCCTCCGGCAACCCGCCGGGCAGGACCAGCGCGGCGGTCGCCTCCGGCAGCAGTTCGTCGCGCAGCGGGTCGAACGGCACCACCGCCCCACCGGCGGCGGTGATCAGCTCCACCGTCTCGGTGTAGCCGTAGACCAGTTCCGGCGTACCGGCGACGGCGATCACCGGTCGCCGTACCGGCGGCGCCACCGGCGGGGCGCCGGCCGCCTCCGCCTCGGCGGCCAGGGCGTCGGCGGCCGACCAGGCCGGCACCGGCAGCGGCGGCGCCGACCGGGCCAGGGCCAGCACCCGGTCGAGGTCCACGGCGGCGTCCACCGCCTCACCGAGACGACGGATCAGCCGTACGGTGTCGATACTGTGATGCGCCACCGGTACCACCCCGGCGGCGCGGGGAATACCGGCGGGCAGCTCACCCCGGTGCAGTGCGCCCAGCACCGGCACCCCGATGTCGTCGAGTGCCTCTCGCAGCACCTGCTCGTGGCGGGCCGAACTGACCCGGTTGAGGATCACCCCACCGAGCCACAGCAGATCGTCGTAGGCCCGGAAGCCGTGCACCAACGCACCGATCGACTGGCCCATCGCCGCCGCGTCGACCACCATCAGCACCGGGGCCCGCAGCGCGGTGGCCACCGTCGCGGTCGACGCGCTGTCCGCCCGGGTGCCCAGGCTGTCGTACAGGCCCATCGCCCCACCGAGCACCGCGACGTCCGCCCCGGCCGCGCCGTGGGCCAGCAGCGGACCGATCCGGCCGGTGCCGACCAGCATCGGGTCCAGGTTGCGGCCGGGTCGGCCGGCGGCGGCACCGAGGTACGCCGCATCGGTGTGGTCCGGTCCGATCTTCGCCCCGGCGGTGCTCAGACCGAGCTCGCGCAACGCGGCGAGCAGCCCGATCGCCACCGAGGTCTTACCGTGTCCGGAGGCGGGGGCACTCACCACCAGGCGGGGCACGGACGGCATCTGCGACTCCTCTGTGCTGATCTGCGGGTCCGGCGGTCGGGCTGAGCGGGCCCCGCCACCCCGGACGGAGTGGAGGGACAGCCGCAAGACGTTACCGGGTAGCCTCCGACATGTGTACCGGTTCCTGCTGACGCCCCGCTGGTTGGGTCACCTCGCGCTGGCGGTGGTGGCCGCCGCGGTGATGGTGCAGCTGGGCAACTGGCAGCTCGACCGCTACCACCAGCGCAGCGAGGTCAACGACCGGATCGACGCCGCCGCCGACCAGACCCCGGTGGCGGTGACGCAGGTCGTCGGCCCCCCGGGGGCAGCGGCCGGACAGGCCGGTGCGCCGCCGCCGCAGTCGGTGACCTGGACCCGGGTCACCGCGACCGGGCGCTACGACAGCGACAACCAGGTCCTGGTCCGCAGCCGGACGGCGAACAGCCGGGTCGGTTTCGAGATCGTCACCCCGCTGGTGCTGGCCGACGGCTCCGCCGTCCTGGTCGACCGGGGCTGGATCCCGCCGGCCGACAGCGGTGCCGGCGCGCAGCCGCAACTGCCGGCCACTCCGGCCGGTGAGGTGACGGTGATCGGGCTGGTCCGCCAGCCGGAGCCGATGTCCGGCGCGGTCACCCGCCGCGACGGCAAGTTGGAAACCCGCCGGATCGCCACCGAAGCCCTCGCCGCCGAGTTGCCCTATCCGGTACGCGGCGGCTACCTGCTGCTGCAGGAGCAGACCCCGGCGCCGGACCCGGCGTTCGTCGCGGTCGCCATCCGGCACGAGAACAGCTGGCAGAACGGCGGGTACGTGGTCCAGTGGTGGGTCTTCGCCGCGATGACCCTGGTCGGGTACGGCTGGCTGGCGCGCCGGGAGGCGCAGAACCGCCGGGCCGCCGTACCGTCGGGCCCCACCGACCGGGCCGCCGCGCCCGACTCGACCGACCGGGCCGCCGTACCGCCGGCATGACCGCCGCCGTACCGCCGCTGGCCCGCCGGCTCGGCACCCGCGACGCCGTCGTCATCGGGCTCGGGGCGATGATCGGCGCCGGGGTCTTCGCGGCGTTCGCCCCGGCGACGGCCGCCGCTGGCGGCTGGCTGCTGGCCGCCCTCGCGATCGCCGCCGTGGTGGCGTACTGCAACGCGATGTCGTCGGCCCGGCTGGCCGCCCGCTACCCGGAGTCCGGCGGCACCTACGTCTACGGCCGGCAGCGGCTCGGCGACCTCTGGGGCCACCTCGCCGGCTGGGGCTTCGTGGTCGGCAAGACCGCCTCCTGCGCGGCGATGGCGCTCACCGTCGGCAGCTACCTGGCGCCGGCGTACGCCCGGCCGGTCGCGGTCGCGGCGGTGGTCGCGCTCACCGTACTGAACCTGTTCGGCGTGCACCGGTCGGCATGGGCGACCCGGGTGATCGTCACCGTCGTGCTGACGGTGCTGGCCGCCGTGGTCGTCGTCGGGCTGCTCGGCGGTGCCCGACCGGTCGTCGGCGCGACGGGCGGCGGGCCGGTCGACGGGTGGGGGGTGCTGCAGGGTGCCGGCCTGCTCTTCTTCGCGTTCGCCGGCTACGCCCGGATCGCCACCCTCGGCGAGGAGGTCCGCGACCCGCAGCGCACCATCCCCCGGGCGATCCCGATCGCGTTGGGCATCACCCTGGCCGTGTACGCGCTGGTCGCGGTCGCCGCGCTGCGGGCGCTGGGCCCGGCCGGGCTGGCCGACACGCCGGCACCGCTGGCCGCCGCCGTGTCCCAGGCCGGTGCCGGCTGGTTGACCCCGGTGGTACGCATCGGCGCGGCCACGGCGGCGCTCGGCGCGCTGCTGGCGTTGATCCTCGGGGTGTCCCGGACCGTGTTCGCGATGTCCCGGGGCCGGCACCTGCCCGCCGGGCTGGACGCCGTGCATCCGCGCCGGCAGGTGCCGCACCGGGCGGAGATCGCGGTCGGGGTCGCGGTGGTGGCCCTGGTCTGCGTCGCCGACCTGCGCGAGGCGATCGGCTTCTCGTCGTTCGGCGTACTGATCTACTACGCGGTGGCCAACGCAGCCGCGTCGACCCTGCACCGCGACGAGGGCGCGTTGCCGAGGGCCGTACCGCTCGTCGGGATCGTCGGCTGCCTGCTGCTGGCCGCCACCCTGCCCGGTGCGGCGGTGCTCACCGGGCTGGCCGTGTTCGCCGTCGGCGTCGTCGTCTGGTGGGCCGGTCGCGGCGTACGCGCCCGAGGCTGAACCCGGCTGCCGGGCCGGCTGGACCGGCCGCCGGACCATCCGATCGGCCACGGGAGCTTTCCGGTCCGCCCGACCGGGTACAGGGCCCGGTATGCAGACACACCATGGCACCGGCCGGCCGTCCACTGGCCGCGACGCCTCGTACTGGATCGAGTCGACGCCGTCGACGACGTACCCCGCCGTGACCGACGACCTGCGGGCGGACGTCGCGGTGGTCGGCGCCGGCATCGCCGGCGTCTGTACGGCGTGGGAGATCGCCCGCACCGGCCGCAGCGTGGTGCTGCTGGAGGCGGACCGGGTGGTCGCCGGCACCACCGGCAACACCACCGCGAAGCTCACCGCGCTGCACACGTTGATCTACCACCGGCTGGCGTCGGCCTTCGGCGACGACACCGCCCGGCAGTACGCGCAGGCCCAGATCGACGCGATCGAGCACGTGTCCCGGGTCAGTGTCGAACTGGGCGTGGACTGTGAGCTGGAGCGGCTGCCGGCGTACACCTATGTCACCGAAGCGGACCAGGTCGGCCGGATCGAGGCCGAGGTGACCGCCGCCCGACAGGCCGGGCTACCGGCGTCGCTGGTCACCGAGACCGGACTGCCGTTTCCGGTGGCCGCCGCGGTCCGGGTGGAGAACCAGGCGCAGTTCCACCCGCGTCGCTATCTGCTGGCGCTCGTCGCCGACCTGGTCCGCGCCGGCGGTCAGGTCTTCGAACGCGCCCGGGTGGTCGACCTGACCGAAGGCGATCCGCACCGGCTGGCACTGGAGTCCGGGCACACGGTGACCGCCGATCACGTGGTGGTCGCCACCCACTACCCGATCTTCGACCGGGCCGGGCTGTTCACCCGGTTGACCCCGCACCGCGAACTCGTCGTGGCGGCGGCGATCCCGGCCGGGCAGGATCCGCACGGCATGTACCTGACGCCGCAGGAGAACACCCGGTCGGTCCGGACTGCGCCCTACGGCGACGGTCAGCGGCTGCTGATCGTCACCGGCGAGAGCTTCACCCCGGGTACGGGTTCCACCGCCGACCGGTGGCGCCGACTCGACCGGTGGGTGGGTGAGCGGTTCGGCGTCGGGTCGCTGACGTACCACTGGGCGGCGCAGGACAACGACACCACCGACGGGTTGCCGTACATCGGTCGGCTGCACCCGCGCGCCCGGCAGGTCTGGGTGGCGACCGGATTCGGCGGCTGGGGCATGAGCAACGGAGTGCTGGCCGGCAAGTTGATCGCCGCCCGGATCGCGGGCGAGGCACCATCGTGGAGCGACCTGTTCGACCCGGTCCGGCTGCACCCGGGTGTCGAGGCCGGCGGGTTGCTGCACAACACCGCCCAGGTCACCCGGCACTTCGTCGGCGACCGGCTGCGCCGCCCGGCGCACGCGGACAGCGTCGACGAACTCCCGCCGGGCAGCGGCGCGGTCGTGCGCCTCGGCGGCGAACGGTGCGCGGTGTACCGGGCACCGGACGGCCGGCTGCAGGCGGTGTCGGCGACCTGTACCCACATGGGCTGCCTGGTGGCGTTCAACGACGCCGAGCAGACCTGGGACTGCCCCTGCCACGGATCCCGGTTCGCCCCGGACGGCAGCGTCCTGCACGGCCCGGCGACCCGTCCGCTGGAGCCGCACGACGTGCCCGACGACGATCGCCGCTGATCCGGGCACCGGCCCGTCCCGCTGCCCGGGGCGCCAGCACCCGGGCAGCGGGACAGGGCAATGTCAGAAGCCCCGGGCCAGCCGGTGGTACGCCTGGCTCCAGCGCAGCTCGGCGGCGAACCGGCGGGTCGTCGTGTCGGCGTCGATGACCGCCAGTTCGGTGCCGGTCATCTCGGCCAGATCGTGCAACTCGTCCACCCCGACGGCCTGGGAGAGGACGGTGTGATGCGGGCCGCCGGCGGTCAGCCACGCCTCCGCCGACGTCGGCAGGTCCGGCTCGGGGCGCCACACCGCCCGGGCCACCGGCAACTTCGGCAACGGCTGTGCCGGCGGCACGACCTCAATTTCGTTGGCCACCAGGCGGAACCGTTCGCCCAGGTCGACCATGCCGAGCACGACGGCCCGGCCGGGTGCGGCGTCGAAGACCAGCCGTACGGGGTCCTCCCGGCCGCCGATGCTCAGCGGATGGATCTCGCACGACGGGGTGTCGGCGGCGATGCTCGGGCAGACCTCCAACATGTGCGCGCCGAGGATCCGCTCCTGACCGGGGGTCAGATCGTAGGTGTAGTCCTCCATGAACGACGTGCCGCCGGCAAGCCCCGTCGACATCGCCTTCAGGGTCCGGACCAGTACGGCGGTCTTCCAGTCGCCCTCGCCGCCGAAGCCGTAGCCGTCGGCCATCAGCCGCTGCACCGCCAGGCCGGGCAGTTGCCGCAGCCCGCCGAGGTCCTCGAAGTTCGTGGTGAAGGCCCGGAAGCCGCCGTCGGTGAGGAAGCCGCGCAGGCCCAGCTCGATGCGGGCGGCGTAGCGCAGCGAGTCGTGCCGGTCGCCGCCGGCCCGCAGCGCCGCGTCGACCCGGTAGCGCTGCTCGTACTCGTCGACGAGGACCTTGACGTCGGTGTCCGGCACCGCGTCGACCGCCTCGACCAGTTCGTTCACCCCGTACGTGTTGACCGAGACGCCGAACCGGACCTGCGCCTCGACCTTGTCACCTTCAGTGACCGCGACGTTGCGCATGTTGTCGCCGAACCGGGCCAGCTTCAGCGACCGCAGTTCGCTGTGGCCGATCGCGGCCCGCGCCCAACCGGCGATCCGGCCGACGACCCGGGGGTCGCTGACGTGGCCGGCGACGGTCTTGCGGGCCACCCCGAGCCGGGTCTGCACGTAGCCGAACTCGCGGTCGCCGTGCGCGGCCTGGTTCAGGTTCATGAAGTCCATGTCGATCTCGGCCCAGGGCAGTTCGACGTTGGCCTGGGTGTGCAGGTGCAGCAGCGGCTTGCGCAGCGCGTCCAGCCCGGCGATCCACATCTTGGCCGGCGAGAAGGTGTGCATCCAGGCGATCACGCCGACCACGTCGGGTTCGGTGTTGGCCGCCAGGCAGACCCGGACGATCTCCTCCGGACTGGTCAGCACCGGGCGCCAGACGATCTCGACCGGCAGCCCGTCGGCGGCACCGAGCCGACCGGCGATCTCCTGGGACTGCTCGGCCACCTGACGCAGCGTGTCGTCGCCGTACAGCCCCTGGCTGCCGGTGAGGAACCACACCTGCGCGGACCGTTTCCCTGCCTCCATCACAGATCCCCCTTTAGTACAACAATCCGCCGGTCGCAGCTCACCGCTGGCCGTACACGTTCTGGTAGCGCTCGTACAGCGCGTCGACCGCGGCCTGCGGCAGCGGCTCGACCGGGCCGAGCTGACGGGCCAGATGGATCGTGCGGGCGACGTCCTCGCACATCACCGCCGCCTTCACCGCCGCCTTGGCGCTCGCGCCGATGGTGAACGGACCGTGCTGGCGCATCAGCACGGCGGGCGAGCGGTGACCGGACAGGGTGGCGACGATGCCCCGGCCGATCGCGTCGGAACCGATCAACGCGAACGGCCCGACCGGAATCTCGCCGCCGAACTCGTCGGCCATCGCGGTCACCGCGCACGGGATCGGTTCGCCGCGCGCGGCCCAGGCGGTGGCGTACGGGCTGTGCGTGTGCACCACCCCGCCGACGGACGGCATGTGCCGGTAGACGTACGCGTGCGCCTCGGTGTCGCTCGACGGCGCGTAGTCGCCCTCGACGAGAGTGCCGTCCAGGTCGGTGACGACCATGTGCGCCGGGGTGAGCTCGTCGTAGCTGACCCCGGACGGCTTGATCACCAGCAGGTCGGCACCGGGCACCCGGGCCGAGACGTTGCCGCTGGTCCAGGTGACCAGACCCCAGCGGGTCAGGTGCTCGTGCAGCCGGCACACCTCGTCGCGCAGCCGGGTGATCTCGGCGGCCACGTCGGCGCTGGGCTGGGCGGTGGTGGTCATCAGACGGAAGCCTCCCGGTCGGAGCGGGCGAGAGCGGCGTTACGGATGTCCCGTAGCCGGTGCATCGCCTTGTCTGCGCCGGTGCCGAAGTGGTCGTGCAGCAGCTGGTACTCGGCGTACAGCAGGTCGTAGCCGGCGGCCCGGTCGGCGTCGGGCCGGTAGACGGCGGTCTCCACCGCGCCCATCGCGCCGGCCGCGGTGACCACGTCCGGGTACGCCCCGGCGGCGACCGCCGCGTGGATCGCCGAACCGAGCGCCGGCGCCTGGTCGGAGCTGGCCACGCTGACCGGCCGGCGCAGCACGTCGGCGTAGATCTGCATGATCAGCTTGTTGCGCTTGAGGCCACCGGCGACGACGAACTCGGTCACCGGCAGCCCGGCCCGTTCGAACGTCTCCACGATGGTCCGGGTGCCGAAGGCGGTCGCCTCGATCAGTGCCCGGTAGATCTCGTCCGGCCGGGTGGCCAGGGTGAGCCCGACGATCAGCCCGGACAGGTGGTGGTCGACCAGGACCGACCGGTTGCCGCTGTGCCAGTCCAGGGCGACCAGCCCGTGCCCGCCGACCGGCTGCTCGGCGGCCTGCCGGGTGAGCAGCTCGTGCACGCTGAGCCCGAGGCGTGCCGCCTCGTCGTGCACCGCCGGCGGTACGGCGTGGTCGACGAACCAGGCGAAGATGTCGCCGACGCCGGACTGGCCGGCCTCGTAGCCGTACGCCCCGGCGGTGATGCCGCCGTCGACGACGCCGCAGATGCCGGGGACCTCGACCAGGTCGGTGCCGTTCATCACGTGGCAGGTGGAGGTGCCCATCACGGCGAGCAGCTGGCCGGGGGCGACCGCGCCGGCGGCCGGCGGGGTGACGTGGGCGTCGACGTTGCCGACGGCGACCGCGATACCGGCCGGCAGCCCGGTCCAGCCGGCGGCCTCGGCGCTCAGCCCGCCGGCCCGCGCACCCAGCGGCAGGATCGGATGCTCCAGCCGGGTCGCCGCGAAGTCGGCGAAGTCGGGGTGCAGCGCCGCCAGGTACGCCGGGTCCGGGTACCGGCCGTCCTGGTGGATGCCCTTGTAGCCGGCCGTGCAGGCGTTGCGGGTCTCGGTGCCGCACAACTGCCAGACGATCCAGTCGGCGGCCTCGATCCACCGCTCGGTACGGGCGTAGACCTGCGGATCCTCCTCCAGCACCTGCAGCGCCTTGGCGAACTGCCACTCGGCGGAGATCCGGCCGCCGTACCGGCCGATCCACGGTTCACCGCGCTCGTGGGCCAGCGCGTTGATCCGGTCGGCCTGCGGCTGCGCCGAGTGGTGCTTCCACAGTTTCGGCCAGGCGTGCGGCCGGTCGGCAAGCTCCGGCAGCTGGCACAGCGGGGTGCCGTCGGTGAGGGTCGGCAGCACGGTGCAGGCGGTGAAGTCGGTGGCGATGCCGATCACCTGCGCCGGGTCGACACCGGCGTCGGCCACGGCGGCCGGTACGGCGTGCCGCAGCACCTCGCGGTAGTCCTCGGGGTCCTGCAGCGCCCAGTCCGGCGGCAGCGGTTTGCCGCTGGTGGGCAGGGCCCGGTCGATGACGGCGTTGCGGTACTCGTGCACCGCCGAGCCGAGCTCCGCGCCGTCGGCGACCCGGACCACGACCGCCCGTCCGGACAGGGTGCCGAAGTCGATGCCGATGGTGTACTGGTCGGTGTTCACCCGTTCTCCCTGTGGTGGAGTCCTGTCTGACCACTATGGCGGATCTGACCGCTGTGGCGAGTCATCTGCGCCGCCGGGTCACCAGGCGTTGCAGGATGATGAAGGCGAACAGCAGAGCGCCGATGACGATTTTCGTCCACCAGGAACTCAGGTCGCCCTGGAAGGCGATGATCGTCTGGATGAGACCGAGCACACCGACGCCGAGTACGGTGCCGAGCAGGTAGCCGGATCCGCCGGTGAGCAGCGTGCCGCCGATCACCACGGCGGCGATGGCGTCGAGTTCCATGCCCTGGGCGTGCAGGCTGTAGCCGGAGAGCATGTAGAAGCTGAGCAGCACCCCGCCGAGCGCGGCGCAGAAGCCGCTGATGGTGTAGACGGCGATCCGGGTCCGGGCGACCGGCAGTCCCATCAGCAACGCCGACTGGGGGTTGCCGCCGACCGCGTACACGTTGCGGCCGAACGGGGTGTAGGACAGCACGTACGCCGCGATCAGGACGACGATGAGCGCGATGACCACGCTGATCGAGATGAACAGACCGTCGCCGAACCGGATCCGGTGCTGCGCCATCGTGGTCCAGAACCCGTCGGTGATCGTGATCGAGTCCCGGGTGATCAGGTGGCACAGGCCGCGGGCGAAGAACATGCCGGCGAGGGTGGCGATGAATGGTTGGATGTCGAAGAAGTGGATGACCAGGCCCATCAGCAGCCCGATCGTGGTGCCGATCAGCAGCACCACCGGGAGCACCACTCCGGCCGGCCAGCCCTCGCGCAGCAGTACGGCGGCGCAGACCGTGGTCAACGCGACCACCGCGCCGACGGACAGGTCGATCCCGCCGGTGAGGATGACGAAGGTCATGCCGACCGCCACGACCAGCAGGAAGGCGTTGTCGACGAAGATGTTCAGCGCGACCTGTGGCCGGGAGAACCGGGGGTAGTTGAGCGCGCCGAGCCCGTACATGGTGGCCAGCAGGGTGAGCGTGGCCACCACCGGCAGGTGCCGCGACTGCGGCAGGTACCAGCGGTGCCGGGGGGCGCTCACCGTCGCAGCGGCGGCGGCGCGCTGCTGGGGGTCGCTGATGTCGATCATGCCTGTACCTCCGCCGCTGCCTGTCCGGCCGGGGTCGTTGCCGTCGGTGTGGCCGCTCGTGGTGCGTCGTCACCGGTGCCGCCGGACCGGGGGGCGGGTGGGCCACCTGGGCCACCCGGACCGCCGGGACCGCCGGGACCGCCCGGCCTGGTCTGGCCGCCACGGCGACCGAGGCCGGTGACCCGGGCCCGGAACGCCGGCGACTGCGCCAGGCAGAGCACGATCACCACGACCGCCTTGAACAGCAGGTTCGCTTCGCTGGGAATGCCGATGGTGTAGATGGTGATGTCGAGGGACTTGATGATCACCGCGCCGAGGACGCTGCCGGCCAGGGAGAACCGGCCGCCGGTCAGGGCGGTGCCGCCGATCACGACCGCGAGGATCGCGTCGAGTTCGATCAGGTTGCCGGCGTTGTTGCCGTCGGCGCTGGAGACGTTGGAGCTGAAGATCAGCCCGGCGATGCCGGCGCAGAGCCCGGCGAAGACGTACGCCAGGACGATCAGCTGCCGGGACCGTATGCCGGCCAGCCGGCTGGCGGTCGGATTGCCGCCGACCGATTCCACCAGCATGCCGAGCGCGCTGCGGCGGATCAGCAGCGCGGCGGCGGTGACCACGGCGGTCACTATCAGGACCGACACCGGCAGGGTCAGCGCGTAGCCGGCGCCGATCACCTTGTACGGCGCGGAGTTGACGTTGATGATCTGCCCGTCGGTGATCAGCTGCGCCAGCCCTCGACCGGCGACCATCAGGATCAGCGTGGCGATGATGGGTTGGATGCCGATCAGCGACACGAGGGTGCCGTTCCAGAGGCCGAGCAGCAGCGACAGGCCCAGCGCCATGGCGACCGCGAGCAGCACCCCGGAGACGCTGTTCTGGTCGGTCAGGCCGCTGATGTGCAGGCAGGCGATCGCGCCGGAGATGGCCATGACGGAGCCGACCGACAGGTCGATGCCGCCGGTGGCGATGACCACGGTCATCCCGACCGCGACCAGGATCAGCGGGGTGCTGGCCCGCAGGATGTCGATCAACGAGCCGTACAGATGCCCATCGCGCATCGTGATCGAGAAGAAGCTCGGGGTGAAGAACAGGTTGCTGACCAGCAGCACCACCAGAATCAGCACCGGCCAGAACAGTCGCTGCCGGCCGAGTCCGATCAGTCGTCGGCGTGCCTCGCTCATGCCGCCACCTCCCCGGCGATGGTGCGCATGATCCGGTCGGCGTCGACTCCCTCGCCGTTGGCCAACTGGTCGATCATCTGCCGGTCCCGCAGGACGGCGATCTTGTGGCTGAGCCGGAGGACCTCCTCCAGCTCGGCGCTGATGAACAGCACCGCCATGCCGCCGCTGGCCAACTCGACCACCAGGCGTTGGATCTCCGCCTTGGCGCCGACGTCGATGCCCCGGGTCGGCTCGTCGACGATCAGCAACCGGGGCTCGGTGATCAGCCACCGGGCCAGCAGGACCTTCTGCTGGTTGCCGCCGGACAGGTTGCGGATCGGCAGGTCCGGGTCGGCCGGCCGGATCTGCAGCGCGGCGATGTACTTGGCCACCAGCTCGTCCTGGCGGCGGCGGGGAATCGGCCGCGCCCAGCCGCGGGCCGCCTGGAGGGCGAGGATCAGGTTCTCCCGGACCGACAGCTCCTCGATGACGCCCTCGGCGCGCCGGTTCTCCGAGCAGAAGGCGATCCCGTTGGCCATCCCGGCCCGGGGGCCCCGCATCGTCGTCGGCCGGCCGTCGATGGCGATCCGGCCCCGGTCGGCGCGGTCGGCACCGAACAGCAGCCGGGCCGCTTCGGTCCGGCCGGATCCGAGCAGGCCGGCGAAGCCGACCACCTCTCCGGCGTGGATGGTGAGGTCGAACGGGGCGATCGCCCCGGTGCGGCCGAGCCCGGCGGCGTCGAGTACGGGTTCGCCGCCCTCGATGACCGACAGGTCGGGCTTGGACTGACCGTCGAGCTGCTCCAGGACGCTGAGCTCCTTGCCGATCATCTTGCCGACCAGTTCCAGCTGGCTCAGCTCGGCGACCGGCCACTCCCCGATCAGGCGGCCGTTGCGCAGCACCGTCATCCGGTCGGCGATCTCGTAGACCTGGTCGAGGAAGTGCGACACGAACAGGATCGCCACCCCCTCGTCCTTGAGCTGGCGGATCACCGCGAACAGCTCGGCGACCTCGGAGGCGTCCAGACTGGAGGTCGGCTCGTCGAGGATGAGCACCTTGGCGGAGATGTCGACCGCGCGGGCGATGGCGACCATCTGCTGTACGGCGAGCGAGTAGCTGGCCAACGGTGCGCTGACGTCGATGTCGAGGTGCAGCCGGCGCAGCAGTTCGGTCGAGTGCCGGCGCATCGTCGCCCACCGGATCGCGCCGAAGCGACGGGGTTCCCGGCCGATGAAGATGTTCTCGGCCACCGAGAGGTTGGGGCAGAGGTTCACTTCCTGGTAAACGGTGCTGACCCCGGCCTGCTGGGCCTGCAGCGGCCCGGTGAACCGCACCTGGCCGCCGGCGAGCCTGATCTCACCCCGGTCGATCCCGTAGACCCCGGTGAGCACCTTGATCAAGGTCGACTTGCCGGCACCGTTCTCGCCCATCAGGGCGTGCACCTCGCCGGGGAACATCCGGAAGTCGACGTCGTCGAGTGCGACGACGCCGGGGAAGGTCTTGCCGATTCCCGTCATCTCCAGGATCGGCACCACGTCGGTCATCCGTACCTCTCACTGCTGTCGCTGCCGCCGGGCTCGGGCGTCGGGGAGACCGCCACCGGCGGCCCTGCCCGGGTGTTCCGGTCAGGGCCGCCGGTCGTGGCTCAGTACTCCCGGGTGGGCAGGGCTTCCTTCGCCTGCTCCTGGGTGAAGGTGGTCTCCTCGGTGACCACCCGCTTCGGAACGGTCTCGCCGGCGTGCACCTGCTTGACCAGCTCCATCAGCTGTGGCCCGAGCAGCGGGCTGCACTCCGCGATGAAGTTGATCTTGCCGTCGGCCAGGGCCTGCATGCCGTCGCGGACCGCGTCGATCGTGATGATCGTGATGTCCTGACCCGGCACCAGACCCGCCGCCTCGATCGCCTCGATGGCGCCCAGGCCCATGTCGTCGTTGTGCGCGAAGAGCACGTCGATGTCCTTGTGCGCCTGCAGGAAGGCCTCCATGACCTCCTTGCCCTTGGCGCGGGTGAACTCGCCGGTCTGCGACGCGATGATCTCGAACTTCGGGTCGGCGGCGATCGCCTCACCGAAGCCCTGCTTGCGGTCGTTGGCCGGCGCCGAGCCGGTGGTGCCCTCCAGCTCGACGATCTTGACCGGGCCCGGGTTGTCGGCGAACTCCTGGACCAGCCACTCACCGGAGAGGCGGCCCTCCTTGACGAAGTCCGAGCCGATGAAGGTCTCGTAGAGCGTCTCGTCGGCGGAGTCGACGGCCCGGTCGGTCAGGATCACCGGGATGTCGGCGTCCTTGGCCTCCTTGAGCACCGTGTCCCAGCCGGACTCGACGACCGGAGAGAACGCGATCACGTCGACCTGCTGGGCGATGAAGTTGCGGATCGCCTTGATCTGGTTTTCCTGCTTCTGCTGCGCGTCAGCGAACTGCAGGGTGATCCCGGCCTCCTTGGCGGAGTCCTGGACCGACTTGGTGTTCGCCGTACGCCAGCCGCTCTCGGCGCCGACCTGGGAGAAGCCGAGGACGATCGCGTCGTCCCCGCCACCTGCGGCACCGTCGCCGCCGGAGTCACCGCACGCGGCGGCGGTCGCCACCATCATCGCCGCGATCGCGACGGCGGAAAAACGTCTGAGCACTGCCTACCTCCCGCTGAGGCTGATGCCGTCCGCCAGGGGGACGGACGGCCGGCGGTCGAAACGGCCCACGGGGCCGGTGGACCGATTGTTAGCGTTAACGTTGTCGCGAGTCGAAGCCCTCGTGGTACGTCGTGGCCTTCGACCCATTTGAGCCCCCTCCAGGTGGCCAGACTGGAGCGGAGCCGTGCGGCAGCTGGGGGCCAACCGCCGCGTTTCAGGAGTGTTACCGTTCTCATCGAGCGCGTCAAGGGGGTGAATCGGGGCCGTTACCGGTCCGTTGCGAGGGAACGCCCGTGAATCCCCCGGCGAGCGCCGATCCCGCAGATGAGCGATAACATAGACAGCTGTCGTCCACCAGAGTATCCGCTCCGTCGCCCACCGTGTGCCGCCTGCCCGGCGTACGGTCGGTCGCGGCAGTCACCTACACGCCGCCGGGCGTGATGGCGCGCCACCGTAGGTGACCGCTAACCTCGCTGGTGACGGAGCCGCCGCCGGTGGTGACCGTGCCGGTCCGGCGTACCCGGCCCGGCACGCCCGACCGCCGCGCGGACCGGCACCGACGCCGGCCCGCCACGCACACGGGCCGGCACCGACGTCGGACCCGTCAGATCATCGGCACAGCGCCGGCTCGACCCGGCAGGACTTCGAGGGTGGGCAACGGTGAGCAGCAGAGGCGTCCGGGAACCGGCGATGACGGATGTGGCCCGACTGGCGGGGGTCAGCCACCAGACGGTGTCCCGGGTGCTCAACGGCCATCCGAACGTACGGGAACAGACCCGGCTGCGGGTACGGGCCGCCATCGCCGAGCTCGGCTACCGGCCGAACCGCGCCGCACGGGCGCTGGTGACCGGGCGGTCCCAGGTGATCGGCGTGGTGGCCCAGAACTCCACTCTCTACGGTCCGGCGTCACTGCTGGCCGCCTTCGAGCAGGCCGCCGGCGCGGCCGGGTTCGCGGTGAACGTCGGCAGCGTCCGCAGCCTGGACCGGCAGTCCATCGCCGGCGTGGTGGACCGCCACCTGGACCAGCGGGTCGCCGGGCTGGTGGTGATCGCCCCCGTGGTGAGCGCCGGCGAGGCCGTCGAGCAGGTGCCCGACGGCGTACCGCTGGTCACCATCGACGGCGACCCGCAGCGCAACACCGCGCTGGTCACCGTCGACCAGGCCGCCGGTGCCCGGGCCGCCACCCGCTGCCTGCTGGAGGCCGGTCACTCCACCGTCTGGCACGTCTCCGGCCCGGCGGACTGGTTCGACAGCGCCGGACGGATCGCCGGCTGGGAGGAAACCCTGCGGGAGGCGGGCGCGGAGGTGCCACCACTGGTGCCCGCCGACTGGAGTGCCGCGTCCGGCTACCGGGCCGGGCAGATGCTGGCCCGGATGCGCGACGCCACCGCGGTCTTCGCCGCCAACGACCACCTCGCGCTCGGCATCCTGCGCGCCCTGAGCGAGCGGGGCCGCCGGGTCCCCGACGAGGTCAGCATCGTCGGCTTCGACGACGTGCCCGAGGCCGCCTACTTCACTCCCCCGTTGACCACCGTACGGCCGGACTTCGACGCGGTGGCCAAGGCCAGCCTGGCGTTGCTGCTGCGGCAGATCGAGTCCGGCGCCCGCAGCGACGAGCGACTCACCATCGAGCCGACCCTGGTCAGCCGCGACAGCGTGGCTCCGCCCCGCTGACCCGCTGACCCGCCGACTCACCGGCCGCTGACCCGCCGACCGACTCGGGCCGACCGCTCACCGGTGCGGATCGACCGCCGACCGGCACCGGTCGAAGATGTTTCGCACCGATTTCATCAACCTTGCACAGACTCTTGACAGCGATCTTGTTAGCGATAACACTGCTGACTCACACGGCCAACGAGCAGGCAACATATCCCTAATGTGGACGGCTGCGTCAGCCGCGCCGCCGCCCTGTCCCCGACCTCGGTCGGCGTACCTGCGGTCATGCCGTCCGGCCCGATCGCCGGTACCGCACCCGGCACTCCCACCCGTGGCGACCGCCGCGGGCATCCCACCCGAGGGGAGACGTTCGTGTACCCACGCACCATCACCATGAGTCGACGCGCGGTCGCGGTCGGCGCGGCAGCCGTCCTGGCCGCCGCGCTGACCGCCTGCGGATCCAGTGAGAAGACCGTCGGCCAGCAGGGCAACGACGGCGACAACACCGGAGCCCTGGTCGGTGTCACCATGCCGACCCGGGTCTCCGAGCGCTGGATCAGCGACGGCGACAACGTCAAGGCCGCCCTGGAGGAGCTCGGCTACCAGGTCGATCTGCAGTACGCCGAGAACGACATCCCCACCCAGGCCAACCAGATCGAGAACCAGATCACCCGGGGCGCCCGGCTGCTGATCGTCGCCTCGATCGACGGCACCGCGCTCACCACCCAGCTGCAGCAGGCCGCCGAGCAGGGCATCCCGGTCATCGCCTACGACCGACTGATCCGCAACAGCCCCAACGTGGACTACTACGCCACCTTCGACAACTTCAAGGTCGGCGTCCAGCAGGCCACGTCGCTGCTGGTCGGACTCGGCATGCTCAACGCGGACGGATCCGCCGGCGATGCCGCCGGGCCGTTCAACATCGAACTGTTCGCCGGCTCCCCCGACGACAACAACGCCACCTTCTTCTTCGACGGCGCCATGTCGGTGCTGCAGCCGCACATCGACTCCGGCAAGCTGGTGGTCCGCAGCGGCCAGACCGACTTCGACAAGGTCGCCATCCTGCGCTGGGATCCGGCCACCGCGCAGCGCCGGATGGAGGACCTACTCACCCGGACCTACCAGGGCGGCGTCACCGTCGACGGGGTGCTCTCGCCGTACGACGGCCTCTCCATCGGCATCCTGTCCGCGCTCAAGAGCAACGGGTACGGCACCGCCGGCCAGCCCTACCCGGTGGTGACCGGGCAGGACGCCGAGCTGGGCTCGGTCAAGTCGATCCTGGCTGACGAGCAGTACTCGACGATCTTCAAGGACACCCGGGAGCTGGCGAAGAAGACCGTCGAGATGGCGCACGCCATCCTCAGCGGCGGTGAGCCGGAGGTCAACAACACCACCGACTACGACAACGGGGAGAAGGTCGTCCCGTCCTACCTGCTCGAACCGGTGATCGTCGACAAGGGCAACTACGAGGTGCTGATCGAGAGCGGCTACTACTCCGCGGATCAGCTGGGCTGATCCGACGATGACCGCCGACGCCATCCTGCAGATGCGGGGAATCACCAAGACCTTCCCCGGCGTACGCGCTCTGCACGACGTGAACCTGAGCGTACGCCGGGGCGAGATCCATGCCATCTGCGGCGAGAACGGCGCCGGCAAGTCGACCCTGATGAAGGTGCTCTCCGGCGTCTACCCGCACGGGTCGTACGCCGGGGAGGTCACCTTCGACGGCCGGCCGTGCCACTTCGCCGGCATCCGCGACAGCGAACACCGGGGCATCGTCATCATCCATCAGGAGCTGGCGCTGTGCCCGCAGCTGTCCATCGCCGAGAACATCTTCCTCGGCAACGAGCAGACCCGCCGTGGGCTGATCGACTGGAACCACACCAACCATCAGGCGGCCCGGCTGCTGGCCACGGTGGGCCTGGCCGAGAACCCGACCACGATCGTGTCCGAGATCGGCGTCGGCAAGCAGCAGCTCGTGGAGATCGCCAAGGCACTGTCCAAGCAGGTCAAGCTGCTGATCCTGGACGAGCCGACGGCGGCGCTCAACGACGAGGACTCCGCGCACCTGTTGGACCTGCTGCGCGGGCTGCGGGACACCGGGATCACCTGCGTGATCATCTCGCACAAGCTCGACGAGATCCTCGCCGTCGCCGACACGATCAGCATCCTGCGTGACGGTGAACTGATCGAGACCCTCGACGTCAGCCACGACGAGGTCACCGAGGACCGGCTGATCTCCGGCATGGTCGGCCGGTCGATGGAGCACCGGTTCCCGCCCCGGACCCCGACGATCGGCGCCGAGGCGCTGCGGATCGAGGACTGGACGGTGCACTCCCCGGACCGCGACCGGGTGGTGATCGACGGCGCGAACCTGACCCTGCACCGGGGTGAGATCGTCGGCCTTGCCGGGCTGATGGGTGCCGGGCGGACCGAGCTGGCGATGAGCGTCTTCGGGCGGGCGTACGGCCGCGACATCAGCGGCCGGCTGCTCAAGGACGGCCGGCCGGTCGAGCTGCGCTCGGTCCGCGAGGCGATCGACCATGGGCTGGCGTACGCCACCGAGGACCGCAAGCGGTACGGCCTGAACCTGATCGAGGACATCCAGCGCAACGTGTCGGCGGCCGGACTGAGCCGGCTCGCCCGACGCGGCTGGGTCGACGAGGGCGCGGAGCACCGGGTGGCCCAGGAGTTCCGCGCCAGCATGAACATCAAGGCGCCGAGTGTGGCCAGCATCGTCGGCAAGCTCAGCGGCGGCAACCAGCAGAAGGTCGTCCTCTCGAAGTGGATCTTCACCGAGCCGGACGTGCTGATCCTCGACGAGCCGACCCGGGGCATCGACATCGGCGCCAAGTACGAGATCTACTCGATCATCAACCAGATCGCCGACAACGGTACGGCGGTCCTGGTCATCTCCTCGGAGCTGCCGGAGCTGATCGGGCTCTGCGATCGGATCTACACGCTGTCGGCCGGCCGGATCACCGGTGAGGTCGAGCGGGCCGAGGCCACCCAGGAACGACTCATGCAGTACATGGTGCAGGGACAGGAGGCCGGTCGGTGAACGCCGCCCGAATCAACATCCGCGAGAGCGGCATCTACATCGCGTTCGGGCTGATCGTCGCACTGTTCGCGGTGTTGACCGACGGCGCGCTGCTGCAGCCGCAGAACATCTCGAACATCATCGTGCAGAACTCGTACGTACTGATCCTGGCGATCGGGATGATCCTGATCATCATCGCCGGGCACATCGACCTGTCGGTCGGCTCGGTGGTCGGGGTGACCGGGGCGATCGCCGCCGTCCTGATGGTCGAGCACGACGTGCCCTGGCCGCTGGCGCTGCTGATCACCGTCATCGCCGGAGCCGCGATCGGCGCGTGGCAGGGCTTCTGGATCGCGTACTTCGGTATCCCCGCCTTCATCGTCACCCTCGCCGGCATGCTGCTGTTCCGGGCGCTGACCCTGACGGTGCTCGGCAACCAGGGCATCGGGCCGTTCCCGGACCCGGTCCGTACCCTCGCCAACGGCTTCACCGAGGGCTATCTGGGCAACATCGGGCTCGGTCCACTTGGCGGCGCGGACCTGACGAGTCTGTTGATCGGTCTGTTCGCCGTCGGCGGGATCGCGGTCAGCCAGTGGCGGGCCCGGGTCGCCCGGCTCGGCTACGACCAGGCGGTCGAGCCGCTGCCGCTGTTCCTGCTGAAGATTCTCGGTGCGTCGGCGGTGGTGCTGTTCGTCGTCGTGCAGTTGGCCCGGTTCAAGAACCTGCCGTGGGTGCTGGTGCTGCTGGCGGTGCTGGTGCTCGGCTACTCGCTGCTGACCAAGCGGGCCGTCTTCGGGCGGCAGATCTACGCCATCGGCGGCAACCTGCAGGCCGCGGTGCTGTCCGGGGTGAAGGCCCGCTCGGTGGTCTTCTGGATCTTCGTCAACATGGGTGTGCTCGCCTCGGTCGCCGGGATCATCTTCGCCGGCCGGCTCAACCTGGCCGGGCCGACCGCCGGTAACACCTTCGAACTGGACGCGATCGCCGCCGCCTTCATCGGCGGCGCGGCCGTCCAGGGCGGTGTCGGCAAGGTCGTCGGCGCGGTCACCGGTGGCCTGATCATGGGCGTGATCAACAACGGCATGTCGCTGATCGGCGCACCCAGCGAGAACGTCATGCTGGTCAAGGGCGCGGTGCTGCTCGCCGCGGTCGCCTTCGACGTGTGGACCAAGCGCCGGGCCGGAGCCAGCGCCCGCTGACCCGCCCGGCGACCCCCGTCGCCCGCCCCGGCTGCCCGGCGTCCCGCCGCCCCGCTGCCCGGCGCGCCGAACCGGCCGGAAAGCGCTGGAAACGGTCGGCGGTGCGGCGCAGCTCACCATCGCCCAGCGCCGCCGCACCCGCGGAGATCACCGTCGCTACCCTGCTGGGGCTCAGTGGCTCTGCCAGCGCCGGCCAACCCGGTGACGGTGGCCCGATCCGGCCACCTGCGGAGGTCACCTCGCGTTCCGTAGGCAACCACGCCTACCGCGACCTGCCCCGCCCCCACACGACGGGGGCGGGGCAGGACACTTTCGCGGGCGCAACGGCCAGAGTGCGCCGCACAACTGCGCATTGTGGAAGAAGGCAGTTCCCGTCGACGCGGTCATCATGAGTGCATAGCCGACTACCTCAAGTAGCGGACATCAGCAACTCTCAGGGAGCGCCATGTCGACACCGCACCCGCCGACCTCCACCACCACAACCACCGGGGCGTCTTCCGCGCCTTCCACCCGCGCGACGTCACTGTTCGTCAACGGCCACTTTCCCCGCCGCCGGGGCCTGATCGCGGCGCTCGCCGTCCTCGGTGGCTTCCTGCTGACGGTCGTCTGGTCGGCGGAGTTCGTCGATCGGACCATCGGCGACAACGTGGCAAACACCCTTCTCGGCCACGACGCCAAGGAGACCGCGATCGCCGGCGTCGCGGCCGGCATCATCTTCGCCTTCGTGTCCGGCCTGGCCGGTACCTTCACCGCCTGCAACGTCGCGGTCTTCGGCACCATGGCACCGCTGTTGGGCAAGGGTGGCAGCCGATGGGACGCACTACGGCAGACGCTGCGCCCACTCGGCTGGCTCGCCGTCGGCATGGTCGGGGTGTCCGCCGCGTACGGCGCTGTCGTCGGGCTGGTCGGCACCAGCATGCCGCAGTTCTCCACCGCCGCGAACACCCCCGGCACGCTGTCGCCCCGGTCGATCCAGTCCATGGTGGTCTACGGCATCATCGGCCTGGTCATGGTCTACCTCGGACTGGCGGCTCTGGGCATCGTGCCCGACCCGCTGGCCGGCGTCGCCGCCCGATTCCCGAACGCTGCGATGGTGCTGATGGGTGCCCTGGTCGGCGGGTTCCTGATCGGCCGGCCGTTCGCCCTGTTCCGGCAGTTGTTCCGGGACGCCGCCGAAAGCGGCAACCCGCTGTACGGAGCCGGGGCGTTCGTGCTCCAGTCGCTCGGCAACATCGTGGTGATGGCGGTCCTGCTGCTGGCGATGACGTTCCTGCTCGGCGGGCGCCTGCAGCGTTGGTTCGCCGCCGACCCGCGACGGATCACGGTGGTCACCGCGGTGGCCCTGATCGCCGCCGGGGCGTTCATGTTCCTCTACTGGGACGTCCGGCTGCTGGCCCGCCGCGAGATCCTCCCCTGGTATCCGACGGCGCCCTGGGCCTGACCCGTAGGCGGTGCCGCAGGCGGGTGCCGCTGGCGGCGTCAGCCGCCGGCGGCCCGCACCAGGCTCGCCTCGACGGAGACCAGCAGGTCCTCGACGTCGCCGGGCGGCAGGTACGCGGTGTCCGCCGTGACCACCAGCGCGACCCCGCCCGGGTCGTCCATCACCTGCCACCGGCACCGCCAGGCGAACCGGTCCGGTGCCGGCAGCCAGGTCAGCACGCTGCGGTCGGTCGCGGCCCACAGTGCCGCCCGGTCGGCGACCGGTGCCGGCCCGCTCTCCCGGGGCAGCCGCAGGTCGTTGACGTAGCAGTGTGGTGCCAACGCGGAGGCGAGGTGGTGCCCCCGTGCGGCGAACGCCGCCGCCAGCGTCGCCGGGTCGTAGTAGGCGTGCCGGTACGCCGCCAGTGCCGCCTGCCAGGTCGGGCCGAGCAGGTCGGTGAGGCGGCGCCGGCCGGTCAGGTCGAGGTGACACAGCCCGATCTGGTTGAGGCTGGCGACGGCGGTGCGGTGGTGCACCCGGAACCGGTTGCTGGACATGGTGGCCAGCCCACAGCCGTCGGTGCCGGCCCGGTCGGCGACCGCCAACGCGATCGCGGCCAGCAGCACCGTCGCGGTGCTCACCCCGTACCGGGCGGCGACCACCCGGGCGGCCAGGTCCACCGCGCCGGAGACCAATCGGGCGACCCGGTGCCGGGGCCCGGCACCGACCGGATCATGCGGTCCGCCGCTGACCGGCTGGCGCGGCCCTGGGCCGGCCCCGGCCGGGAACATCTCGGCGGGCAGGCGCTCGAACTGCGCGAGCCAGTGCCGCGCCGCCCGCTGCGACCGGGGGCCGCCGTGGCACGCCTCGTCGGCGGCGACGTCCGCCGGTTGCCAGCCGGCCGGTCCGGGTACGGCGCCGCGCAGCACCGCCAGCCGCAGGTCCCGCAGCAGGATCTCCGCGGCGTGGAAGTCGACCACGGCGTGACTGAAGGCGAGCGCCACCTGACGTACCCGGTCACCGCAGCGGACCAGGCCGACCCGCAGGGCGAACTCGCCACGGTGGTCCACCGGGTCGGCGGCCAGTTCCGCGGCGAGCTCCGTCGCGGCCCGCGCACCGTCGGGGTCGGCCCGCGACGGCGGTACGGTGAGCAGGCGTACCGGCAGCGTGCCGGTGGCCGCGACCACCTGGCGCAGGTCGTCGCCGGCCGGCTGGAAGCCGGTCCGTAGCGCCGCGTGACGCTCGACGAGCAGCCCGACGGCCCGGCTCAGCCGCTCGACGTCGGCGTCGGCCCGGTCCGGCACCCGCAGGGTGCGGGGCAGGTGGGGCACCGCCGGGGCGGCGTCGAAGGCCGCCCGGTCCGGCCAGGTCGCACGCTGGCTCCAGGTCAGCGGTGCCACGGCGGCGGCGGACGACGCGGCGACCCGGATGGAGGGCACCGGTCGGCTCAGCCGCGCCCGCCGGGCTGCCAGGGCCAGCCGACGTCACGGTGGGCGGCCTCGATCAGCAGTCGCTCCAGGTCGCGAAGGTAGGGCTCGACCGTCTCCGGTGGCAGGAACCGGCTGTCCGCGCTCAGGGTGAGCCCGACGGCGTCCGGGGCGTCCACGACGTGGACCAGCCGGTGCCAGGAGGCGACGTCGAGCCCGTCGGTCCAGCTGAAGGTGCTGCGCTCGGCGGCGGCCCGCAACTGGGACCCGGACCGCTCGGCGACATCGTCGACCGCGTTGCCGGCCGGCAGCCGTACGTCGTTGAAATAGTAGTGCGGAAGAAATGCCGTGGTGTAGTCGTACCCCATCGTCTCGAAATTCTTTCGCATGGCAGCGGTGTCGTAGTAGGCGTGCGAATAGCCGTCTAGCGCGACCCGGTAGATCCGTGGTAGCAGCTCGAAGAAACTCGGTCGGTCGGCGATGTCCAGGACGCAGAAGCCGATCTGTCCAAGATTGGCCACGGCGTCGACGTACTCGGGTCGGAATCGGTTGTGCGCCATGTTGAACAGACCGCAGATCTGCCGCCCGGTCGCGCCGGCGGCGAGCGCCGTGGACGCGGCGAGCAGCACCGTGGAGACGCTGGTGCGGTGCCGTGCGGCGATCATCCGGGCGGCGGTGGCGACGGCCGACGAGACCAGGGTGCCCCGGCGCAGCCGCGGGGTGAGCTCGGGTGCCACCTGCTCGAACGGGGTGCCGGCGAGGCGCTCGTACTGTCGGGCCCAGTACGCCACCGCCCGGTCCGACCGGGGCTGGTCGGGGCCGTGCTGACGGCGCGCCACGTCCAGCGACTGCAGCCCAGCGGGGGTACGCAGGTCGCCCCTGAGCAGGATCAACCGCAGGTCGCGCAGGACCACGTCGACCGCGTACGCATCCACCGTGGAGTGACTGAAGATCAGCACCAGCTGGCGTACCCGATCGTCGACCTGCACCACGGCGAACCGCACCGGCCACTCCCGAGCGTGGTCGAACGCGACGTCACCGAGGCGGCGCATCAATCCGGCGGCGACCTCGCTGCCGTCGCCGTCACCGGCCACGACCAGGATCGGCACCTGCCCGGCGGCGGCGACCTCCTGGCGGTTGGCGCCCTCCGGCGTCGGACAGACCCGGGTCCGCAGCCCGGCGTGCCGACCGACCAGGGCACCGATCGCCCGCGCCACGCTGGCCAGGTCGTCGGGTGCCCGACGGGGCACCGCGAGCACCCGGCGCAGGTTGAGGAACAGATGCTGGGTCTTCGACAAGGTGGCGGCCCGCCACATCACCTGCTGGGCCCAGGTCATCGGGCCGCTGTCGGTGCGGCCGGCGTGGAACTCGGCGTGGACCAGATCGTCCATGGCCCACTCGGTGGGCACGACAGCATCCGCGAATCGCATTCCTGACGGTACGACGGCACGACGTGCAGCGAATCGATCGTTCGTCTGCACCACCGTGCACCAAAAGTTGATTCCCATGTCTCGATGATGCGAGTCAGGCTGATGGTTCACGCCGAGAGATTGAGAGCGGCCTGGGTGACGAATCTCGACCTACCAGCGCAGGACATCCCGATTCAATCACACGTGATTCAGCACCGAAAAGGGCAAAGTCCGACTTTGTCGTTCGGCCAGGAGCGGATCTGGTTCACCGAGCAGCTGACCCCGGGCACCGCCGGCTACGTGGTGCACAGCACCGTACGGGTGCGCGGGTCGCTCGACGCCGGGCTGCTGCGCGCCGCGCTGGACACCGTCGCCGCCCGCCACGACAGCCTGCGCATGCGGTTCACCGAGAGCCCCGACGGCGAGCCGCAGGTCGAGGTGGTGCCGGAGGTCGCGGTGCCGTTCACGGTGACCGACGCCGTCGACGAGGCACACGCCCGGCGGCTGGTCGACGACGCCGTGCGGTCGCCGTTCGACCTGGCGTCCGCCCCGCTGCTGCGGGCGCTGCTGGTCCGCCTCGGCGAGGCCGACCAGGTGCTGCACGTCGGGATGCACCACATCGTCAGCGACGGCTGGTCGCTGAACCTGCTGCTCGCCGAGGTCGCCACCCTCTACGGAGCGCTCACCGACGGCCGGCCGGTGCCGCCACCGCCGGCCATCGACTACGTCGACTACGCCCGCTGGCAGCGCGACGGCGCCGACGGTCCGGCCGCCGAGCGGGAACTGGCGTACTGGACGACGACGCTGGCCGGGGTGCCGGCGCTGGACCTGCCGGGCGACCGGCCCCGGCCGGCGGTGCAGTCGTACGCCGGTGACGTGCACCGGTTCACCGTCGACGCCGAACTGACCGCCGGGCTGCGCCGGCTCGGCCGCACCCACCGCAGCACCCTCTACATGATCCTGCTCGCCGGCTGGCAGTCCGTGCTGTTCCGCTACAGCGGGCAGCGGGACTTCGCCGTCGGCTCCCCGGTCGCCGGCCGGGTGGTCCCGGAGGTGGAGAACCTGGTCGGGCTCTTCGTCAACACGGTCGCGATCCGCGCCGATCTGTCGCGCACCGACGCTGCGAGCGACAGCGGCACCGGTCAGCGGCGCGGTGCCGACAGCGGGCAGCACGGCGCCGACGCCGAGGAGCCGAGCTTCGCCGAGGTGCTGCGGCGCACCCGCAGCCGGGTGCTCGGGGCGCTCAGCCACCAGCAGGTGCCGTTCGAACGGCTGGTCAAGGAGTTGAACGTCAGCCGCGACGTCAGCCGGGCACCGGTGTTCCAGGTGCTGTTCACGTTGCAGAACTACGGGCGGGCGCAGAGCCGGTGGCCGGCGGGGATCGAGACCGCGGCGTTCGGCAGCGACGCCGCCGCCGCCCGGTTCGACCTGTCGCTGTACGTCAGCGAGACCGACGACGGGCTGCTGCGGGCCATGCTGGTCTACGACACCGACCTGTTCGACGCCGCGACAGTGGCCCGGCTCGCCGGGCACTACCAGGCGCTGCTGCGGGCCGCCGTGGCCGCACCCGAACGACCGGTGGTGGACCTGCCGCTGCTCGACGCCGGGCAGCGGCGGGAGCTGGACGGGTACGCGACCGGGCCGCTGCCGCCGGCCGACCGGCCCCGCCCGGTGACCGCCGGGGCGGCCACCCTGGCCGACCTGGTCACCCGGCACGCGGTGGCTGCCGGCCAGGCGACGGCGGTGGTCTGCGGCGACGACCGGATCAGCTACGCCGACCTGGACCGGCAGGCCAACCAGCTGGCCCACCACCTGCGCGAACACGGGGTACGCCCCGGCCGGGTGGTCGGCGTCTGCCTGGAGCAGTCGGTGCAGCTGGCCGTCGCCCTGCTCGGGGTGCTGCGCGCCGGTGGCGCGTACCTGCCGCTGGATCCGGAGCAGCCGCCCGCCCGGCTGGCGTTGATGCTCGCCGACGCCGCGCCGGCCGCCGTACTGACCAGCACCGCCGTACGCGCCGCGCTGGGTGGCGACACGGCACCACCGCCGGTGGCGGCCGCGACCTGCCTGGACCGCATCGGCCCGGAGCTGGCGCGTCGACCGACGCACCCGCCGGACGGCGGTGCCGGCGGCGACGACCTGGCGTACGTCATCTACACCTCCGGCTCCACCGGGGTGCCCAAGGGGGTCGCGGTCGCCCACCGGCCGGTGCTGAACTACCTCGACGGCGTCGCCGAACGGTTCGCCGTGGTGCCGGCCGCCCGGTACGCGCTGCTGCAGTCGCTGTCGTTCGACTTCAGCGTGACGGTCTTCTACCTGGCGCTGGCGACCGGCGGCTGCGTGCACCTGGTGCCCCGCCGGTGCACCGGTGACGAACTCGCCGAGGTGCTGCGGGCCGAGGCCATCGACTACCTGAAGATGACCCCGTCGCATCTGCGGGCGTTGGCCGCCGAGGCGGGCACCGCCCGGCTGCTGCCCCGGCGGGCCCTGATCCTCGGCGGTGAGGCGGCCGACCTGGCCTGGGCCGCCGAGCTGGCCGGGCACGGGGTGCCGGTGTTCAACCACTACGGCCCCACCGAGGCGACGGTCGGCGTCACCACGTACCGGGTGCAGGCCGACGAGCGGGGGCCTGGCAGCGTCCCCATCGGACGGCCGCTGCCGTACGCCCGGGTGTCCGTGCTCGACGCCCGGATGCAGCCGGTGCCGGTCGGGGTGCCCGGCGAGATCTACCTCGGCGGCGACCGGCTCGCCGAGGGCTACCTGCACCGGCCGGAACTGACCGCGCAACGGTTCGTCGCCGACCCGTTCGGCGCCCCCGGCGACCGGCTGTACCGCACCGGCGACCTCGGCAAATGGCGCGCCGACGGCAACCTGGTCTTCCTCGGCCGCACCGACCACCAGGTCAAGATCCGCGGCTACCGGGTGGAGCTGGGTGAGGTCGAGACGGCCCTGCGGGAACTGCCCGGGGTCCGGCAGGCCGTCGCGCTGTTGCGCGACGACCGGCTCGTCGGCTACCTGGAACGGGCGGACCCGCGGGCAGCGCCGGGAGCCGACCCGCAGGCAGCGCTGCCGGCCGCGCCGGAGCCCGCCGAGCTGCGTCGGCTGCTCGCCGACCGGCTCCCGGACCACATGATCCCCGCCCGGTTCTGCTGGCTGGACCGGCTCCCGCTGCAGGACCACGGCAAGGTCGACCGGGCGGCGCTGCCGGAGGAGTCCGACGGCCCACCCACCGGCGCGTACGTCGCGCCGCACGGCCCGGTGCAGACGATGATCGCCGAGATCTGGCAGGCCGTCCTGCAGGTGCCCCGGGTCGGTGCCACCGACGACTTCTTCGACCTGGGCGGACACTCCCTGCTGGCCACCCAGGTGATCGCCCGGCTGCGCCGGCAACTGCCGCAGGTCTCCCACGACGTCGAACGGCCGTCGGTCACCGTGATGGACCTGTTCCGGCACCGGACCGTACGTGACCTCGCGGCGCTGCTCACCGACGGCGCCGAGCGGGCCGGCGGCCTGCTGCACGAGCTGACCGCCCCGGTGACCACCGGCCAGCCGGTCGCGACCCTGGTCTGCGTCCCGTACGGCGGTGGCAGCGCCGTCGTCTACCAGCCGCTGGCCGACGCCCTGCCGCCCGGCTACCGGCTGCTGTCGGTCGCGATGCCCGGTCACGACATCGGCCTGGCCGACGAGCCGGCACCGATCGAGGAGATCGCCGACGGGGTGGTCACCGAGATCCTCGACCGGGTCGACGGGCCGGTGATCCTGTACGGGCACTGTGGGCCGGGCGGCGCGGTCACCACCGAGGTGGCCCGCCGGCTGGAGGCGGCCGGTCGGGACCTGACGGCGGTCTACCTCGGCGCGGTCTTCCCGTTCGGCCGCCCGACCGGCGGCCTCCTCGGGCCGCTGCTACGGATGCGCCTGGTGGACCGGATTCGCAGTGACCGGATCTACCGGACCTGGTTGCAGGCGCAGGGCACCGCGGTCGGGTCCCTCGACCCGGACGAGATGGCGTTCCTGATCCGGGCGATGCGGCACGACGCGCAGGTCTCCGAGGAGTACTTCACCGCGCTGCTGCGTGACCGGGTCGCCCCGCTACGGGCCCCGGTGATCTCGGTCGTCGGCGAGCAGGACCGCAGCACCGACTTCCATCAGGAACGGTTCCAGGAGTGGCACTTTCTGACCGACCGCACCGCGCTGGCGGTGATCGACGAGGCGGGGCACTACTTCCTCAAGTACCGGGCGACGGAGTTGGCGGCGATCGTCACCGGTAGCCACCAGCGCCTCTCCGAGGCCGCAGCCGACGGACCACCGGCGGCCGACGCGGTGCCAGCGGCCGACGCGGCGCCGGCGGACAGCTCATCGGCCGACGACTCCCCGGATCCGGGGTGGCGGCTGGTGGCGGTCTCCGACCGGGGGCCGGCGGCCGCCACCGGTACGGCCGCCACCGCTCCCGCTACCGGCGATGCCGCCGTCGTCTCGCGTACCGCCGCCGGGCCGACCACCGACCGGCGGGCCGGGCCGCCGCCCAGCCTGCGCCGGTTCGGCCTGGTCGCGGCCGGCCAGATCGTCACCACCACCGGTACGGCGCTGACCAACTTCGCCGTACCACTGTGGATCTATCTGGAGACCGGCTCGCTGGCCCGGTTCGCGCTCTTCTCGATCGTCAGCCTGCTGCCCGGTCTGCTGCTCGCGCCGCTGGCCGGTGCGGTGATCGACCGGACGAGCCGCCGGCGGGTGCTGCTGGCCGCGAGCGTCGCCGCCGGTGGGGCCAAGGCGGTGATGGCCGGGCTGCTGCTCACCGACCGGGTCGAGATCTGGCACTTCTACCTGCTGGTCGGCTGGCTGTCGGTGGTGCTGGCGTTCCAGCGGCTGGCGTTCGTGTCGGCGGTACCGCAACTGGTGCCCAAGCGGTTCCTCGGCCACGCCAACGGGGTGACCCAGACCGCGCTCGGGCTGACCCAGTTCATGGTGCCGCTGCTCGCGGTCGGCGCGCTCGAGGCGGTCGGCCTGGCCGGCATCATGGTCATCGACGTGACCGCGTACCTGTTCGCCATCGCGGTGCTGATCGCCATCCGGTTCCCCCGCACGTTGGCGCTGCAGCGGCGGGAGAGCCTCGGGCAGGAGATCCTCGGCGGGTTGCGGTACTCGCTGCGCCGCCGCGAGTTCCGCGGCATGCTCGCCTTCTTCGCCGCGCTGAACCTCTTCCTGTTCCCGGTGCTGTTCCTGCTCTCGCCGCTGGTGCTCGGCTTCGCCGACCTCGCCGAAGTGGCGCGGATCGCGCTCACCGGCGGCGTCGGCGCGGCCCTCGGCGGCCTGGTGATGCTGGTCTGGGGCGGGCCGCGCCGGTACCGGATGCGGGCCGTGCTGATCGGCACCCTCGGCATCGCGGTGGCCTGCGTGGTGACCGGGCTACGCCCGAGCCTGCTGGTCATCGGCGCCGGAGCGTTCGGCATGTACTGCGCGCTGGGCCTGGTCAACGGCATCTACAACACCATCGTCCAGATCAAGGTGCCGGCCCGGTTCCACGGCCGGGTGTTCGCCCTCAACCAGATGGTCGCCTGGTCGACGATGCCGCTCGGCTGGGGGGTGATCGCGCCGCTGGCGACCGCCGTACTGGAGCCGCTGCTGATGCCCGACGGCGCGTTGGCGGCGTCGGTGGGCGCGGTGATCGGCGTCGGTCCGGGCCGGGGCATCGCCCTGCTGTACGTCGTGTTCGGACTGTGCATCGGGCTGACCGCCGTCGTGTCGCTACGGACCCGGGTGTTGTCCCGCTTCGACGACGAGGTCCCCGACGCGCCACCGGACGACCTGGTCGGCATCGAGGTCCGGCAGGCCCGGCTGGCGGCCCGGAGCGCCCGGTGACCACGCCCGTGCGGACCGTACCGGAGCTGCTCGACTGGCGATGCTCCGTGCACCCCGACCGGGTCGCGGTCGAGGTGCCCGGCGTCGACCAGCTGACCTTCGCGGACTGGCGAAGCGACGCCGGTCGGATCGCCCGGGCGCTGCGCGCCGCCGGGGTCGGTGCCGGCGACCGGGTCGGGCTGGTCTTCGGCGCCCGCGACTGGACCGGGTACGCGGTGGCGTACTGCGGCGTGCTGCGCGCCGGGGCGGTGGCGGTGCCGCTGTCCGACCGGCTCGCGCCGGGCCAGTTGGCGTACGCGCTAAGGCACTGCGACGCCCGTTGGGTGATCCACGGGCCACGCCCCGGCGGCGGATCCGGACCCGGGTCCCGCTCCGGATCCGCCGCCACGCCGGTGGTGCCGGCCGGGGTCGACGTCTGGTCCGTCGCCGAGCTGCTCACCACCGACGGTACGGAACCGCCCGGTGCCGGCGGGGGTACGGAACCGCCCGGTGCCGCCGACGAGGGCGGCGTGGGTCTGCCGCGCCCCGGTGACCTGGCGCAGATCCTCTACACCTCCGGCACCACCGGCCGGCCCAAAGGGGTCGGCGCCAGCCACGCGAACCTGGTCGCCGGGGCGCCGACCCACCCCCGCAGGCTGGCGCTGGCGCACTCGCAGCGGTTCCTGCACGCGTTCCCGATCGGCACCAACGCCGGGCAGACGATGCTGTTCAACGCGCTGACCGCGAAGGCGGCGGCGCTGACCCTGCCCCGGTTCACCCCGCTGCGGTTCGCCCGGCTGATCCCCACCGCCGGCACCCTGTTCCTGGTGCCGTCGATGGCGATCGAACTGCTGGAGTCCGGCGTACTGGACGACTGCGACACCTCCGCAGTTGCGCTGGTCGGCTCGACCGCGGCGGCGCTGGCCCCGGCGGTGGCCGCCCGGCTCGCCGCGGCGTTCCCGGCCGCGACGATCGTCAACTACTACTCGTCGACCGAGGCGGCACCCGCGCAGACAGTGATGATCTACGACCCGGCGCGGCACGGCGCGGTCGGCCGGCCGGTCGACGGCGCGCTACGGATCGTCGACGAGCAGGGCCACCCGCTGCCGCCCGGCACCGTCGGCGAGGTCTGGCTGCGGTGCGCCCATCCACGCGCCTACTTTCGCGACGACGAGGCCAACCGGGCCACCTTCCGGGCCGGCTGGGTACGGATGGGCGACCTCGGCCGGCTCGACGACGACGGCTACCTCTACCTGACCGACCGCCACCAGGACGTGATCAAGTCGGGTGCGTTCAAGATCTCCACTCTGGAGGTGGAGGCGGCGCTGCACGAGCATCCCGCCGTCGGGCAGGCGGCGGTCGTCGCCGTACCGCACCCGGTGCTCGGGTCGGCGGTCGCCGCCGTGCTGGTGGCCCGCCCCGGCAGCGATCCCGCCGCGCTGCGGCTACCGGCGGTACGGCAGTTCCTCGCCGGCCGGCTCGCCGACCACCAACTGCCGGCCCGACTGGTGGTGACCGACACGTTGCCCCGCAACGAGGCCGGCAAGGTCCTCAAACGACAACTGACCGATCTGTTCGATCTGACGTGACCACCAGGAGGAGTTCCGTGGGCATCGCCGACGCCACGTACGCACAGCACGCTGTCTGGTTCACCGAACAGGCCGGGGTGGCCGGTACGGCGTACCACATGGCTCTGGGGGTGTGGTTCGGCGACGGCCTGGACCGGGCCGCGTTGGCCGCCGCCTGCGACGCCGTGGTCAGCCGGCATCCGATGCTCGGCTGCCGCGTCGACGAGGTCGACGGCGTACCGCGACTCGCGCCGGCCGCCCGGCGGCCGCAACTGACCGACGGCGACCCTGCGGTCGACGCCAGCGACCCGGCGTGCGTCGCCGCCGAGATCGCCCGGGCCCACGACCTGCGGACCGGTCCGCTGGCCCGGTTCGGCCTGCTCGCCGGCACCGACGGGCGGCACCTGCTGCTGGTCACCGCCCACCACCTGGTGTTCGACGGGATGTCCAAGGACGTGCTGGTCCGCGACCTGGCGGCGGCCTACAACGCGGCGCGGGCCGGCCGACCGATCCGGCTGCCGGCCCCGGATGAGCCGGGCAGCCGGGCGGCAGCGGAGCGTGACCGGGTCGCGGCCGGGATCCCGGCCGCCCGGGCCCACTGGGCCGCCCACTGGTCCGGGCCCGGCGGGGTCGTCCTGCCCGGGCTCACCCGGGTGCCGGTCGCCGCCGAACCTGGCGCCAGCGTGCCGGTCACCCTCGACGCGGACCTGGTCGACGGCCTGGACCGGGTCCGCCGCACGCTCGGCGTGACCCGGTTCGAACTGTTGCTCGCCGTCGTGCTGGCCGTGTTCGACCGGTACGGCAACCGGCAGGTGCCGGTCGGCGTCGGACTGTCCACCCGCACGCCGGGCACCGCCGACGAGATCGGGCTGTTCGTCAACGAACTGCCGGTGTGCGTCGCCGTCGCCGACGGCAGCTTCGGCGACCACGCGGTGGCCGTCCGGCGACAGGTCCGCGCGTTGAACGCGATCCGGTCGGTGCCGTTGGCACAGGTGGTCACCGGTCTGCGCCCGGCGCCGTCGGTCACCCCGGTGTCGGTCGGCTACCGACGGCGCGGCGCGGCGCCGGTGTTCGACGGCGTACCGAGCAGCGTCGAATGGTCACTGTTTTGCGGCGCGGCCCGCAACGCGCTGCACCTGCAGATCGTCGACGGATCCGGATCCGGATCCGACGGCGGTTCCGACGGCGGCGGTGGCGGCGGTGGCGGTGGCGATGCCGCTGTCGATCTGGTCGAGCTGAGTCTGCAGTACAGCCCGGCCGCGATCCCCGCCGACGCGGTCGCCCGGATCGGCACGCACCTGCGCACCATGCTCGCCGCCGTGGTCGACGACCCGTACCAGCCGGTCGACGGCCTTCCGTTGCTGCCCGCCGACGAACTCGACCAGGTGACCCGGGTGTTCGCCGGCGGCGACCGGGGCCGCCCCGAAGCCGCCACCGTGCCGGAGCTCTTCGCCGCGCAGGTGCGCCGGGATCCGACGGCGGTCGCGGTGATCGACGGCGATCGGCAGCTCAGCTACGCCGAGCTGGACGCCGCCAGCGCCCGCCTCGCCGCGATCTTCCGCCGGTTCGGTGTGGGTGCGGGGTCGCTGGTCGTGGTGGCGGTGGACCGGTCCTGGCAGGCGATCGCCGCGCAGCTCGCCGCCATGCGCTGCCGCGCCGGGTACGTGCCGGTCGACCCCGGACATCCGCCCGTACGGCAGACGATGATCGTCGGCGACGCCGAACCGACGCTGCTGGTCACCACGGCCGCCGTGGCCGCCCGACTGCCGGCCGGTGTCCCGGTGCTCGCCCTCGACCGGACCGGGCCTGCCGACGGTAGCGACTCGGGCGACCTCGCCGGAATGCCCGACCTCGCCGACCTGTGCGTCCTGCCCGGCCCGGCCGAGCCGACGCAGCGGCCCGGGGCCGACGACGTGGCGTACGTGCTCTACACCTCCGGCTCGACCGGGCGCCCCAAGGGCGTGGTGGTGCCGCACGGTGCCCTGGCGCACCTGGTGCAGGCGATGCGCGACCGGTTCGGTGGCGGTCCCGGTCACCGTTGGCTGCAGTTGACGTCGCTGTCGTTCGACATCAGCGCGGTGGAGATCTACCTGCCGCTGACCACCGGCGGGACGGTGGTGGTGGCGACCGGGGTGAGCGCGTTGGACGGTGCCGGCGTGCTGCGGCTGGTCCGCCAGGCCGGCGTCACCCACCTGCAGGCGACACCGTCCGGGTGGCAGGTGCTGCTGGCGGCCGGCCTGGCCGATCCGCTGGTCGCGGTCGCTGGCGGCGAGGAGCTGCCGGTGCCGTTGGCCCGCCAGCTGCGCACGCGGGTGGACCGGCTGGTCAACGGGTACGGGCCGACCGAGGCGACGATCTACGCGACGATGGCGGAGATCCCGCCGGATCCGGTGGTGGTGACGATCGGGCGGCCGCTGCCGCACACCACCGCGTACCTGCTCGACGAGCGTGGCCGGCCGGTGCCGGTCGGCGTACCGGGCGAACTGGTGCTCGGCGGGGCCGGCGTCGCCGCCGGCTACCTCCGCCGGCCGGAGCTGACCGCCGAGCGGTTCGTGGCCGACCCGTTCGCCGCCGGGGACGCCGCCGCCCGCCGCTACCGCACCGGGGACATCTGCCGGTGGCTGCCGGACGGGCAGCTCGAGTTCCTCGGCCGGGTCGACGATCAGGTGAAGATCCGCGGCCACCGGATCGAACTCGGCGAGATCACCGCCCGGTTGTTGGAGCATCCGTCGATCGCCCAGGCGGCGGTGCTGCTGCACACCGCGACGGCACCGGACGACAGCGGCGTCGCGCCGGACGACACCCGACAGCTGGTCGCGTACCTGGTCCCGGCCGGGCCGGCGCCGACCGTGGCGCAGCTGCGCCAGCATCTCACCCGGACGCTGCCGGCGGTGATGGTGCCGGGTGCCTGGGTGCTGCTGGACCAGCTGCCGACCGGCCCGAACGGCAAACTCGACCGGGCCGCTCTGCCGGCCCCGACCCGCGACGTCGCCGGCCGGGCATCGACGGGCCCCGAGGCTGCGGAGCCGGCTGCGGCGGCGCAGGGGCCGGTGGACCTCGCGGCGGCGGACCTCGCCACGACGGACCTCGCGGCGGCGGACCCGATCGTGGCCGAGATCCGGACCATCTGGCAGGACGTGCTGCAGATCCCTGAGATCGGTCTGCACGAGGACCTGTTCGACCTGGGCGGACACTCGCTCACGGTCACCCGGATCAGCAGCCGTATCCACCGGCGGCTCGGCGTCGAGGTGCCGTTGGAGACCTTCTTCGACGCCCCGACGATCGCCGAGATCGCCGACGTCGTCCGGGA
Organism: Solwaraspora sp. WMMD791; assembly: GCF_029581195.1. Taxonomy (NCBI): domain Bacteria; kingdom Bacillati; phylum Actinomycetota; class Actinomycetes; order Micromonosporales; family Micromonosporaceae; genus Solwaraspora; species Solwaraspora sp. WMMD791. Next base: position 2,988,866 of record NZ_CP120737.1, read on the forward strand.
CGCGGCCACCATCCGGGCCTGACACCCCAGGCGGCCCGACACCTCCGGTGCCTGATCGGAGAGTCAGGCATCAACGACCATGAAGGGAACAACGATGGACGACGTACGGCTGCGTCGCCGGGTCGCGGACCTGGTCAGCGACGCCACCGGCGGCGACGTGGCGGCCGAGCAGGTCCTCGGCGGCGGATCGCTGGTCGCTCTGGGGCTCGACTCGCTCGGACTGCTGCGGCTGGTCGACGCGATCGAGTCCGAATTCGGCGTCGAGGTCGAATTCGACGGCGCCGACCGACCGGTGGACACAGTGGATGATCTGGTGGAGGCGGTACGGGCCGCCGGGTGACACGCGTATCGCCGCTCTTCGTTGTGGCCCCGCCCGGCTGCTGGACTAGGCTGCGGACGTGCAGGCCGAGGGCGGAAACGCGGGTGAGCGCCTCAAACGTATCGAGGCGGTGACCGACCCTGCCCTGTCCGGGCTCAGCTTCGACGCCCTCCTCGTCGAGTCACTGGCCAGAACCGGCCAGTTACTCGACGTCGACACCGCAGCGGTCTGCCTGCTCGACGCCCACTCGCAGCAGCTCGTCACCGTCGCCGCCTGGGGCATCGAGGCGTTCCACGGTCACCCGGTGCGGCTGCCGCTGCGTCGCGGGTACGCCGGGCAGGTCATGTCGTCCGGATCGGCGGTACGGCTGGCCGATCCGGACGACGACAAACTGGCGCACCCCGGGTTGCGCGCCCAGGGCATCCGATCGCTGCTTGCGGTTCCGGTCACCATCGACGGCAGCGTCACCGGCGTACTGCACGTGGCGAGCCGGGAGCAGCGGACCTACCAGGCCGACGACGAACAGATGTTACGTCTCGTCGCCGACCGGATCGCCCTGGCCAGCCACGCCCGGGAACGCCAGGTCGACCGCACCACCACCGTCGCGCTGCAGCACGACCTGCTCCCCACCGACCTGCCGACGGTGCCGGGGCTGCAGTTCGCCGCCCGCTACGTCGCCGGGCACGACGTCGGGGTCGGCGGCGACTGGTACGACGTACTGCCGCTGCCGGACGGCTGGGTCGGGGTTGCGATCGGCGACGTCACCGGGCGAGGGGTGCACGCCGCCACCGTGATGGGCCGGCTACGCAGCGCGCTGCGCGCGTACGCCCTGGAGACCACCGACCCGGCCGACGTCCTCGCCCGGCTGGACCGCAAGGTGCAGCACTTCGAGCCGGGGATGATGGCCACCGTCTGCTACGCCACCATCGACCCCACCGCCACAGTGGTGTCGATGTCCACGGCAGGGCATCCGCCACCGGTGGCGGTCGACGGCGACGGGGCACGTTGCCTGCAGGTCCCCGCCGATCTGCCGTTGGGCACCCGGATCGACCGGCCACGGCGGGTCAGCACCGTCGAGCTCTCCCCCGGCTCCCTGCTGTTCTTCTTCACCGACGGGTTGGTCGAGCGCTGTGGGCCGACCATCGACAGCGGGCTGCGGCAGGTATGCGAGGCGATCACCGCGTCGAGCGCCGAGACGGCCTGCGTATCGGTGATGAGTGCCCTGGTCGACGGCCGGCCGCTGGTCGACGACATCGCGATGCTCGCGTTACGCCGCGACTGACCGCCGCCGGAGCGGGACCGACCGCCGCAGGCGGCAGGCGGCAGGCGTCACGGCCGGCCCACCGACGGCACACCGGCGGCGTCGTGCGGGGCGCGGGCGCGGGGATCGTCCGTGGTACGGGCGGCCGCAGCCGCGTCGGCCCAGTCGCCCGACCGCCCACCCGCGACCCCCATCGTGGGCGCATCGGCCCCTCGTGGCTGCGCGTCCGGGCTGGTCTTGCGCCCGTTGGCCAGCGTCACCTGGTCGAAGCGCACCTCGACCGGTTCGGCGTACCGCTTGCCGTTGACCGGATCGTGCCGCATGAACCCGGCGGCGCCGATCCGCACCGTGACATCGTACGGGCCCGGACCGGGCACGCTGGCGTTACCGCCGTAGTGGTACAGGAACGGATGCCACAGGAACGGCAACCCGGACGACACGACGCGCCGGCCGTCCTGCTCGATGTCGATCTCGACCGACAGGCCCGGGACGAACCTGCCGTCCGCCGCGTCGGCCACCGCCACCTCCAGGTGCACGTTGGCCTCGTCCGCCGCCTCCCGCCACACCAGTTGGCCGCCGACGAGTTCGTACATCCCCTCGGCCCGCTCGTTGACGAACGACACCAGGTAGTCGCCGGCCCGCCGGCTCAACGCCCCGTCCTCGGCGGCCATCGCGCGTAACGCGTTCGTGTACGCGTGACCCTGCTGCCGGGCGACGGCCAGTTGCGCCTCCGTCGCCTCGTTGCTGGCCCGCATCGGTGGTTTCGCGGCTGATGTCGTCATGATCGTCCTCCGATGCGCTCCGCCGGTGTCCCGACCGGGGCTTACCCCGCCCTGGCCGCACTATTACCCCCTCGGGAGAGTTCACCGGCGGCTGGTCCGCGACTTGGCCGGGGTGAACGGTCTGCGCCATGCTGGAACCCGGACGAGGTCGGAGGTCGAGTTCAGGGTGGCTCAGGATGAAATCCGTCGGCCCAACGTCGGCGAACTGCTCCGCCACGTACACCTGACCGGGCCGGCCTCCCGGGCGGCGTTGGCGACCCGACTGGGTCTCAACCGCAGCACCATCCTGGCGCTGACCGCCGAACTCACCGCAGCCGGCCTGGTCCGCGAGGAGCTACCGGACCGGAAAGGTCGCGCCGGCCGACCCTCCCTGGTGGTTCGGCCCGAGTCGCAGCGGTTCCACGTCCTCGCCTTCGACGTGGCCGTCGACCGGCTGGTCGCCGCCAGAGTAGGGCTCGGCGGGGTGATCCTCGACCGGCGGGAGGCGGTACGGCCACGAGCCGGCGTCGACCTCGACCGGGTCGTCGAGGTACTGGGCCGGTTCGGTCGGCAGTTGCAGGCCGCCGCGCCGCCCGACTCGGTGTGTGTCGGAGTCGGCGCCTCGTACTGCGGCATGATCTCCCGGGGTGACGGCCTGGTCCGGTACGGGCCCGACCTGGGCTGGGTCGACCAGGCGTTCGGCGCCGAGCTGGGCGAGCGCCTCGGCCTCGGCCTGCCGGTGCTGGTCGGCAACGAAGCTCACCTCGGCGCCCTGGCCGAACAGCAGCGCGGCGCCGGTGCCGGCTTCCGCAACCTGATCTACCTGCACGGTGATGTCGGCGTCGGTGGCGGGATCATCGTCGGCGGCAAGTTGCTCGACGGCGACGGCGGATACGGCTCGGAGGTCGGCCACATGGTGGTCAACCCGCACGGCGGCCGGGACTGTCTCTGCGGATCCGCCGGCTGCCTGGAGGCCGAGGTGGGCGAGCGGGCACTGCTCGACGCCGCCGGACGCCCGGCCGAGCTGTTCGGCCACGATGCCGTACGGGAGGTCGTGCACGCCGCGCACGACGGCGACGGCCAGGCGCGCGAAGCGTTGAACCTGGTCGGTGACTGGTTGGGGGTCGGCGTGGCCAACCTGATAAACCTGTTCAACCCCGGCGTCGTGCTGTTCGGCGGAATGCTGCAGGACCTCTACCCCGCGACCGCCCCGGCGGTTGCGGCCCGGATCGACCGCCATGTGTTGCCCGTGGCCCGGGAGCGGGTCGAGCTACGGATCTCGGCATTCGGCGCCGACACCACCCTGGTCGGCGCAGCGGAACTCGGCTTCTCCCGGCTGCTGGCCGACCCGCTCGCTGCCCCTGCCTGACCGCGAGCACGGTGCTCAGGCAGGGTCAGGGACAGTCCCCCGCGCGAGCTACCCGAAGTGTCCACCCGACGGTGACGACCCACAGGTCGGTTCCTTCATAGCCTCTTGGCGACGACGGCAGCAGGTGAGCTGCCAGTTCGACGAAGGAGCACTCATGCGTCTGGTGAAACAACTCGTGGCGGTCGCGGCGGTGGCATTCGTCGGCAGCCGGGTGCTCGCCGGCGTCGGCGGCAGTACCTGGCTGACGCTGGCAGCGGGTGTCGCGACAGCCGTCGCCGCGATCCTGGTCTACGCCTGGGTGGTACGGCGTACCGAACACCGGGTGCCGACGGAGGTCGCCTGCGGCGGGGCAGCGGTGCCGACCATCCGGGGCGTACTGATCGGGGTCGCCATGTTCACGGCCGTCATCGTCACCATCGCCTTCCTCGGCGGCTACCACGTCCACGGCCTGGGCTCGGTGTCGGGTGCGCTGGCGCTCGTCGGGTTCATGGCCGCCGTCGCCGTCACCGAGGAACTGCTCTTCCGGGGCGTACTGTTCCGGATCGTCGAGGAACGCACCGGCACCTGGATCGCGCTGCTGCTGACCGGTGTCGTGTTCGGCCTGGCGCACCTGCCCAACCCGGACGCCGGGCTGTGGGGCGCGACCGCGATCGCCGTCGAGGCCGGCTTCATGCTGGCCGCCTGCTACGTCGCCACCCGTAGCCTGTGGCTGCCGATCGGGCTGCACTTCGGCTGGAACTTCGCCGCCGGCGGCATCTTCGGCACCGCCGTCTCCGGCACCGGCCAGCCGGACGGACTCCTGGACGCCACCACCTCGGGCCCGGCCCTGCTCACCGGCGGCGCCTTCGGACCGGAGGGAAGCCTGTACGCGGTAGCCGCCGGAATGATCCTGACCGTCGTGTTCCTGTGGCTGGCCCACCGGCGCGGGCACATCGTCGCCCGCCGTCGGCGTACGGCCGAGGTCGGGCCGGTTGCTACGGTCGCCCGGTGACCGACCCCCGGGGAGTCCGGCAGCTGTGGCGGCGCTGCGACGTCACGGTCCGGGATCTTCCGTTGGCGCTGCTACTCGCCCTCGCGACGATGGTGCCGGCGCTCGACAACCGGGGTACGCGGCTCGGTGACCTGCCGGACCGCCCGTTCGACCTGCTGGCCGTCGCCGTGGTCGCCCTGCAGTGCCTGCCGCTGGCCGGCCGCCGCCGCTGGCCGGGCGTCTGCCTCGGCCTGGTGTCGGTCGGCTTCGCGATCGACCAGCTGCTCGGCTACCACACGGTCGCGGGGACCGCGCTACCGATCGCGTTGCTGAGCGCGGGAATCCATCTGGGACGGCACCGGCGGGCCACCCTGGTCGCGGTCTCCGCCGCGTACGTGCTGTTGGCCGTCGCTCTCGACCAGCGCGGGTCGACCGAAGGCCTGGCCGGGTTCGTCACGTTCTACCTGGCCCTGGCCTTGGCCTGGGGTGCCGGGGCGTGGCTGCGGACGTCCCGGGCGGCCGAGGCGCAGCACCGCCGGCACGTCGCCGAGAGCACCCGGATCGCCGAACGCACCCGGATCGCCCGCGAACTTCACGACGTCGTGACGCACCACGTGACGGCGATGGTGGTGCAGGCCGAGGCGGCACGCTACCTGACCGCCGCCCCGGACCGCCTCGACCAGACGCTGACCACGATCACCGACACCGGCCGGCGGGCGATCTCGGACCTGCGGAACCTGCTCGACCTGCTCGACCCCGATCACAGCGGTACGGCGTCCACATCGTCCCTGCGTGAACTCCGCACCCTGGTCGAGCGGGCCAGGCAGGCCGGTCAACCGGTGGAGTTCACACAGGAGGGCAGGCCACCGGAGTCGGCTGGTAGCGCCGAGGCGACCAGCTACCGAGTGGTCCAGGAAGCCTTGACGAACGCACTCAAGTACGACCACGGTGGGCCGACAGCGCTGCACGTCCGATACGACGAGACGGAGATCACGGTGACGGTCAGCAGCGCGGGATCGGGGTCGAGCGCCGGATCCCCCGGCGGCGCGGGGCGCGGCCTTGCCGGCCTGGCCGAGCGGGTCAGCCTGCTCGGCGGCGACTTCGACGCCGGCCGGCAGCCGGGCGGCGGTTTCCTGGTCCGCGCCCGCATCCCCACCGGCAGCCCGGCGTGACCGCGCCGGTCCGGGTGCTGATCTGCGACGACCAGGCGCTGATCCGTACCGGCTTCGCGACGATCATCGGCGCGCAGCCAGACCTTGAGGTCGTCGGCGAGTGCGGCGACGGGCAGGCCGCCGTCGACCTCGCCGGCCGGCTACGCCCCGACGTGGTGGTGATGGACGTACGGATGCCGGTGCTCGACGGTATCGAGGCGACCCGCAGGCTCGCCGGGGCCGGCGTTGCGGATCCCGTCAAGGTGCTCGTGGTGACGACCTTCAACCTCGACGAGTACGTGTACGAGGCGCTGCGCGCGGGAGCGAGCGGGTTCCTGCTCAAGGACGCGCCGCCGGCCCAGTTGCTGCACGGCATCCGGACCGTCGCCACCGGCGCGGCGTTGCTGGCCCCGGAGGTCACCCGCCAACTCGTCGGCCGGTACGCGGCCCGGATCCGCCCCACCGACGACGCACCGGCCGGCGTACCGCTGACTCCGCGCGAGCTGGAGGTGCTCCGGCTGATCGCCAACGGCCTGTCCAACAGTGAGATCGCCGCGACCCTGGTGATCAGCCAGGAGACCGTCAAAACGTACGTGTCACGCATCCTCACGAAGCTGGACCTGCGCGACCGCGTCCAGGCCGTGGTGTACGCGTACCGCCGGGGTCTGGTGACCTGAGCGGCCCCCGGGCCGGGCCCTTCGGTCGATTCCCGCTGATGACAAAGTCATCCCAAACAGTTGACAGCGTCATCTCAGCTGCCTACGCTGACTGTGATGACGTTGTCATCTTACAACGCCGGAGCCCTCGGCCGCGGGAGTCAAAACCGCAGGAACGCCGTGGGCCCGGCGCAATCGTCGAGGAGTGTCGATGAAAATCTTTCTCACGGGTGGATCGGGCTTCGCCGGAGGAGCAATCCTGCGGCGGCTGGTCGACGACGGGCACACGGTGCACGCGCTCGCGCGGTCCACGACGGCTGCGGACGCGATCACATCGGCCGGCGGGCTCCCGGTCGACGGCGACCTGTCGGACCTGGTCAAGTCCGGCAGCGGGCAGGCATGGCTATCGATTCTCGACGAGGTCGACGCCGTGGTGCACGCGGCGGCCTTCATGGCCTTCTGGGGGCCCGACCAGGTCTTCGTCGACCGCAACCTGCTGCCGACCCGCGCCCTCTACCAGGCCGCCGTGAACGCACGCGTCAAGCGATTCGTCCTGGTGTCCGCAGCCAGCGTCTCCACCGGCACCAATCACGACCACACCGTCGACGAAAGCTCCGACCCGGGCAAGGCGAACATCGCCTACAGCCGCGTGAAGCTCCGCACCGAGCAGGAACTGCTTGCCCTGCCGCACGGGAACACCTCCCTGGTCGTCATCCGACCACCGTTCCTGTGGGGCCAGGGCATGACCCACACCTTGCAGGGATTCATCGACTCCGTCGAAGCCGGCCGATTCTCCTGGATCGACGGAGGGCGGCACCTGGTCGACATCTGCCACGTCGACAACCTCGCCCACATCATCACGCTGGCACTCGACCGTGGGGATCACGGCTTGATCTGCTACGTCACCGACGGCAGCCCGCGCCGCGCCCGCGACTTTTTCACCCCGCTGCTGGCCACCCGCGGCATCGACGTCAGCAAGGCCAACAGCGTCCCCCTGGCAGTCGCCTCACCGCTGGCCACGCTCATGCAGGCCGTCGCGAAGGCGCGTCGCAGCGCCACCGCGCCACCGATCACCCCGTGGATCGTCTCGTTCATGGGCCGCGACCGCGTCTACGACATCTCCCGCGCACGACTTCGACTGGGCTATCAGCCGGCGATCACCGTGGAAGAAGGACTCCGGCGAATGGCGCAATCCCCCACCATGGGCCGCTGAACCTCGCGCCTACGCCACACTCCCGCCACTCGACCAGCGAAAGGAACTTTCATGAAGCAGTTCACAGTGGATGACCAGACGTCGAAGGTACGTCGAGTCACCTTCGCGAGTCCACCGTTCAACCTGATCGGCGCGGACACGATGGCTGAGCTGTTCGACATCGTCGACCGGCTGAGCGGCGAGGAACAGGTCAGCGTCGTCATCTTCGACAGCGCAACGCCGGGATTCTTCTTCAACCACGTCGACGGCGCCCAGATCCCGGCCATCGCGGCGATGGCCGGCAGCGGGCCCCTGCCCGGGTTCGTCGAACTCGGCGTGCGCCTGGCTGCCGCACCGTTCGTCAGCATCGCGTCGATCCGGGGACGTACCCGTGGCGGCGGCGCGGAGTACACCGCCGCCTTCGACCTGCGCTACGCCAGCCGGGAACAGGCGATCTTCGGCCAGCCCGAGGCCGCCTTCGGTCTGGTCCCCGGCGCCGAACGACTGACCCACCTCCTCGGCCGCGACCGAGCTCTGGAGGTACTCCTGACCGGTCAGGACTACGACGCGGACCGGGCCGAACAGTACGGCTGGGTCACCCGGGCGATCCCCGACGCCGAACTCGACGACTTCGTCGACGCTGTGGCCCGGCGTATCGCCAGCTTCGACAAGCAAGCCATCACGGCGGTCAAAGCCGAGGTGAACCGCTCCACCTTGCCGCCGGAGGAGAACCTGCTGGCGTCGTTCGTCGAGTCCGCCCGATCCGCCGCGGGACCTGTCGCCCAGGCTCGCGGGCGGGCCGTCGGCAAACTCATCGCCCAGATCGGGATCGACGACGTCGAGCGAAACCTGGGCCACCACCTCGAGTCGCTGGCCGAACAGCCGTAGCAACCTCAGGGGCGGGTAGCCACAACCTTCGGCTACGGTCGGCAAACGCGTTCCAACCCGGCCATAGGATGAGCGAATGATCCGGGCTGAAACCGCCGCCGCGACACGCCAGGCCCTGCTCGAAGCGGCGGCCGAGCTGCTTGACCACGGCGGCCTCGAAGCCGTGACCCTCCGTGCCGTTGGAGCGCGGGCAGGGGTCACCCGTGGAGCTCCCTACCGGCACTTCCCGGACAAGGAACACCTCATGATCGCCGTCGGCAGCCAGGCGTGGGACGAACTCGGTCAACGGATCGGCGCCATCCACCGAGACCCCAGCCTCACACCGGCCGCAAAGCTGCGGGCCCTCCTCGCCGCTTTCATCAACCTCGCCCGCCGCCAACCCCATCTCTACCGTCTGATGTTCAGCAGCCCCGCCAGCGATCCCACCGCGTTCGCCCGGGCTGCCCAGCCCACGCAGGACGAATCCCTGCGAGTAGTCGCCGGCGTGACCGGCGAACACGATGCCCGCCGATACGCCGCCCTGCTCCTCGCCAGTGCCGACGGCATCGCCGGCATGGAACTCACCGGCCAGCTCGAAGGCGACAAATGGCACACCACCGCCGAAGAGCTGATCGACACGCTCGTCACCATGGTCGCCGGCCAAACCCGCGGCAGCGCCACGGAGGCGGCGGTCAGTTCCTGACGGCGTGCGCGTGACACTCGGGGGCCGGTGCCGGACCGCGCGGGCGTAAGCACCGGCGCCAACCCCGAAAGCTTGCCGGAAGCGCCGGTTCAGTTGGCTCTGGCCGAGGTAGCCCAGACGTGGTGCTACCTCGGCCACCGGAGGTCCTATCCCTGCCACCTGAGGTGAACCCTCAGGTCGCTAGACTGGGCCCTCGCGCCCTCGTAGCTCAGGGGATAGAGCATCGGTTTCCTAAACCGTGTGTCGCAGGTTCGAATCCTGCCGGGGGCACCCCAGAGATCAGCAAAAACGCCAGCTGACCAGCGCGTACGCAGATCCGTCGATGATCCACAACATGCAGCCGGATGCCACCGGAAGCCGCCGTTTGTCGCCAGCCACGGACTATTCACGGATTGATCTTGAAGGCGTTTCCCCAGGTCACACCCGGTGCCCGGAGCAAGATCCGGACTGGCGGCCGACACCGCGAGCCTACCCACCGAAGCCCTGCAACGCGTCGCCGATCCGCTGGTTGACCGTCGCCTCCTGGCCGTCGATGCACTTCGCGTACACCTTCAACAGCACATCGACCGAATGCCCGGCCCGCTCCGCGACCTCAGTTGCCGGAGCACCGGCGTTGAGCCAGAGCGACACCGCCGCGTGCCGCAGGTCGTACGGCCGACCTGCCAACGGCGACGCCACCTGATGCGGAGTCAGCGCCAACGCCCGCGCCTCCTCCCACACCCGCGAGTACGTGGACGCCGCCACGACGTTGCCCCGCTCGCTACGGAACAACCGGCCGTCGTCTGCCACGCCGTACCGGTCGATGTGCTTCCGCAGGATCGTCACCAGCTCCGGCGGGATCGGCACCCCGCGTGACTCGGCGTCGGCCCGATGCTTGAGCCCGCGCCGATCGTGCGCCTCGCCGCTGTCGGTCCACCGCTTGCCGGACTGCGGCCGGTTGTCGACCAGCGTCAGCCGCCCCCATCCAGTTGCCGGAAGGTGGCAGTCCTGCTCACGCAGGCCCAACGCCTCACCGGGCCGCAACGCCGCGAGGTAGAGGCAGGCGAAGAACGCCACCAGGCGCTCACCCTTGCGGACCCGACCCCGCCGCCCGACGTACGTCAGCGCGGTCAGCAGCTCCGCCGCCTGACGCGGGTTGACCACCACCCGCCGGTCGACCGTCACCGCGACCTTCTTGCGAGTCGACCGCACCCGGAGCTTGTCGACCGGGTTGAAGTCGAGCAGTTCCAGTTCCACCGCGTACTGCAGGACGTTGTAGAACACCGACCGCTTCCGGCGGACCGTCGTCACCGCAGCCGCCCGCCCGTCGAGCGTCAGGGCCAGGACATCGAGAGCGCCCCGGACCGTCGCCGCCTGCCCCAGCTCGACGAGGGGCAGCGAAGCACGGCGCAGCCAACGCGCGGCAGGCGCCAACTCCGGCGGGACATCGGATTGCCGAACAGCCGGCGGCAGCAGGTGATCCACCAGCAGGCGCCGCAGCTCCCCCGGCCCCGGCCGACCCGACAGGTCCCGGACCAGGGCCGGAGTGACGGTGGCCAACGCGTCGACCAGGCTGGCCCGCGACTTGGCAGCCGCGCCGGGCCACTTCATGTCGACGTAGGACTGAACGAACTCAAGCCAGGTCTGCGCCTCCTTGGCCGCCATCATCGAATCAGGCAGGCCGGTCACCGAGTCGAACGCCTCGCCCCGGTTGATGGCCTGCATCAGGTCCGACCGGAAATTGTCGGCAAGGGCACGGGTGGCGAAGTTCCGCGACTTCTCCCGGCCGCCGACGACCCACCGGACGGTGTACGTCTTCTTCCTGCCGCCCTTGTTGACGCGGATGTCCCACACCCGCACAGCGCGGGACTTCACGCCGCCTCCCGATGCCGTTCGAGCCAGGCACGCAGGTCACGCCGGCCGATGCGCAGCTCACCGTTCGGGAGCTTGATGCACTCCGGGGCGATGCCCAGCTCACGCCAGCGGTAGAAGGTCCGCCGAGAAACGCCGTTGAGTGCGCTGAGTACCTGAGGGACGGTCAACAGCTCGTCGTCCATTGGGGTGGTTTCCTCCGAGGGGTTCAGGCTGCGAGGGTCAGGGGTCGAGTCGTTGCCGGAACAGCGCCGGTGGCGCGTTGTCGGGCGTTGGTGAGGGTGGTGCGCCAGCGGATGCGTTCGGAGACGGCGCGCAGGATGCGGTATTGCAGGGGTGGGACGTCGGGGTCGTCGGGTCGGGCTAGTTCGAACCGGTAGCGATCCGGGTTGTCGACCTGCCCGTCCGCCTGCCCGCCGTTGCCGTCGTTGTTGTCGGCGGCGGCCTGGTCGTCGGCGCCGGCGAGGTTCCCGGCGAGGATGGCCCGGACCCAGGCCCGGTTGTTGGCGCGGTGGTCGGCCAGGGTCTTGCCGGACCACTGCCGAGAGACCAGCACCCGCCGACCGGTGAAGCCGAGCGTCGCCCGTTGGTGGACCTTGCCGGTGCAGCGACCAGGAGTGAGGCCGGGTTTGGCCTTGTCCGGCTGGACGCCGTAGAGCAGCCAGTTGGCGCACGTCGGCGAGCACGGCAGGACCGACAGTTCGGCGTGGAGCCGGTCGAAGTGCGCCCTCTGGGGGTCGGAGCGTGGCCGGGCCTGGTCGGTCAGGTCCTTGGTGACGTACTTCGTGACGTAGCGGATGGAGCGTTCCGCGTCCTTGGTGCCCTGGTCGATCCCGCGCGCGTCGATCCGGCCCAACCGGGCGACGTAGGCGGGTGGGGAGCCGGGTTCCTCCAGCTCGTCAAGCGCCTCGCCCCAGGTCGGTAACGCCTCCTTGGTTTTGGGGTCGACGTACGCCTGTTGGTCGACGTCCCACACCGGCGGTGCGTCGACCCGGTAGACGGGTTGGTCGAAGCGTGGCCACCACACCTGGTGGTAGGTCGCGGCGGCGATCTGCTTCAACAGCTTGCGGGGCAGGGTGCCCCGGATGGCGAAGTGTGCGTGTGGGGCGAGTCGGCGTTGCAGCTCGACGGCCCCGGCGTACTGGACGTTCCAGCCCGCCGCCCGGCGCAGGTTCTGCCACCACCGGTCCAGCACGCGGGCGAAGTGGATCGAGTCCAGCGCCGCCCGCCGGTAGTCGTAGCTGGCCGGATCCACCGGCGTACTCAGCACCGGGTCGTGCGGCTGGTGGCGTTGACCGCACTCGCACGGCACCACGTAGCCGCCGCGCCGAAAGTGCGAGTGCACCGGGCCGTGACTGTCGAGGGTGAGCGTGAGCAGCATCGACGGCCGATAGGTTCTGCCCTGCCGGCCGGTGTAGGCGCGGCCGACCGTACGCGGGTCGACAGGCAGCCGGGGCAGGTCGGGGGTGTCCTGGCGGCGGCGGGTCGACCGGCGACGCCGAGGCCGCTCGTCCCGCTCGGTCGGGGTGAGCTTGCCGCGTAGGTTCGATTCCGCCAACGCTTCGTCGACCTCGACGATCGCGTCATCGAGGTCCGTGACCTGCGCCGCCCGCGCGTCCGGGTCCATCGGTTCGTAGGCCAGGGCGTGGCGTTCGAATTCGAGGTGTGCCCGCAGGCGGACCAGCGACAGGACATCCTCACCCGGCTTGTCCGGGCGGACGGCCGGTTCGTCGGCCAGGTGCCAGCCTTCCCGGATCTGCTGGATACGTAGCCGGCGGCCGCGTTCCGCGCACGGCTTGCACTTCGCCGCCAACGTCGCCCCGCAGGGCACTTCGACGATGTCGGTACGGCCGGTCACGGTGTCGGTGCGGCGCAGCACCACCGGCCGCACGCACACCTGATGCTGCTCCGCCAGCTGGCGTAGGGCGTCCTTGGCGAGGGGTTGACGCATCCGGGCCGCCCGCGACCCCGGACGCGGCACCACCGACAGCGGCGATGATGCGTTGTCCGGGATCGCGGCGCCCACACCCGCCGCCGGCCGGGTCGCGGGTTCGGGGTGAGTCACTGGTCAGCCTCCACACCAGCCATCGCAGCGCCGTTACGGGTCGGGAACCCCGCCACCGGTACCGGCACCACACCCCGCCGCACACCGGGGACAATCGGGCGGACCGGTTCAGCCATCGGCGCCTGGTCGACGCCCGCGACCTGGTCGACGGGCCGGGCAGCCGGGACGGGCACGACCGGGGCGGCGTTGTCAGTGTCGACCTGGTCGACAGCAGCCGCCGAGGAGTTGCCCGGCTGGACGACGACGGCAGTCGCCGGCTGCTGGTTGTCCGGCTGGTCGACACCGGCCGGGGCGGGGGCGGCGGGTTTGGTGGACAGGACGAGCTTCGACAGGCCGAGGAACGCCAACGCCGGCACCGCCGACAGCAACCAGCCCGAGATACCCGGCTTGGCCACCGCCAACTGTGCGGCCAGGGACAGGCACACCGCGCAGACCAGCAGGAACATCGGATAGCCGACCGGCCCACCCGTGCGACGCCGCCGCCGGATCGTCAACAACGCGGCCAGGGGGATCAGTTCGGAGATAGCGGCGTTGGCCCAGCCGAACCACTCCCCCGTACCGGGCGGGGAGTTGTCCATCGTCCATTCGTGCACGTGGGTGAACGACGCCGCCCCCGCCAGACCACCGACGACGAGCAGGATCAGCACCAAGAGCACGCCTTCCGCCCGCTCCGCACGGGTCGGCCCACCAGTCGACGCCATCACGCCACCACCCCCGCCACGCCACCAGCGCCGTTATCGGTGTCGTCGAGGTGCCGGTACGCGCGGCCAAGGCCGCGAATGTCGTCGTCGGACAGGTAGGCGAACCGGACCCGGACGGGTTCCCGCACACCGTCGAGGACGACGTAGCCGACCCCCGGCAGCGTCTCCGGAACCCGGTCACACGCCGCACCCCGGTCACGGGCACCGTCGCCGAGGACCATGTCAGCCTGCTCCGGCTCGGTCATCCGCAACGCGATCCGCGTCGGGAACAGATCCCTAAACGGCAGAACGTCCTTACGCGGGTCCTGCAACGCCGCCACCACATGCACACCCACCGCCCGGCCCTGCGACAACAACAAACCCAGCGCCTCTTTGATGCGGTCGCGGACCTTGCGGTCCGTCAGGTAGGCGGTCAACGCCGCCAACTCGTCGACGACCACGACGATCAACGGCTCATCCCGGCTCGGCGTGTGCTGACGGGTCACCCCACGAAGCCGGTCCGCCCGCAGCCGCATGCGTTTCACGGCCTCTTCCAGGACACCGGCCATGGTGTCCGGGTCCTGGTAGCAGAACCGGGCGAACAACGGCAGCCCCGCCGCCAACTCCATGCCGCCCTTCGGGTCGAACACCCACAGCTCCACCAGGCCGGAACGGACACCGCCGGCCAACGCCGAGATCAGCGACCAGATCACCGACCCCTTGCCGGAGTTCGTCGCCCCCGCCACCAGCACATGCGAACCGGACAGCCGCAGCCGATACAGCTCCCCGCCCTCCTGCACACCGAGAGGGAGGGCGGCAAGGTCGGGTTCGGCCGGGACCGGCAGCGGCGCCACCACGGCGGCGAGGGGATCCCGGCGGGTGAATCGCACCGCCACCAGATCCGGCCGCACACAGGCGGACGCCCGTGCTTCGCGTTGGTGGAAGCCGTGCGCCAACCGGTCCGCGTTACGCGCCCAGTCATCCGGCACCTGACCGGGCAGCATCCGTACCGTCACCGTGTCCCCGAACCGGTCGGAGGACACCCGGACCAGGCGCGGCACGTAGCGGACCCCGTCGAAGATCACCGCCAACCCGCAGGTGGCGGTGACCGCGACCCAGCGACGCCGGTACACCCACAGCCGACGCCACCGCCCGACGATCGGGTACCAGCCGAACCGCCACCACGACCCCGGATGCAGCCGCCACCACACCGCGCACAATCCGGCGAGGCCGGTGTCGACGGCGGCCAGGACCAGCGGCCCCCACTCCACATACACCCACCCGGCCGCAATGGTCGGGCCGGAGATCCACCAGTAGCGGACCGCCAACACCGTCAGCCGGACCAGGCCACGGGCCAGCCACCACAACAGGAGCAGCCAGCCCGGCATCCGCCACGACGGCAGCCGCACATTCATCGGCGCGACCGGGACCTTCTCCCCCGGAATGATGTTGATCAACGGCATGACGACGTCACCGCCCCGACCAACGGACCGGACGACCCAGCGTCGCCATACAGGTACGGCACGCCATGTGCAGCAGATCGAACCGACGTGGACGCACCCACCGCCCGCAACGCGGACACCGGATCTCATCCACCAACGCCGGCAGATCCCGCAGGCCGACCACCCGGCGGGCCACCGCCAGCCAGGACCACAACACACCAGCGAGCAGACGACGACGCCACCTCACGCCGACCACCACCAGGCGCTCGACGAGACTGGGCAAGACGGACCAAGGGCAAGCTGAACTACAGTGGGCACGATGGCCCTCCTTCTTGTGAGGGGTGGTCAGGAGCGCGGGACGGGCCGGGACTCTTGGCGGGGAAACGGCCCGCCCCGCGTGAGAGAGGGAGCGGTCAGGCAGCGGCGGGAGCGTGGGCCGAGGCCGGCTGCATCCCGGTGGCCCGCAGCGAGTACGCCATCCGCGCCCGGCACTGACCCGACGCCCGACACCGGTGCGAATCCACGTACGGGGTCAGGGTCAACCCGTCGAACTCCACCGCCGGCGGATACCCCGGCACCGTCGACGACGGCGGCACCGGACGCTGCCCAGCAACAATCTTCACCTTGACCTCAGTGGACCGACCGAACTTGCCCGCCTCAGCGTCCAGATCCAGCACCCGGACCACCCAGACCCGCTCACCGGTCTCCTTGTCCCGCGCCTGGTTGTCCGCCTCCCCACGCCGGTCGAAGTCGACCTGAGCATCAACGCCGAGGAACAGCGCACCGGCGGGGAACACGTACTCGAACGGGACCGGGACCTTGATCGACGCAGGAACCACGACGTAAGCCTCCTAGCTGGACCAGATGTCCGCCTGACATCCGGTTGAGCTTACAAGTTACGTCAGCCTGTCAACACAAGCCAAGGTCGAAGTCTGATCATGCAGATAGTGAGAACGTTCGACCAGTCAGGACAGCGGGTAGGTGTCCTCGATCTCATGACGGCTACCGGGAAGCACCAACACAGACGCCATGATCGGCTCACCCGACGCCCGGTGCGCGGTGATGACCACGCTGAAGACCGACTCGTCCGCCGACACGTCCAGGGCATCCGCCTCGTCCGCACTGACCCGCCGCGTGGTCATCCGCTCGGTGGCGTAGTCCGCCCGCAGTCCCTTGTGTCGGGTGATGTGCTCGATCAAGCTACCGACGATCGGCTGCGGGTTGACGATCTCCGTACCCACGGCGATGTCGACCGGCACGAACGTCGAGATCAGGTCAACCGGGCCGAACTGTGACACCGTCCGGCGGCGCCGCTCGTAGACGGGAGTGCCGTCCGGGATGTTCAATGCGGCAGCGACACGCGGCGACGCCAGCACCGGCCCAACATGCAGGATCTCTGTTTCGGCGCTCTCGTCCAACTCGACCGCGTCCCGCGCGTACTGCGGCGAGGTGCGACCCGAGGGCGGTCGGCCACGCACGAAGCTGCCCTTGCCCTGCTGCGACTCGATCCAGCCGTCCTGCTTCAGGATGCCCAGAGCTTTGAGGACGGTAGGACGGGAAACCCCGAACTCCGAGCACAACTGGTTCTCTGACGGCAGCACCGCGCCCGGCGCGTACGAGCCATTCTCGATGCGCTCCCGCAGCGTGTTCAACACGCGCAGGTATTTCGGCGTCGGCACTTCGTACGCCATCGCGGGCCACCCCACCATCGAAGATCACATGTCAAGACAGGAGCCTAGAGGCACGCAGCATGACGGGACAAGTACGGTCAGCCGTTCGGCGTGCCCGGCCGGGACGACCCACGCCACCAGCCGGACCAGGACCCCAGGCGCTCGCCGATCAGTTCGGGGAACGTGGCACCCGGCCGCCGTCGAGGCAACCGCCGGTAACGGCCGAACACCCGAAGTGCCGCCCGCCGCACCGGGCACGGACCCTCTTCCCCGCATTCCAGGCAACGGCCGTCGTTGACCGACGGAACGTGCAGATCGAGCAGAGTTTGCGCCGCCGCGAGCGCCTTTCGCGCGTCAGCGGACAGGTACGTCGTCACGACTGCCCGCCGTCAGCCGCAAACATCGACGCCCGCACGAGGACCAGGGCGTGATCCCCGGACCGGCCGTCGTGCATCATCTTGACGCCTTCCAGCCAGATCCACTCGTGGCCCTCCGGGCGGTTGGTCACCAGCCGCACCCCAGTCACCCAGATCGAGACCGGCCCATCGGTCGGTCGGAACCGGTCCTGCGCGGTCAGCCGGACCACGTCCCCCAGCCGCACCCGAAGGTCAAACGCCACGGTTCCTCCCCACTACGTTCGCCGTCCGCACCGACACCGGCCGCAGCCCGGCCACCTGGACGAACACCTCACGCCTATCCAAGGCTTGACCGGCACCGTCCAACACGTAGCCGGTGAGCCAGGCCCAGCCGTGGTACGTCGGACGTTCGGACACCGAGATCACTCGCAGCACCAACGCGCGATCCCCGGCGAACTGCACCGACGCCCGGCCATCGATCAGCAGCACCGCGCCGGGCCGCGCCACGTGCCCCGTCACGACTGGACAGGCACCGGGACGGGCGGGCATTCAGTCGGCTGCCGTCGTCCCGTACAACCAGGCGCCAGCACCCGCCCCGGTGCCCAGCTCACGCGGCCGACTTCCCCGAGCCGGCGCAGTCCACGCACGACCGACGCGCCAACGCCTGACCGCGACCCGCACCCCTGGCGACCGTCTGAAGGTCGGACCGCCGGGTGACGTACTTCCACCCCGCCCCCGCACAGGAGTCACAGGTCGGTGAGTCCCGAACGGCCGCGCGATCCGTCGTCGTCCAGCGCGAGCCGGCCACGGCCTGCGACGGAACGAGCGTCAGGTGATCCGGCCGGCTTGGTGGGACATATGCTGCGCCGAGCATGAGGCTCCCCAGACGTCGTAGCATTAGGAATAGCTCTATAAGACCCGACACCTCGACCCTACGTCAATAGAACTAGCTCTAATCTCCGAAGGTCGCACGCTCTGAGTAGATAAGACACTTATGTCCGGTTAGCGAGGTGGATGAATGAGGATGGGTTACCGCGAGCTGGCGGACCTCCTACGCGACGCCATCCGACGTGGCGACTACCCCGAAGGCGGGACGCTGCCCAAGCAGAACGAGATCGCGGCTGCGCATGGGGTAAACATCAACACCGTGCGACAAGCCGTCCGCGTTCTGGAAGCCGAAGGACTCGTCACACCCGTCCGCCGACGCGGCACGGTCATCCGCCCGCAGCTGCCGATGAAGCGACTCGGGGCTGAGCGATATGCCAAGAGCAAGTGGAAGACCGGAGACCTGGTTGCGTTCGCCGCCGACAGGGAAGCCACCGGACGGCCGTGGACGCCCGGCGACCAGACCAACAACGTACGGCTCACCGAAGCCGACCGAGACACGGCCGATGCGCTCCACCTACCGCCCGGCGCATCCGTCTACGAACGCGCCCGCTTGGTCAAGGAGGCCGGCGTCCCGACTCACACCCTCACCAGCTACTACCGGCCCGAGGACGTTGAAGGATCGCCCCTGGTCGACGCCACCGCCGGCCCAGCCGGACGCGGAGGCGGGTTCGCCGTCCTCACCTCTCGCGGACTCGAGCCCGACCGGATCACCGAAACCCTGCACGCCCGGATGCCCACGCCCGACGAGGCCAAGGAACTACAGCTTCCTGCTGGCGAGCCCGTTGTCATCCTGCACCGCACCACCGTCACCAGTAGCGGCAGACCAGTCGAGTTCGCCCGCGGAGTCCACGCCGCGTCCCGCTTCACCTGGTCCTACAGCTTCCCTATCCCGGACTGACGGGGCCGGACGAGATGACAGCGACGGACCGAGTCACCATCCCAGCCGAGCACCGCCGCGACGTCGAGTGCCTGTGGCACTACCACCAGCTGGGCCACGACCTACACCCCGTCGACGTCGGTATCGGCCTCGGCAGCCATGACCTCGGCGTCGCCAAGGTCGCCACCGACCTCTACCACCGAGGCATGTACCCCCTCCTCGTGTTCACCGGCGCCAACGCACCCACCACCATCGACCGCTTCCCCCGAGGCGAAGCCGTCCACTACCGCGAACACGCCCTGACCAACGGCGTCCCTGACGACGCAATCCTCATCGAAACGGAGGCAACCAACACCGGCGAGAACATCACCAACACCCGGCGGCTCCTCGCGGAGCACGGTGTCCACCCCCGATCCGTCATCCTCATGTCCCGGCCGTACCAACAGCGACGCGCCTACGCCACCGCCAAGAAACTCTGGCCAGAGGTCGACATCACCTGCGCATCCCACCCACTGACGTTCGACGACTACGTCAGCAGCATCGGCGACGCCGACAAAGTCATCAACATGCTCGTCGGCGACACCCAACGCATCCACAAGTACGCCGAACTCGGCTACGCCATCCCACAGGAGGTGCCAGAGGCCGTCACCGCTGCGAACGCTCGCCTCATCAACGCTGGCTACACCAATAGACTTGTCAAGTGACAGCGCTGAGCCAATCGCCGACGAGTACGACGCCTAAGCCATCACCCGCGCCGGAATCGCCACCGACGCCCGCGACCTGGTCGACGCATCGACACTTCACCCACACCCCCGCCAACGCCCTCCCCCGGTAAGGCACCATCAGCGGCATGGACCCGATCCACCTCACCGGCCGACTCGTCGACCTACGCGACTTCCGCACCAGCGACATCCCCGACGCGGTCGGCATCGTCGGAGACGAACGCGTCACCCGCTGGCTGTCATTCGACGCCCGCGACCCCGACCAGACCGCCGCCATGATCGAAGGCGCGATCAACCGAGCGCAGGCCGAGCCGCGCACCGAGTACTACCTAGCCGTCGTCGACAAGCAGGACCGGATGATCGGGTTCGGCCGCCTCGGACTCGGCGGCGTGCAGGCCGCGAAACTCGGCTACGCCATCCACGCCGACCACTGGGGCCACGGCTACGCCACCGACACCGCCCACACCCTCATCACCTACGGCTTCGGACCACTCCGACTACACCGGATCACCGCCGCCATCGGACCCGACAACGCCGCATCCGTCGCCGTCGTCAAGCGGCTAGGGATGACCTACGAAGGCCGCCTCCGCGACCACGTCCACACCAACGGCGCATGGCGAGACTCCCTGCTCTACTCCATCCTCGCCCCAGAGTGGACACCGCCGGCAGACCAGCCGTAACACCGGCCGGGCAACAGGACCAGGACCAGCAGGCGCAAGATCACCCGCAGTCCCCACGCCGGTACCATCACGGCATGCGAGACGACCCCACCCCGGACCCCCAGCCGGACCCCGAACGCCTCGCCGCCCACGCCGACGCCATCCGCGCCGCAGCCGCCGAACTCCTCACCCGCGTGACCGAATGGCGCAACTCCCCACACTGGCAAGACACCCCCACCAACCACCACCGCTACCACACCACTGTCGGCGCCTGCACTCAGCTCGACTCACTACCCGACCCCACCACACCAGAGCACCTCGCCGACATGGCCGCCACGGTCCGGCCTGCCTGCGGCGTCTGGCGTCCCACCCGGCCCGGACCCCAACAGGCAATCCACGCTGCAGCGGAACGCTTGTCAGCAACCGTCGTACGCAGCAGCATGTCTGACCGTCCGCGAATGCCGTGAGGGGTCTCTGTACGACTTCAAGGCGGCCCTGAACGGACCGCACGCGCCGCCGCCAGGGCGCGGCTGGCGCTCCGCTGCGTCCACGCAACACGCCCGGCAGCTGGCGCGGAAAGCGGGATGCTCAACGGGCCGCCGTCGACGGTAGGGTGGAGGTGGGAGAGAAGTTTGAGGGTTGTGCACCAGCAGCCGGCCGGGACCGAGCGGGCACGGGCGCGCGGCGTGGTGGAGCGCACGCCGCGCCCGTCGGCGGGGAGCCGGCAGGGTGCGGGCCGCGGTTACTGCGCCTCCGGCGGGGGCGCTCAAGCTCCGGGATGGGGAAGATCGTCGGCGGGTCGCGGTCCGTGGGTGGTTGCGCGAGCCATCCCGCCAGCCATCGACCCGGGCAAGCCGAGCAGACCACCGCCCGACCTGCCAGCGTCCGTACGAGCCGTCAAGGCCGTCTTGACGTGGCGGGCCGGGCGGAGGCCCGCCCCACGGCAGTGCGGGTCGACGGCAGACGGGATGGGACGCACCAGCAATCGGGTCGATGGAAAACGAGCTGCCCGTTTTTCCTCTGTTATGCTGCTGGCCCGACCAATCAGGCGTGTAGCTTCGAAGAAGGGTGCGGTGTGGCTGAGCATCAAAAGCCGGAAGAGCGGGTCAGGCAGCAGGTATTGAGGGAGCTGAAGGCTAATGGGTGGCCCGAGGGTCGACTCCGGTGGCGCCCTGAGTGGCCGGTTCCCAAGACTCCACATGACCTGACCAAACGAGAGCGAAATCAGCGCTTCGACATCTGCGGGACCACAGACCTCGTAGCGTTTGCTGACGACAGTGGCGAGCCGCACGCCTTGCAGATCATCTTCGAGTTCAAGGCCCCCGACATCGACGCGGGCACCCATCAGCTCATCCGCTACCTCAGCAGTGAACCGATGGCAAAGATGGGCTACTGGACCAACGGATCTGATTCCGTCGCGGTCTACAAGAGCCACACCTCAGACTGGGTCACCCGCAAGAGCGCCTCGCTGCCACGTCCGGGTGACGATCTGACCCAGCCGCCCTCCGAGCCGGTTACCTGGGCAAGCATGAAGGTACCGGACGAAGCCACACTGTCCAGCGCGCTGAGGCGGCTGCTGGCCACCGTCGTGGTCAGTGATTCGCGCGCTACCCGGTCCGAGGACCAGTTGCGAGAGCTTGTGCACGTTCTTTTGGTCAAACTGGAGAGCGACGCGACGGCCAGCAAGAGCGGCAACCAGAAGAAGTCGGTTGCCTTTCAGATCTACGGCGATCAACATACCAAGGTACACGTCACCGCCGAAGCAATTCGGCGGCAGTTCAAGGACTACTTCGCCCGCCAGCGTACCCGAATTTTTCATCCGGACGACCGTGACGAAATCCTACTCACTGACGAGACGATTTATGCCGTCGTTGCGGAGCTCTTCCCGTTTCGCCTTCTTGGCGACGACGTCGACATGCTCTCCAAGTCCTTCCAGATATTCCGCACCAGCGCACTGAAGCTGGCCGGTGGCCAATTTCTTACTCCTCAGCGGGTGATTCGGCCCTGCGTCATGGCCATGGAAATCCGCTCCGAGGACAAAGTGATCGACCCGGCTTGCGGGACGGGCGGCTTCCTGGTCGAAGCGTTGAGGCAACTGCGCGATGCGGAGTTCCCCGACGAAAGCGACCGCTGGCATCTGATTAAGTGGGCCAACGACAGTCTCTACGGCGTCGACATGGATCACATCGGCGTCAAACTAACGCGAGCGATCATGGTGGCCATGGGTGACGGGTCAACGCATGTCCTTCTCGGAGACAGCATCAGGCGACACCAATGGCGGACGAACTACCCGCGCCTCTGGCAAGAGCTCGGGGATCCAGGCACAGAGGAAATTGCGGAGCAGTTCACGGTTGTGATGACCAACCCGCCCTTTGGCGAAGACCTAAAAGTAAGGGCCGCCGACGCTCGAGCCGCCGGTTTCACTATCGCAAAGGCTGCAGCGCATACGAACAAGGCAGAGTATGTTGACCTGGAGATCGGCCTGCTCTTCCTGGAGCAGGCATATCGCCTACTTCAAGTTGGGGGGCGGATTGGAATAATTCTGCCCGAGACCTATTTCTTCTCCCATAAATACCGCTGGCTACCTGGATGGCTTGAGGGTCGACTCCAACTGCGGGGGATGCTCAACATCGCGATGGAGGCGTTCGAGGAGTTCTGTCGGGCAAAGACCAATTTCTATATCTTTGAGAAGGTCGGGCACGGCCCGAACGAGATTGGAATTGAAGCGTAATGACAGTGAACAAGCCGAGTTGGTTCTCGGACCGTACTGTTATGGTCTCCACTGCGCCGTCGTGCGGCCTCACCAAGGGCGGCCGACTCCTACCCTTAGTGGATCCGGAAACGGGGAGGCGGGTCCGAGTGCAGGACCCGGAGACGGGCGAGATGGTCGATGCGATCAACGACAAACTGCTCGAGGACATGAAAGCACTTGCCGCCGGAAAAGAAACAGATACGCTCCGGTTTATCGATGCCTCATTAGTTTCGGCAAGGACCGCCGTTCCCGCATATTACGACCGACGATACGAGGAGAACTTTGCAAACGCCCTTCGGGACGACCCCGAGTTCTCGGGGTTTACCGAGATGGCGATCGGCGACATGGTTGCGAACGGGTTTCTGGAGGTTCGAGGAGGACATGGCAGCCCAAAGCAGGAGCAGCGGGTAGGCGACATCCCTTACATCAAGGTCTCAGATTTACGAGCGGGCACTGTCAACATCAACCCAACCAACCGCGTTCCGCGCTCTGTGGCTGAGCGTCTTTTCTGGCGCGGCAAGTCTTCTGGGCTTGCTGCGTTCGACCTTGTGTGCCCTGAGCGAACGTCGAAAAACATCGGAGACTTCTGCGTCCTTATGCCTGGCCAAGAACAGCTGGTCGTGACGAAGGAGGTGATCGTCGTACGGCCCGGGCCTAACGCATACTTCGACCCATTC
This sequence comes from Solwaraspora sp. WMMD791, assembly GCF_029581195.1. NCBI lineage: Bacteria > Bacillati > Actinomycetota > Actinomycetes > Micromonosporales > Micromonosporaceae > Solwaraspora > Solwaraspora sp. WMMD791. Next base: position 3,012,754 of record NZ_CP120737.1, read on the forward strand.
TATCTACTATGGGCATTCACGCTGAAGATTGTCCGCGACCAGTGGAAACGCGTGATCTTCATGCAGACTAATCGTGAGGACGTCGGCAAGCGCTACTTCGAAATCCGAATGCCAATTCCGCCAAATGCTGAGGTGGCCGAGCGGGTCTCGCAGCGCTTCCGCGATTACTACGTCACTATGGCGAGGGCTAGGCAGTCCCTCACGGAGTATCTGGCCGAATCCAACAAGCACCACTTTTTTATCGACGGCGGTGAAGCGTTGGCAATCGACGACGAGGACGAGGCCATCCTCGCAGGTGAGGCCGCCGTCGACCGCACGGAGTCCGAACCCGATTCTTAGGAATCGATCGTGGCCGGAGGGAGGCCAGCCTCCCTCCGGCCATTGACTCGGCCAGCAGAAGAGAGGTGCAGCGGGCCCTCTACCGGCGGCCGGGCTCCCTCAGCCCGGGTAGGTCTGGGATGGCGGCGGAATGGCTGCCGACAGCAGCGATGACAGCAACCCACAACGAACGGCAGCGCGCTGAGGAGCACCGGCACGGACGAAGTTCCGAGCGTGCAGCCGGTCCCGGACGTGCATGTACGCGATGCACAGAGCTTACAAGCGATAGGTCACGGCCGCCGGCAGAGATGCGGCGGCTTTGCCTCACCACTGCCGAGACGTTCTCTTCTGGATCAAGGCACCGCGCAAGCGCGGCGCGCCGGCCGGCTCGGCCTGCTGGCGGCCTCCGGCCGGCATCGGCCGAGCCGGCCGGCAACGCTGAGCGAGAACAAGACCTTGACGAATTCGAGGCTCTGCCCCGAGCCTCAGCTCTCCTCAGAGATCGATCGGGAGATCTCCTCGCCGGGGGCAGGCACCGACCAACGAGGAGATCCGCGACTAGCGTGACCGATACGGCAAGCTGGTCTGGCTCCTGACGGCAGGTGAAGCGAGAAAGATCTTGAGCGCATCAGGACCATGGCGATCACAGATTTGCTGCGCGGTCTTCAAGTAGGCGCGGTGACGGAGGTAGCCGAACAGCGCGGTGATCGCAGGAAGCATCAGAGCTGGAACTAGAACATGGACGAACTCAGGCACGGTAAACAAACCCTTCGGGGCTCGTCTCCCGGTACCCATCCCCGAGCGGCCACGACGGGCGACCTCAGAAACCTCTGAAGTCAGGCACACACGTCAGCTTGCGGCCGGGTTCTTGTCAACTTGTGGTTCGATGGTACCAGCTACCCGCTTTGGCTTTGGTCGCCACACCGCCGGCTCTGGATGAAACACGCGCCGAGCTAGGCCCGCCCTGACAGCGTCGGAGGCGTGGGCGCGAAGCTCCTCGACAGACTCCGCCTGGGCGTGCCAACCATCAACGAACATCACAACGTCGAGCAGCCAGGCTCGTTCGAGCTTAGCTTGACCGTGCCGGCAACCGACAGGCCACCAAACCATCGGGTCACTCAAGTCATTGGAGAAGACCCAGTTAAGAAACCCAGCAGTGGTTCTGTACCTTACCTTGTAGCCTAGGAAGAGGTATCGATAGCCACCCATCTCCAGCGGCAGACGTGCCACCTCAGCCAAGCTACACCCGCTAACCGGGCAACGGATCTCGTACTCCCGCATTGCCCGCTTGGTGTGCTCGGCCAAGCCGAGATACCACAACCCCGCTTCCCGGGCACGGGCCCAGTACTCTGCCCGCTCCGCCGCGACATCTCCATACGAGGCGAAGTTGGGATCGGCTTCCCCTGGACGCGACACCAGGTGATGCTACAACGGCCATGACGATCGCCGGGGTGGTCGACCGCCGCCGAGGTCGGGGGCGATCGCTGCCGCGCCGCTTCGCGGCTTGCCACCGGTCAACGTGGTCCAGGTCGCGGGAAGCCGCCGCGACGGCAAACCGCCCCGGCCCCAAGGCCGGGGCGGTAACCCGCACGGTACCGGCCAGCCGCGACCGCTGGTCGGCGATGCGTTGACAGGTGGGGCAGCGTTGTCGGTATCCGGGACGACCAGACTCAGGCGGCCCCAGCTCGACGGGAGGCGCACAGGTCGGTGAGGAAGTCATCCAACTCCTCATCCGACTCGAACAGGTCCGGCCGGGCAAGGTCGTCGACGGAGGCGACCGGGTGCACGCCCTGACGACGCGCCAACTCCTCAGCCGGCACGTGCTCAGCGGTCGGCCACTCGGACATCTGCTCAGCGTTGCTCGACATCACGGCTCACCTCCTCGCGGCTCTCGACCAGATCCCATACTCCCCCACCGGACCCGAAGGCAGGGTCACCCGCGTCACGGACTATGCGCGGACTGATCTTGAACGTCGGTGGCTGCGTTTGCCGCGCAGCCGCAGGTCAGCGCCCCAGACGCCATCTGATCCGAAATCCATTCCTAAACCGTGTGTCGCAGGTTCGAATCCTGCCGGGGGCACATCACCGAACTCTGCAGTGCCGGTCAGTCGCTGTAGTGATACCGGGCCTTGATGATCTCCACTTCCTTCTCGTCGGCCCGTACACGAGGCGGTGTTCGTCATCGACCCGCCTCACCGCCTACTCGGTTCCGGGCGACGGCTTCCATCAGCCGCCTCGCGTTCGTGGGAGACCGAAGCTCCACTAGCTTCCGCCGAGCGGCGTGCCTGATCACGGCGTGATCAGCAGAGACTCCCCCCGGCTACGGCCGAACGCGCGGCTGGCGGGGGGCGGCCACCCAAACCGCGGCCGCCTTGGGCGGCGTCGCCTGCCCTACGGCGGCGGAAAGAACATGCCCTGCGCGGTCACCGACGGACTCGCCGCCGATTCGTTGCCGGCGGCATCGACGGCGACCACCGTGTACGTGTGCCAGGTCGCCCCGCCCACCGCCAGCGTCAGCCCGGTCCCGTCGGTCGCGCCGACGACGGTCGCGCCCTCGTACACCCGGTAGCTGACGGCCGGCTCGCCTCCGGTGGAGGCGGACCACGCCAGGGTGAGCCGGGCGTCGGTGGGCCAGTTGCCGGGGGCGTTGCCGGTCACCTCGAGCGACGCCGGTGCCGCCGGCCGGGCGGCGGGACCGGGTGCGGTGGTGACCCGCACCTGGGCGGAGCGCGGAGTCTCGCCGCAAGACTGGGGCAGGGTCGCGCTGACCCGGTAGACGTGCCGGGACGCGGACGGCAGACCGGAGACGACCGTCTCCGGGTAGCGGGAGGTGGCGACCGCCGTGTCACCGTCCCAGATGGTGTACGAGGTGGCGGTGGCGTCGAAGGTCCAGTCCAGCCGCACCGACGACGGTGAGAGCGCGGTCGCCGTCAGCCCGACCGGCCGGGGCGGGCTGCTCAGGCAGGTCTCGGTGCTGGCCGACACCGCTGGGCTGTGCGTCGACTCGTTGCCGGCGGAATCGAGCGCGCCGATGGTGAAGCGGTGCCAGGTGGCGTGGAAGAGCCGCTGGACGGTGGCCGTGGTGCCGACTGTGACGGCGACCCGGGTGCCGCCCGCGTAGACCGCGTACCGGGCCGGCGGCGGTCCGGCCGGCGCGGTCCAGGCCAGGCTGATGGTGCTGTCGGTGCGCCCGGTGACGGTGAGTCCGGCAGGCGGGGCGGGCCGCGCGGGATCGCCGGCGGCGGTCATGACGCTGGTCGAGCCGACCGGTTCGGTGGATCCGGGACCGCACTGGTTGAGCCGGTAGAGTCGGATCTGGTGATCGGTGGCGGGTGCCAGACCGCCGACCCGGGCGCTGGTCAGCGACGTCCAGCCCAGGCTGACGCCGTCCACCCGCAGTTCCAGTTCGCCGCCGAGCGGGTGCCGGGGCCAGGAGAGCGAGACCGCCGACGCGGTGACGGCGGTGACGGTGATCGGCAAGGTCGGGGTCGGCAGGCACTCCGGGTTGACCCCGGAGAGCCAGGAGCGGCCGGTCACCGGGTCGGTCGGCGCCGACTCCCGCCCGTGCCGGTCGACGGCGGTGACGGTGTACGCGTGCGACGAACCGAAGGGCACGTTCATCGTCGCCGACGTGGTGCTGGTGCGGGCGACCACCTCTCCGCCCTCGTACACCCGGAAGGAGTGGACCCGTGGCCCGGTGGGCGGTTGCTGCCAGGTCAGGCTGATCGCGGTGCCGTTGGTGCTGGCCCAGAGCGCGGTCGGGGTCGCCGGGTCGGTCGATCCGCCGTACTGCGCGGCGGCGGGGGATGCACCGAGCAGGATGACGGCGACGAGTGCGGCGGCGCCGCACCAGCGGGGCGGGATACGCACGACTGTTCCTCCATTGATGCCAACCTGCGATCGATTTCAATCGATCTCATAAGAGAACTGGTGCGGCGACTCCGTGTCAAGCGCGGGTGGTCCTTTCCTGTGGTCGCCCCACCAGGCGGGCCCCGCCCGTTTCGCTGGTTCCAGTTCGTCGGACGGGTGGCCCCGGCAGGAAACGGGAGGCGTACACGTCGGTGAGGAGGTCGTTGAGTTCCTCCTCCGCCGAGTCGCCTGCCGCGCTCGACATCAGGAGGATGCACGACGACCGCTAGATCGTTCTCTCGCCGGTGAAGTAGAGCTCGGCCGCTTCCAGCCGGGGCACCGGCACGCCCAGCCGGCGCGCTTCCGCGAGGGTGTCGCGGCAGACCGCGCGCAGTTCCTCGGGGTTGGCGTGAGCTTCCATCACCACCCGCGACGGCGGGAAACGGCCGAACAGCCAGGCGAGTGCCGGTGCCGCCAGCCAGATGGGAGCCCGGAACGGCAGCAACTCCTTCCGATGCCGCCGCAGATCGACGCCACGGGCCTCGACGAGCGGCAGCAGCTCGCGGGTGGCGAGGACCGCCTCGCGTACGTGGCCCGTCGTCAGTCCGGACAGGGAGCCCAGCTTCAGGCTCTGCGTGTGCAGGCCGGCGTTCTGGACGAAGTGGAGGGCCAGCCAGCCTCGGAAGTCGGAGTTCTCCTGGATCCTGAACCCCGCCTCGCGAAACACCTGGCGTACGGCCCGCTCTCGCTCGGTCGGCGGCCGGTCGAGAGTGCCGAAGAAGACCATGGGCAGCAGCGCTCCGCGCAGCACACCGTCGTCGCCGAAGCCGCCGCCGGCGCCGGGAAAGCCCCAGGCGATCTGGTCGGCGGGGAGGTCCTCTGTCGCGGTCAGCGGCTCGACCCACAGGTTGTTGAAGACGAGTATCGTGGCCCCGCCTGCGCGCGACCCCAGGAAGGCAGCGGCCTCCGCGAAGCCGTAGTGCTGCACGCTCAGCACGATCAGATCGAAGTCGTGGTCCGGCTCCAGCGACTCGCGGTAGCGGACCGCCCATCTCTCGGTGACCCGCTTTCCCCACGGCCGCCGCCGCGCGTCGAGCAGATCAAGATCGACGAGATCTCCGTACGCCGCCGCCCGCCCCGGCCGGACGTAGAACTCGACGTGGTGCCCGGCCCGTTCCAGGGCCCACCCGTACGCCGCGGCGATCACGCCTCGGCCGAACATCAAGATCTTCACGCGCACCTCATGCCCGATAATCGGAGACTGTCTCCATATTCAAAATATGGAGACAGTCTCCACTTGTCAACCGGGGGACGTGATCGGCGGCCGCGCTCCGGCGGTCCCGGCCCCGATTGCCTCCAGTCGAGCCGACGAAGCGCACCGTGCAGGTCTCCCACGGCGACGGCCAGGTCGCGTCGAACCAAGGGGCAACGCACACCGGGGGGCACAGCACTGTTCAGCGCGGTCAACGGTCCTTGCCAGGCGTCGTAGTCCTCCACCACCGTCAGCACCTACCAGCTGATGCGGCCACTGAGCTGGTGTGCGCCGACGATTCGACCGGTACGCCGGATCCTGCAAGGATGCGGAGGATGTCTCGGCCGCGCCTCGCCCTCATCCTCGGCACGTTGCTGCTCACCTCGGCCACAGTGGCCTCCTGCTGCGCTCCGGTCCTTTTTGAACCTCAGCCGCCCTGGCGTGATCCAGCCGCCGAACAGGAGCAGTGGAACTTGATCATGCAGTGGTTGCTCACTGCAGCCTGCGGATTGCTCCTGGTCGCGTTCCCGTTCCTAGCCTACGGAATCGTCGGGTTACGCATCGAGCTGCGCACTCGGGCCGAGACAAGAGATCGTCGACCGCAACCTTGAAATGCCCATCTAGGACGAAGTCTGTTGGACCCGGCGTGTAGTGCCGTGACAGCGGGCATCCCTGCCGGTGCCGGGCCTGCCGGCCCCTGCCGCTCGGCACAGCTGGCGCAGGGTGCGGACCAAAGTTCAGTCACTCCCCAGGGCTGTCAGCAACGTCCTCGTCGCGGAGCAGGCGATCGAGCTCTTCTGGCCTCATCCGCTTGATCTCCGCTTCAAGCTTGCGACTGTAGTGACGGTCGTTCGGATCGCTACCGTTTCCCGCCGCCACACGGCCGTACGCCCTCATGAACGACCCGAGTTCACGTCGGATCCGATCCTGACGACGCCCCAAGGTCCCACGGTACGGGGCGGCGGTCACACTCTCCCAGCGATATACGCGCAACTCCGCCGCCGGCGGTCAGCGTCGTCCGAGAGGTCTCACGGCGTCTCGCCACAGCATGCCCACCATCGCCTGCCGGCGGTTGATGTCACGCGGCATCAGCCCGCCCGCGTACAGCATGATCGTTCCGGTGAATCCGAGCACCGCAGGGCGACCGGATGGCAGCGAAGGGCCCACACGGCAAGCCGGTAGCCCCGGGTTCGGCGCAGCGGAACGGCCTTTCGCTGGGGTACGGCCACGACCCACCCTCCTCGCCAGAGCGTCGACGCAACGACCGCACCGCGTCACGCGGTGTGGATGCGGCGCCCCGCCGCAGCGCACCAGTACGGTTCCTGGGCTGCGCAAGCCCGGCCAGTTCCCGGGAGCGCGCCGGCCCGACTTATCCGCCGAAATCCCTAGGAAAGCAGCCAAGCAGGAACCACGGTCGCCGATCGGGACCGTCCTCTGAGTGACAGGTACACCGTCGTTTGGGGGTTTGGTGAGTAGACACAAGAGACTCGGTGCGGCCGGGCTGGCCGCCGTACTCGTGCTCGGCCTGGGACAACCCGGTCGGGCCGCGCCCGGCGCGGGCACCGACGCGGCCGGCGGGCCGGTTGCGGGGCTGGCGGGCACCGGCGCGGCCGGCAGCTCGGCGGGCCGGCAGACCACGGTCACGCTGATCACCGGGGATCGGGTCACGGTCGCACCTACCGGCGAGCTGACCGTCCAGCCGGCGGCCGACCGCACCAGCATGCGGTTCCGCACGTACGAGATCGACGGTGAGGTGCACGTCGTCCCGGTGGACGCGCTGGCCCTGGTCGGCGCCGGCCGGCTGGACCGGCGGTTGTTCAACGTCACCAGGTTGATCGAGTACGGCTACGACGACGCGGCCCGGGACCGGTTGCCGATGATCGTCGCCTACCCCGACGGTGCCGCCGCCCGACGCGGCGGTGCGCCGTTGCCCGACGACGTGCAGGTCGATCGGGATCTACCCGCCATCGGGGGTGCTGCGGTCAGTGCCGACAAGGACGACCTGACGCAGGTCTGGGAGGACCTGGCCGGGCAGCCGGCGGCCCGCTCGGGCGCCACCGGACTACCCGGACTGGAGCGGATCTGGCTCGACGGCCGCCGCAAACTGGCGGTGGACCGGGGGGTGACGCAGATCGGTGCCCCGGCGGCCTACGAAGCGGGACTCACCGGCAAGGGGGTGACCGTCGCGGTCATCGACAGCGGCGTGGACGCCACCCATCCTGACCTGACCGACGCGCTGGTCGAGGCGCGGGGGTTCATGGCTGACGGAAGTCCGGTCGACCGGATCGGGCACGGCACCCACGTCGCCTCGATCATCGCCGGCAGCGGCGCCGCGTCCGACGGCCGGTACCGGGGTGTCGCCCCGGACGCCGAGCTGGTCTCCGCGAAAGTCTGCGACCTCTTCTGCGACGAGTCGGCGATCCTCGCCGCGATGCACTGGGCGGCGGTGGACAAGCAGGCCGACATCGTCAACATGAGTCTCGGCGGCGCGGACGGGCCGGAGATCGACCCGATGGAGGAGGCGGTCGACACCCTCACCGCGCAGACCGGCGCGCTGTTCGTCGTCGCCGCCGGCAACGACGGACCGGGCGACCGTACGCTCGGTTCGCCGGGCAGCGCCGACGCGGCCCTGACCGTCGGGGCGGTGGACCGGGACGGCTCGTTGGCCGACTTCTCCAGTCGTGGATCGCGGGTCGGCGACGACGCGGTCAAGCCCGACGTCACCGCACCGGGGGTCGGGATCGTCGCGGCCCGGGCCGACGGCGGCATCATGGGCGTTCCGGTGGGCGAGCACTACGTCGCCGAGCGGGGCACCTCGATGGCCGCGCCGCATGTCGCGGGTGCGGCGGCGCTGCTGGCCCAGCAGCAGCCGCAGTGGGACGCCACCCGCCTGAAGGCGACCCTGATGGGTGCGGCCGCGCCGCAGCCGGACACTACCGCGTACGAGCAGGGTGCCGGCCTGGTCGACGTGGCGCGGGCAATCGGTCAGACGGTGACCGCCGACCCGCCGAGTGTCTCCTACGGCCGGGTCCTCTGGCCGCACCACGACGACGAGCCGATCACCCGGACGCTGACCTTGCGCAACGACGGCACCGAACCGGTCACCCTCGACCTGGCCTTCGAGGTCACCGGCCCGGACGGCAACCCGGCCCCGGACGGCATGTTCACCACGGCTGCGCCGCAGGTCACCGTCGCGGCCGGCGGCACCGTCGAGGTGCCGGTCACCGCGGACACCAGCGTGGAGGCCCTGGACGGCTACTTCAGCGGGCACCTGATCGCCACGGCCGGGCAGACCCGTACGGTCGTCGCGGTCGGGGTGTACCGGGAGGTGGAAAGCTACGACCTGACGGTGACCCATCTGGACTCGACCGGCCAGCCGGCCGACGAGTACTGGACCGTGGCCGCAGGGATCGACGTTGCGGACCTCAGGATCGTCGAGAGTACGGACGCGATCCGGCTGCCGACCGGGCGGTACGCCGTCGCGGGGGTCGTCGACGAGGTCGACGGGGCGTCGCGCAGCACCCTGCTGACCCAGCCGGAGATCGAGCTGACCCGCGACACGAGTGTCACCTTCGACGCCCGGGCCGGCCGGCCGGTCGCGGTGACCGTGCCGGACCGCACCGCCCGGCCCATGTACGTGCAGGTGGGGATGGCGATCAAGCCGGACGCAGGGTCACCACTGTCGATCACCACGACGGCCGACGACTTCGGCGGCGTCTACACGGCCCAGCTCGGCGGGGACCGGGCCCACGACCACCTCGACAGCTTCCTCCTGCACCGGTGGGCCAGGCCGGACGGCGACGGTGGATTCACCGGCAGCCCGTACTCCTACCACCTGGGTGAAGGGTTCGCGGGGCGGCTACCCACCGGGTACCAGCGGGACATCCGCAAGGGTGACCTCGCCACCGTCCGGCACGAGGTGCGGGGCGAACCGGCCGGCAACACCCTCGGCTGGTCCGCGACCGCCGTATTCGACGGGATCGACGAGCTGCACTTCAGCATGCCGGTGGAGGTTCCCCGACGGTGGACCGGCTACTACAGCCCCGGGGTCGGCTGGGCCGGTGAGCTGCTGTTCATGGAGGTCTCCGAGGAGGATCCGGTCGGGGAGTTCCGGGGCGGGCTCTTCGCCGGGCTGCAGCGGTACGAGGCCGGCCGGACCTACCGGGACCGCTGGAACGAGGCGCCGTACGGCCCGGTCCTGTTGCGGACCGGGAACGTGCTCGAGCAGGCCGTACGGATCGAGGACCTGATCGTGGTCAATGTTGCGCTCTACGGCGACGCGGGCGGCCACGGTGGATACCCGGTCGTGGACGCCTCGCGGACGGCGCTCTACCGCGACGGTGAACTGGTCGAGGAACTGATCGACGAGGGCGGCGGTTTCGGCCTGTTCGAGGTGCCGGCGGAGCCGGCGGCGTACCGCCTGGAGGTCTCGGCCCGGCGCAGCATCAGCGACCTCGCCACCGAGGTCGACCTGGCATGGACCTTCCGGTCCGGGCAGCCCGCCGGGGACGACAGAGAGCACTTGCCGATCATGGTGGTGAAACACGAGCCGAAACTGGACCACGACTTCGCGGCCCCGGCCGGCCGCCGGTTCGCCGTCCCGCTGCGGGTCGTCGGCAACGAAGGCGCCCCGGTGGAGCCGACGAAGGTCACCGCGCAGGTCTCCTACGACGACGGCGCCACCTGGCATCCGGCCAAGGTCGACGCCAAGGGCGAGGGCTGGGTGGCGAAGGTCCACCACCCGGCGGTCGAGGACGGCTACGTCTCCCTGCGTACCGCCGTCACCGACAAGCAGGGCAACACCGTCGAGCAGACGGTGATCCGGGTCTACCGGCTGACCGACGGCTGACCGCCGCCTGCCGGTTCCCCGCCGCGCCGTCCGGTCCACCCGACCGGGCGGCGCGGCCTTGTCGATGCCTCCTACCATGTGCGCCGGCCGGGTTACGCGAGCCGAACTCAGGAGGACCACGTGGAGCTCCACAAGCGACGGGGCGGTCTCGTCATCGGTGTCGCCGTCGCCCTCGCCGGCGCGATCGTGCTGCTGTGCCTGCCGATCGGCTGGCCGATCCGGATCCTGCTGTGGGTCGGCGGGGCGGCCCTCCTCGGCGTACTGACCGTCCGCACGGTCCGGCCGTTCCGGTTCCGGATCGGGCCCGACGGCCTGACCTTCGGAAGCGGCGGTGCCACCCGCTCGGTACCGTGGACCGACGTCGCGGCGGTCGTGCTCGACCAGCCCTCGGCGGGCGCGGGCGGCGGCGACCGGCCGTCACCGCGGCTGCTCCTGGCGCCCGCCGGCGGAGCGGACGTCGGTCTGCCGACGACCGCCAGCAGTACGGCGTACGACGGCCGCTGCGCGGTGCTGCTCGACCTCGACGACGTCGTCGAGTCGCCCGACCAGGTGGCCGAGGCCCTGACCCGGTACGCCGGGGACCGGTTCGTCGACGCGCGCGTACCGTACGGGCCCGGTGCGGCGGACCCGGATTTCACCGTGGTCCTGCGCGGGTACGACCCGGCTGCCGTCGACGAGGTGATACGCATGGGCCGTGACGCCCTGTCGTCGCCTCCGGGCGACCAGCGGCGGGTCACCGCCGCAGGCAGGATCCGGGACTCGAGGTTCCCGACCGCTCTGCGCGGATACGACCGGTGGCAGGTGGACGAGTTCCTCGACGGGCTCGCCGCCGAACTGGCGACGCCGGTCGACGACCCGGATGCCTCCGGCGCCGAATCCTGAGCTGTCGCCCAGCGCCCTTGCGCCGCCGCAGCAGGTAGCCTGCGGCCGGCGGCTGGCTCGTCCTGGTTTCGGACCAATGTGCGCCATCTGACAACGAGCGCGGCGCACCCCAGGTATTTCTGAGCATCGATCCCGCTCGGTATGAGTGTCCACCTCGGCGACCGTCGGCACCACGCCGGTCGCCGCACTCCTACCTTCGGGAGGGAACCTTGTCCACGCGACTGACACCACGCGTACGTCGGTCCTCGCTCGCCCTGATCGGCGTGGCGGCCCTGGCGCTGCTGCTCCCGGTCACCTCGGCGAGCGCGGCGGCGCTCGACCGGTCGACCGACAGCGGTGCCACCAGCACGGCCGCCGACGTCTACATGATGGACAACGCGTCCGACATCGGGCTCCAGCCGCACAACATCGGTTCGATCTGGCAGAGCCCGGACATCAAGGTCTGCAACACCGCCGTGGAGTGTGCGGTCAGCCAGAACCCGATCATCGGGCAGACCAACTACATCTTCGTCAAGCTGCGCAACCCCGGACCGTACGGCAACCCGGTGACCGAGCAGGGCGAACTGCACGTCTACCGGACCACCCCGGGTGGCGGCGCGTCCTGGCCCACCGACTGGACCGAGATCGGCTGGACCTCGGTGTCGGTCGCCCCGGGCGTCACCACGGTCACGATCCCGTGGAACGGGGTTCCCGGGCCGGGGCACTTCTGCCTGCTCACCCGGTGGATCTCCGCCAACGACCCGATGACCGTCGAGGGCCCGGACACCCCGCAGAACACCCGGAACAACAACAACATCGCCTGGCGCAACGTGGACTCGGTGGCGCTGGCGCCCAACGGGCCGACCGAGGTCCGGCCGTTCGCCATCGGCAACGTCCTTCGGGAGCCGACCCGCAACAGCGTGGTCTTCGCCCAGGAGGGCGCCCCGCTGCGTACCGCCGGTGGGCGCCTGGTGGTGGATCTCGGGCCGACGCTGTTCGCCCGCTGGGTCGAGGGTGGCATGGCCGGCAAGGGCATCCGCGAGGCGGGCCGCAACCAGGTCGAGATCGTCGAGCCGGGCCAGGCCAGCCTGGACAACCTGGTGCTGCGCGGCAACGAGCGGCTGACCATGCGGCTGCTGTTCACCGCGACCACGCCGACGGACAAGCCGATCGCCGTACTGGTCACGCAGGTCGGTCCGGACATCACCGGCAAGGAGCGGGCCGACCTGGGCGGGGTCCGCTACGACGTGACGGTGGGCAAGCGGCAAGGGTAGCCACGGTGCCGGGCAGGGCGTCAGGTCACGTCCGGGACCCGTGACCTGACGCTCCGACAGGTCCGGATCTGCCGGGTCAGCGCAGGCTGACCCAGCAGGTCCGGACCTTGTACGTCGCGCTGGTGGCGCGCAGCTGCACCGGGCCGGCCGGTGGTACGCCCATCGAGAAGAACCCGAGCTCGTCGACCGGCACGTCGGCGTACTGCCCGGCGGCGGTCCGGGCGCTGATCCGGCCGGGACCGGCCGGGGAGAGCTGGCCGACGACGCCGGTGGCGGTGACCTCGATCGCCAGGACCACCGGACCGGAGCGGAAGGTCATCGTCCGGTCGGTGGCGGCGGAGCGGGTCAGCCCGGCCGGTTCCCGGTCACAGGCAGAGTCGAAGATCAACTCGGCGACCGCCAGCTCCGCGTCGACGGTCCGCCAGCTGAACGCGGCCAACGCCGCGTCGATGAACTGCTCCGACACCGGCCCGGAGTCGCGCAACGCGGCACCGAGCTCGATCAACAGCGCGTCGTCACTGTCTGGTGACCACTGCCGCATCGCGTTCACCTCCGTTGCCCGGTGCCGCCCCGCTCGGTGCGGGGCCGATGTAGGCGGCGAGCGCCGCACAGTTGCGCAGCTTGGCCAGGCATCGGGCCTGGGTCGGACCGACGCTGCCGGTCGGCATGCCGAGTCGTTCGCCGATCTCACGGTAGCTGGCCGGCGGGTCGGCGACGAGAAGTGTGAGCAATTCTCGGCACCGCGCTGGCAGCTCGGCGAACGCGTCGCGCAGCGCCTGGCGCCGCTCGGCGCGCAGCAGATCCTCGTCGGGAGTGGCGGGATCGACCAGTAGCAGCACTCCGACGTGCGCGTCGACCGACTCGTCGTACGGGTCGAAGGGCTGGATGCGCCGACCGAGTCGTAGCATCCGCAGGCACTCCCGGCGGGTCGTGGTCACCAGCCAGGCGGGCAGCGCGTACGACTCCCGCAACCGGCCGAGATTCTCGACCAGCCGCAGCCAGACCGTCTGATTGACGTCGGCGGCGTCGGCGGGATCGAGCCCGTGGCGGCGGATCACCGTCGCCACCAGTGGCGCGTAGCGGCGGACCAGGCCGGCCCAGGCGGTCTCGTCGCCTGCGGCGGCGGCGGACACCAGGTCCGCGACGGGTTCACCGGGGTCCGCCTCGCTGGCGTCGCAGTGGCCCCCGGCGGTGGCGGGCCGGTTCATCCGACCAGCACGCCGTAGTCGGGATGCCAGGCCGGGCCGGCGGTCAGGGCCGCCGCGGCGGACACCGCGTCCAGCCCGGTGCCGGTCATCAGGGCGGCGAGCCGGCCCGAGACGTGCCCGGTGGCGAAGGAGGTACCGGCCCAGGCGGCGAAGCCCTGGAACGGCAGGACCGGCTGGCCGGGCAGGACCAGTTGGCCGTAGACGTACGTGCTGGTCCGATCGCCGTACGCGCTGGCGGCCACCCAGGGACCGTGGCTGCTGTAGCTGGCCGGTGCCGGGCCTTTGCCACCCGCCTCGACCGCCGCCACGGCGAGCACCCGGTCGAGCGCGGCCGGCCAGGACGGGCGGGTGGTGCCGGCGTTGCCGGCGGCGGCGACCACCGCTGTCGTCGCGGGCAGCGCGGCGAGCGCGTTGGCCAGGGGCAGCGGCGGCTGGTCGTCCTGGGTGAAGTAGCCGAGGGAGAGGTTGACGATGGTGACCTCCGGGCTGAGCCGACCGATCGCGGCGGCCAGGCCCTCCTCGTCGCCGATGCCGTTGGCGTCCAGGGCGGACTCCGGGTCGACCCGTACCCCGGGTGCGGCCTGTCGCACGACACCGGCGACGAAGGTACCGTGGCCGCCCTGCATCGCCAGTTGGGTGCCGCTGAGGTAGAGCGGGTCCTCGTCGTCCGGCTCCGGCAGGTAGCTGCCGCCGAGCCACACCGGGTGCACGGTGCCGGCCTGCCGCCAGATGCCGGTGTCGCAGATACCGACGGTGACGCCGGCTCCTTCGCCGAGACGGGCCGGGTCCGGCGGCGGCAGGGCCGGGGCGCTGCGGGGCGGCCCGCCCGGGTTGCCCATGATGTTGCCGAACCCGAGCAGTACGTGGTGTGGCTGCACCTGCGGCACCCGCCCGTCCGGCCACTGGCGCGGGTCGCGCAACTTGTCGACCACGGCCGGGATGGCGGTCTCCTGCTGGAAACGCAGCCGGCTGACCCGGGCGAACCCGGCGTCCACCGTGACCTGGTGGCCGTCGGCCCGCAACCGTGTCAGGACCCGTTCGACGTCGGCCGGGGCGACCAGCAGTTGCCGGGGGCGGTAGAGGAACTCCTTGCCGGCGGCGGTGTACCTGCGCACGGCCGGGTGGGCGGCCAGGATCTCCTGGAACGCGCGTTGGTAGCTCTCGTCGAGGCCCCGGTCGCCCTGATCACCGGCACGGCCGTCGACCGGCTCGAGTGACCCGGTGGGCCCGGTGGGATCGGTAGGCCCGGACGACCCGAGCGGCCCGAGCGGCAGCGCCGCGGCGGCCAGCGCGGACCACCCCATCAGACGCCGGCGGGAGATCTGCCCGGGCGAACCCGGCACGACGGGGTGGCGGTCGGGCGACACCTGACCTCCAGGCGGTGGGAGACGGGGTCGACACCACGGAGGGCGACCACTGAAGGTTACGGGTCCGACACGATTATTTCAAAGCATAGTTAGAAGTCAATTAAGTGACTGTCCCCCGGAGGCCGGGATTGACCAGGGGTGCACAGGTGGGGAATTCTCTCTGTCATGGCCGAACGCACCGATTCCGGTGTCGACTTGGCGCAGCGGGCCCTGGACACCGTCCAGCGCTACCCGCACGAGGCCATCTCGATCGCCAACCAGGTGCTCGCCGACACACCGGACGCCCGGGCCCGGTCCACCGCGGAACGCGCCATCGGCCTGGCCCTGCGCGAGCTGGGCGACCTGCCCGGCGCGGCACGCCACCTGCGCCGGGCCGTCCGCGCCGGAGACGACGCCCGGCTGCGGGCACTCGCCCGGATGAGTCTCGGGTATGTCCTGGCCAGCGCCGGTCGGACCACCGCCGCGCTACGGGCGGTCACCCTCGCCCTGCCCCAGCTGACCGGCGCGGACGCCGGCCGGGCCCGGATGCAGCGCGGAGTGGTGCTGCACTACCGGGGTCGGTTCGACGAGGCGGTCCGCGACTACGACCTGGCCGTGGAGATCGCCCAACGGGAGGGCGACCCGCTGCTGGAGGCACGCGCCCGCAACAACCGGGGACTGCTCAACGCCCACCTCGACATGCCCGCCGACAGCCGTACCGGCAGCCCGCCGAACGGGCAGCCCGACCGGGACCGGCGAGCCGATCAGGGCCACGACGACGACCTGCACCGCGCCGCCGCCATCTTCAGCCAGCTCGGACTGGACCTGGCCGCCGCCGACGCCCGGTGGAACAGCGGCATCGCCGCCGGCCAACGCGGCGACGTGGCCGGCGCGCTGCACTGCTTCGCCACAGTGGACGCCGAGTACCGCCGGCTCGCCGTACCGCGCCCGGCGCTGCTGCTGGACCGCTTCGAACTGCTGCTGTCCGTACCGCTGATCGACGAGGCGGTGGCGGTCGCCGGCACCGCCGTGACCGAGCTGCGCCGGCTCGGGATGGCCTCCGACCTGGCCGAGGCGCTGCTCGCCCAGGCCCGGGCCGCGCTGCTCGCCGGTGACCCGGCCACTGCGGCCGACACCGCCGCGGCGGCCCGCAGCAGGTTCCGCAGACAGGGCCGGCGCGCCTGGGCGACACTCGCCCGACACGTCGAGCTGCGGGCCGGGTACGCCCAGGGCAACCGGTCGGCGGCGCTGCTCGCCGCGATGGTGCGCACCGCCGACCAGCTCGACGCCACCGGCTGGCCCGGGCCGGCGCTGACCAGCCGGATCGAAGCCGCCCGGCTGGCCGTCGCGCTGGGCCGGCACAGTCGGGCCGGCGAGTTGCTCACCGTCGCCTCGGAGGCCCGCCGACGCGGCACCGCACCCCGGCGCGCCCAGGGGTGGTACGCCCTGGCGCTGCGCCACCGGCTGGCCGGTGACGAGTCCGGCGCGGCCCGGGCGCTGCGCAACGGCCTGGCCGTACTGGACGGGCACCGCGCCTCGCTCGGTGCCACCGAACTACGGGCGCACAGCGCCACGTTCGGCGAGGAGCTGGCCGCCGAAGGGCTGGACATCGCGATCCGGCGGGGTGCACCGGCGCAGGTCCTGGTCTGGGCGGAGCGGTGGCGGGCCAACGCGCTGCGGATGCGGCGGGTCTCCCCGCCGCCCGACCCGGAGCTGGCCACCGCCCTGACCGAACTGCGGATGGTCAGCACCGCGCTGGAGGACGCCCTGCTGGCCGGCAACCCGGTGCAGGCGCTGCGCGGCAGCCAGGCCCGCCTGGAGCAACGGATCCGGGAACTGGCCAGAGGGGTCAACGGCGGTGGTGAACTGTCCGCACCACCGGCGGTGGCCGACATCGCCACCGCGCTCGGCGACGCCGTACTGCTGGAACTGGTCGCGCACGGCGAGCGGCTGCTCGCCGTAGCGGTTCGCGACGGCCAGCCGACGCTGCACGACCTCGGGCCGCTGGCCGAGGCGATCCGGGTGGCCCGGCTGCACCGGTTCGGGCTGCGCCGGCTGGTCACCCCCGGCGACGGTGGCGACCCACGGGCCGGCGCCGGGGCCGAGGCACGGGCCGGCGCCGACGCGCGGGCCGGGGTCGCGCACACCGCCGCGGCGTTGGACCGCCAGTTGTTCGATCCGGTACGCGACCGGATCACCGACCGGCCGTTGGTGATCGTGCCGATCGGCGAGCTGCACGCCGTACCGTGGTCGGGTCTGCCGACCTGCGCGGGCCGGGCGGTGACCGTGGCGCCGTCGGCGACGGCCTGGCTGCGGGCCGCCGGCCGGCAGACCGGTGGAGCGCACACGCCGGCAGCCGACGGGCCGGCGGTGCTGGTGGCCGGGCCGAGACTGCCGGCCGCCGAGACCGAGGTACGGCAACTCGCCACGGCGCTGCCGGGCTCCCGCCTGCTGACCGGAGCCGCCGCCACCGCCGACGCGGTGACCGGTGCGCTCAACGGCGCGGCCCTGGCGCACATCGCCGCGCACGGGCGGTTCCGGGCGGACAACCCGCTCTTTTCGACGCTGGACCTGGCCGACGGGCCGTTGACCGCCTACGAACTGGAGCGGCTGACCAGCCCACCCGGCGTCGTCGTGCTGTCGGCCTGCGACTCCGGCCTGGCCGGGGTCCGCCCCGGCAACGAGGTGATGGGTTTCACGGCGGTGCTGCTGGCGCTGGGCACCCGCTGCCTGATCGCGACGGTGCTGCCGGTGCCGGCCGACCTGACCACCGCGTTGATGCTGGAACTGCACCGTCGGATGCGGGCCGGGGACGGGCCGGCGGTGGCGCTCGCCGGCGCCCAGCAGGCTTTCCAGGCCGGCCGGGACACCGCCGACGGCGCGGTGCACGCCACCGCCGCCGCCTTCGTCTGCTTCGGCGCGGGCTAGCACGGCGGCGTCAGCCGGTGCCGGCCACGCGGTGCCGGCCCGAGCAACCGCAGGGCCCCAGCGGTACGGGCCGAGCCCGGTGCCCGTGTACCGGCCGGTGATCGGCAGGTCCGGGGTGCACTTGGGATCCGCGCCATCGGGACCACGCGCACGTGCGCCTGCGCCGCATCGTGGACTCCCGATGGCGGGGGAGGTCGACGCTGCCGCCCGGCCAGCCGCCGTACCGTCGGATCTGGGACCGCGCGGCCGGTCCGGACCGTCAGGCCGGGCACGGTCGCCGCCGTGGGTCAGCCCCCGAAGGGCTTGGACTCCGGCAGCGGCAGGGCCGGATAGCCGTGGTCGGCGGCGTAGTGGTTGAGCCACTTCTCCACGGGGAAGCCCGAGTTCGCGACCCAGACGTCGCTGCCGTCCTTGTTCACCACGATCGGGCCGGAGGCCACCATCGAGCCGAAGTCACCGGAGTCCAGGAAGCGTTGCGAGTTGAACGGGAACAGCCAGCACCAGTCGCGGTCCACGGGTGCCTCCGGGTCGACCAGCCGCAGCGGCGTCTGGGGATCCTGCACCTCGCCCAGCTTGGCCTCTGCGCGCTCCCGGGCCTGTCGTACGTCCATGAATCTCGTCCTCGTCTGCGGGGCTGCTCGCCCGGCGTCCACGTGACTGCCGATCAGTGTGTCTGCATGAAGTACACCGGGTCCTTCGGGCCGAGACTCGGCACGAAGCCGAGGCCGCCGCTCTGCCCGTCGACGATCACGATCCTACCGGCGCTGTCCTTGACCACGTTCATCACGTGCCCGCTGCCGCTCGCGGGTCCGACGAAGAGAATCCCCCGAGATCCGCTCGGCAGGTTGTCGACGTGGGCGAGCATGTGCTCAATCGAATGCTGCTGCTGAAAGCCCGGCATGTGTGGGTAGTTGGCCTCGATGTCGGACAGCGGCCGGACGGTGGGAATCTTCGGCACCGGGGTGACCACCGCGCCGCCGGTGTCGAAGGCCTTGTCCACACTCTGTACGCAGAGTGTGCAGTTGACGTCGGTGGGCTTGAAGTTGGGGTTCACCTGATCGATCCACCCGAAGTTCCGTTGGACATAGGTGTTCAGGTCGGCGGCGTTGCCACTGTTCGAGAAGATCAGATCGACGGTCTTGTGGGTGGGCAGGTTGACGGTCATCGAGGAGGCGTTGGCCAACTGGTTGTCCAGGGCAGCGACCTGCTGGTCGAAGCTGTTGTTCACCTGCTGGGTGACCTGCATGATCTCCGCTGACTCGGCGGCCTGCACGCTCTGCTGCAAGTTGGACAGCTCGTTGACCCGGGCGGCGTCGAGCTGATTCGTGACGACGTTGATCTCGGCGACCCGGTCCGCTTCCACTCGCGTGATCAGGTCCGTCTCGGCCCTGGTGAACTCGTTGTTGAGCCGTAGTTCCTCGGCGTGCTGCTGCTGCACCAGGTTGGGCCGTTCGACGTTGTGGTAGTTGTCGATGAACTCCTGCCGCTGGGTGATCATCTGCTGGTAGCCGTTGTCCAGCTCGATCTTCTTGAGGTCTACCTCCTGGTTGTAGCGGGCCGTCGCGGTCGCGTCGTCCAGCCGGCCCGCGTTGACCTCCTGCTGGTAGAACGCGAAGCGGTCGTTGCTGAAGCGCTGCAACTCCCCGGGTGCTGCGGCGGCGTACTGGTTGATGTTGTGCTGCGCGTTGTTGGCCATGGTCAACCCGTTCTGATCCGCCTGGGCCAAGGGCTGACGGACGGCGGCCAGATCCTGGTTGAGTTTGTCGGTCAGCGCGGTCCGCTCCACGGTCAGCCGGTTGGCGGCGTCCGCGTCGATCCGGGCGGTCTCGACCTTGATCTTCTGGGCGTGGTCCGCGTCGATCTTCGCGATGCCGGTCTGCAGCTGGTTCGCGTACTTGAACCGCACCTGGGCGATGTCGGCGGACAGTTGCTGGTGACGGGCCACGTCGAGGTCGGTGAACCGGTCCGCGAAGCTCTTCGGAGCACCAGCGGTGCTGGCAGCGGGCGCAGGCGCGCCAGCCGTGGGGGCACCGTTCGAAGCCCCGGACCTCGGAACCGACCGGGGCGGCGGGATGATCGGCGGGGCGAGGATCGGGCCGTCGGCGGCCAGCCTCGGCCCGGGCGTCGGCATCAGCTCACCGAGGCGGGCCAGCCCTTGCCGGACCGCGTCGTCGACGGCGACCGCGCCGGACTTGATCGTGCCGATGACGGTGGCCGCCCCGTGGCCGATCTGCTTGGAGATCGTGACCGCGCCGGCTCCGGCGGTCTTGACCAGGGTGACCATGCCGTGGAGCAGGTTCTTCATCCCGGTGAGCGTCGCCTTGGCGATCTCCTTGACCCCGCCGGCCTTGTAGAGGGCAGTGAGTTTGGAGATGCTGGTCAGGCCCTTCACCCCCGGGATGACCCCGAGGATGCCGAAGACCAGATCCAGCACGGATCCGTTCCCCTGGGTGAAGTCGATTATCGCCTTGACCAGCAGAATCGCGCCGGCCGCCAAGGCGACCCAGGCCAGCGGCCCACCGATGATCATTGCGATCACGCCGGCCACCAGCGCCACCCACTTGGCGATCTCGCAGATGACGTCCCAGAGCTTCTTGAACGCGTCGCGCAGCTTCTCCCAGAACGAGCGCGGCTGGATCCCCACGTCGGACGCTTCGTGGATCTCCCGTTGACACTGCCGGGCTGCGCCGTCGCGCAGCTGACGGGCCTGCTCGGCCAGGGACTTGGCCAGGTCGAGTTCCTGCTGGGCGGCGTTGGCCTGACCGCGTACGGCGGCGAGCCGCTGCTGCGCCGCCTCGGCGTCGCGCACCGCCTGCCGGACCTGGTCCGGGTCGGGCGCCTCCGGGGCCTCGCTCTCCCGCCGCAACCGGTCCGCGACGCCGGTGGCGGCGGTGAACCCGGACTCGGCGGTGGCGAGCTGCCCACTGAGGGAATCGACCCGGTCGCGGGCCTGCCGGCCGTCGGCCAGCGCCCGGTCCGCCATCGCCTGGGCCCGCTCCAGCTCCGGCGCGTAGGCGTCGAGCGCGTCGCCGACCATGAGATGCGACTGGTAGAGCTTGTGCACCTGGCCGGGGAACTCGCCGAACTGCTCACGGAACGCGTCGCCCGACAGACCCACCCAGGTGAGCACCGCCCCGTCACCCTGCAGCGACTCGACGGCCCGCTTCGCCCGGTAGGCCGTCTCGGCGAAGTCGTGGAACCGTGTGGCGAGCATCCGCAACCGGGCGGGATCGCCAGGGGTAGGGTCGCCGTCGAGGTCCAGCACCCACCAGTCCGTGGGTCTCGCCATGTCGCCTCCCCGGGCACCGTCGACGTCCAGTGTCGCGTGTGTCGGCTCCAGACGACCACCTGAGACCGCACATTGACGACGATTGGGTCCGGACGGTACACGACGACAGGCCTGCGACCGGGAGACTACCCGGCAGGCGTGGCCGACCGGCGGCACCGGGGCCTTGGCCGACGGCGGTGCAACAGCGGTACCCTGGCCTCGTCAATCCTCCGGACGTACCCGTGCGGACGCACCTGGAGGGACGCACCCGACGGTCGGAACGGAGGCCCGCGTGAGTGCCGACCGGCTCACCGTCGACCTGCAGGGGTTGGACGAGTTCGCCACGAACCTGGAGACCATCCGGGCCGGCATGGACAGTGCCCGCTCCTGGATGCGCGAGTTCGAAGGTGAGCTGGGTGGACCGGATGTCGACGGAGCCCTGGCGCACTTCGAGTCGCACTGGCGCGACGGCCGGGGCCGGGTGGACAAGAACTGTGAGCGGCTGATCAAAGCAACCCGGCAGGCAGTCGAGAACCTGCGCGGGGTCGACGACGACCTGGCGCGCGAGCTACGGGAGAGCACAGGCTGATGACCGGAGTCCGCACCGACGAGGCCACCGCGCCGGCCACCCCGACCGGGTTCGCGATCACCGTGCCAGCCAACTGGTACGAGCTGGAGCTGCATCCCGACGTCCGCAACAACGCCATCAACGACCTGGTCACCAACCGGCTGCGCGAGGTGCCGGAGCTCTTCGCGCACCGCGCCGCGCTGTCCCGCGCGCTGCGCGAGGCGGCCCGTGCGGCGTACGACGGCGGTGCCCGGTTCTGCGCCACCATGGTGGAAGGACTCGGCGGGGCGGTGTTGACGGCGACCGTCACCGTCTCGATCGTGACGGTGCCCGACGAGCAGGCCGGCGCCGAGGCGGTCGCCGCCCACCTGACCGGCATCCCCCGCCGGGGCGGCGACGGCATCTGGCGTGACGTGGAGCAGGCGCGGCTGCCCGGCCTCGGTCGGGTCCCCCGGACCCGGGGGGTGGAGGACATCACCGCGCCCGAGGGCGCCGGCTGGGTCCGGTCGATCGTCATGCAGACCTTCGTACCGTTCCCGGGGCCCTCCCCCGAACAGGTCGCCCTGATCACCGGCACCTCCCCGGTGCTGGCGTTGGAGGCCGAACTGTTCGACCTCTTCGACGCCGTCACCGGCACGTTCCAGTTCACCGGCCGACCGGCCGTCTCCTAGGTGCCACCGGTGGAGCCCGAGGTGGGCCACCGGCGACAGACAGAAGGGATCCGACATGGCGAACGTCAACGTCACGTATCAGGAGATGCGCGACGCGGCCAACCGGCTCACCCGCGGCAAGGAAGAGATCATGAGCAAGCTCGTCGAGCTGCGCAGCATGGTCAACAACCTGGTCAACGGCGGGTACGTGACCGACTCCTCCAGCAAGCAGTTCGACGAGTCGTACACCGAGTTCAACGAGGGCGCGACCAAGATGGCCGAAGGGCTGGAGGGGATGGGCAAGTACCTCACCGCCGCCGCCGACACCTTCCAGCAGGCCGACGAGGAGCTGGCCAAGGCGCTGCGCAAGTAGGACCGAGGTCGGCTGTCCTGCCCGCCCGCCGTCGGGCGGTGCGGGCAGGACAGCCGACCGGTCACCGCGACGTCGACACCTGAGGGGTCACTGCGGTACCTGGACCAGGATCGGCTCGCCGTCGCCCAGATGCAGCAGCGCCCGCCCGGGTCGCACCGGCTGCCCGACCGCGGTCCGTGGCAGCTTCAGCCCGACCAGATCACCATCGGTACGGTTCTGCGGTGAGAGCAGGGCGCCACGACGGCTGCGCCGGGCGTCCACCAGCCAGCCGCTGAACCCGGCGCCGAGATCCTCCGGGTCGCCCGCGTAGATCAGGCCCAGATGGCGGCTCTCTCCGTTGCGGATCAGGTCCCGCAGCTCCCCGGAGGCACCGCAGTCGCGCAACGTCGCCGCGTCGTCGA
Organism: Solwaraspora sp. WMMD791; assembly: GCF_029581195.1. Classification (NCBI taxonomy): domain Bacteria; kingdom Bacillati; phylum Actinomycetota; class Actinomycetes; order Micromonosporales; family Micromonosporaceae; genus Solwaraspora; species Solwaraspora sp. WMMD791. The sequence goes on from NZ_CP120737.1 coordinate 3,035,899, forward strand.
CCACCACCAGTCCCCGACCGCCGAGCCCGGCCAGCGCACCGGTGAACTCCTGCTCGCTGACGTCGCTGCCGGTGAGCACGGCGACCACGCCCGGGGTGCCGGCGAGCTCGCGCACCGGTGAGGTCCGGGGCGCCAGCGCGATCACCTGCTGGCCGCCGTCGATGGCGGAGCGGGCCATCGTCATCAGCATGGTGCTACGCCCGGACCGGGCCGGCCCGCCGATCCCGAACGCGGGTACGCCCGTCGCCAGGTCCGGGCCGTACGCGGTCAACTGGTCCCCGCCGACGCCGGCGAGCAGCCAGCCGGCACCGGTACCGGCGCGTGGCAGGGTCACCGCCCGGGCGTACTCGATCTGGCCCGGCAGCTCGCCGAGCCGGAACGGCCGCAGCGACGCCGGGACGTCTGCGTCCCGTTCGGAGCTGTGACGGGCGATCTCGGCCAGCGCCGCCGCCTGCGCCGCACCGCTGGGGTCCGGGGCGAGCAGCGCCACCTGAGTCTCGATCCCGGTCTCCGCCCGAAACGCCCGGCCGGGCGGGATCTCCTCCGGCAGGTTGCGCGGATGCAGCCCGATCAACCCCAGGTCGGCCCGGTCAGCCAGCCGGAACGACAGCTTCTCCTCGGTCAACGTGGCGATCCGTCCGGTCAGCACGGACCGGTCCCCGGTGATCACCAGGTGCACGCCGACGCTGGCCCCCTCGCGCAGAAACCCGAAGATCTCGTCGGTGAGGGTGCCGGCGTCCAACTCACCAAGGGTGGTCAGGAAACCCTCCCAGCGGTCGATCAGCAGCACCAGATGGGCGAGCCGGTCGGCGGCCGGTACGGCGGCCCGCTGCTCGGAGATGTCGGCGTACCCGCCTGCGGACAGAACCGACTGCCGGCGGCGGATCTCCTCGGCGATCCGGCGGATCATCCGGACCGCCCGCTCCACCTCGGTACGGACCACCACCCCGCCGCAGTGCGGCAACGCCGCCAGCGGCAGCAGCGCCCCGTTGCCGCAGTCCAGACCGTACAGGTGCAGGTCGGCGCAGCTGTGGGTGCTGGCCAGCGAGCCGGCGATGGTGCGCAGCAGCTGGGATCGGCCGGTCCGGGGGGCACCGGCGGCGAGCAGATGTCCGAAGTGGGCCAACTCGACCGCCGCAGCCTGTCGGCGCTGCTGGGCCGGGTGGTCCTCCACCCCGTACGGGGCAGGCGCCGGCCGGCCGGCGGCACCCGGCGGCGGGTCCAGCTCGGCCAGTTGGATCGAGGTGGGCAGCGCCGGCAGCCACGGACTGTGCTGCGGCGGCACGCCGGCCGTGACGGCCGCCTGCCGCAGCGCCTCGACCAGTACCTGCAGGTCGGTGATCTCGTCCTGGCCCTCGGCACGGGCGACCGGTGCCGTCTCGATCGGCCGGTCCAGGTCGCCCCAGCGCAGGACGCGCAGCTCGGGCGGGGGTGGGCCGGCGCCCTCGGCTGCACCGGGTCGGCGACCACCGACCCGGGCGGCCTGGAACGGCACCAGCGACGAGTGGCCCAGTCGGACGTACGCCCGGCCGGGGGTGCTCTTGGCGATCCGGGCGGCGTCGGGGGCGTTGAGCACGTCCTGGCTCTCCCCGGCGTCGGTGACCCGCAGCGCGATCCGCAGGTTGGTGTTCGCCCGGATCTCCGGGGAGACCACCCCGCTGGGTCGTTGGGTGGCCAGCAGCAGGTGGATACCGAGGGAACGGCCACGCTGCGCGATGTTGACCAGCCCGGTGACGAAGTCCGGCAACTCCCGGGCCATCGAGGCGAACTCGTCGATGACGATCAGCAGGCGCGGCAGCGGTGTGCCGTCCGGTCGCCGGTCGGCCGCCCGGGTGTAGTCCTCGATGTCCTTCGCGCCGGCGTCGGCCAGCAGGTGCTCGCGGCGGCGCAGCTCCGCCGAGAGTGACTCCAGGGCCCGACGGACCAGATGTTCGTCGAGGTCGGTGACCATGCCGACGGTGTGTGGCAACCGTACGCAGTCGCCGAAGGCGCTTCCCCCTTTGTAGTCGACCAGGACGAAGGTCATCGCGTCCGGCCGGTTCGCCACGGCGAGGGCGGCGACGACGGTCTGCAACAGCTCCGACTTGCCGGCACCGGTCGTCCCAGCGATCAGACCGTGTGGCCCGTCGCGACGCAGGTCGATCTCGAACGGACCGTCGAAGGACTCGCCGACCACGGCGGCGGTGCTGCGTGGCCGCACACTCCACCGGGCGGCGATCGCACCCGCGTCCGGCGGGTCCAGACCGAGCACCTCCAACAACCGACTGTGCGAGGGCAACGCCGCGTCGTCCTCGTCGTCGCTGACATCGCGGATCGGTGCCAGGTGACGGGCCAGCCAACCGCACCAGGCGGCGGAGAGCAGCTCCGGACGTACCCCGGCCAGGCTGTCGGCACCGGAGCGGGAGACCCGCAGGCCCTCGGCCTCGACGACGGCCACCGCCTGACACTCCGCCGGCAGCAGCCGCTCGTCGGCGTCGAGGCAGAGGGCGTAGACGCCGACCTCGGGACCGGAACGCAGCAGCTGCACCACGCCCGGCAGCGACCGTAGCCGGCGGGAACCGTCGAGCACCACCAGCACGTCCGGCTCCCGGAATCCTGCGGCACCGGTCTCGTTGCGCACGGTGCGCCGCTGCTCGATGAGTTCGAGCAGGCCGGCGACCCGCCGGCCCACCGAGTCGGCGTCGATCCCGACGGCGACGGCCGGTCCGCCCACCCCCGCTGGTCGGGCGTGCGGCAGCCAGCGGATCCAGTCCCAGCTCGGCCCGCCCTGCGGGTCGGTGAGGACGGTGATCTGCACGTCGAGCGGGCTGTGCAGGACGGCGGTCTGGATGACGGCCCAGCGACCGAGCGCCCGCGCGGTGTCCCCCGGGCCGGCGTAGCCGACCACGCCATGCTCGCGCAACGGAAGCGCGACCGGCGCGTCGGCGACGGTCCAGTGCACCGTACGCCGGTGTTCGTCCTGCTCCGGATCGTCGAGCGCCACCTCGGCGGGCAGGTCGGCGATGCCGACCCGCAGCAGCAGGTGGTCCTCGTCCCGGCGGCGCCGTTCCCACAGCCGCCGACGGGGACCGGTGGCGGTGACCGCGATCAGCGCCGGATCGGGGCAGCCGGTCCGCCGTTCGATCCGCTCCAGGGCGAAGGCCTCCTGCGCGTCCCGTTCGATCCGCTCCTTCCGTTCGCGGTACTCCCGCAGCTGCTCGGCATGCGACCGGCGGCCCTGCCGACGGGACATGACATGGTTCGCGATGATGGACAGCGGGCTGAGCAGGGCGAGCAGCAGCAGGGTCCGGCTGCCGGTGAGCAGCATCAGGACCACGGCGGCGACCAGTGGCAGCAGGGCGAGCAGCCAGGGCAGCGGGGACCGGGGCGGCTCCTTGGGCAACGCCGGGAGCCGGAACCGGGTCTGCCGCCGGGGCGGCCGGATCCTCGGCGGACGGTTGTAGTCCAGCCCGATGCCGTCGGTGGACGGGACCAGCGCCGCATCGGGCCGGGTGTACTCGGCCAGCTCCAGCAGCGACTCGCCGACCGCGAGCTGCTGGCCGGGCCGCCACTCGGTTCGCTCGGTGACCGGTTCCCCGTCGAGACTCAACGGGGTGTCGCCGGCCGGGTCGAGCCAGCACCGGCCGCGGATGTCGACGCCGAGGTTCGCCGCGACCGGGGCCAGGTTCCGGTCCGGTACGGTGACCCAGCAGCCGGGGTCGCTGCCGAGTTCCCCACCGCCGACCCCGATGCGGAAGAAGCCGCCGACTCCCGGGCCGGCGACCATCCGGATCTCCAGCAGGCCGGCGCGCTCCGCTGGCGGGCTGCCGGCCGGCGTGTCCAGGCTGACCACGGCCCCGTCGCGCAGGCCGGACTCGACCAGCGTCGCGGTCGGATCGAGCAGCGTGCCGTCCACGTAGAGTGGTGGTGGTCCGGCCGGCCCGCCGCTGCGGTCCCGGGCGTCACGCAGCAGGGTCTGCGCCGCCTGCCCGATCTGGGCCACCCGGGTCTGGCCGTCGGCGGTCAGCACGGCGTCGACCGTGTCCCCGTACGGGTCGACGATGGTCAGGAACAAGCGCACGGGGTCCTCCGGCCGCCGATGACCGACTCCGGCGGGGACCGGAGTCGGGGGTGTACCACAGCTGGTCAGCGCCGGCATCGATAATGGTTCGATCGCGGACCAACCGTAGCGCAGCGGCCCGTCCCCGCCGCGTCCCGCATCCGACGACCAGTCACAGGGAAGACCTCACGATGAATCGAATCCCCCCGCACCCCACGGCCCCTCGCGGAGTACGCCGCGACGAACGGCGACGCGAACCGGGCCACGACGCGGGGACGCCGGGCCACGACCCGGGCAGGCCCGGCCACGACGTGGGGAGGCCAAGTGGCGTTCCGAGGGCACAGGGTGTCACCGCCGGCCGGCTGATCGGTGCCGGCCTGCTTCTTGTCGCCCTAGCGGTCGGGATACCGACCGTGACCGCCGGGCCCGCGGTGGCAGCGGGGCCGACAGCGCCGCTCACCGTCGCCACAGCACAGCCGACACCGCTCGCGCAGCCGGCGCCGTCGGGTGAGCCGGCACCGCTCGCGCAGCCGGCACCGTCGGGTGAGCCGGCACCGCCAACCGGGCCGGTCAAGTACTACCAGGTCCAGCTCAGCTTCAACGGTGAGCCGGAGTTCCTGTTCGCGATCGCGGAGCGATTCCTCGGCGACGGCAACCGCGCCGTGGAGATCTTCGAGCTGAACGAGGGCCGGCTTCAGCCCGACGGCAACCGGCTGACCGACCCGGCGGTGATCTCACCGAACTGGATCCTGCAACTGCCCGAGGACGCCGAGGGCGAGGGGGTGGAGTTCGGTCCGCTGCCGACGGTAGCGGCACCGCCGACCGGTGGGCCTCAGGTCGGGTCGCCGCCGGCCAGCACCGCGCCGGCCGCCGACGCCCGGCAGGATGACAGCGGCGGCCTGCCGGTGCTACCGGTCACGCTCGCGGCCGTCGTACTGCTGCTGGCCGCCGGCGGCGGGTTCTGGTGGTGGCGACGTACCCCGGCTCGGTCGGCTGCCGGGGCGTCCGGGGGTGCGGCCACCACCGGCCCCGGTGGACCGGCACCGGGCGGGGACGACGCCCGCCCGGCAGCCGGTGGGGTGCTGGGCCGGCTGCGCCAGCGCAGGCCGGCTGCACCCGCCGACACCCGCTATCTGGACACGGCTGCCGGCTGGACGGTCGACCGGGCGCTGCGGGTGCTGGTGAGTGGCTGCGCACACACCAACCGGCCGGTTCCCCACGTGTACGGGGTGTCGCTCGACGACGAGCAGATCACGCTGCGGCTGTCGGTCGCCGACCCGCACCCGGTCGTGCCGTGGACGGCGGGAGAGTCCGGACGGGTGTGGACCGCGCCGCTGCGGGCGACGCAGGAGCTTCCGCTCCTGCCGGGGATCCCCGCGCCCTGCCCCCGGCTGGTCACCCTCGGCACCCATGACGGACGACGGGAACTGGTGAACCTCGGGGAGGCCGGTGGCGTCGTCAGCGTCGGTGGCGACCGTGCCGCTGCCCGGGCACTGGTGCTGGCGTGGGTCGCCGAACTCTCGGCGAGTCCGTGGGCGGACGGGGTCCAGGTGGTGATCGGCGGGATCCGTGAAGCGGCGACGAACGGCCGGATCCTGTCGGTGGGCAGCCCCCGCGAGGCGCTCGTCGAGGTCGACGCCGCGCTGACGCAGGCGCCGCAGGTCGCCGGGGTGCTGCTCCTCGCCTCGGCTCCGTCCGGCAAGGAGGCCGCCTGGGTGCAGGAACTGGTCGCCCAGGCGCACGCCCCCTGGGTGGTGGTGGTCCTCGGTCAGAGTCGTCAGGACCGGTGGCGGTTCACCGTCGGCCGGGACGGCCAGCTGGACACCGGGGTGCTCGGGATGACGGTGTACGCCGCCGCTGCCGCCGCCAACCGTCCGGCCCGGACCTGACAGGTCATGGCGAGCGCTGCGGTACGTCCGGCGGGCTCGCCCCGGATCCCGCCGTTCAGGCCGAGCTGGACCGTCAGAACCGGCTCGGCGCGCTGACCCCTGCTCGGTGTCCGCGCGCCGCCTCGTCCCAGCCTGCCATCGCGACATCGACGACGCCCTCGAGTTCGGCGGCGGTGGCACCGTCCCGGGCCTGCATCGACATTCCCTGCTGCACGGCGGCGACGAACCGGGCCAGCGACGCGGGATCGACCGTGTCGGGCAGGTCGCCGTCCTCGATGCCCCGCTCGATGCGCTGCCGGACGTCGTCGATGTCACGTCGCCGGCACCGGGCGAGGAAGCGGCTGACCTCGTCGGACTCTGGGACGCCGCCGATCGCGGCGAGCACCACGAGGCAACCTGTCGGACTGGCGGGGTCGGTGTAGGCGCGGGCGTTGTGCCGCAGCATCGCTTCGATGCACTGCCGGGCGCTGCCGGGACCGTTCAACGCCTGCTGGGGGACGAGACCCTCGGTGGCGTTGTAGAGATCGACAGCCTCCCGGAACAGCGACTCCTTGCTGGTGAAGGCCGCGTACAGGCTGGGTGAGGCGATGCCCATGGCGGCGGTGAGCTCAGCCATGGATGCTCCCTGGTAGCCACGTCGCCAGAAGACCTCCATCGCGCGCCGCAACGCCACGGCCCGGTCGAAGGTACGCGGTCTGCCGCGCTTCGCCATCCGCCTCTCGCCTCCTCCCACACGAGGATAGGTGGTGGCGTCTGACAACACCCTGCCGTGCCACCCATATCGCGCACGATGCTGATAAATGATATAAAAATCTCCAATAGCTACGTTGGAGGATCAAAATGGCCAACTTCCCCTCGCTCCTCCATCCCCTCATCGCAGCACCGATGGCCGGTGGACCCTCCACACCGCGACTGGTCGCGGCAGTCGGCCGGGCCGGCGCGATGGGCTTCCTCGCCGCCGGTTACAAGGAACCAGCGCAGGTCGACGATGAAATCCGACAGGTCCGCCAGCTCACCGACACCCCGTTCGGCGTCAACCTCTTCGCCTCCGACGAGACACACGTCGACCGGGCCGCGCTCGCCGCGTACGCGGCCTCGCTGCACTCCGACGCCGCCCGGCTCAACGTGCCACTCGGGCAGCCGAAAGCCGATGACGACCAGCTCGCCGAGAAGGTCGACCTACTCTGCGCCGAGCGGGTGCCGGTGGTCTCCTTCACCTTTGGTCTACCCACCGGCGCGATCGTCGAACGGCTGCAGGCAAGCGGTGCCTCCGTCCTGGTCACTGTCACCACGCCGGGTGAGGCCGTGACCGCCGAGGCGATCGGCGCCGACGCCCTCGTCGCCCAGGGCATCGAGGCCGGCGGGCACCGTGGCGGCTTCACGGATCACGACGGCGTGGGTGAGTACGGACTGCTGACCCTGCTCCGGCTTGTCCGCAACGCCAGCAGGCTCCCCGTGGTGGCGGCGGGCGGCCTCACCGACGGCGCGTCGGTCGCCGCCGTGTTGAGTGCCGGTGCGGTCGCTGCCCAACTGGGTACGGCGTTCCTGCGGTGTCCCGAGGCGGGGACGAATCCCCTGCACCGGGCAGAGATCGGTGGCGTGCAGGAGACCACCCTCACCCGCGCCTTCACCGGCCGACGGGCCCGAGCCATCGTGAACGGGTTCGTCCGACGGCACGCCACCGCCGCGCCACCGCCGGCGTATCCGCACATCCACCATCTGACGGCTCCGCTACGGCGGGCGGCGCTGGCCGCTGGAGATGCCGACAGCATCAACCTCTGGGCCGGTCAGGCCCACTCGCTGATCCGGGAGCTGCCCGCAGCCGACCTGGTGCACCGCATCGCCGAGGAGGCACGGTCGGCGTTGGCCGACGCACGCAGCCGGCTGTCCGACGGCTGATCCGCGCAGGATGTCCGGTGACCGACGGACCCGAGGGGGCGGTCCGCCGATCACCGGACGGGAGGAGTAGTTCAGTTCTCGACCAACCGCAGTCCGATGATGCCGGCCACGATCAACCCGAGAAAGAGCAGCCGCGCCGGGCTGAGGCTCTCCTGCATCATGACGACCCCGGCGATCACGACACCGACCGCGCCGATACCGACCCACACCGCGTACGAGGTGCCGACCGGCAGACTCTTCATCGCCCAGGCGAGCATGAAGAAGCTGAGCCCAGCGGTGGTGATCGCCAGCACCGACGGCCACAGTCGGGTGAACCCGTCGGTGTGTTTCAACGCGCTCGCCCAGACGACTTCAAGCAGTCCGGCCAGGATCAGCACCAGCCATGCCATAGCGTCACTCCTCGTCCAGGTCGCACTACATAGGCGTGATCCACGTCGGGTCAGGCGGCGAATCCACCATCGACCGAGATAGCGGTACCGGTGATGTACCTGCCGCCCTCTCCGGCCAGGTGGCTGACGGTCGCCGCGATGTCCGCCGGCGCGGCGTACTGGCCGACCGCGATGAAACTGCGCTCGTGGTCCGCGCCTTCGCCGTCGGCCGGGTTCATGTCGGTGTCGGTGGATCCAGGGTGGACGACGGTTGCCGTGATCCCCCGCGGACCCAGGTCTCGGGCGAGTCCACGGGTCAGTCCGATCAGTGCGCTCTTGGTCATCGCGTAGAGGGCGACCCCCGCGTACGGGACCCGTTCGGCGAAGCAACTGCCGATGCTGATGATCCGACCACCCTGCTTCATGTGGCGGACGGCCGCCTGGCTGGCCAGGAAGACGCCGCGGACGTGTACGGCCAGCGTGGCGTCCAGTTCCGCCAGTGTCACCTCGTCCACCTCGCCGTACGGGAACACCCCGGCGTTGTTGACCAGGATGTCCAGCCGACCCAGTTCGGCTGCGGTCCGGTCGACGGCACCGGTCACCGCGGCGGCGTCGCCACTGTCGGCACAGATGGCCAGGGACCGCCGCCCACTCGCCTCCACCTCGGCGACCACGGACTTGGCCCGATCCTCGGCGTTGCGGTAGGTGAAGGCGACGTCAGCACCGTCGCGTGCGAGCCGAGCGACGATCGCCGCCCCGATCCCCCGGCTGCCACCGGTGACGAGAGCGACCTTTCCCGCGAGTGCGGCCATGTCCATCCTCATTTCTGTATCGGTCGACACAATATTAGACAGCGTAGCGGAAACCTCAACCACCCGGGGGCGGAACGGCTTCGATGCCGTACCGCTCGGCGGCCAGGCGCATCGATCGCTCGACGTCCACCGCGAACTGCTCCGGTGGCGGCGGCGCCGACCCGTCGTCGGCCGGTGTCCCGCAGTCGACGAAGAACTGCTCGAACCCACCGGGAAGGAAGAAGAGCAGCATCTTCGCGTGGGAGTCGGAGATGTTGCGGAAGCGGTGCGGGCCGCCACGCGGCAGCCAGATGAAGGAGCCCGAGGTGGCGACCAGCTCACGCTCGTGGTCGGCGATCTCGAACCGTCCGTCCACGATGTAGAAGGCCTCGTCCTCCTTGTGGTGGATGTGCAGCGGCGGCCCGCTCTGCGGCGGCACGATCGCCTCCATGACGCCGAACGACCCGCCGGTGTCGCCGGCCGCTGCCTTGATCGTGTAGCGGTCACCGCTGAAGGCCCACACGCTGGGACCGGCACCGGGTGCGACGTAGCGGGCCTGCGGATAGCCCTGCTCGATGAAGCTCATGGTCAACCCACCCTCCGACGAGTACTGACCTCCAGCCTTCTCCGCAGGTCCCGCCCGGCATATCGCGTCTTTCGGCGATCTGTCCGCCAGGCAGGTACCTGGCCTCTCAGCACCTGTTCGGCCCATGAGGGCACCCCGGGTCGACTGGGCCACGACTACCGCGACAACGTGAGGCGACATCACGTAAAGACGTGATGTCAGGCCGGCGGCGGCAGTGGAGTCTTGCCGACGACCACCCGGACGGGTGGTGATCGAGTTCAGCCAACCCGGAGGTACACCCAGTGAGTGCACTCTCGCGCCGGTCGGTCCTTACCGGATCAGCCGCGCTCGGTGGCACCCTCGCCGCCACTCAATTGGGCATGAATCCCAGCCACGCCATACCGGCGGACCAGCGGCCGGGGACGCTGCCGGAAGCTCAGGTCGTCCCGCGCGGCGACCGACGGCACTCCGGTCTGTCCCGCGGACAGAACCAACGTTTCGTCAGCGACCCCGACTACGTTCGGCTGCCGCGGTCCACCTCGGAGGTGGTCGGTGCCGTCACCCGCGCGGTCGCTGAACGGCGACGTCTGACGGTCCGCAGCGGCGGTCACTGCTACGAGAACTTCGTCGACAACCCCGAGGTGCGGGCGATCGTCGACATGACCGAGATGCGGACGATCGCGCACGATCCGACTCGTGGAGCCGTCATGGTCCAGGCCGGTGCGACGCTCGGCGAGGTCTACTACGCGCTGTTCCGCCGCTGGGGAGTCACCCTGCCCGGCGGATCCTGCTACACGGTCGGCATCGGCGGCCACGTCAGCGGTGCCGGGTACGGTCAGATGGGCCGGCTACAGGGCCTGATCGTCGACCATCTGCAGGCGATCGAGGTCGTCACGGTGGGCCGCGACGGCCGTGCCCGACCGATCGTCGCCTCCCGGGATCCCGCCGATCCGCACCACGATCTGTGGTGGGCGCACACCGGAGGAGGCGGCGGCAGCTTCGGGGTCAGCACCCGCTACTGGTTCCGGTCACCCGACGCGGTCGGTAACCACCCGTCCCAGTTCCTGCCGGCCCCGCCGTCCGACGTGTGGATCTGCACGGTGACCTGGGACTGGGCCGACTTCGACCGGGAGTCCTACGGCCGGCTGCTGGACAACTACGGCCGGTGGCACGAGCTGAACAGCGATCCCGCATCGCCGTACGCCGGGCTGTTCGCCCGGCTGGAGCTGACCACCCGACCCAACGGCAGCTTCAGCATGATCGTGCAGATGGACGCCACCCGACCCGACTCCCGGCAGCTACTCGAACGATTCATCGCGGCGGTCAACGACGGGGTGCAAGCGTTCGGGACCGTCGGTCAGTTGCGCCGGCTCCCCTGGCTGCACGCCACCGGTTGGCCCGGGCTGTGGATGAGCAATCCGACTGACCGGTACAAGTACAAGTCGAGCTACCAGCGACGCGCGTTCTCGCCGGGCCAGGTCGACGGCTTCTGGCGAGTGCTGTCCGGGACGAGCTACGACAACCCGGGCTGGGTCGTCTCCATCGCCTCGTACGGCGGTCGGATCAACACGGTGTCGCCGACCGCCACCGCGACACCACACCGGGACTCGGTCCTCAAGCTGCTCTGGGGCACCGCCTGGACCGACGCCGCCGACGATCAACGACACCTGGGCTTTCTCAGCGAGTTCTACCAGGCGGTGCACGCACACACCGGCGGCGTGCCGGTGCCCAACGAGGTGACCGACGGCTGCTTCATCAACTACGCCGACGTCGACATCAGTGACCCGGCACAGAACACCTCGGGTGCGGCCTGGCACGACCTCTACTGGAAGCAGAACTATCCTCGGCTGCAGCAGGTCAAGGCACGCTACGACCCGAACAACGTGTTCCGGCACGCACAGTCGGTCAGGCCGGCCGGCTCCTGAGCACGCCAGCGACGGCACCGTCGTCGGCGCGGGTGGCGGCGTCGCCACCCGCGCCGACGACGGCGACGCCACAGCGCCGCAGTACGACGCCGACGATCTCGGCACTGGCACCCAGGTAGCGGCTGGGGTCCAGCAGTTGCTCCCAGCCGCCGGCCTCCGCCACCGTGGCCTGCACCGATGCGGTCTGAAGTTCCGGGTCGTCCACCAGTACGTCGCCGAAGTCGCGCCCCTGTCGGACGGCCGAGCGGGCGATCCGGCCGAGCAACTTCTTCACCTCGCCGCGATCGAGCACCTGCGACAGGACGGCATTGATCCGCTCGGCGACCACCGCTCCCCCAGTGAGCGTCAAGTTGTGCCGCATCCGGTCAGCACGTACCTCCAACCCGCCGAGTAGTTCCCGGGCCGTCGCGCTGGCGCCGGCCGTCAGCCGCAGGCATTCCCGCATCGGGTACCACTCCGCGTGCCACCCGCCAGCCGACCGTTCATCCTCGGCGAGCAGGCACTGATGCAGAAGCATGGCGTGCGCCGGTACCTGACGCGCCGCGCTGACGATGAGCGTGGCCAGGACGGGATTACGCTTCTGCGGCATCGCCGACGAGACGCCCCGACCGGCGCGGGCCGGTTCCGCTACTTCACCGACCTCCGTACGGGCCATGCCCTGCACATCGATCGCCACCTTGCCGAGAGTGCCGGTGACCAGGCTGGTCACCGCCCCGATCCCGGCCACCGGAGCCCGCAACGAGTGCCACGGCACCACCGGGGCGGTCATGCCCAACTCCCGGGCGAACGGTTCCACCAGCGATAGCGGCGAATCCGTCGGCGGCACCCCGGCCAGCGCCGCGTACTCGGCGTACGCGGCGAGGGTGCCGGCCGCGCCACCGAGCTGCACCGGTAGTCCGGTGGCGAGCACCGCGTCCAGACGTTCGCGAGCGTCCAGGACCGAGTTGCACCAGCCCGCCGCCTTGACGCCGAAGGTGATCGGCACCGCGTGCTGGGTCAACGTACGGCCAGCCATCGGCGTCAACCGGTGGTCGGCGGCGAGCGCGGCCGACGCCACCACGATGGCGTCGAGGTCGGCACGGACGACCCGCAGCACCCGGCCGGCGATGAGCATCGTCGCGGTGTCCAGGATGTCCTGGCTGGTGCCGCCCCGGTGCACGTACTCGGCGGCCGCCGGGTCGACGGCGCGTACCTGGTTGGTGAGCGCCTCGACGAACGGCACCACCGGGTTGGCCGCTCCGCGCGCGGCGGCCGCGAGCGCGGTGACGTCCAACGCGGTGTCCGCCGCTGCGGCGACCACCGGGATCACCCACTGCGGAACGATCCCGAGGTGGCACTGGGCGCGCAGCAGGGCGACCTCCACCTCGGCCATGGCCCGCACGTACGCCTCGTCGGTGAGCAGGTCGGCGGCCGACGGTCCGGCCCACACCGGTGCCAGCAGTCCGGCGTCGACGCCGGCCCCGGTCGGCGGCTGCCCGCTCATCGGGTGCCGCCGCCGGTGCTCAGCGCGGGCGTCCGGTTGGCCGCAGTGGTCGGCAGCCAGGCAAGCGGGATGTGCTGGTGCAGGTAGAACGGGCTGGACCGACGGGCCTGCCGCGGTGGTCCGGCGAACGCCAGACAGGCTCGCGCGATGGCGTCCGCATCGGCCAACGTCACCGAGTCCACCCCGGGACGGATACCGGCGGCGGTCACCCAGTGCACGGTCTCGGTCGGTACGCCGAACGCGAACCGCCGTGGGTGGCTCCGCCCCTCTGCGTCGACCAGGCGGTACGGTCGCTGGCTGACCCACATGCCGCCCGTCTCGTAGTCGTCGCCGGTCGGGTCGGGGATGCGGTACGGCCGGCAGCCACCCCTCCGGCGCAGGTCGACGGTGAGGGGGTCATCGGTACGGCGTACGTCGAACTCCGGCAACCGGGCCTCGATGAGCCCGGACACCGATGTCGCCGGCTCCGGGACGGCCTGCGACCAGACCTGGAAGACCTGCGCGTCGGTGGCCACCCGCATCCCGGGCCCGAGGACACGCAGTACGCCTGACTCGATCAGCGCGATCATCTCCGCGATCCGCCGGGCCGGCGGTCCGATGGAGACGAAGGCGTTCAGTGGGGTGTACCAGCCGACGAGTTCGTCACGGTAGGAGCTGCCGGCGAGGCCACCGTGGTCCACCACCAGCCGTACCTCGTTGCGTAGGTCTCGCATGGCGTCGAGGGCAGACTTGAGCGGGCTGTCGACGTTGCCGCGCAGTGCCTCGCGCAGGTCCGCACGTAGGTGGTCGAGCAGCCAACGTTGGTAGTGGTCACCGGTGGCGAAGTGTCGTGTCCCGTACGGTGTGCTGATCCGCTGCCAGTCCCACCACTGGGAGCGGTCGACGCCGAAGCGCCCCAGCAGTCGCCGTACGGCCAGTTCGTCGTTGGCCCACCGGACGAACTCGCGCTGGAACCGCGCCGCGACATCGACGCCCCGACTGGCCTTGATCAGGGCGTGGTAGTAGACGGCTTGGACCTCCCGCGAGATCAACGGCCAGACTTCGGTGGCGAAGCGGGGCGGGTCGCCGGCGCGCGAGCGCCATCGCCACCGCCGGATCACGTCCCCGGTCAGGAACAGCGGCTGGTGGCGTTCGGCGACGCCCTTCTGGTTCTCGCCCCGCGCGTGGTAGGGCACTCCGCGCCGCGACCCGGCGTACAGCCGCGGCTCCTGGCCGGAGGGCAGGTACCGGAGCTGGTCCGGCGAGCCGGTGAACCGGCCGCCTCGGCCTTCACAGAGCAGGGTCAGGTAGTCGAAGAAGTTGAGCCCCATTCCGCGCAACGCGATCGCCTGCCCGGGCGCGATGTCGTCGAGCCGTACCTCCGCGGGACTGCTCGGCGGTTGGTAGTACAGCCGGTGGCGGGTAGCGTGCGCCGCGAGCCGCCGGTGCTCCGGCTCGGCCGGCATGGACAGGTGGCCCTGGGCGAGGACCACCGCGTCCAACCGGTCCAGGCGGGTCCCGCCGGCCAGTACGGCGACCTGGCGGCCGTCGGGGCCGTCGTCGAGCCGTACCACCCGGTCGACGTGCCGGCGGATGAGAATCCGCGGGTCCGCGGTGGCAATGATCCTGGCGAGCACCCAACGCAGGTAGTAGCCGTACAGGGCACGGGAGGGATAGTCGTTCGGCCCGAGCGACCGGGCCTGCGCGAGAATCTCCGCCGGGTACCCCTCGGCTGGGTCGATGATCGCCAGTGCCCGCGCCCATTCGTCGAGGCGTGGCCCCGGTCGCACCGGGCCGACGCAGGTGACGCTGTCGTCGGTGAACAGGCTGATCTGGCAGGCGATCGTGTTCATCAGCAGGGACCGCGCCTGATCGGTGCGCCAGACCTGGCTACCCTGGTCGATGAATGGATCAACGATGTCGATCTCCACCCGGCTCTGTGGCCAGTCTGCGAGGTTGGCGACGATACGCTCAAGAGTGGCCAGATTCCGGGGTCCGGCACCGATCAGGCACAATCGCAGCACGCAATCTTTTCCGGCCATGGGATCCCTCACTGGTTCGCCGAGGCATTGGCGTCGAGGACCCAAGTAGACGTCGACGACAAACGGTCAGGCATCACGTCAACACGGGATATCGACGTACGTCCTTGTGAGATCACACACGTACGGCCACCGTGAGCCGATGATCCTCCTAAGTAGCGGATCGATTTCTCTCGGTATAGAATTGCCCACGGCTGGCCATCACCGCGTCGGCAGGGTGCCGTCATCCTCCGCACCAGAGCAGGCGTGCTTCGTTTTGTGTTACACCACACCCGACGCCTCACTCCGCGCACCGGGAGGGTTCGTACGTGTCTGTGGGAGAAAGCCCTGCGCACTATCCGCACGTGGTAGCCGCGATGACTACCAGAGCTGGCACGCAGCCCGTCCCGGAGATGATCGGCAACCGCATGATCGGACCCGTGGGTGAGGGCTACCCGGGCCTGCGTGCCGGCACCGTCCGCCGGCACGGCGCACTCGTCACCGGCCACCGGCTGTTCGCGCCGCCGCTGGTGGGTCGCGCCGACGTCCTTCTCGACCTGCATCGCGCACTGATCGAAACGGCGTCCGGCGCGGGCGGGTGCATCGTGGTCCAGGGCAGCGCAGGAATCGGCAAGAGTCGGCTGCTGGACGCCGCCGCCGTCGAGGCTCGCGCGCTGGGCATGGCGGTCGCGGTCGGCCGGGCGACGGCGCTCGACCGCGCCGCGCCGCTGAGCACGATGCGGTCGCTGTTACAGAACGCGCAACCACCCGGTCTCGACCTGATCACCGCCAGCGACCGCGGCGTCAATCCGCTGTGGCTGGTCGATCAGATCGCCGAACAGATCGAGCAGTACGTACGGCGGCAGCCGATGCTCGTCTGCCTGGACGACGCTCACCTCTGCGACGAGCTGACCTCCCTGGCTCTGCGCATCCTGGTGCCCGAGCTGGCCTCGTCCCCACTGACCTGGCTGCTGTCGCGCCGGCCCGCCGCGGTGCGCACCTTCGGGCAGGATGCCATCGACTGGTTGATCGGCGAAGGTGCCCGCGCCCATGATCTGGAGCCGCTGAGCAAGGAGGCGGTCACGGACTTCTGTGCGAGCATGCTCGGAGCCGCCCCGGACGACTCGGTCGTCACGATGGCCGAACGCGGGGACGGCAACCCGTTCCTCCTCGAACAGCTCCTGTCCACCCTGCGCGACACCGGGCAGCTCACCGTCACCAATGGCGTCGCTACGCTGGTCGGCACCGAGTTGACGGCCGACTTCCTCAGCGCGGTCGACCTGCGGCTGCGCGACCTACCCGAGCTGACCCGGCGGATCCTCGACGCGTCCTCCGTACTGGGCCGCCCGTTCACCGTGCACGAGGTGGCGGGCCTGGTCGGTCGTTCGGCGATCGAGCTGCTCCCGGCCATCGACGAGGCGGTCTCCGCCGCACTTCTCGAGGCGGACGGCACCGAGTTGCGCTTCCGCCATGACCTGATCCGCGAAGCGCTGTACGGCCAACTCTCCGAACCGGTCCGGCGGGTCCTGCACCGGGAGGCCGCGACCGTGGTGCAACGGGAGGGACGCTCCGCCGTCGAGGTCGCCGAACACCTGGTACGGGGCGGACACGCCGGCGACGGGCAGGCCCTCCTGGTGCTCCGCCAGGCAGTCGCCCAGATCGCTCCGACCGCACCGAACACGGCCGCCGACCTCATCCTGAGGATGCTCGACCTGATCAACCAACACGACCTGTCCCGTCCGCAACTGGTCGCCGAGGCGGTGCGGCTGCTCGCCCTGGGCGGCCGGATCAGCGAAGCGATCGCGCTGGGCGAGGCCACCTTGCACACCGGGCTGGATTCGGCGCAGGAGGCGGCGCTGCTCCTCGGACTCGCCGAGGCCCTGCACGTCACCGGGCACAGCGGTGATGTCGTCAACTACGCCTCACGGGGCATCGGCCGGGCCCGGCCCGGTGACCCGGTCCGGGCCGAACTGCTCTCCGTACAGGCGTATGCGCTGCTCGACACCGGCGACATCGCGGGCGGAGACAACGCCGGGACCGAGGCCGCGGCGCTCGGCGCCGCCACGGGCGCCTACGGTGCCCTGGTGTGCGGCACAAGTGCCCGCTCGATCGCGGCAAGGATGGTCGGCAATCTGCGGGCCGCCGTGGGCTACGCCCGCGACGCCGTACGGATAGCCGAACAGGTCGGTGGGGAGGCCCGCCGCCGACATCCGCGCCTGTGGCTGGCCGCCGCACTCACCGCGGTCGACGAGTTCACCGAGGCCGAGGCCCTGTTCACCCACGATCAACGCGAGTCCGACAGCCTCGGCACTGCCTGGACCCAGCCCCGGTGGTACTACCACCGGGCGACCATGCTGGCGCTGAGCGGACGCCTCGACGATGCCGTGGCCGAAGCCGAGGCAGGCGCCCGAGTCGCCGAGCAGCTCGCCGCGCCGGCGTTGAGCCTGCCGCTGCTCACCCTGCTGGCCAGCCTGTCGATCCACCGCGACGACCTGGCCGGCGCGCGGGACCGTCTCGGCCGGGCACACGAAATCGTCGCCGCTGGCGACGTACCGGTACCAGCGGACCTGACCTGGACGGTCGCCCAGTTCCAGATCTCCTGTGGAGAGTCGGCCAGCACGGCGATCGCGCCGATCGTCGCCGCGCTCACCGACGACCAGGTGCTGCTGCGGATGCTGGCCCGCCGACCGTGTGCCGCGCCTCAGCTGGCCCGGCTGGCCCGAGCCGCCGGCGCCGACTCCCTCGCCGCCGCCACCGTCGAGACCGCCCGCCAGCTGGCCCGCCGCAACCCGGACATCCCGTCGCTGGTCGGGACCGCCGAGCACGCTGCGGGCATCATCCACGATGATCTCGGTGCGCTGCGCCGGGCCGTGCACACCCTGGAACAGAGTCCGAGGGTGATGAGCCGGGCCGCCGCGATGGAAGACCTGGCAGCGCACGAGGACGTCAACGTTCGCCGGGACGACGCGGTGCGACTGGTCGAACAGGCCCTGGCGATCTACCTTTCGTGCAACGCCGTCCGGGACGCCGCGCGAGCCCAGAAGATTCTTCGCGAGCTGGGGGTACGCCGTCGGCAGCGGCAGGCCAACGCGACGAGTGGCCAGGGCTGGGGCAGCCTGACCGCGTCGGAACTGCGGGTCGTCCGGCTGGTCGCCGAAGGTCTGACGAACCGGCAGGTGGCCGCCCAACTGTTCGTGTCACCCCACACCGTCGACAGCCACCTGCGCCACAGCTTCAGCAAGCTAGGGGTGACCAGTCGGGTCGAACTGACCCGGCAGGTCCTGCTCCACGACCGGGCCGCAGGTGCCACGACCGGCGACGACTGACCGTGCCGCCGCCGGCCAGCGGCTCACTTCGCCGGCGTCGGCCAGATGCCGTGCCTCGGCCGCCACCCCAGCTCGCACCGGGCACGCGCGCTGCTGACGCGCTGAGAGGGCAGCTCCGACCGGCCGGCCGGGTCACGACGCGGCCGGCCCGCGCCCACCAGCCGGGCCACGGTGTCCAGGTAGTCCGCGACCCGGACCGGATCGGCGCAGACGTTGCAGACGAGCCCGGCGGCTCCGGCACGGACCGCCGCCGAGACCGCCGCCGCGTAATCACGCACGTGCACCATCGACACGAACGACCGACCGTCGCCGGCCACCGGCAGTCGCCCCGCACGCAGTGCGGCCACCTGAGCGTCCTGTAGGGTTCCCGGCCCGACGAACCGCCCGCCGCGCAGCACCGTCCACGCCAGTTCGTCCGGGCGGTGTCGGGTCACCGCCGATTCCATCGCGACCACCGGGTCGACCAGGCCGGCCCGGGCGGGGTCAGGGTCGAACGGTGCGGACTCGTCCAGCCATCGGTCGCCGCCATCGGCGTACACCATGGAGATGCTCATCTGGACGAGCCGGCGCACGCCGATGTCGCGTACGGCGTCCAGCAGGACCCGCGTACCGTCCCGGCGTAGTTGGGTGTTCAGCTGCCAGGCACCCGGTGCCGTCGGGTCCGCCGGGACCGCCGAGGCCAGATTCACCACCACGTCGTGTCCGGCGAGTCGGGTCCGCAACAGCTCCGGGGTGCCCGGCGCCACGAGGCTGGCGCGCACCCGGTCCACCTCGTCCGGTAGCCACCCCCATCGGTCACCGGGAGACATGACGGTGACCCGGTGACCCTCCTCGATCAGCATCGGCACCAGGTGCCGGCCGAGCAGGCCCGTACCGCCAACCACGAAGGCCTTCACGGTGCCGCCTGTGAGATCACCGACCGGTCGTCCGGTCGGCGCAGCCGGTCGGCCAGCTCTGCGGCGTACCCCGCGAAACTACGTGCGGGCCGGCCGGTGAACCGCTGCACGCTGTCGGTGACCCGGTCCGCCTCACCCCGCCGATAGCTCTGGTAGAGCTCGAGCCGGGCCGAGATCGCCCAGTCCGGCACGCCAGAGCGGCGCATCAGGTCGGCGGCGGCCGGCATGCTGAGGTCCCAGTGCCGGATGGGCCTGCCGGCGACGGTCGACAGCACCTGCGCCACATCCGGATAGCTCAGTGAGACCGGCCCGGTCAGGTCGTGACTGCCGGTAGGAAGGCGAGGTGCGGTCAGTGCCGCGGCGGCGACCGCCGCGATGTCCCGAGCGTCGATCATGCTGACCCGCGCGGCACCGGTCGGCAACGGGACCGCGTCGAACTGGTCGATCGCCGGCAGCCACTGCCCGGCGTTCTGCATGAAGGCGTTCGGCCGCAGCACCACATGGGCGACGCCGCTACGGCGCAGCCATTCGTCGGACCGACCGTGCTCACGGTGTACGCGGGCGACCGCCTGCGGATCCGCACCGAACGCGGACAGCTTGACGACGGCTTCCACCCCCGCCCGGACGGCCTCGTCGATGATCGCGATCTGCAGCGCGTCCTGCCCCGGAACGAACGGGGTGAGCAGAAACAGCCGCTGTACACCGGCGAGCGCGCGGCGCACCTGTCGGGGGTCGGTGATGTCGACGGGCACGACCTCGGCCTGCCGGCCACGTGGGTCGGCGGCAACCGCCCCGGGTCGGACCAGCAACCGCAGCGCGGCGACGCGGTCGGCCAACTCTGCGACGAGCGCCCGGCCGACCGTGCCGGTCGACCCGGTGACCGCGATCATCACCGGACTCCGGCCGGCGCGTCGAGCGCCCCCGCGCCGGCCCGGGCCAGATCGGCGGCCAGCCGGTCGGTGAGCGCCGTCTCAGCGAGCAGCTCACCCAGCACCGGAGCCAGCTTGAACAGATTGTGACCGGTCAACGCGGTGACACCCGGGGTGTGCCAGGCGTGGAACGCGTCGCTGCCGGCCGGCAACTTGGTCATCGTGCAGACCCGGACCCCGACCGGCCGGGGGTCCAGTCCCGGTAGCGCACGGCGAACGTAGTCGCCGACCCGTCGGACGTGTTCGTCCATGCTGCGCCCGGGCGGCAACGCGCCGGCTGGGGTCAGCGGAATGTCCACGTCGTCGCCGATGAGACCGAGGACGTACCGACCGGTGCTGCCGATCGGTGAGCCGTAGACCGTCTCGCCGTACCGGCCGGACCGGTCGACCCAGCAGGGCAGTGGGCCGCCCCGGTGTTCGTCGCGTACCTCGTAGTGCGGCCGGGCGTGCAGGGCGACCTGCAGCGGTACGTCGAACTCGACCCCGGCGGCGATCCGGGGCGTCGCGGTACCCGCGACGATGACCACGTGGCGGGCCCGGTGGATGGCGTCGGCGGTGTGGAACTCGACCCCTCGGCCGGCGACCGGAATGGTCACCGCGTGCACCTCGGCGGGGACGATCCGGTCCCGGACCCAGCCGGAGAGCGCGTCGATCACCCGGCGGGCGCGGATCGCGCCGGCACCGGGGTCGATCAGCAGCGGGCCGTCGACCGGGGCCAGCGGGCCGAAGAACTCCCGGTGCCTCTCGGCGGGGACGAACGAGTGCGGAACGCCGTGCGCCACCAGGCCCTTGACGTCGCTGTCGGTCATCCCGGCGTAGACCGCCCCTTCCTGGCCGACCATTCGCCGACCGCTGCGCCGTTCCCACTGGCGGAACCCTTCCCTGGCCTCGACCGCGAGCTGGACCACCAGGTCGTTGTCGTGCCGGTGGCGGAAGGTCCGGGTCAGACCGCCGGACTGCGCCTGTCCCGGCGGCCGGCCGTCGAAGCAGAGCACGTCGACGCCTCGGCGGACCAGCGCGTCGGTCGTCGCCAACCCCAGCACGCCGGCGCCGATCACCGCCACGTCGATAGCGCGTCCCAATGTCGTCATTGCAGGCCCTTCCCTCTACCGCGGTCGCTCACTTCTCGAGGCAGAACTCGGAGATCGGGTGGCCGACGTGGCGGTCGGCGACCGGCAGGTAGCCGAGCAGCCGGTCACCGGGGCGTAGTTCGGTGCTGTTGAGCACCGCACCGCCGGGGCCGAGCACCCGGACGTGCCAGTCGTCCTGCAGGATCAGGTTGACCTCGGTGCCGTCGGCAGCGACCGCGTCGACCGAGATCAGCGGACGGCTCTCGATCTTGACCCGGCCGACCGTGACGGCCCGGGCCCGGCCCTTGACGTCGACCGCGAGCACCTTGCTACCCGCCATGAGCTCGCTGAGGTAATTGGTGCGGCCGCCGACCGAGAGGGTGTAGGAATGGATGGCTCCGGCGTTGACTCGGAACGGCCGGGTCGGCATGTACGGCAGCGGATGGGTCTCGCTGACGCACAGCACCATGCCCTTGGAGTGGGATCCCACCAGAATCCCCTCGTCCTTACCGAAGTAGGTGCAGGTGTCCACGCATGCGCGTTCACCCATGCCGACGTGCGCGGTACGCACCACCTCGAGTTCGACGAGATCGAGGTGCTGGACCTGGTCGGTGGCCGCGCGGGCGAGCGCGGTCGTCTGGCCCACCTCCGTCGGCGCGAGCAGAACCCCGTCCGAGCCGTGTTCCAGCACGCCGAAGACGATCTCCGCCTCCTCGATGTCGGCGACCGTGGTGATCATGCTGCCGTTGGCACCCGCGCTCGCCGCGATCACGATCTCCAGAGGGATCTTCGTCGGGTCCTTGAAGTGCAGCAGACACCACCGGTCGGTGCGGGCCGCCGCGCAGGCCAGGTCTAGCGTCGGAGCGTCGACGATCTCCACGTACCGGCCGAACTCGACGTCCGGATGGCGACCGGCCAGCTCGGCCGGGTGACCGTGTACCTGCGGGTCGACGATCACGACGTCCACGCCGGTGAGGTCGGACGGGAGTTCACCCGCCGGGACCAGCACCTTGCGGATCGTGGGCGGCAGTTCGGCAAGGTCGGCGACGCTGTCCGCGACCACCGCGTCCACCCGCTGGTGGATCGCCTCCTCCACGACGGCGGCACGGATACCGGCCAGGCCACGGACATCGATCCAGCAGAGCTTGCTCACGAGTTTCCTCCTCAGAATCGCCTTGGTGACAGGTCAGGACTGGGACTTACCGTGATCGACGCGACGGTGATCGCACCCTCGACGTCCGCCGCCGGTCACCTGCCGACGGCATCGAAAGCGGACCGGACGGTGCCGGTTCACACGGGCGCGAGGATCTCGTCCCGTACGGCGACCCTGCCCGGATGCACGAGCGCGACCACCCGACGGGCCTGCCCCGAGGGATCCGGGGCCTGGAAGATGTTTCGGCCCATCGCGAGTCCGGCTGCCCCGGACCGCATCACCGCTTCCACGTAGCCGGCCAGCTCCGGCCACCCGTCGCGGACGCCTCCTCCGGCGACCACCACCGGGATCGGGCAGTCCGCGACCACTTCGGCCATCGCGCCCGCGCTGCCCGCGAACGGGACCTTGACCAGGTCGGCGCCGAGGTCGGCGGCGAGGGTCGCGGCGTGCGCCACCAGTTCCGGTGCGTGCGGGTCGTCGATGCGCGGACCCCGGGGGTACATCATGGCGAGCACCGGGACACCCCACCGATCCGCTTCCTCGGCCACGGTCGCCAGGTCGGCGAGTTGCCGCGCCTCCTCCCGTGAGCCGATGTTGACGTGCACGCTCACCGCGTCGGCGCCCCGGCGTACCGCCGCCGAGACACTGGCCACCAGGAACTTCGCATCAGGGTCGGCCGCATGCCGGGTACTTGCACTGAGGTGCACGATCAGCGCCGTCGTTCCGAACGCTGCCGGGTCCACCGCGCGGACGCTGCCCCCGTGCAGCACGACCGCGTCCACACCGCTGTCGGCCAGCCCGGCGACGAGCGGACCGAGCCGGTCGGCGCGCATCAGTGGGCCGTCGCTGACGGAGTGATCCAGTGGAACCACGAGGAGCCTGCCGTCACCGTGTCTGGTGAGCCGCCGGAGTCTCAGTTGGGTCCCGAACGACCGGAGGACAGCCATGATGCGTTCCCTTCTGGGCGTACGGCGCGACGGTCGTCACGCCAGGGTCAGCGAGCCGGTCGGGATCTCCGGCCGGTCCAGGTTCAGACGCCGGTGCAGCGCCGCAGCAGCAGCGACGAGTCGGTCCCGTGGTACGACAGCGGTGATCCGCAGCTGGGTGGCAGCGATCAGACTGACTGGAACGGCCTGCTCGGCGAGCACGTCGAGCATCGCTGCGGCGTTCTCCGGACGGCTGAACAGACCTGCGCCGACCAGTGACAGCTTCCCCACCGACGGATCCATCGTGTACCGCGCGTCGGCGCCGATCGCCGAACTGCCCAGGGCGTCGGTCGCGTCCGGCACGTCGCTACGCCGGATGGTGAAGCGCATCGACCGACCAGTGCCACCGCCCGACTCGGGCAGGGTGACCATGTCGACCGGCACCGACGCCGCAGCGAGCACGCC
This sequence comes from Solwaraspora sp. WMMD791, assembly GCF_029581195.1. NCBI lineage: Bacteria > Bacillati > Actinomycetota > Actinomycetes > Micromonosporales > Micromonosporaceae > Solwaraspora > Solwaraspora sp. WMMD791. Next base: position 3,059,620 of record NZ_CP120737.1, read on the forward strand.
CAGTACGTACCGGGCGAGGTCCGGGTTGTCCCGCATCGGCTCGATCCGCACGAGCGCGGCGTCGGGGTCGTGGGTCACCGCAGTGACGAATCCATCGTTCTCCATCATTGCTGGATCGCTCCGTCCGAGAATCGTGGTGCCTGGCTGGCGCGACATCGAGTTGCGTACCACCAGGTCCATCCCGCGGGCCGCCGCCAGTTCGACGGCCCGGCAGTGCAGCACCCGGGCACCGGCGAAGGCCATCTCCGCCATCACGCCGACGCCGACCGTGTCCAGGACACGGGCCTGCGGCACGATCCGGGGGTCCGCGGTGAAGACACCCTCGACGTCGGTGTAGATCTCGCAGCTGACAGCGTCGAGCGCAGCGGCCAGGGCGACGGCGGTGGTGTCCGAGCCACCTCGCCCGAGGGTCACCACGTCACCGTCGGGCGTCATTCCCTGGAACCCGGCGACCACCACGACCTTCCCGGTGGCCAGATGGCGGCGGATCCGCTGGTCGTCAACCTCGGCGATCATCGCCGTACCGTGCCGTCCGACGGCCGAGATGCCGCCCTGCGCGGCGGTGAGCGAGATCGCCGGCATCCCCCGGTCCTGCAGAGCCAGGGCGACCAGGGCCGCCGCAGCGTTCTCACCGGTGACCAGCAGTTGGTCCAGTTCCCGCCCGGAACGGATCATCGCCACCTCGGCCGCTTCGGCGATCAGCCGGTCGGTGGACGCACCTCTGGCCGACACCACGACGACCGTGGCGAGGCCGTCCCGGCGGCACTCCGCCACCCGGCCGGCCACCGATCTGATCTGCGCACTGCTGGCCAGGGAGGTTCCGCCGTATTTTTGCACCGCAATTTTCATGACATCGCCAATCAGAGCAGGAGCGGTGACCGCCACCAATACTCGGACACCAACGAAGTGGACCACATCACGCGATCACCTGACATACATCTTCGTCATTGCAAATAGCGCTAGGAGCAACAACGAGAAGCGGATCCCGCAAACGCGCCATGGACAGGATGATTGGGCCCGGGAAGAATCATCGCAACGACGTTCCCACGGGAATGCACAACAAGACAGGGAGGAAGAGCAATGAGCAACGTGGTAGGACCGAACTTTCTGACTCTGCAGGTCCGCGATCTGGAAAGGTCCCGCACCTTCTACCGCGACATCGTCGGCTTCGTGCCCGGCGAGTCGAAGGTGCCGACCGCCGCCGTATTCGAGGCGGATCCGATCAACCTCGCACTCCGGCAGACCTCGATCGACCTCGACTCGGTCTCGCAGCTCGGCTGGGGTGTGGTGATCTGGATCAAAGCGAAGGATCCGGACGGCCTCGCCGCGCACCTGCAGCAGAACGGCGTCACGCTGACCAAGCCCCCGTGCGACGGATTCTGCGGCCGGGAGTTCCAGTTCCGCGACCCGGACGGGTACGAACTGACCGTCTACGAGGGGTGACCCGCGGGACCAGCCGATCAGAGGTGGACGATGAACCCTCCTGACGTACTGCCCAGAATCACCGTCGACGTGTCCGCGCGGATCCCGCTCTCCGTACGGCTCAGGCTCGCGGTCGACCGCGACCTCGGCGTGGGCAACTTCCTTGACCGGGTGTGCGCGCACACCCGGCGCTCCGACCGGCCGTTCCTCTTCGCTCAACGGCCTGCTTCCCACCCGGCCGGACCGGTCGAACCGTTCAGCCTGGACAAGTTGACGCGGACACGTGATGCGTACGCTGCCTGGTATCACACGGCCGGAGTCGGCAAGGGCGACCCGGTTGCGGTCTACGTCGACAACGGCATCGACCCGTTCCTGCACTTCCTCGCGGTCAGTTCCCTCGGGGCGGTGGCGGCGTTGATCAACGGCCGGATGCCCGCCCCGGTCGCGGCCGAGTACATCACCCGCATCGGCGCCGTCGGCGTCGTGGCCACCGCCGATCGGCTGGACGCGCTACGCCGACACGGCATCGGTACGCGGTGGATGGCGGACCACGACGAACTGTCCACCGTCCCCATGACCAACGCCCTTCCGCCCCGCTACCCGTATCCGCATGCCGACGATGACCCCGTCATGCTGTGCCACACCTCCGGCACGACCGGGCCGCCGAAGGCCGCCACCTTCGGCCACCGCCAGTTCTTCCTCGGAAAGCGACAACGGCTCTGGAACTTCCCGGCGGCCAGCCGAAACCGGCTGCTGTCCGCCCTGCCGCAATCACACTCGGCCGGGATCAGCTACCTGATGACGGCGACCCTGCTGGGCCTGCCCACGCTGGTGATGGCGGATTCCAGCGGCCAGGCGGTACATCAGGCCATGGCCGCGTTCCGGCCGTCGATGGTGGTCGCGTTCCCTGAGACGTACGCCGAGTTGGCCGAGATGTCACTCGACCCCTCCGCCACCACCGACATACACACCTGGATCAACACCGGCGACTCGGCCCACGAGGCGCACATCCGCGCGCTGATCCGGCATGGACGCCGGCCCGGTCGACGAGGTGGACGCCCCGGCTCCCGCTTCGTCGACGGGCTCGGCTCGTCGGAGATGGGTATGGCACTGTTCCGCAAGGTCAGCGAGCCGGAGAGCGCGGACTACGGCAGATGCGTCGGCACCCCGATCGGGGTGGTCCGCGAAGCGGCTGTCCTGGACGACGCAGGACGGCTCCTCGGCCCACACCAACCTGGTCGGCTCGGCGTGCGCACCCCGACCCGGACAGCCGGCTACTGGAACGACTCCGCGACCACCAACCGGTCGTCGATCTCCGGATACTGGTTGACCGGTGACGTCGTCTACCGCGACGAGACCGGCAAGTTCTACCACCTGGACCGGGTGCCCGACGTCATCCACACCAGCGGCGGGCCGGTCTACAGCCTGCCGTTGGAGGAGGCCATCCTGGTGGGCTGCCCGCAGATCGCCGACTGTGCGGTGGTGGCGGTCAGGGCACCGGGCCCGGAGACCGGGGACGTGCCGTTCGCCGCGGTCAAGCTGGCCCCCGGTGCGGCGGAACCGGACGACCTGCTGGCGACCGTGAACTCCGCACTCGCGGCACGGGATCTACCGACGCTGCGGGCGGTCGCGGTCGCCACCGATCCGGCCGACTTCCCGACCGGCCCGACCGGCAAGGTCTTGAAGCGTCAATTGCGGCAACGATTCAGCGCTGTACTGCAACAACCTGTGACCTGACGGAGCCGCCCGGCGGCGTACCCGGCGCCGGGCCGGCCTGTCCCACCAACCACAAGGAAGGTTCCGATGACCTCGCAAGCTGATGCCGCCAACTGGCCGACGTACGGCCGCGACGACATGCCGGGCAGTGACGCCATCACGTTGCACCACGGAACGAACGCGCCCGCCCCGGTCCGCATGTACGAGATGCTCTACAGCTCACTGGTCAGCCAGCTGCTCGTCGCGGTCGCTGACATCGGCGTGGCTGATGCCTTCGGCAGTCTCGAGGAGCACTGCCACGTCGACGAACTCGCCCGACGGACCGGCAGCGACGCCGCCGCGCTGTACCGTGCGCTGCGGGCCCTGGCCAGCGTCGGGGTGTTCACCGAGGTCGCACCGCGCACCTTCCGACTCACTCCGCTGGCCGCCACACTGCGCAGCGACGAGCACGGATCCATGCGCGACCTCGCCCGCTACGTCGGGCTACCGGAACGGCAGCGGGCATTTGGCGCGCTGGCCCACAGCCTGCGGACCGGCAAGCCCTCGTTCGACCAGGTGCACGGCACCGACTGGTGGACCTACTTCGGGGCCCGACCCGAGCTGTCCGCACTGTTCAACCGGGCGATGGGCACGATGGCTCGCATGGTCAACTCGGCCACCCTGGAGGCGCATGACCTGTCCGACGCCCGCCGGTTGGTCGACGTCGGCGGCGGCAAGGGTCTCCTGGTGTCGACCCTGCTGCAGCGTTACCCCAAGCTGACCGCGGTGGTATTCGACCAGCCGGCGGTGGCTGCCGAGGCGGCCGAGGTGCTGGCCGCCGCCGGGTTGCAGGACCGGTCCGAGTGTGTCGGCGGCGACTTCTTCACCTCGGTGCCGGCGGACGGCGACGTCTACGTGCTGTCGTGGACGATCCACGACTGGAACGACCGGGACGCCATCGCGATCCTGCGTAACATCCGGTCGGCGATGCGCGAGGACGGCCAACTCATCGTCATCGACGAGGTGCTGCCTGAGGGCGACGCACCGCACTTCGGCAAGTTCGAGGACATCGTCATGTTGTCGCTGCTCAACGGTCACGTCCGCACCGAGCCGGAGTTCGTACGATTGTTCGAGGCCGCCGGGCTGCGGCACAAGGAGACGCGGGGAACCCCCGCGCCCACCAGCGTGATCGTCGCGGTGCCGGCCTGATCCGTCGGCCCGCGCAGTCTGCGGCCGGCCGCCGCACCCGCTGGTGGCCGCCGCGCCCCCGTTCAGACAGGAGTCGCCATGCCCTACCACCGTCTCTTCACCTCCGAGTCTGTGACGGAGGGTCATCCGGACAAGATCGCTGACCAGATCAGTGACGGGATTCTTGATGCGTTGCTGGCGCAGGACCCGCGGTCGCGGGTCGCTGTGGAGACGTTGATCACCACCGGTCAGGTGCATGTGGCCGGGGAGGTCACCACGCAGGCGTACGCCGATATTCCGGCGATCGTGCGGGAGACGATCCTGGGGATCGGGTACGACTCGTCGAAGAAGGGGTTCGACGGGGCGTCGTGCGGGGTGAGTGTGTCGATCGGTGCGCAGTCGCCGGACATCGCGCAGGGGGTGGACACGGCGATCGAGTTGCGGGTCGGTGAGTCGGCCGATGACGCGTTGGACGCGCAGGGCGCGGGTGATCAGGGCATGATGTTCGGGTTCGCGTGTGCGGAGACGCCGGAGCTGATGCCGTTGCCGATCGCGTTGGCGCATCGGTTGGCGCGGCGGTTGTCGGCGGTGCGTAAGGATGGGACGGTGCCGTATCTGCGGCCGGACGGTAAGACGCAGGTGACGGTGGAGTACGACGGGTGGCGTCCGGTGCGGTTGGACACGGTGGTGGTGTCGAGTCAGCACGCGGCGGACATCTCGTTGGAGTCGTTGTTGACGCCGGACGTGCGTGAGCATGTGATCGGGCCGGAGTTGGAGGGTCTTGGTCTGGATACGGAGGGTTACCGGTTGTTGGTGAACCCGACGGGTCGGTTCGAGATCGGTGGTCCGATGGGTGACGCGGGTCTGACCGGTCGGAAGATTATTGTGGACACGTACGGTGGGTATGCCCGGCATGGTGGTGGGGCGTTTCGGGCAAGGATCCGTCGAAGGTGGATCGTTCGGCGGCGTACGCGATGCGGTGGGTGGCGAAGAACGTGGTCGCGGCGGGGTTGGCGGAGCGGTGTGAGGCGCAGGTGGCGTATGCGATCGGTAAGGCGCATCCGGTGAGTTTGTTCGTGGAGACGTTCGGTACGGAGACGGTGCCGGTGGAGCGGATCGAGCGGGCGGTCGGTGAGGTGTTCGATCTGCGGCCGGCGGCGATCATCCGGGATCTGGATCTGTTGCGGCCGATCTATCGGCCGACGGCGGCGTACGGGCATTTCGGTCGGGAGTTGCCGGAGTTCTCGTGGGAGAGCACGGACCGGGCGGCGGATCTGAAGTCTGCCGCTGGCGCCTGATCCCAGCGGTGTCGTCGGGTGGCGGGCCGCCCGCCGCCTGCCCGACCGGGCAGCCAGGATTGGTCGTCGGCGCCTCTGGGCAAGACCTCTGGAACGCAGGAAACCGGAGGTCACGGCGATGTCAACAGAACGGCGAACAGAGCCGGCGGGCACCGGGCCGCGTCCGGCCCCACCGGACGTGACAGGCACTCCGCCGCGTCCGGTGGGGCCGGACGAGGGCCCGGACAGCCCGACCGCTCTCAGTGGCTCCTCATGGTGGGCGGCCGTCCGCCGGACGGTCCGGGAGTTCACCGCCGACGCCATCCCCGACCTGGCCGCCGGACTCACCTACTACGGCGTACTGTCGATCTTCCCAGGGCTGCTGGTCCTGGTCGCGGTCCTCGGGCTGCTCGGCGACGGCGCCACCGACGACGTCCAAGGAGTGATCGGCGAGATCGCTCCCGGCGAGATCGGCGGTTTCCTCGACCAGGCGATCGACCAGGTCCGGGACAACGGTGGTACGGCAGGACTCGTCGCGATCGTCGGTCTGCTCGCCGCGTTCTGGTCGGCCTCGAGTTACATCGGCGCGTTCATGCGGGCCGCCAACGCCATCTACGACGTTCCGGAGGGTCGGCCGATCTGGAAGACCCTGCCGATCCGGCTCGGCGTCACCGCCGTCATCGGGGTGATGCTGATCGCCAGCGCGTTGATCGTGGTGTTCACCGGGGAACTCGCCACACAGGCGGGCAAACTGCTCGGCGTCGGGCCGGCGGCGGTCGCCGGGTGGGACATCGCCAAGTGGCCGGTCCTGGTGGTGCTGGTCAGTCTGATGTTCTCGATCCTGTACTGGGCGACGCCGAACGCCCGGCACGGCGGGTTCCGCTGGATCAGTCCGGGCAGCGTCCTGGCGGTGCTGCTCTGGCTGCTGGTCTCCGCCGCGTTCGCGTTCTACGTCGCCAACTTCGCGTCCTACAACGAGACGTACGGCACCATCGCCGGGGTGATCGTCTTCCTGGTCTGGCTGTGGCTGACCAACATCGCGATCCTGCTCGGCGGTGAAGTCGACGCCGAACTGGAGCGTGGCCGGGCGATCGCCGCCGGGCATCCCGGGGACCGCGAGCCCTACCTGCAGCTGCGCGACACCCGCACACTCGTTCCCCGGCAGCGACCGGCCGGTGAGCCGGACTGACCAGCAGGTGGCCGCGCCGACCCCGGCTGGTCAGTCCGTGGCACCCGCCGGTCAGTCCGTGGCATCGGGCGTCACGCCGTGTCGTCGCGCGACGGTGCGTCCCGCAGGTACGCCTCGGCAGCGGCCTTGGTGATGCCGAGATCGGCTAGTGGCCCGGTGTCGGCGGCGAACTCCAACAACGCCAGCAGCACGTGGGCGGTGCCGACGGCCCGGTCGTCCAGCCGCAGCGCCTCCCGGAAGGTCAGCTCCAGCACCTTGCGGACGTGGGCGTCGAAAGGAACCAGCTCGGGCACCTGGTCCACGGGCGGCGGTAGGGCGGCGGCTGCCTGCCGGCGTACCTGGTCGAGGTCGCTGACCTGCGCCGCGATCGCCCGGGCGGCGAGCGTACCGGGCGCAGCGAGCAGGGCGAGTGCCAGGTGCGCGGTGCAGATCTCGTCGTTGCCGGCCGCTCGGGCCTCGTTCTGGGCGGCGACGATCACGTCACGCGCCTCAGGGGTGAACCGGTTGAAACCCTGCTGCGGGTCGAGGTCGTTGGGCTCGTTCGGCGACTTCGGCACGAACCGCTTCTGCGCGGCCTGCTTGGTGACACCGATGGCCCGGCCGATCTCGGTCCAGGATGCGCCGGAGCGGCGGGCCTGGTCGACGAAGTGGCCGATCAGGTGGTCGGCGAGTTCGCCGAGGTGGTCGCCGACGACGACCGCGTTGCTGAGCTGGGCGAGCCGGTCGTCGTTGGCCCGGGTGATGCCGGCGATCAGTTCGTCGAGTCGGACCGGCTGGTCGAACTGGAGTCGGGGCGTCGTGGAAGCATCGGATTCCGTCATGCGTCAACCATAGGTTGACGCATGACGGATCGTCAACCCTGTGTTGACGGCGACCCGTGCCCTCGCGAGGGCCGGTCAGAGGCGGAGCTGATTCGCCACGTGCACGTCCAGCATGTTCACCAGCCGCCCGGTCACCGCCCGCGCCTCGATGTGCAGCCGGGCCACGTTCAGCCCGTCCGCACCCAGGACCGCGAGCAACGCCTTGTCGTTGATCGCGTACACCGAGAAGTAGCCGCGGTGGCTGCGTACCGTCGACTCACGGAACGGCCCCTGTCGCAGCGCGAGCCCGGTCTGGCGGCCGAGCCCGAAGGTCGCCGCCGCCAGCGCGGCCAGGTCGTGCGGCTGGGTGCCGTCGGTCAGGTCGTGCAGCAGCAACAGCCCGTCGACGCCTGCGATCACCGACCCGATCACCCCGGTGACCGCCTGCTTGAGGGCGGCCAGTTCCGTGTACGCGGGATCCGGCACCGCCGGTCCGGTGCCGTTGGTTTCCGACATCAGTGATCTCCGTTCGCCCACAACGCCCCGGCAGCCGTGGCCCGACTCAGAGCTCCAGGCCGGCTTCGATCTGCCGCAACTGGTGGCGGGCCAACGCCAGGTTGGACCGCGAGCGACTCAACGCGAGGTAGATGAACAGCCCCTGGCCGGAGCGGGAGGAGACCGGACGGATCAGGTGGTACTGGGTGTCGAGGGTGATCAGGATGTCCTCGATCCCATCGTCGATCTTCAGCATCTCCAGCGTACGCAGCTTGGCGCGGACCACGTCGGTGTTGCCGGCCGCCGCGACCGAGAGATCCAGATCAGCCGATCCACCGGCCGTCCCCAGGGTCATTCCACTGGAATAGTCCACCACCGCGGCACCGATCGCGCCCTCGATGGTCATCGCGTCCTTGAGCGCCGCGTCGAGCGAAGCCATGCCCTACCTCCGGATGATTCAGCTGGTCGGCGAGCGTATGCCACCAGCGCTGCCGCAAGGTCCCGGCGGGCCGACCCGACCTCGCACCGGGTGCCGCACCGGTCCGGTGTCACGTTCCCCACCGGAGGGTGACACGACGCCGGGCAGTCCGCACGTCGCGAGGCGATTACTGGCTGAGCAGCCGACCGCACGTCGCCGGAGCGCCGTCGAAGCTACCGGCATGACCGATACCGCAGCTCAGCCGGCCAGGGCAGGCACCGCGACCCGGGCAGAGCGACGGTCCGGTGCGGGTAGCGGGATGCGACAGCCGTCGAGTGGGTACGGTGCTGGTATGGCGAAAGCGGCAGACGGCACCTACGTCAACCCCGGCGGCGAGTTCACCCGTGACCAGCGCTACATCGCGACCCGGATCACCGCCGACGGGCGCGACGGCTACCCGGTGGAACCGGAGCGGTACCGGCTCGTGGTCAGCCGGGCCTGTCCGTGGGCGAACCGGACCATCATCGTCCGCCGACTCCTGGGCCTGGAGCAGGCGCTGTCCATGGGCGTCGCCGGACCCACCCACGACAAGCGGAGCTGGACCTTCGACCTCGACCCGGACGGCCGTGATCCGGTGCTCGGCATCGAGCGGCTGCAGGAGGCGTTCTTCGCCCGGTTCCCCGACTACGACCGGGGAATCACCGTACCTGCGATCGTCGATGTCGCCACCGGCCAGGTGGTGACCAACGACTACGCCCAGATCACCCTGGACATGTCGACCGAGTGGACCGCGTACCACCGGCCCGGGGCGCCGCAGCTCTACCCCGAGCCGCTGCGGGCCGAGATCGACGAAGTCAACGCGGTCGTGTTCGCCGACGTCAACAACGGGGTCTACCGGTGCGGCTTCGCCGGCAGCCAGGAGGCGTACGCCAAGGCCTACCAGCGGCTGTTCGACCGCCTGGACTGGCTCTCCACCCGGCTGGAGACCCAGCGCTACCTGGTCGGCGACACCATCACCGAGGCCGACGTACGGCTGTTCACCACCCTGGTCCGGTTCGACCCGGTCTACCACGGACATTTCAAGTGCAACCGGCAGAAGTTGACCGAGATGCCGGTGCTGTGGGCGTACGCCCGGGACCTGTTCCAGACCCCCGGATTCGGCGACACCATCGACTTCGAGCACATCAAACGGCACTACTACGAGGTGCACCGGGACATCAACCCGACCGGCGTCGTCCCGCTCGGACCGGAGCTGGACAACTGGCTGACCCCGCACGGACGCGACCGGCTCGGCGGCCGGCCGTTCGGCGACGGCACCCCGCCACCCCCGCCGCCGACCACCGAGATCGTGCCGGCCGGCCACAATCCGCTTGGCTGACACATGATCATCATTGCCGGCACGCTGCACGTCGATCCCGCCGACCGCGACGCCTACCTGGCCGGCTGCCAGGAGGTGATCCGGGCCGCCCGGTCGGCACCCGGCTGTCTCGACTTCACGCTCGGCGCCGATCTCGTCGACCCCGGCCGGATCAACATCCACGAACGCTGGGAGTCCGAGGCCGACCTGCTCCGGTTCCGGGGCTCGGGGCCGTCCTCGGAGCAGACCACCCAGATCCGTGACGCGCAGGTCTGGCGGTACGAGGTGTCGTCGGTCGGCCCGCCGTAACCGGGGGGCACCCAGCCGGCGTCGGCGGGCGACGTACCGGCCCGCGTCAGTGGTACGGCCGACGCCAGACGGCCCAGGCCGACGTCAGTAGGTACGGCCGACGTCAGTAGGTACGGCGGCCGGCGTGGATGGCGCGGACCGTGTCGATGGTGTCCGCGTCGGCGGCCGACTTGTCGTCGCGGTAACGCAGCACCCGGGCGAAGCGCAACGCCAACCCGCCCGGGTACCGGCGGCTGGCCTGCACCCCGTCGAAGGCGACCTCGACGACCTGCTCCGGGCGGACCCGCACGACCCAGTCGCCCTCCTCGACCGCCAGTTGGGTGAACCGCCGCGTCTGCCAGCGCAGCATCTCGTCGGTCAACCCCTTGAACGTCTTGCCCAGCATCACGAACCCGTCACCGGCCGGATCCCGGGCACCCAGGTGCAGGTTGGACAGCCAGCCGGTACGCCGCCCGCTGCCCCGCTCCACCGCCAGCACCACCAGGTCGAGCACATGCCGTGGCTTGACCTTGACCCAGGCGGCACCACGGCGGCCCGCGTCGTACGGCGCCTGCGGCGACTTGACCACCACGCCCTCGTGGCCCGCGTCCAGCGCAGCGGCGAACGCTGCGGCGGCCTGCCCGACGTCGACGACACGCCAGCTCGGCACCAACAGGCCGGCCGGGACCGCCGCCGCCAACGCCGGCCACCGCACCTCGCCAGGCTCGTCGAGCAGGTCCGCGCCGTCGAGGTGCAGCAGATCGAAGAAGTACGGTGTCAGCCGCCCGCTGCTGGCACTGGTCGTGCCGGTGTCGGGGCTGTCGGCGCCGGGGCTGCCCGCCGAGCGGGTCGCGGCCAACTGGGACGTCTCCTGGAACGGCCGAGGTCGTCCGGCGGCGTCCAGTGCCAGTGCCTCCCCGTCCAGCACGATCTCGCGGACCGGCAACGCCTGCGCGGCGGCGACCACCGCCGGCACCCGGGCGGTGACATCGTCCAGGCTGCGGGTAAAGACCGCGATGTCACCGCCGCTGCGATGCACCTGGATCCGGATCCCGTCGAGCTTGGTCTCCACGACCGCCGGAACACCGGTGGCCGCCAGCGCGTCGTCGACCGACGCGGCGCTGCGGGCCAGCATCGGAGCCAGCGGACGCCCCACCGTCAGAGTGAAGGCGGCCAGCGCCGGCGCGCCACCGGTGAGCGCGGCGGCCGCCACCGTGGGCGGATCACCGGCGAGCAGCAGCGCTCGGCGTACCAAGGGGAGCGGGACCTCGGCGGCGCGGGCGACGGCGTCGATGAGCAGCCCGGCCTGGGCGCCCTGGCGCAGCTCGCCGGTGAACAGCCCGACGAGCATCCGCTGCTCGTCGGCGGTGGCGGCGGCGAACAACGCGCCCAGCAGATCGCGTCGGCGGGCCTGCGCGCCGGCACCGGCGACGGCGGCGATCGCAGTGATCGAGGCGTCGACGTCAGCGACCGACATCGACGCCTCGGACGCCGGCGGCGGCAGGTCACGCAGGCCGGCGTACCCGACGCCGGTCTGCCGCTGCCGCAACTCACCGGCGAGCCAGGCCGCACCCGCTGTCAACTCGTCGGCCGCCAACGCCCGCAAGGCGGCGGCGAGCAACTCCACCTTGGCACGTCGGCCGGAGGTGGCCCGCACCGCGGCCGAGGTGGCTGCCAGGTCGATGAACCGCACCGCCCCATCCTGGCAGCCACCTGCGACGAGCAGGGGCGTTGTCCGACGGCTAGGCCGTGATCAGCTCCGGCTCGCCACGACGCGAGGGCGTCGACGTCGCTGGCTCCTCGACCCGCAGACCACGGGCACGCACCTCGTCGGCCACCCTCGCCAACGCGGAGTCGATGGCGCAGAGCGCGACCGAGAGCTCGCTGAGCTGGGCGCGCAGCGACTCCTCGGGCCACGCGGAGACGTCTACGTCCCGCAGAGCACTGACCGCGGCATCCAGCCGCGCGATCACCTCATTCGTACGCATGTTCGAAATTCTAGCGTACCGGCGCACCTACAGGCAGGTGAATCGCCGGATCCGCCACCGCCGCGAGCAGGAACGCCTCCGCCAGGCAGACCCGTTCGAACTCGCCCAGGTGCAGGCTCTCGTCCGGCCCGTGCGCACCCGCGTGCGGATCCTCCACCCCGGTCACCAGGATCGCCGCCGCCGGGAACATCTCCTGGAAGGTGGCGATGAAGGGGATCGACCCGCCGACGCCGATCTCCACCGGAGCCACACCGTCCCAGGCCGCCGCGAACGCCGCCCGCGCCGCGTCGAAGTACGGACCGGTCGCGTCGATGACGCAGGCGCCGCCGTCACTTTCCAGGCTCACCTCGACCTGGGCACCCCACGGGACGTTCGCCTGCAGATGCGCGGCCAACGCCGCGTACGCGCTCGCCGGGTCGTCACCGGGTGCCAGCCGCAGACTCACCTTGGCCCGAGCCGCCGGCACCAGCGCGTTCGGCGCGCTGTCGGCGGCCGGGGCGTCGATGCCGAGCACCGACACCGCCGGCTTGGTCCAGAGCCGGTCGGTCAACGCCCCGGTGCCGGTGAACCGCAGCCCGTCGATCATCCCGGCCTCGTCGCGCAACCGCTGCTGCGGCAGGTCGACGACGGCACCGGTCCGCCCGACCAGTCCTGGTACCGCCACGTCACCCGCGTCGTCGTGCAGGGTGGCCAGCAACCGGCAGAGCACCGTCAGCGCATCCGGCACCGGACCACCGAACATGCCGCTGTGCACCGCCTGGCGCAGGGTCCGTACCTCGACGAAGCAGCTGACCAGTCCACGCAACGACGTGGTCAGCGCCGGAACGCCGATCTCCCAGTTCGCCGAGTCGGCGATCACGATGACATCGGCGGCCAGCTCGTCCCGATGGGCGGCGAGCAGCCGGGACAGCGATTCGCTGCCGTACTCCTCCTCGCCTTCGACGAAGAGCACCACGCCGACCGGCAGCGCGTCGCCGAATGCCCGCAGCGCCGCGATGTGCGCCATCACGCCGGCCTTGTCGTCGGCGGCGCCCCGGCCGTACAGCCGGCCGTCGCGCTCCACCGGCTCGAACGGATCGCTGGTCCACAGCGCCGGATCACCGACCGGCTGCACGTCGTGGTGGGCGTAGAGCAGCACCGTCGGGGCACCGGGCGGCGCGGGTCGCCGACCGATCACCGCCGGCTGGCCGCCGGCCCGGACCACCTGCACGTCCAGTCCGCAACCTCGGGCCAACTCGGCGACGGCGGCGGCGGACCGCTCCACCTGGCTGTGATCGAACCCGTCGAACGCGATACCCGGAATCCGGATCAGTTCTTCCAGGTCGGTACGGACCCCGGGCAGCTCACGGGCGATGGCGGACCGCAGGTCGGCGGCGGTGGGGATGGCAGTAGTCATCCGACGATCGTAGGTGCCGGATCGCCGCGCCCGGACGGTCACGGGCCGGACGGACCGGCCGATCAGCGGGGTCGCGGGCCGGACCGGCCGCTGCTGCTCGCCGCGTTCATCCAGGACCGGGCCCGGCCGGCCGCACCGGTGGCCCACTCCCCCATGTCGGCGGCACCGGCACCGAGCCGGCGCAGCAGCCCGACGAGCGGATCCTGGCTGCGGCTGAACTCCTCCCGGTACGCCTGCGCGGCGGCCTTGATCTCCTCGGTCACCGACGCCGTCGCGTCGTCGTCGCGGCGCGGATAGTCACCGGCCAGCACCTGCCCGTACCCGCCGGAGTCGATCCACTGCCGCAGCGCGGCCGCCCGCGCCACCGGCACCGGATGGGTGCTCCACGCCGTCATCCGCAGCTTGTGCACGCTGTCGCGCAGGTCGCCGCCGCCTTCGTACTCGGCGGCCTGCTCCAGGAACGCGGCGGTGTCGATCTGGCTCAGGTCGCCCCCGCCGGCCAGCTTCATCAGCAGCCGCAGCGACGCCGCTGGATCCTGGGCGGCGAGCAGACCGGCGCGGTCACCCGACAGCTCCGCCTTGCGCCACCATTCGAGCATCGCCGCGATGATCGCCCGCAGCGCGATCGCCCCGACCGGCAGCCAGCTCAGGTTCGCCGCCCAGCGGGTCAGAATGGTGAGAATCGTCTGGTAGACGGCGTGCCCGCTGCGCACGTGGCCCAGCTCGTGACCGAGCAGGGTGCGCAGCTCCTCGTCGTCGAGCTGCTGTACGCAGGCGCTGTTGACCACGATGAACGGCTTGTCCAACCCGATCGCCGCAGCGCCGAGCACCGGGGACTGGGTCACGAACAGCTCCGGCAGCTCCGGTACGTCGAGCGTGGTCGCCGCCTCGACGAAGATCCGGTGCACCCGGGGATACTGGCGGTGATCCACCCGGATCGACGACGCGAGATAGGTCAGGCGGAACGCCCGCTCGTTCCACATCCCGAAGAACGTCTTCACGACGTCGTCGAAGCCCCGCAGCTCCCGCAACGCGGTCAGCGCGCCCCGGTCGGCCGGGTGCTCCCAGGCCCGGGAACTGATCCCGGTCAGCGCGACCCGCCGCCGAGCCGGGGTGGTGGCGTCCGGCGTACCGCCGCCGCTGGTGGCGTCCGGCGTACCGCCGCCGGTCGTCGGCGTGGCGCCGTCGTCGTCTGCGGTCATCTCGGGTGCCCCCCGGGGTCGGCTGGACTGGCCTACCCCGCCGATGGTGCCCCACCGGCACCACCGGCGTCTACGTCCGCCCGCCCGCCGACCCGCCGGTACGCCGACGTATCCGCAGGTCCCGCCGCCGACGTGTCGACGACCAGATCGACTGCGGCCGCCGTACCGTCGGTGGTGAAGAATCGTTCCTCGGCCCGCCGCCACCGGTCCAGGGCCGGCTGCATCGCCGCCCCGTCGCGGGCCAGCGACCGGGCCAGCCGCACCGGCGCGGCGGCGGTGACGAACACCGACAGCGTCGCGGTCGGCCGGATCGCCGCGCGGGCCGCGCTCACCCCCTCGATCACGAGTACGTCGGGCGGGTCGACGACGGTCCACTCGTCGCGGAACCGCCCGGCGGCCCAGTCGTACCGTCGGTAGCGGGCCGGCCGACCCGCGCCCAGCGGACCGAGCACCCACTCGTGCAGCCGTGGCCAGAAGGTGAACTGGTCGTGCCAGCCGTCGAGCAGATCATCGGTGTGCACGACCGCGACGGCCGGAGACGGCGACGCGGCCTCGGCGCAGGCGGTGGCCAGGCGCTCGGCGAAGGTCGACTTGCCCGCGCCGCTCGGGCCGTCCACGGCGACGAGCCGGACCCGACCGAGCCGGGCCGGGCCGGCGTACACCTGCCGGGCCAGCCCGGCGAAGGTCGCCAGGCTCCCCGGCCCGCCCGCCGGCACCGCCCCCGTCTGCTGTACGCCGCGCACCGCCAGTCGCCCTCCCCCGGTGTGTGTGGTCAGGGCGCCTTGGGCGCTCCTGGTGGGATGAACGGTAGTCCGGGAGGTGGCCCGCGTTCGATCAGCCGCCACAGCGCGTCGGTGTCGAGATGTTCCTCGACCAGGTCGCCGAGCAGGTTCAACCCGTGCTGTCGCAACGCCGCGAAGTCGGTGTCCGGCGCGACGACGAAACCGTGCCGGCCGGCCAGCCGGGCCACTTCGTCGAGGTAGCGGCGGCGGAACTCGTCGGACTCGAACGCGCCGTGCCAGTGGGTACCGCAGATCGATCCGACCCGCACGCCTTCCGTACCGCCTGCTGTACCGCCTGCCGTGCCGCTGCCGCTGCCGCTGCTGGTGTCGGTGTCGGTGTCGGTGATCAGCGGCGGGGTCGACCCGGCGATGTGGGAGACGTACCCGTGGTGGATCTCGTAGCCGCGTACCGGGACGTCGCCGTAGGCGCGGCCGGCGCTGCGGGTGACGGTCTTGCGAGCGGCGAAGGTGATCTCGACGGGCAGCAGCCCGAGCCCTTCGACGCTGCCCCGGCGGCTCTCCACCTCGTCGTGGACGACCCGGCTGAGCATCTGGAAACCGCCGCAGATGCCCAGCAGCGGGCGGCCGGCGGCGGCGTGCGCCGTCACCGCCTCGGCCAGCCCGGTGCGCCGCAGCCAGGCGAGATCGTCCACGGTCGACTTCGTGCCGGGCAGCACGACCA
Source organism: Solwaraspora sp. WMMD791 (assembly GCF_029581195.1). Lineage (NCBI taxonomy): Bacteria > Bacillati > Actinomycetota > Actinomycetes > Micromonosporales > Micromonosporaceae > Solwaraspora > Solwaraspora sp. WMMD791. Next base: position 3,075,799 of record NZ_CP120737.1, read on the forward strand.
GGTCGGCGGCGGCGATGTCGGCCGGGTCGACGGTGAGCCGGACCTGCACTCCCGGCTCGGCGGCGAACGCCTCCAGGTCGGTGGCGTTGGAGATGCGGGGCAGCCGGACCGCCGCGATCCGCAGCGTGTCCCGGCCGCGCGGCGCCGTGGGCCGACCGATGGTCCGGCCGTACGCGAGGGAGTCCTCACCGTCGAGCCAGAGGTCCGGCCGCCAGGGCAGCACCCCGTACGTCGGTCGGCCGGTGACCTGGTGCAGCATGTCGATACCGGGTCGCAGCAGTCCCAGATCGCCCCGGAACTTGTTGATCACGAATCCGGCGATGTGCGCCTGGTCCTCGGGGCTGAGCAGCGCGACGGTGCCGAACATCGCGGCGAACACGCCGCCCCGGTCGATGTCGCCGACGACGATGGCTGGAAGGTTGGCGTGCCTGGCCAGCCCGAGGTTGACGAAGTCACCGGCCCGCAGGTTGATCTCGGTGGGGCTGCCGGCCCCTTCGCAGATCACCACGTCGTACTCGGCGCGCAGTTCGGCCAACGTGGCGTGGACCGTGCCGGCGAGGCGGGACCGCATGGTGCGGTAGTTGGTCGCGGTGACGGTGTCGACGGCTTCGCCGAGCAGCACCACCTGGCTGGACCGGTCGCTGCCGGGCTTGAGCAGCACCGGGTTGAACCGCACCTGCGGCTCCAGCCCGCAGGCGGCGGCCTGCATCGCCTGCGCCCGACCGATCTCGCCGCCCCGGCCGTCGGCGCCGACGACGACGGCCGAGTTGTTGGACATGTTCTGCGCCTTGAACGGGGCGACCCGCACCCCTCGGCGGTGCAGCCAACGGCAGATGCCGGCGGTCAGGACGCTCTTGCCGGCGTCGGAGGTGGTCCCGGCCACCAGCAGCCCACCACCGCCACCGCCGCCACCACCCGTCAGGTCTCGACGATCTTGCACTTATCGACGGACATTCCGGACAAAAGCTCTCGATAACTGCAAGATCGCGCGGGGAGCCGGAAGGGCGGGGAGAGCCGGGAGAGCGCGGAGTGCGCGGAGAGCAGCGAGGGCGGGAAGGGTAGCGGCTGCGGTGTGGCCAACCAGCCGGGACAGGGTCGCGGCCCGCCGGATCCGACGCGGTGACGGCCTTGGACCGTCGCCAAGGTACGGACGCACCTCAGAGCGCCCGAAGTAGACGTTTCGCCCACCGAGCCGGACCCCGAGCGCACCGGCGAACGCCGCCTCGCACTGGCCGGCGTTCGGGCTCGGATGGTCGGCCCGGTCCCGCCGCCACACCCGAAACGCCGCCGCCCGGTCACCCTTGACCGCCGGCGCCCACCACACGGCGGCCAGGCCGGTCAGCCGTGACGGCACGTAATTCAGCAGGTCGTCGAGGCGTGCCGCAGCGGTGCCGAAGCGTGCGTAACGCGGTGAGCGGTGCCCGACCATCGCGTCGAGGGTGTTCACCGCGCGGTAGCCGACCAGGCCGGGAAGACCGGCGACGGCACCCCAGAACAGTGGGGCGACCACCGCGTCCGAGGTGTTCTCGGCGACCGACTCGACCGTCGCCCGGGCCAGCTCCGGTGCGTCGAGCGTGGCCGGGTCCCGCCCGCACAGGTGGCTGAGCCGGGCGCGGGCCGCCGGCACGTCGTCGTCGCGCAGTGCCCGTGCCATCACCCGCGCCTCGGTACGCAGCGTGCGCCCACCGAGCACCGCCCAGGTCGTGCCGGCGACGAGCGCTGCCCGGGCCAGCGGGTGCCGCCGGGTCGCCGCCGCAGCGGCTGCGGCGGCGAGCACCGGCGCGCCGACCGCCACCGCCGCGAAGGCGACACCGGCACCACGGGTCGGCCGGTACATCCGCCGCTCCAGCGCGCCGGCGAACCGGCCGTACCCGGCGACCGGATGCCACCGGCGTGGATCGCCGAGGACCGCGTCGAGGGCGTACCCGGCGAGCAGCCCGCCAGCCGTGGCGGCTGCCGCCGTACTCCGGATCCTGCCTGCACGGTGTGCCACCCCGGCAGCTTACGTCGGCCCGGTCCGGCCGCCGGGTGCGGTGGTACGGCCACCCGACGCCGTACCACCGCCGCCCGCACCGCCGACAGGGTCAGACCGGCACGGGCGTCCGGGCGCGGGAGCGCCGTTGCCGCCCGGCCGGCTCGGGCCGGTCGGTGACCGGGAGCGGATCGCCGGCCGGGCCGTCGCCGTCCGGTCGGTTGCCTGCCGGGTTGTCAGCGGCCGGGCGGTCGGCGGACGCACCCGGCGTCGCCGGTTCGGACGCACCCGGCGACGGCTCGTCGACCCCGTCGGGCGGCTCCTCGTCGAGCGGGCCGTCCGACTGCGTCAGACCGCCGAGCGCGTCGGCCGCCTGTGCGGCGAGCACGTCCACGGCCAGGGTGATCGGCCGCCGGGGGCGGTTCGGCTCGCCCTCCACCGGGGACGGGACGGACGGTTCCAGGAACATCGGGTCGTCGTCGCCGTCGAACAACTCGTTGTGCGTCGGCGGCGCCTCGCCCGGCCGTACCTCCGTGGTGGCCTCGCCCTGCACCCGCCGCTCCGGGTCGTCGCCGGCGACCTCGCTGGTCGCCAGGGTCGGCCGGTTACGGGTGAACCGGCCCCGGCCCCGGGCCAGGTCGTGGCCGACCGCGACGGCCTCCATCTCGTACTGCAGGCGGGGGTTGCCGTCGCCGTCGACCCAGTCTCGGGTGTAGAGCCGGCCGACGACCACGACCGGGTCGCCGAGCATCACCGAGGAGGCGACCCCTTCGGCGAGCTTGCGCCAGCAGTTCACCCGCACCCGCAGGCTGTTGCCGTCGACCCACCGGTTGTTCTCCCGGTCGAGGCGGCGGGCGGTCGAGGCGACCTTGAAGTTGGCGACCAGGGTGTTGGTCTGGGTGGTCCGCCGCCACTCCGGCGTGGTCAGCACATTGCCGACAACCGTTACGTACGTATCGAACATCGCATCTCCGTAGGGGTTCGTGGGCTGGGTCGAGTCGACTCGGCACCCAGCCTCGCCCCGCACCGGAAGTGCGACCAGCGGCTACCATCGCGGCTGTGGACAACGCCTGCGGTTGTGGACAATCAGCGCGCGGCACAGTGGATCTGCTATGGGCGGGCGTCAGCCGTGCGTGTCCGGCCCGGCGTGGCTGATCGTCACCCGGACCGCCACCCGCTTGTCCCGGCGCATCGCCGCCCGGTAGTCGTCCCAGTCGGGGTGCTCGCCGGAGATCCGCCGGTAATAGTCGATCAGTACATCGAGGGCGTCCGGCAGCGCCACCACCTCGGCGGTGCCGTCGATCTGCACCCAGTCGCCGAAGAACCGGTCGGTGGTCACGCAGAAGGTCACCTGCGGGTCGCGGCGCAGATTCCGTACCTTGGCGGCGCCCTCCCTGGTGCTGACCAGGACCCGGCCGTCATCGTCGACGGCGACCAGCACCGGACTGGTCTGCAACCGCCCGTCGGCGTGCCGGGTGATCATGACCGCCCGGTGGTTGGTCCGCAGGAACGCCGCCGCCCGTTCGAACTCCATGTCCGCCTCCTCCGTGTCACGCGCCGCCCTCCGCCAAGGACGTGTCGCCTCACGATTGTGCGACGCCGGGCCCGCCCTACCCGCAGGTAACCCATCGGCGGTACGGTCGAGATCGTGCAGCCTGACATTCTCGGACCGCCGTACGAGCAGCAGGTCATCGAGCTGGACCCGGACGACGAAGGCCGGGTCGTCGCGACCCTGGTCCGCCGCCGCGCCGACCGCCCCGCCGGGCGTGCGGTGCTGTACCTGCACGGCTTCATCGACTACTTCTTCCAGACCCACCTGGCCGATCACTTCGTCCGTGGCGGCTGGGACTTCTACGCCCTCGACCTGCGCAAGTACGGCCGCAGTCTGCTACCGCACCAGACCCCCAACTTCTGCCGCGACCTCAGCGACTACTTCCCCGAACTCGATGCCGCCGCCCGGATCATCCGGGAACAGGACGGCAACGAGACGCTGCTGGTCAACGGCCACTCCACCGGCGGGCTGATCGCCGCCATCTGGGCCGACGCCCGCGCCAGCCAGGGCGTCGCCCCGGACGGACTGTTCCTCAACAGCCCGTTCTTCGACCTCAACGCCCCCTGGCTGGTCCGCCGGCCGCTGGCGGCGGCCGTCCGCCGCCTCACCCACCGCACGCCCTACCGCGTCGTCCCGGTCGGGCTCTCCGGGGTGTACGGGCAGAGCGTGCACGCCTCCCAACGGGGTGAATGGGACTACGACCTGGCGTGGAAGCCACTGGCCGGCTTCCCGGTACGGGCCGGCTGGCTGGCCGCGATCCAACGCGCCCAACGGCAGTTGCGCGCCGGACTGCAGATCACCGCGCCGGTCCTGCTGGCCTGCTCGTCCCGCTCCTACCGCAGCCGGCGGTGGCACGACGCGGCCACCCTCGCCGACGCGGTCCTCGACGTCGAACACATGGCCCGCTGGGCACCACGGCTCGGCCGGCACGTCACCGTCGTACGCATCGACGGCGGCCTGCACGACCTGACCCTCTCCCGCCAACCGGCCCGCGACGAGCTGTTCAGCGAACTGGACCGCTGGCTGCGGGCGTACTTCACCAGCGAACCGAGCGGCCCCGACCCCGCCCAGCCGGTCGAGGCCCGACGGCCGGTCGATCGCGGCCTGCCGGAAACCGACTGACCAGGGAACCGACCCCGCCGACACCACCCATGCCGGCTTCGTGGCCACTCGTCACGACCACCAGCGGCCACTACTATGTGCACGCCAGCCGAAGATCGCCGCGCGCCCGTAGCTCAGCGGATAGAGCAGGGGACTTCTAATCCCAAGGTCGTAGGTTCGAACCCTACCGGGCGCACCACCACCACCGCAGGTCACGGCGTTGACGACCACCCCGGTCACGGTCGAGAACCACCCCGTACAGCCATTCGTACAGCCATCAGCCGAACAGGTGCCGCGCGGCCTCGTCGACCGCCGCCCGCTCGATCTCCGGGGTCGGCCGCCGCCGCGATCCGGGCTGCCGACTGCCCCGCCCTACCCTGACCGGATGAGCACCAACGGCGAGCTGAGCCCGTCAGCCAGCACCGACGGCTGGGTTCTCACTACGAATGTCCGCGCCCTGATCGAGTCGCTCGCCGGGCTGGTTCGCTACGAGGCCGACGACTGGGACTGGGACGCCATCGCATCCGGACTCGACGCCACCGACACCGACGACCCGCACGGATGGTACGACTATCCGCTCATCGGCACCAGCGCACTCCGCCTGGAGCTGGCCAACGACCCCGGCTCCACGATTACCTCGGTACGGATCCGTCACCCGGCCGGCGAGGCCCTGACCGCCCGCATCGATACCATCTTGTCGATGCTGGCTCGCTATCGAGTCACCTCATGAGTACCCGGCCGAGCCGGGTTGTCGGCCCGAGATCAGGGCGTCTTCAGGGCGTCAGATAATGACTACCATTGACGACGGGGAATCAGCTCAACGCCTTGATCGGCGTACGAGTGCGATGCTGGGAGGCATGCAACACGAGGAGCTGACTGAGTTCGACGTGACCGAGGACGAGTTCGACGCCATGCTGGCTGACAGTGACCCTGCTCGGGTAGCCGGCCCGCTCGACGATCCCGAAGACCCGGCTAGGCAGCGCAGGGCGAGCTGAGGCGGCCCAACGCGAAAATCGGTGGACCTGCCCGCCAGAGACGCCTACGGTTCGAGTCAGCAACACGCAACGACCATCGGGACGAGCACGCCAAAGGGGCAGCCATGAGGAAGCCGGAGATGCGGCGAGAGCGACGGATGTCGCTCGGTCTGCTGCACCGCCCTCGTGGCCGACTTGCCTTGTCGGCCGCCGTGGCCGACCGCCGCCGCTGACCGACTGAGACGACACGACGCCGCGCCGAGTCCAGCGGTCGCCAGCTGGCCGCCTGCATGACGTCCCGCCACTCGTCGCCGGACCCTCGCCCGGCAATTTCCTTCAGTAGCGACGCGCCACGTGCCCGTGGTGGAACCGGTAGACACGCCGCGCTCAGAACGCGGTGCCGCAAGGCATGGGAGTTCGACTCTCCCCGGGCACACGACACTGGCAGTGCCGGCAGCACCGACCAGCACGCCCTCGTAGCTCAGTGGACAGAGCACGTGATTACGAATCACGGGGTCGGACGTTCGAATCGTCCCGGGGGCACACACCCAGCACTTCGACCCGCTCAGCCGCGAACGTCAGCGGCGCCCAGGCTAGGGCCTGGCGGACGTCGACTGGGCACCCTGCCAGCGCGGACGTCGGCCGGCAGTCACGGACCGAGGTTGCTGACGCGGACCTGTCATTGCCTATTGACGTGGTCGTAACACGTGACCTACGTTCTGTCGAACCGCTTCGTCGAAGCGATTCGACGAAGGTCACCGAGCCCGTCCATCCGGCCACCGGCCGGGTGAACCGGGCCCGACGCGACACGCAGGGAGGTGTCCGATGGCCACCATGCAGGACGTCGCACGCCTCGCTCAGGTGTCGGCCAGCACGGTGTCGTACGTGCTCACCGGCACCCGGCCGATCTCCCCGGCGACCCGCGACAAGGTGCTGGCCGCCATGGCCCAGCTCGGCTACCAGCCCAACGCGATGGCCCGTGGGCTGGCCAGCCGGCGCAGCCGGATCCTCGGCCTGCTGATGCCGATGGACGAGCGGGGGCTCGGCGCCACCGAGACCGCGTTCGTCACCGGTGCGGCAGCCGCCGCCGGCGCCGCCGGCTACCACCTGGTGCTCTCGCCCATCGGCGCGGGCGACCTCGATGAGCTGCGCCGCCTCGCCAGCCAGCGGATGCTCGACGGCGCGCTGCTGATGGAGGTGCAGCTGCACGATCCCCGGGTGGACGTGCTGCGGGAGATCGGCGTACCGCAGGTGTTGATCGGCCGCACCGCCGACACCACCGGCTTGTCCTACGTAGATATCGACTTCGACCGGACGGTCCGGGACGCCGTCGGCTATCTGGTCGGCCTCGGCCATCGCCGGATCGTCTACGTCAACCACTCCGCCGACGCCGTTGCCGCAGGCTACGGCCCGGCGCTGCGGACCCGAGACGCGTTCGCCACCGCGATGGCCGAACACGGCTTGACGCCACTGACGACCTTCGCCGAGGACAGCGCGGCCGGGGGCCGGGCCGCACTGGCCACCGCTCTGCGGCTGGCACCCGACCTGACCGCGATTCTCGCCATGAACGAGAGTGCCGTCTTCGGCCTGCTCGGCGAGCTGACCGCCCGGGGCCGGACCGTGCCCGGCGACGTCTCGGTCGTCTCCATGGTCACCTCGCCCCAGGTCGCCGATCTGGCGACGCCCGCACTGACCGCCATGAACTCGCCCGGCTCCGCGCTGGGCCGGATCGCCATCGAGACGCTGCTGCGGCACGTCGACGGTGGCAGCGACGAAGTCCACCAGCAACTACTGCCGTGCACGTTGGAGATCCGAGGGTCCAGCGGCTCTCCGCGTACCCGAAGCGACACCGCGCGCGGCGACGGGGCCGGCGGCGACCCGCCGACCCCCGACACCGAAGTAGCCCGCCGCCGCGCTGGCACGCGGCGACGGGCTTGAGGAGTACCTGCTCGATACTCATCAGGGAGATTAGCAATGCGACGATTTCACAGAGTAGCCACGGCGGTCATGGTGGCCGCGCTCACGGCGACCGGGCTGACCGCCTGCGGCGACGACGCGGGCGACGGCGAGGCGAACGTTCTCAAGCTCTGGCACTACGAGAGCGAGAACAGCGCCATGGGCATCGCCTGGGACCGGGCGATCGAGATCTTCGAGGAAGAGCACCCAGGGGTGGAGGTGCGCTTCGAGCGCAAGGCGTTCGAGCAGATCCAGCAGAACGCGGGCATGATCATCAACTCCGATGAGGGCCCGGACATCATGGAGTACAACAAGGGCAACGCCACCGCCGGCCTGCTCTCCTCGCAGGGGCTGCTCGCCGACCTCACCGAGGAGGCGACCGCACGCGGCTGGGACACCGCGCTCAGCCCCAGCCTGCAGACCACCGCCCGGTACGACAACGGGGTGATGGGTTCGGGCGCCTGGTACGGCGTACCCAACTACGGCGAGTACGTGATGGTCTACTACAACACGGAACTCTTCGCCGAGCACGGGGTGAGCGTCCCGACCACCCTGGCCGAGATGACCGCCGCGATGGACACCTTCGTCGACGCGGGCATCACCCCGCTGGGCATGTCCGGCGCCGAGTACCCGGCCGGGCAGCTCTTCTATCTGCTCGCCCTCTCCCGCGCCGACCGGTCCTTCGTCAACGACTACCAGCTCTACGAGAACCCGGTCGACTTCCAGGCCGACCCGCTGCGTTACGGTGCCCAGACCTTCGCCGAGTGGGTCGAAAAGGGTTACGTGTCCAGCGACTCGGCCAGCCTCAAGGCCGAGGACATGGGCACCGCGTTCATCGCCGGCGACGTACCGATGATCGTCTCCGGTAGCTGGTGGTTCGGCCGGTTCAAGAGCGAGATCAGCTACGACTGGGACACCTTCCTCTTCCCGGGCACCACCCTGCACCCTGGCTCCTCGGGCAACATCTGGGTCGTGCCGGAGTCCAGCAAGGCCAAGAACCTGGCGTACGACTTCATCGACATCACCCTGCGCCCGGAGATCCAGGCGTTGATCGGCAACAACGGCGGAGTGCCGGTGGCCGGTGACCCGGCGACGATCAGCGACGAGAAGGACCGCAAGCTGATCGAGAACTTCAACACCATCAGCGCCCAGGACGGCCTCGCCTTCTACCCGGACTGGCCGGTTCCGGGCTACTACGACGTGCTGGTCTCCGGCCTGCAGGGGCTGATCAACCAGTCCAGGTCGCCCGAGGAGGTCCTCGACGCGATCGCCAAGCCCTATCAGGATGGCGTCGCGGAGATCACGCGCGACTGAGCGGCGGTCGGGACGGGCGCACACCCGGGGTACTCCGGTCGACCGGTCACCGTGCGCCCGTCCCGCCGTGGAGGGATCCCCATGGCAGTTCCCGAGACCGTCACCGCCGCCGGGCGGGCGACGGCGTCACCCCCGACCCAGTCACCCCCGACCCAGTCACCCCCGGCCGACCTGGCCCCGACCGGCCGGTCCGCGCGCCGGCCCGGCGGGCGCAAGGCCGTGTACTGGCTCTACCTGCTGCCCGGCGTGCTGCTGTTCCTGCTCGTCATCGGCGGTCCGCTCGGCTACACCGGCTACCTCTCGCTGACCAGGTGGTCCGGCGTGGGTGAGCCCCGGTTCACCGGGCTGACCAACTACCGGAACCTGTTCACCGACGACGTCTTCTGGACCTCGTTCCAGAACACGGTGGCGATGATCATCGCGATGGTGGTGCTGCCCACCCTGATCGGGCTGGTACTCGCCGCGGTGCTCTTCGACACCATCGGACGCCGGTTCCGTCCCCGCACCGCCGCCGCGTTGCGCGCCGCCTTCTACCTGCCGCAGGTGCTCCCGGTCGTGGTGGCCGGCATCATCTGGGGCTGGATCCTGCGCCCCGACGGGGCGCTCAACGGGCTGCTCGACGCGGTCGGGCTCGGCGCGTTGGGCCACGACTGGCTCGGCGACCCGGACAGCGCACTGCCGGTGGTGATGGCCGTGATGATCTGGGTGCAGCTCGGCTACCCGGTGGTCGTCTTCATGGCGGCGCTGGAGCGGGTCAACCCGGAGCTGTACGAGGCGGCCGAGATCGACGGCGCCGGCTGGTGGCAGCGGTTCCGGTCGATCACCCTGGCACAGATCCGCCCGGAGACCTTCGTGGTCGGCCTCACCTGCACCATCGCCGCGATGAAGGTGTTCGGCCCGATCTACGCGCTGACCCGTGGTGGCCCGGAGAACGCCACGAACGTGCCGTCCTACTTCGCCTACTACACGTTCTTCAAACGGCTGGAGGTCGGCTATGGCTCGGCGATCTCGATGGTGCTGACCCTGATCATCGTCCTGATAGCGGTGGGCTTCCTCGTGGCGCAGCACCGCGCCGAACGCCGGGGAGGGCTCTGATGGCCGCCGACCGGCACCACCGTGGGGTCAGCCGCTGGATCGTGCTCGCCCTGGTCACCGCAGCCGCACTCGTCATGCTGGTGCCGTTCGTGTTCATGCTGCTCAACGCATTCAAGGCACCGGGCGACTACTCCACCAACGGGCCGCTGTCCTGGCCGACCGAGTTCTACACCACCGGCCTGCGCACCTACTGGGAGCAGGTCGACTACCCGGTCAAGTTGTGGAACTCGATCCTCATCTCCGGCTCGGTCGCGGTCCTCGCCGTACTCGTCTCGCTGCTCAGCGCGTACGCGCTCGGCATCGGCCGGGTCCGTGGCCGGCTCTGGATCGTCGGCGTCTTCCTGCTGGCCAACATGCTTCCGCAGGAGGCGCTGGTCTACCCCCTCTACCACTTCGCCAAGGAGGCGGGGCTCTACAACACCCGGCTGGCGGTGATCATCATCTTCACGGTCATCCAGGCCGCCTTCGGCACCTACCTGCTCGCCTCGGTGCTCGGCACCTTCCCCCGCCAACTGTTGGAGGCCGCCGCGCTCGACGGCGCCGGCACCTGGCGGATCCTCTGGCGGGTGGTGTTGCCCAACATCCGCTCCACCATCTCGGTACTGCTGGTCTTCTTCTTCATCTGGACCTGGAACGAGTTTCTCATCCCCCTGGTCATGCTGATCGACAACCAGACCCAGACCGTCCCGGTCGCGCTCGCCTCGTTGCAGGGCGACCGGCTGATGGACGCACCCACCACCAACGCCGGAGCGCTGCTGAGCATCCTCCCGGCGATCATCTTCTTCATCGTCTTCCAGCGCACCCTCGCGCGCGGCGTCACGGCAGGAGCCGACAAGTGAAGTTCACCGACGGGTACTGGCAGTTGCGTCCCGGGGTCAGCGTGCTGCGCCCCGGCACGGTGGAGTCGGTGGAGGTGGAACCGGACGGACGCGCGCTGACCGTCTTCGCGCCGATCGGGAAGATCACCGGCCGCGGGGACACCCTCAACCGCCCGGTGATCACCGTACGGTTCTTCTCCCCCGCCCCCGGCGTGGCCGGGGTGACCATCGGACACCACTCCGGCGGCCTGCCCAAACAGCCCCGGTTCGCGATCGCCGACCGCACCGACCACCCGGTGCAGGTGACCGTCACCGGGCTCAGCGCGCGGCTGATCACCGGCGAGTTGACCGTCCGGGTGGCGCTGACCGGACCGTGGCGGGTCGACTTCCTGCGGGGTGACCGGCTGGTCACCTCCTCCTCCGAACGCAGCATCGGCGTGGTGACCGACGCCGAGGGGCACACCTACGTGCACGAACGGCTGGCCCTGGGCGTCGGCGAGACCATCTACGGACTGGGCGAACGGTTCGGGGCGTACGTCAAGAACGGCCAGACCGTCGACATCTGGAACGCCGACGGCGGCACCGCCAGCGAGCAGGCGTACAAGAACGTGCCCTTCTATCTCAGCGGCGCCGGCTACGGGGTGTTCGTGGACCACCCCGAGCACGTGTCGTTCGAGGTGGGCTCGGAGGTGGTCTCACAGACCCAGTTCAGCGTGCCGGGCCAGTCGCTCACCTACTACCTGTTCGACGGGCCCACCCCCAAGGACGTGCTGCGCCGGTACACCGCGCTGACCGGCCGGCCGGCCCGGGTGCCGGCCTGGTCGTACGGGCTCTGGCTCTCCACCTCGTTCACCACCTCGTACGACGAGAAGACGGTCACCGAGTTCATCGACGGGATGGCCGAACGGGACCTGCCGCTGTCGGTGTTCCACTTCGACTGCTTCTGGATGCGGCAGTTCCACTGGGTCGACTTCATCTGGGACCCGGCGACCTTCCCGGACCCCGAGGGGATGCTGCGCCGGCTGCACGAGCGTGGCCTGAAGGTCTGCGTCTGGATCAACCCGTACATCGCCCAGCGGTCGTACCTGTTCGAGGAGGGACGGCAGGCCGACTACCTGGTCCGCAACCCGGACGGTTCCATCTGGCAGTGGGACAAGTGGCAGGCCGGGATGGCGCTCGTCGACTTCACCAACCCTGCGGCGGTGCAGTGGTACGCGGGCAAGCTGAAGGTCCTGCTCGACATGGGAGTGGACTGTTTCAAGACCGACTTCGGCGAGCGCATCCCGACCGACGTCGTCTGGCACGACGGATCCGACCCGCAACGGATGCACAACTACTACTCGTACCTCTACAACAAGGCCGTCTTCGAGCTGCTGGAGGCCGAGCGCGGACCGGGCGAGGCGGTGCTCTTCGCCCGGTCCGCGACCGCCGGAGGCCAGCAGTTCCCGGTGCACTGGGGCGGCGACTGCGAGTCCACCTTCGTGGCGATGGCCGAGTCGCTGCGCGGCGGCCTGTCCCTGGCCGCGTCCGGCTTCGGCTACTGGAGCCACGACATCGGCGGCTTCGAGGGCACGCCGGACCCGGCCGTCTTCAAGCGCTGGATCGCCTTCGGGATGCTCTCCTCGCACTCACGGCTGCACGGCTCCGGCTCGTACCGGGTGCCGTGGGCGTACGACGACGAGGCGGTCGACGTGCTGCGCCGCTTCACCCGGCTCAAGCTGAGCCTCATCCCGTACCTGGCGGCGGCGGCCGAGGAGGCCCACCGCGACGGCGTACCGGTGATGCGGCCGATGATCGTGGAGTTCCCGGACGACCCGGCCACCGCGTACCTCGACCGGCAGTACATGCTCGGCCCGGACCTGCTCGTCGCCCCGGTGATGAGCGCGGACGGACAGGTCACCTACTACCTGCCCGCCGGCACCTGGACCCATCTGATGACCGGTGCCCAGGTCACCGGCCCAGGGTGGATCACCGAGAAGCACGGGTTCGACAGCGTACCCGTGCTGGCCCGGCCCGGCGCGGTCATCCCGTTCGGGACGGTCACCGACCGACCCGACTACCCCTGGGCCGACGGCGTGACGCTGCGGCTGTACGCACCGGTGCCGGGCCAGCGGACCCGGGTACGGGTGCCAGCACCCGACGGTGGCCCCGGCGCGGAGTTCGAGGTGTGCTACCAGGACGCAACGGCCACCGTGGACCTGGTCGCGGGTGAATCGTCGGGCTACCACTGCGAGGTGGTGCGGGCGGCGAGGTGACCGGGCTCAGTCCGGGACGCCGATGGCGGCGACCGGGCTGACCCGGGCGGCCCGGCGGGCCGGCGCCAACCCGGCCATCGCGGTGATGGCGCCCAGGGCCGCGACGATCACCAGCAGCTGGCCCGCCGGCAACACCAGTGGTGTGCCCAACTGCAATGCCTCGATCGCCAGCCAGGCCAGCGGTACGCCCAGGGCCAGGCCGAGCACCGCACCGACGATCCCGTACATGCCGGATTCCAGCAGGATCATCGCCCGTAGCCGGGGTCGGCTGAGGCCGAGCGCCCGCAGCAGGCCGACCTCCTGGGTGCGTTCCAGCACCGACAACGCGGTGGTGGTGCCGACCCCGACGACCGCTATCGCCACGGTCAGGGCGAGCAGTCCGAGCGCGATCAGGAACAGCGACGACATCTCCGACTCGACGGTCTCCCGGTAATCCGCCAGCACGCCCACGTCGGCGCCGTTGGCGACCGCGAGCTGCCGTACGGCGGCCACTGTCGCGCCGTGGTCGCCGCCGACGAAGTCGGCCAGCACCCCGGTCTCGGTGGGGTCGGTGCCACCGAGCAGAGCCAGGTCGCCCGAGGTCAGCACCACATCGGTGTCCAGCGGTGCGCGGCCGCCGAGCACCGCCGTGACGGTGACGCTCACCTGCCCTGCGTCACCGGTCAGGGTGATCTGGTCGCCGACGTCGGCCGCCAGATCCTGGGCCAGGTTCTGCGCGAGCACCGCCTGCCCCGGCCCGACGTTGGTCAACGTGCCGTCGTCGACGACCAGCGCCGCCATCCGGGGCAGCGCGTCGAGGTCGATGGTGACAGCCGTGTACGACAACTGGTCGGTGTTGAACGAGAGCAGCTCCACCGGGGTGACGTGGCGGAGTTCCTCCATCGCCCGCAACTGGTCGACGACCGCCGGGGTGAGCGGCTGGTCCCGGCCGACCACCATCAGGTCGGCCGGGGCGCGGGCGGCCATCGTCTGGTCGGTGAAGGCGCGCAGGCTGGCGGCGCCAACCGCCGCGCCACCGACGAGGGCCACCCCCAGGGCGACCACCACCGAGACTGCGGCGGCCCGGCGCGGCACTCCGCCGACCGTGCTCACCGCAAGGGTGCCGACCGGCCGGAGCTTGCGCAGCGGCCAACCGACGACTGCCAGCACCGGCCGGATCAGCAGCGGTCCGAGTGCGACGAGCGCACCGAACGCGAAGGCGCCGATCCCGACGATGCCCAGCAGCGTCCCTGCCGAATCCGGTGCCTCCGGTGCCGAGACGCGGGAGATGGTCAGCGCGACCGTGGCGCCCGACGCGGCGGCCAGCAGCAGCCCGACGAGCAGGCGCCCGGCGCTGATTCCCGACTCGGCGGTCACCGTGCCGGCGCTGCGCAACGCCTGCAGCGGCGGGACGTTCGCAGCGGCCAACGCCGGCACCAGTCCCGCGCCGGCGGTCAACACGACCGCCCCGACGATGACCGCCACCAGTGCCCCGACCGGCACCTCGGGCAGGGAGACCTGCTGCCCGGCGGCGGCGGCGAGCGCCGGTGCGGCCAGCCCGGCGCCGACCGCGAGCAGCACCCCGACGGTGCCGGCGAACAGGCCGACCAGCGCACCTTCGATGGTCAACGCCACGACGAGTTGCCGGCGGTGGGCGCCGATCAGGCGCAGCAACGCCAGCTGGCCCATCCGCTGGGCGAACACGATGCGGAACGTCGACGAGGCGACCAGCAGGGCGGCGACCACGGCGACGGCCAGGAACATCGCGGCGAGCGCGAAGACCTGGTCGAAGCGGGCCACGGCGTCCTGCGCCTCGGCCAGCCGTTTCGATTCGCCGGGCGCCGCGCTGGGGTACAGCTGCGGGTCGACCCGGTCGAGGTAGTTGAGGATCTCGTCCGAGAGCCCGCCGACGTCGGTCCCCGGCGCGGCGGCGACGTCGATCCGACCCCAGCCGACCGGGGTCGTCGTCACTGTCGCGAGCAGCGTGTCCGGCGTGTACGCCCGCTCCCAGTTGGCGTCCGGGCCGTCGACGACGCCGGTCACCGTCGCCGTCACCGGTGCGGCGGTCGGATCGCCGCCGTACAGCCGAAGGGTGGTGCCGGGTGTGACGCCGAGCCGTTCGACGGCGCGCTGGTTGACCGCGATCTCGCCGCCCGCTGTCGGATACCGTCCGGTGAGCAGCGTGGTCCGCGCCAGCGGTCCGGCACCGGGGTCGGTGACCAGCAGGATCGACGTGCCGGCCGACGGGTCGCCCACAGCGAGCTGGACCTCGTCGCGACCGACGGCCTGGCTGACGCCCGGGAACGCGGCGATCGCGGCACGCTGCTCGTCAGCGATCAGTGTGCCGTTCACGGTGACCACCAGGCTGGCGCCTGGTGGGGTGTCGCTGAAGGTGTCCAGCGTGGTGCGGGCGACGATCTCGTACGCGAGCACCCCGCCGGCCACCACGAACGCGGCGACCAGCACCGACAGGCCGGTGAGCAGCAGGCGGCCGGGTCGGGTCAGGATGCCGCGCAGCTGGGTACGCGGCACGGCGGTGTTGATGACACTCATCTTCAGAATGCCAGGTCAGGGAAGGTCAGCTCGACGCCGCTGCTCGCGCAGTGGCCCTCGGCGTTACTGCGCGCCTGGCTGATCTGCTCCGTGGTCGGACGCTCGCCCGCGCCGGTCGCCTTGACCCGGGACCAGTGGATGAAGCGGCCGACCTCAGTGCTGATCCCCTGATCGACGAACTGGGCGTAGCGAATCTTGCGCAGGTCTTGTTCCCACTGCTCGGCCTCGGCCGGTTCGCTCGGTGGGTTCTTCGTCTGGTCGAGCAACTGTTGGGCGAGCCGGCAGTCGGCGGCTGACGCCTGAGTCGGCCCGAACTGCTGCTGCCACAGGTAGTTGACGCCGAACGCGACAGCGGCCAGCACCGCGACGGTCACCACGCCGAGGAGGATCAGTCGCAGCGCGGCGGGGCGGCGGGTGCCGGTGTCGAACTGGGTGGTCATCAGATGCCTTCCGATCGTCGGGGTTCGCAACGATGACCATCGTCGGCCGGCGGGGGTGTCGGGCGCGTCGGCGCACGATCGGATCTGCGGGCCGGACCGGGTACGACCGTGGTCGTACGTCCCGTCCGATACCGGTCGCAACGCCCCAGGTCAGGGGAAGGGACGGACAGGTCACGGCCCGGAGTCCGGACAGGTCACGGCCCGGGACGGACCAGACCGATCCGGTACGCGAAGACGACGGCCTGCACCCGGTCCCGCAGGTCCAGTTTGGTGAGGATCCGCCCAAGGTGGGTCTTGACGGTCGCCTCGGCGACGTACAGCTGGCTGGCGATCTCGGTGTTGGACAGGCCGGCCGCGACCAGGGCGAGCACCTCACGTTCCCGGGCGGTCAGCGCGGCGAGCCGGTCGTCGGCGGCCGGCTCCGGGGTGAGGTGCCCGGCGAAGCGGTCCAGCAGCCGACGGGTCACCCGGGGTGCGACGACCGACTCGCCGCTGGCCACCACCCGGATCGCGGCCAGCAGTTCGGCGGGTCGCACGTTCTTGAGCAGGAAGCCGCTCGCGCCCGCCTGCAGCGCGGCGAACGCGTCCTCGTCGGTGTCGAACGTCGTCAACGCCAGGACCTTCGGCGCGTCGGCGCGGTCCTGGGCCCGGAGCCGGCGGGTGGCTTCGACACCGTCCATCACCGGCATCCGGATGTCCATCACCACCACGTCGGCCTCGGTGGTTGCCAACGCGGCGAGCGCGGCGGCACCGTCGGCGGCCTCACCGACGACGGCCATGTCGGGCTGGGCGGCCAGCACCATCGCGAACCCGGCGCGGACCAGCTCCTGGTCGTCGACGAGGAAGACTCTGATCGTCACGACGTCACCTCCGTCGGCTCCGTCCCGGCCCGCGCCGGGGACCTGATCGGCAGTACGGCGGCGACCTGCCAGCCGCCGGTCGGCCGCGGTCCGGCGGTCACCTCGCCGCCGTGCACGGCCACCCGCTCCCGCATGCCGAGCAGGCCGTTTCCGCCGGACGCCGGTCCGGCGGTCGATCGGGCAGTGGTGGGCCGGGCAGTGGTCGGCCGGGTGGCGACCGTCCCTCGGCCATCGTCGATCACCGTCAGCTCGGCGGTGTCCGCATCGATCCGGACGGTCACGGTGACAGCCGTGCCGGGACCCGAGTATCGCAGGGTGTTGGTCAGCGACTCCTGCACCACCCGGAACATGGTCAGCTCCTCGGCGGGTGACAACCGGGCCGGATCGCCGTCGATGCTCAGCTCGACGACGAGACCGGCCCCCCTGGTCCGCTCGATCAGGGCGCTGAGCTGGGCAATTCCGGCCCGACGCCGATCGGTGTCGTCGGGCGTTCCGGCCACCCCGGCCGTCCCGGGCTGCGAGGCGGCCGGTGACGCGTCGACCCCGCGCAGCACGGCGACGATGCGGCGCATGTCCTCCAGCGCGTCGCGGCCGGTGTCACCGATGGTGATCATGGCCTTGCGGGCCTGCTCCGTGTCCAGGTCGATCATGTAGCTGGCGCCGTCCGCCTGCACCGTCATCACCGCCAGGCTGTGGGCGACGACGTCGTGCAGCTCCCGGGCGATCGCGGCCCGTTCGTCGGCGGCGGCCAGCCGGGCAAGCTGGTCGCGTTCCCGTTCGGCGGCCGCCGCCCGCTCGGCGGCGACCGCCGTCTGTTCCTTGCGGCTGCGCAACATGTACGCGGTCAGCCAGAGCGCCACGCAGATCAGCATCAGGACGCCGTACTCGCTGAAGTCGGCGAGGCCGGGCACCTGGTAGTCGTCGGCGAGCAGCTTGGCGTCGACGGCGAGCACGGCGACGCCGACCAGGGTGATCCCGCCGGCCAGTACGGCGTGCCACTGCCGGTCGGCGTGGGTCACCACCGCGGCCATCGCGATCAGCACCGCGACGTCGTAGAACTCCGGCACGCTGAGGGCGACCAGCAGCTGTGCCGCGGCCAGGCCGGCGACGACCAGCATGACGGTCATCGGACGGCGGCGGCGCCACACCAGCGCCACCGCCATGCCGAGGCCGATCACCAGGTCGGCCAGCGAGGCCCGGTACTGCCAGGCGATGGTGGCCACCGCCGTCGCGACCGCCAGGTCGAGCAACGTCCACCGGTACGGCGACGCCGGCCGGCGCTGTGACGTCGACAGGTCCGGCGACGTCGACACGGGGGGCATGCGCCCAGCCTAGGTCGCCGGTCGGATCAGCTGGTCGGGAAGTCCTCCCCGAGCGCGGTACGCAGCCGCTGCAGCGCCCGCATGCTGGTCATCTTCACCGCCGACGTGGTCATCCCGAGGATCTCGGCGACGGATTCCACGCTGCGGTCCTCCCAGTGCCGCAGCACCAGCACCGCCCGGTCGCGTACCGGCAGCTCGGCCAGCACACGCAGCAACGTGACCTGCAGGTCGGGTGCGGCGGCCGGCGCCGGGACCGACGGTTCGGGCGGCTCGGCGAGCACCAGTTCGGTACGGCTGCGCCGCTTCATCGTGTCCGCGACCGCGTTGACCAGCACCCGCCGGCTGTAGGCGTCCAGGTTCGCCGCCGGCCAGATCCGCGCCCACGCGGCGTACATCCGGGTGAAGGTGATCTGGGTCAGGTCCTGCGCCAGGTGCCAGTCCCGGCACATCAGGTACGCGGTCCGCCGCAGCCGGGGTGCCGCGTCGACGACGAACGCCGTGAACGCCTCGTCGCGGACTGCCCGCTGCCCTCGACGGGCCGCCGCCCAGCGGGCCACCGGACCGCCCGCCGGGGTCGCCGGGGTCGGCGGTCGCACCGGCAGCCCGTCGGCGGCCGGCTCCACGGTCCGTACGCCGGTCATTCGCCCTCCCGCTGGGTCGCACGGGGCGGGCAGAAGCTGCTGATGACATCATCGACGCCGGGTAACGCCCGTAGCGTCAGCTCCATCTGCGGATAGGTGTTCGGGTCGACCAGGGTGAGCCGGAAAGACTCGGGAAACTGGTCGACGGTGACCTGCTCCACCAGGTCAGATTCCGCGACGACGTGGCCCGGTGACGGATTCCGGTACAGCTCCCGGAACCTGTCGTACGCCTGCTGCCGACTCTCGTACCGGACGGTCGACAGCCGTGGGTCGGCGCGCAACGCCACGTCGATGGCGGCCCGTTGCTCGTCGGTGACCTGGGCATCCAGAAAGACGGCGACTTCAGTGGCCGGGTCGTCGGCGGTTGTCGCAGCGCAGATCCCGGAGCCCATCGGGCCCATCGCCGCCGGCGCGGGAATGGGGGCCGGTGCGTCCCGGACGGGCACCGCCAGGCCGGCCGCGACAGCGGCGAGGGCGGTCACCGCGACGGCGGCACCACCGATGGTGAGCCGTCGGCGGCGGCGCAGCCGGGCACCGCCGGCCATCGCGGCGCGGGCCAGTTCCTCGCCCGGCGTCGCCGGTGGCGGCTCGCCGTCGAATGCCTGCTCGAAGTGGGTACGTAGCTGGTCCATGTCCGCTCCCTGAGGTCCGTGCGCGACCCTGTCGTACGGATGACCGGTCGGACCGGTGTTCCGGTCACCAACCTGGGATGATCGATCCGGCCCGGCGGTCCGTACGTGTTGTCGGGTGTCCGGCGGTGTAGATATCGTGCGGAGCCCGGCCCGGCAGGGCACGCCGCCTGGTCGACGATGAGGAAGGTCGTGATCTTGTCCTCCGCCACGCACTCCGACGCTCCCGCTGCTGACACGCCGACCCCGCAGACCGCAGCCGAGGTAGCGGACGAGCCGACGACGCCAGCCGAGCCGACGCAGCAGGTCGAGCCGACGGAGGCAAGGGCAGAAGCGGAGGCGGCGGCGGACACACCGGTGCCGGCTGCGGCCGTCCCCTGGCGGCAGCGGGTACGGCGTACCGTCGGCTGGGCGGTCAGTGCGCTGGCGGTGGCCGGTCTGCTGGCGGCGATGACGCTGCCGTACCAGCGGGACCTCGTGGTGCCGGCGGCGTTCGCCCGGATCCCGCTGGAGGCGGTCGTGGCGGCCGCGCTGCTGCTGGTGCTGCCCGGTCGGCTGCGTACCCCGGTGGCGGCCGGGCTCGGTGTCCTGCTCGGGGTGCTGACCGTGCTCAAGGTCGCCGACATGGGTTTCTTCTCCGTGCTGGCCCGCCCGTTCGACCCGGTGATGGACTGGGGACTGCTGGCCGACGGGTACCGGTTCATCGACGCCTCGTACGGGCGGGCGGCGGCGGTCGGCGCGGCCGTCGGTGCCGTACTGCTCACCGGCGCGGTGCTGGCGCTTGCGGTGTTCGCCACGCTGCGCACGGCCCGGCTGCTGGCCGGGCACCGACGGGTCGGCGGCGGGGTGGTCGGCGCGTTGGCGGCCGGCTGGCTGGTGTTCGCCCTGCTCGGTACGACGGTGACCGTCTACGAGGAGGAGCAGGTCACGTTCGCGCTGCCGGTGGCGGACCGGGCCACCGCCCGGCTGGCGTACGACCACACGCTGCAGGTCGGTGCGAGTCTGCGGGACCGGCAGGAGTTCGCCGAGCTGGCGGCAGTGGACGCGTTCCGCGACGTGCCCGGTGACGAACTGCTGACCGCGCTGCGCGGCAAGGACGTGCTGTTGGCGTTCGTGGAGAGCTACGGCCGGGACGCGGTGACCGCCCCGGAGTTCGCCCCGTACGTCGCGGACGTGCTCGACGACGGTTCGCAGCGGCTGGCCGCGCAGGGGTTCGGTTCGCGCAGCGCGTTCCTGACCTCGTCGACGGTCGGCGGCAGCAGCTGGCTGGCGCACGGCAGCACCCTGTCCGGGCTGTGGGTGGACAACCAGCAGCGGTACCACAGCCTGGTCACCAGCGACCGGTTGACGCTGACCCGGGCGTTCGGTCGCGCCGGCTGGCGGGTGTCGGGCTTCTTCCCTGGCAACTCGCGGGCCTGGCCGGAAGGGGCGTTCTTCGGCTACGACCAGGTGTACGACTCGCGCAACATGGGCTACGCCGGTGACCGGTTCGCCTTCGCCTCGATCCCGGACCAGTACGTCCTGTCGGCGTTCGACCGTTTCGAGCGTCAGGCCGCCGAAGGGCCGGTGATGGCCGAGGTGGCGTTGCTGTCCAGTCATGCGCCGTGGACGCCGGTGCCGCAGCTGGTCAACTGGAACACGGTGCGCGACGGCGCGGTCTTCGACCGCCAGGAGATGGCCGCGGACCAGGAGAACCGGTCCGTGGAGGAGAGTCTGCGCGACGACTACCCGAGGGCCGTCGGGTACTCGTTGAGCACGATCATCTCGTACATCGAGGCGCGCGGGGACGACGATCTCGTGGTGGTCTTCCTCGGCGACCACCAGCCGTCGCCGGTGGTGACGGGCCCGAGCGCCAGCCACGACGTACCGGTGACCATCGTGTCCCGGGATCCGGCGGTGCTCGACCTCGTCGCCGACTGGGACTGGCAGGACGGGTTGCGGCCGGACGGGCAGGCTCCGGTGTGGCAGATGGACCAGTTCCGGGACCGGTTCCTGACCGCGTTCCGCTGATCCTCCCGTCGACCGCCTGCGCCACTAGCGGCACTAGCGGCACTAGCGGCACGGCGTTTCCCGCAGGTTTCCCAACGGAACCGTTCCGGCGTCGGGTCCGGGCACGCCGTACCGGCCGGACTAGGGTATCGGCGGTGATTGGCACTGTCTCATCCCTACGGACGATGCCTACCGCCGACGCCGCCCCCTAGCGTCGGGGCGACCCCCAAGATCCATGGCTCGTCGGCCTCGGCACCCCTGGCAACGGGTCGTGGTTCGTGACGGACCCCCAAGGAGACATCTTGCGGACCCCCTCGACACCGATCCCCCCGACAGCGGGTGGCCAGTCGCCACCGGCACCCGGGACCGGCCGGTCCCGTAACCGGCGGCTGGTCGTCCTGCTCGTCGCTGTCGTCGCGGCGGCGCTGCTGCCCGCCGTCGGCCCGACCGGTGCGGCCGTCGCCGCCCCGGAGCGTGGTACGCCGATCGCCGACTCCCCATGGGCGACACTCGACGAGGCGCCGACGGCGAGCCGCTCCGGACGTGCCCCGGACATCGAGGCCCGCCGGCTGGCGGCGTACACGTTGGACCGGGACGCGATCGCCGCACAGCTGGACCGGGCGCCGGACGAGTCGGCCCGGGCCGCCGCGACGGCGCCGCTGGTGCTGACGGTGCCCGACCCGGACGGCGCGCTGCAACGGTTCGAGGTCGTCAACTCGCCGGTGATGCAGGACGGGCTCGCCGCCGCCCACCCGGAGATCCAGACGTACGCCGGCACCGGGCTCGACGATCCGACCGCGACGATCCGGGCCGACCTGACCCCGCTGGGCTTCCACGCCTCGGTCCGCTCCTCCAACGGTTCCTGGTACGTCGACCCGTACCACCGCGACCAGAGCGTCTACGCCAGCTACTACGCACACGACCTGGTCAACCGGCACGGTGACCTGATCGAGCGGGCCGACGTCGGGGCCGCCGCAGAACAGATCGGCGAGGAGATCGACCAGGCGCAGGCCGACGAGCCGGCCGGGCCGCTGGTCCAGCTGCGGACGTACCGCCTGGCGTTTCTGACCGACCCGTCGTACGCCACCTACTTCGGCGCGGAGAACGTGACCGCCGCGAAGGTGACCCTGATCAACCGGGTGACCCAGATCTACGAGGACGAGACCGCGATCCGGCTCGTGCTGATCAACGACACCGACAAGACCAACCTGAACACCGCCGAGCTGGCCACCGGCCCGAACGGGCCGTGCGGGTCGGCGCCGTGCTTCACCGAGGCGAACTTGACCGGCTGCTCCGGTGCCACGCTCAACCGCAACCGGATCGTCCTCGGCCAGCTCGTCGGGGCGAGCAACTTCGACGTCGGGCACATCGGTTTCGGCCTGCCCGGTGGCGGCGTCGCCGGGCTCGGCGTCGTCGGCGGCGACGGCAAGGCCCGGGGCTGCACCGGCCTGCCGAACCCGGTCGGTGACTTCTACGCCGTCGACTACGTGGCGCACGAGATCGGCCACCAGTTCGCCGGCAACCACACCTTCAACGGCACCCAGTGGAACTGCTCCGGCAGCAACCGCAGCGCCGCCAACTCGTACGAGCCGGGCAGCGGTTCGTCGATCATGGCGTACGCGGGCATCTGCCAGCAGGACAACCTGCAGCCGCACTCCGACCCGTACTGGTCGCAGCGCAGCTACCACGAGATCACCACGTTCGTGAACTCGTCGCGGCCGGCGATCAACGAGGTGCAGACGGTGTCGCTGCGCGACTTCGACACCGACGGCGACGCCTTCACGATCAGCTACGGTGGACAGTCCTCGGCGCCGATCGTGCGTGGGGTCAACTACACCACCGCCGGTATCAAGGCGGCGATCGAGGCGATCGGCGGCTGGCCGGCCGGCGCGACGGTGAGCGTCGCGGCGTTCGGTGGCCTCGGCGCGCTCAACGACACCGGTTTCCAGGTGACGTTCAACGGCGGGGCGGTGGCGCAGACCAACGTACCGGCGCTGGGGTTGACCGGTTTCGTGGGCGCGGACGGTTTCGTCGGCGAGACCGCCAAGGGCGGCCCGGTCGACAACGGCGGCTGGCAGGTCACCGAGACCACCAACCACGCCCCGGTGGTGAGCGTGCCGGCCTCGTTCACCATCCCGGTACGGACCCCGTTCGCGTTGACCGGTAGCGCCACCGACGCCGACGGCGACCCGCTGACGTACATGTGGGAGCAGAACGACCGGGGCGGGATCCTCGGTGGCAGCACCGCCGGTACCGCGTTGACCGACAACGTCAAGACCAACGGCCCGCTGTTCCGGGTCTTCGGCACGTCGGCGCTGGTCAGCCCGCAGGACACCCAGCAGTACTACTCCCCCGGGCTCAACGCTGTCGACGACGACCCGACCCGGGTCTTCCCGGACATGGCGCAGATCCTGGCCGGCAACACCAACGCCAAGACCGGTGCCTGCCCGGCCGCGCCGGAGCCGCCGGCCAGCGGCAGCGCCTCCAACCTGACCCAGACGCTGGTGGACTGCTACTCGGAGTTCCTGCCGACCGCCGACTGGGTGGGCTACAACAACGACCGGACGATGCACTTCAAGTTGACCGCCCGCGACGGCCGGGTCGGCGGCGGTGGGGTCGGTAACGCCGAGACCGCGGTCGTGCTGGCCCCGCAGGCGGGTCCGTTCCTGGTCACCTCGCAGCCGACGCCGTCGTTCTACCTGGGCGGCTCCACTCAGGAGGTCACCTGGGACGTGGCCGGCACCGACGCGGCACCGGTCAACGCCGCGCAGGTGAAGATCTCGCTGTCCACCGACGGGGCGAAGACGTTCCCGTACGTGCTGGCCGAGGCGGTGCCGAACACCGGCAGCGCCACGGTCACCCTGCCGAACATCGACACCACCACCGGTCGGATCAAGATCGAAGCGGTCGGCAACGTCTTCTTCGACCTCAACGACGCCGACATCCGGATCAGCCAGGTCCGCTCGGCCGAGCTGGCGTACACCGGGGACACGCTGGTGCACCCGGTGGCCGGCGCGGACACCGCGCAGGTCCTGCTCCGCGCGGCGGTCGGTGCCGAGGCCGGCGACGTCCGCGGCGCCCAGTTCGCCTTCACCACCGGTGACACCACGCTGTGCACCACCGAGGTGAAGCTCTGGGGCAGCGAGGTCACCGGCGGCGTGGCGAGTTGCACGGCCACCCTGCCGGTCGGCAACCATCCGGTGACCGCCACGGTCGACGGCCGTTACACCGGAGCTGTCACGGCCACGGTGACGGTCGCCCCGTCGACCGGGCTGCGGATCAGCGGCGACGGCTACCTGCGCAGCGGGTCGACCGCCGGCGCGTACCCGCTGGACCCCGAGCACCGGGTCGAGGTGAGCCTCGACGGGCGGATCACCAACGTCGGCGAGCTGGCCGGCAAGGTGCTGGTCGGCTACCGCTCCGGGGACACGCGGTACAAGTTCCAGGGCGCCGTCCTGGAGTCGTACGGCGCGACCACGGTCGCCGGCGTGCCGGCGGCGCAGCTGCGCTACCAGGTGACGCTGTTCGACCTGTCCACCCCGCAGCAGCCGGTGCCGGTGGCGACCGGGCTGACGATGCGGGTGACCGCGACCGACGCGGGCGGACCGGGCCGGCGGGACACCATCGGGATCACCGTCTGGGACGGCGACACGCTGATGTTCTCGTCGAGCTGGACCGGCACCGCCACCGAGGAGGTCAACCTGACCGCCTCCGGCGGTGACCTCGTCATCGACTGACACCGGTCAGCCCTCCGGGGGCGTCGGGCGTCCTCGCCCGGCGCCCCCGGCTGGTTCACGGGCCGTCCCGGCCGCTCACCTACGGCGCACGGCGTGCAGCACCGCGTCGTGGATCGTGATCGGGTCGCCGTCCGGGCCGGTGACCGACCGGGGCACCGTCTCGGCCCGGATACTGGCCCACTCCGACGGGTCCAGCACGGCCGCGACCTGCTCGGCGGTGAACATCAGGTCCGGCAGGCGTGGCCGACGGATCCCGGGAACGTCCAGGTCACGCGGGTGGTGGCCGACGATCAGCAGGGTGCCGCCGGGGCGGACCGCCGCCGCGAGCCGGCGGTGCAGCATCGCCCGGTCCGGATCCGGCAGGT
Source organism: Solwaraspora sp. WMMD791 (assembly GCF_029581195.1). NCBI lineage: Bacteria > Bacillati > Actinomycetota > Actinomycetes > Micromonosporales > Micromonosporaceae > Solwaraspora > Solwaraspora sp. WMMD791. Next base: position 3,101,351 of record NZ_CP120737.1, read on the forward strand.
GCATGAACTGCGCGCTGACCAGGTCGAACCGGGCCGTACCCGGATCCCAGCTCCGCAGGTCGGCCTGCTGCCAGGTGAGCCGCTTCGCCACGTCGTCACCGGCCACCGCCGCCTGGTCTGCGGCCCGGCGCAGCGCCACCGGCGACACGTCGACCGCGGTCACCTCCCAGCCCTGGCCGGCCAGCCAGATGGCGTCGGCACCCTCGCCGGCCCCGACGTCGCAGGCGGTGCCGGCGGGCAGGTCGGCCACGACCGTGACCAGCTGCGGATTGGGGTTGCCGCTCCACACCCGGTCGACGGCGCCGTACCGCTCGTCCCAGAACTCCTGGCTGACCATCGCGGCGACGTCCGCCGGCCCGTGGTGCACCGGCAGGCCGTAGTCGTCCTCGCCGGCGGCGACCGCCCGGTGCCGGCGGACCGCTTCGGCGGTGTCCGCCTGCGCCAGTTCGGCGTTGAGTGCCGCCGCCGCCATCGCCCCGGCCGCCGCCGACGCCATGACCTGGGCGAACGGGTTGGTCAGGTTGCCGGCGGCCCAGATGCCCGGCACCGGGGTCTGCCCGGTCGGGTCGGCCTCCACCTGCTCGGCCATGCCCGTCGGGTGGGCCGTCACCGGCACCCCGAGCTGGGCCAGCAGCCCGTCGGCGCCGCCGATGCCGTCGCCGACGTGCAGCCGGGACGCCACCGTCACCGCCGTACGGGGCACCACGGTCCCGTCGGCGAGACGCACCCCGGTGAGCCGGTCGTCGGTGGTCTCCACCCCGGTGACCTCACCGGGCACCACCCGTACGCCCCGGGCCGCCAGCGCTTCGGCCTGCTCGTCGGTGAGGGTGACCCCGGTGTGGGTGAACAGCACCAGGTCCGAGGTCCACTGCCGGAACAGCTGGACCTGGTGCAGCGCCATCTCGTTGGCGCCGATCACCCCGACCGGCTCGTCGCGGATCTCCCACCCGTGGCAGTACGGGCAGTGCAGCACGTCCCGGCCCCAGCGCTCGCGCAGCCCGGCGATCGGCGGCAACTCGTCGACCACGCCGGTGGCCAGCAGCAGCCGCCGGGCGGCGACGGTGGCCCCGTCGGCGAGCCGGACGGCGAATCCGTCGTCGACCCGTTCGGCCGCCACGACCCGGCCGGGCAGCACGATGCCGCCGTACCGTTCGACCTCACGCCGGCCGGTGGCGACCAGGTCGGCCGGGCGCATGCCCTCGCCGGTGAGGAATCCGTGCACGCCGCCCGAGGGCGCGTTACGGGGCTCGCCGGCGTCGATCACGATGACCCCGCGCCGGGCGCGGGCCAGGGTCAGCGCCGCGCTCAGTCCGGCGGCACCGCCGCCGATCACCGCCACGGCGGTACGGTATGCGGGTCCCCCCGCCACGTTGTCAGTCATGCTGACCACCTCCGGCACCCACGATCCGCGCAGGGTCAGCGTATCGGCAAACTTCCTTGCTGTTTCAGCAAATCGCGAGTCCGTGGAGCTGGTGACTCACCAGCGGTCGTGGTGCAGGGCCTCGGTCAACGGCCGACGCGCCCGCCAGCCGTGCCGCTCCAGGTCAGGCACCTCGGCCAGCCCACTCACCGGCCCGACGCAGAGCCACGCCACCGGCCGGACGCCGGCCGGGACACCGAGCAGGTCCCGCAGGAACGGCTCCCGGTAGAACGAGACCCAGCCGACCCCGAGACCTTCGGCGGTGGCGGCCAGCCAGAGGTTCTGGATGGCCAGGCAGACCGAGTAGAGCCCGGCGTCGGCGATGGCGTGCCGGCCGAGCACCGCCGGGCTGCCCCGCTGCGGGTCGTAGGTCACCACGATCGACAGCGTGGCCTCCCGTACCCCGTCGATCTTGATGTGCGCGAACCGGGCCGCCGCCGCCGGGTCGAGGCTCCGGGCGAACGTCCGCCGTTCCTGCTGCACATGGGCGTGGAAGGCGTCGCGGACCGACGAGTCCCGGACCAGCACGAAGTCCCACGGCTGGGTCAGCCCGACGCTCGGCGCGGCGTGCGCGGCGGCGAGGACCCGGTGCAGCACCTCGTCGGGCACCGGCGCGCCGGTGAACTCGGCCCGCACGTCGCGGCGGCGGTGAATGACGTCGTACAGATCAATGGGCATGGCCGACGATTGTCCCGCGTCGCGCCGCGAATCCGGTTGCCGGGCCGGCGCACCGGCTGATCAGATGGCGGCCATGCTGGTCAGACGGGAACGCGCCGACGACGTCGCGGCGGTACGGGCGGTCGTGGCGGCGGCCTTCCGCCGGCCTGCGGAGTCGGGGTCAGGGCAGGGGTCGGAGCCCGACGACCGGCCGCCGATCGAGGTCGGGCTGCTGGACGAACTCCGCGCCGACTCCGGATGGATCCCGGCGCTGTCGCTGGTCGCCGTCGACGGCCCGGCCGGCACGGACCCGGACGCACCGGCCGCCGTCGCGAGCGCCCCGACCGACCCGGCCGCTGCGGGCGGGATCGTCGGGCACGTGGTCTGCACCCGGGGGTACGTCGACGACCGGCCGGCGCTGGGCCTCGGACCGTTGGCGGTCCGCCCGGACCGGCAACGCGCCGGCGTCGGTTCGGCCCTGATGCACGCGGTGCTCGCCGCCGCCGAAGCCCGCGACGAGACCCTCGTCACGCTGCTCGGCGACCCGGCGTACTACCACCGGTTCGGGCTGCACCCGGCCAGCGAGTTCGGCATCGTCGCGCCCGATCCGCAGTGGGGACGCTACTTCCAGGTGCGGCCGCTGGGCCCGACGCCACCGACACCGGGCCGGTTCCGCTACGCCGCACCGTTCGACCGGCTCTGACCGCTCAACTGTTCACCGGCCGCCGGGCCACCAGCAGCACGTGCGTCACCGGCCAGTCCATCGGCCTGCCGTCGAGGGTGGACAGCGACGCGACCGGAGCGAGCCGGTGCTCGACGATCCAGTCGTTGCGGACCGGGCCGCTGGCCGGGTCGATCTCGAACCCGACGTCGGCCAGCAACGCCTTCCAGTCGGCGTACTCCAGCCCGCAGAACTGCTCCCGGGTCTCGGACAACCAGTTGTCCGGGTAGTCCTTGCGGGTCAGGAAGTCCATCGCCGCCGCCAGGGTCGTCTCGACGACCTCCGGTGCCCCGTCGACCGGCCGGTGGTCGAACGGGAACGCGAAGTCGACCGCGAACTGGTCCAGCCGGGCCCGGGTGGACAGGCCGCGCACATAGGCGGCGACCTCGCTGGGCGGCCCGTCGGCGAGATCGGTACGCGGCCCTGGCGGGTTCGCGCCGTCGGCCGTCGACAGCCGCAGCCGTACCGGCCGGTCACCGCCGTCCGGACCGCAGACGTCACTGTTGATCCACACCCCGCCGGGCACCGTGTGGTCGTAGATGGCCTGCACGAAGCGGCGTACGGAGGCCAACTGCCCGCCGTACGACCAGATCTCGTGGGTCAACGCGAACGTCAACGTGGTGTCCACCGACCGGGGCGCGAAGACTGCCCCGCCGAGCACGTTGCGCTGGTAGAAGAAGACATTCGGGTTACGGAAGTAGCCCTGTGCCCGTTTGTGCACGCACTCCTCGTACAGGTGCCGGGCCACCTCGACGCCGATCAGGTCGCTTTCGCGCAGCGCGGGCTCCCGGTCGGCCAGTTCGAGCACGGCGCCGGCACCGCAGCCGATGTCGACGATCCGCCCGGGCCGCACGTGTTCCCGGACGGCGTCCCATTTGCGCTGCGCCGCCTCGGCGAACGCCTCGGCGTAGCTGCGGTAGTCCCGGGTCGCGGTCAGCCCGCCCTCGGCACCGACGACCGGATCGTTGACCACCGACCGGACGTGGCCGGTCAGCCCGTACCGGTCGAAGACGTCGACGCTCGCCGGATGGGCCAGCTCCCGCCAGCCGTCGTCGCCGCCGGCCAGCCGCAGCAGTACGTCCCACGGGCGGTCCGGGGTCGGCTCGACCTCGGCCTCGACGCCGGCCACCGGGAAACCCAGCCGCTCGTACATCGCCACGACCTCCGGCGTCGAGCAGGCCAGGACCGTGTCGACCGGGGTCAGCTCCAGCCCGGTCACCGCCGCCACCGTCTTCACCGTGACCTCGGCGAACCGGTCGGTGGCGACCGTGTCGAAGACCGGGACCACCACCGACCGCAGGCCGGTCAGCACGCTGAACCGTTCGATCGCGGCTTCCCGCCGGTGGTAGGGCACCGGGTTGCGGCGGGTGTTGCTGTGGTTGGCCGACGTCACCGCCCACACCACCGTCGCCGGGCCGTCGGCGTCGCCCTCGGCGACGGCCAGCCGGGTCAGGTATTCGCCCTGGAACCGGGTGAGAAGGTGGTGGCGACCGGGAAAGAGCAGGTAGCGGGCCATGTGACGTTGATAGCCTACGGCCGCCACGGCCGGCCAGGCAGGGGCCCACGCAGAGGGGAGGCACGGTGCGCACGAGCGAACTGCTGGTGGAGACCTTCGACCGGCTGCCGGACCTGGTACGCGAGGCGGTCGACGGGCTCAGCCCGCAGCAACTGCGCTGGACCCCGGCCCCGGGGGCGAACCCGATCGGCTGGCTGATCTGGCATCTGACCCGGATCCAGGACGACCACCTGGCCGAGGTACGCGGCGAGCCGCAGGTCTGGACCGAGGACGGCTGGGCGCAGCGGTTCGGGCTGGACCGGGCCGACCCGGCCGACACCGGGTACGGTCACACCGCCGAGCAGGTCGCGGCGATCGCCCCGGAGAGCGCGACGGCGCTGGTCGACTACCACACGGCGGTGGCCGAGCGGACCCGTCGGTTCCTGCACGGACTGACCGACACCGACCTGGACCGGGTCGTCGACGACAGTTGGGACCCGCCGGTCACCCTCGGGGTCCGGCTGGTCAGCGTCGCCAACGACGATCTGCAGCACGTCGGCCAGGCCAGCTACCTGCGGGGACTGCTCGGCGGTGCCACCGGTTGACCGGGTGTCGACCAGTGCCCCGTTGACACTGCGCGCCATGATCGCCGATCCTGTGGGCTGCCGGTCCACCGGCGCACCCCCGCGCAGAGGAGCCCCACCGCATGTCCGTACCCGTGTCCGAGACCGCCGCCACGTCGCAGCCCGGACCGGTGCAGCCAGGACAGGTGCCGGCCGCGCGTCGCGGTGGCGACACCGGGACTTTCCTGCGCGAGTTCCTGCGCGCCCCGACCCGCATCGGCGCGGTCGCGCCGAGCTCCCGGCGGCTGGCCGAGGCGATCACCGCCCCGATCCCGGAACGCGGCGCCCCGGTCGTCGTCGAGCTCGGCCCCGGCACGGGTGCCTTCACCGGCGTCATCCAGGACCGCCTCGGCGGTCGGGGCCGCCACCTCGCCGTCGAGCTGAGCCCGACCCTCGCCGACCTGCTCGCCGACCGGCACCCGCAGGTCGAGGTGATCACCGGGGACGCGGCGCAGTGCCGGTCCCTGGTGACCGCCCGTGGGGTGACCGCCGCCGACGTGGTGGTCAGCGGGCTGCCGTGGGTGTCGTTCCCGCGTGACCTGCAGCTGGCCGCGCTCGACTCGGTGTGCGACGTGCTGACCCCGGACGGGGCGTTCACCACCTTCGCGTACGTGTTGACCGCGCAGACCCCGCCGGCCCGCCGGTTCCGCCAGCTGCTGCGGGACCGCTTCGAGGAGGTGGTGATGGGCCGTACGGTGCTGGCCAACCTGCCGCCGGCCTTCGTCTACCACGCCCGCCGCCCCCGCCGGTGACCCAGCGGCGGAGCCGGGCGGGTCAGTCCGCCTCGGCGAACCGCTCCACGTCGTTGATGGTCCCGATCACCAGGATGATGTCGCCGTACATCAGCACGGTGTCCGGGGTGGCGTAGGTGAACCGGGCCCTGGCTCCGTGCGCCTCGCTCTTGACCGCCACCACCGTCACCCCGTACCGCGACCGCACCCGCGACTCGCGCAGCGGCACGCTCACCACCTCCTGCGGCGGGGTGGTCTTGACCATCGCGAAGTCGCGGTCGACCTCGACGTAGTCGAGCAGCCGGCCGGTCAGCAGATGGGCGACCCGCTCCCCCATGTCGTGCTCGGGCAGGATCACGTGGTGGGCGCCGATCCGTTCCAGGATCCGGCCGTGCTGCCGGCTGATCGCCTTCGCCCAGATGTCGGCCACCCCCAGCTCGGACAGCAGCGAGGTGGCCAGGATGCTGGCCTGGATGTCGGTGCCGATGCCGACCACCGCCCGGTGGAACTCACCCACCCCCAGCTGCCGGAGCGCCTCCAGGTCGGTGGCGTCGGCGGTGGCCAGATGCGGCAGTTGCCCGCTGAAGCTCTGGGTGGTCTTCGGGTCGCCGTCGATGCCGAGCACCTCGGTGCCCCGGGAGGCCAGCTCCACCGCGAGCGCGCCGCCGAAGCGGCCCAGCCCGATCACCACGACCGGTTCGTTGCGTGTCTCAGCCAACGATGATCCTCTCCTCCGGCAGTTCGTAACGTCGGCTCCGCTCCCGCAACGCGAGCGCCGACGCAACGGTCAACGGGCCGATGCGGCCCATGAACATCAACCCGATCAGCAGCAGGTCCGCCGCCGGTGGCAGCCCGGCGGTGATGCCGGTGGAGAGCCCGACCGTGGCGAACGCCGACACCACCTCGAACAGCACCTGGTCCAGCGTGTAACGGGTCATCGCGAGCAGGGCGAACGTCGCCACCGCCACCGCGCCGAGCGCCAGCAGCAGCACCGCGAGGGCCTGCCGCTGGTTGCCCGCCGGCACCCGTCGCGCACCGACGTTGACCTGGGTCTCGCCGCGCATCTCGGCCCACAGCACGAACGCCAGCAGTCCCACGGTGGTCACCTTCACGCCGCCGGCGGTGCCGGCGCTGCCGCCGCCGATGAACATCAGGATGTCGCTGAGCAGCAGACTTTCCGGACGCATCCCGGCGATGTCGACGCTGTTGAACCCGGCCGTACGGGTCATCACCGAGGCGAAGAAGCCGGCCAGCAGCTTCTCCGGGGCCGACAACGGGCCGAACGTCGCCGGGTTGCGCAGCTCCACCAGGGTGAACACCACCGTACCGAGCACCAGCAGACTCACCGTCAGCACCACGGTGATCCGGGTCAGCACCGACCAGCAGCGCGGTTCGCGCCAGGACCGCAGCAGCTCGAACACCACCGGGAAGCCGAGGCCGCCGACGATCACCGCGACCGCGATCGTGATCATGATCCAGGGGTCGGCGACGAACCCGATCAGGCTGTCGGCGTACAGGGCGAAGCCGGCGTTGTTGAACGCGGAGACCGCGTGGAAGATCCCGTGGTACGCGGCCCGGCCCCACGCGTAGTCGTAGCCGAGCGCGAACCGGGCGGTCAGCACCACCGCCACCGCCGCCTCCACCACCAGGCTGAACAGCACGATGTTGCGCACCACCCGGCGGACGTCGCGCACGCTCAGCGCCTTGGTCTCGGCCTGGGCCAGGAAGCGTGCCCGCAGGCCGAGCCGCCGGGACAGCAGCACCGTCAACAGGGTGGCCAGGGTCATGATCCCCAGTCCGCCGACCTGGATCAGGCCCAGGATGACCAGCTGACCGAAGGTGGACCAGTAACCGGCGGTGTCCACCACGACCAGGCCGGTCACGCAGACCGCCGAGGTCGCGGTGAACGCCGCGTCGACCAACGGCGGCGACGTCCCGTCCCGGGTCGCCACCGGCAGCATCAGCAGGGCCGTGCCGATCAGTACGGCGGCGGCGAACCCGCCGGCGATCACCTGCGCCGGGTGGTGCAGCCGGTCGGCACCCCGGCGCCACATCGGCCGCCGCCACCGGTCGTGGCCGGCGGTCCGCCGCGCCCCGGCCGGCTGGCCGGGCCGACGGCCACTGGTCGGCCGGTTGCCGCCGTCAGGCAGCCTGTTCGGCATGTCTCTCCATGATCCGGGGACCGGCCTCCGTAGCGAGGACCGGGTCGCCAGCTGGGAACGTCGCAGCGCGGCCGGGTTGACCGTGCTCGCCGTGGCGTCCTCGTCGTCTACGCCGCGCCCATTCTCTACCCGCAACTGCCGGCGCGCTGGCGTGCCGTGTGTGTCGCTGCCAACATCGCGATCTGGCTGCTGTTCTGGGTCGACTACGCCGTCCGGCTGTGGCTGGCCGACGACCGGTGGCGGTTCGTCCGGGGCAACGTGTTCGACCTGGTCGTGCTGCTGCTGCCGGTGCTGCGACCGCTGCGGATGCTGCGGCTGGTCACCGCCGTGCTCACCCTGACGCGGCGTACCGAGATCTGGGCACGCGGCCGGTTGGCGCTCTATGTCGGCTCGACCACGGTCCTGCTGGTGATCGTCGCCGGGCTGGCGGTGCTCGACGCCGAGCGGGCCGATCCGGACGGGGCGATCAACACCTATCCGGATGCGTTGTGGTGGGCGGTGGTGACCATCACGACCGTCGGCTACGGCGACTACTTCCCGGTCACCACCACCGGCCGGTTCGTCGCCCTGGCCCTCATGATCGGCGGGATCGGCCTGATCGGTTTCGTCACCGGTTCCCTGGCCAGCTGGATCGTGGAGCGAATCTCCGCCGCCTCGACCGAGGCCGCCGGTGACGGCGCGGCTGCGGACGCAGCGACGGCGCCGGCCACCCGGGCGGACGTCGCCGCGCTGACCGCGCAACTGGTCGCGCTGCGGGACGAGGTCGCCGCGCTACGGGCCGACGTCGGCGGGCCCGTCCCGGTGCCGCAACAGCAGCGTCGCGCGGCGGACGCGACGCCGGCGAGGCCACCCACCTCAGATTGACCATCACACTGTCTACCTAATTCGTGCCACCCCACCGTCGGTGATCGTTCGGACGCGCCCGGAGACTCCACTCTGGTCGACAACAGCCCACGGGCCCACCCCTCCCGGGTGGCACCACCCGTCGGCCCGTCGATTCTGGAGAATCGCCATGCGACAGCACCACCGACCGACCCGGCGCCCGGCCCGACACCGGCTCGCCACCCCGCTGGCCGCCGTCCTGCTCGCCGGACTCACCCCCCTGCTCACCCCCAGCCCGGCCCAGGCCATCGTCGGCGGCCAACCGGTCGCCACCGGCGACTTCACCTACGTCGCCGAAGTCCGCAACACCGCCGTCGGCGCACTCTGCACCGGCACGCTCGTCCACCCCGGCTGGGTGCTCACCGCCGCCCACTGCGCGGTGCCGTCCTCCGTCGGCGACGTGACCGTACGGGTCGGCAACAACGTCGCCGGCACCGGCGGTGAACTGCGCCGGATCCACCGGATCGTGGCGCACCCGCAGTACATCGGCGGACACAACGACCTGGCGCTGCTGGAACTCAGCTCGCCGATCACCAGCGTCACGCCGGTACGGCTGACCACACCGGCCGAGGCGCACCTGTCCGACGGCGTACAGGGCGGCCCGTTCACCCCGTACGACCAGGGCATCGCCGTCGGCTGGGGACGCGACGGCGCCGGGAACCTGCCGTCGCGGTTGCCGTTCGTCGGCGTCTTCATCACCCCGTCGCAGCCGGACAGCCTGGGCATCAAACGGCTGATGGTCGACCGGGGGCCCTGCCAGGGCGACAGCGGCGGCCCGCTGCTGGTCTCCTCCGGCGGCACCTACGTGCAGGCCGGCGTGTTGAAGGCGGCCAGCTGCACCGGGGCCGCCTCCTACAGCGAGGTCGGTGCCGGCGGCAACCGGACCTGGCTGCTCGACCAGCTCACCGCCGTGCCGTACACGCCGTTCGGGACGGTCGACTGGGACCGCGACGGCCACGCCGACATCATCACCCGCCACGACGCCAGCGGCGACCTCTGGCTCTACCCCGGACAGAGCGTACGCGGGCTGTCCACCGCGCCCCGGGTCCGCATCGGCAACGGCTGGCGCGGCTACACCGCCTTCGGCGCGGTCGACTGGGACCGCGACGGCCACGCCGACATCCTCACCCGCAACGACACCACCGGCGACCTCTGGCTCTACCCCGGACAGAGCAAGCGCGGCTACTCCACCGCGACCCCGGTACGGCTGAGCACCGGCTGGGCCGGATTCACCCCGTACGGAGCCGGCGACTGGGACGGCGACGGCAACGCCGACGTCGTGGCCCGTCAGGACGGCACCGGGCAGCTGTGGCTGTACCCCGGAACGGGCACCCGTGGGCCGGCCGGCACCCCCCGGGTGCTGATCAGCTCCAGCACCAACGCCCACAGCCCGTTCGGGCTCGTCGACTGGGACGACGACGACCACGTCGACCTGATCAGCCGGGACAACGACACCGCCAACCTGTGGCTGCAGCCCGGCCAGAGCGTCCGCGCCGGATCCACCGTGCCCCGGGTCCGCATCGGCAACGGCTGGCGCGGCTACACCGCCTTCGGCGCGGTCGACTGGGACCGCGACGGCCACGCCGACATCCTCACCCGCAACGACACCACCGGCGACCTCTGGCTCTACCCCGGGCAGAGCGTCCGGGGCTACTCCACCGCGACCCCGGTCCGCATCGGCTGGGGCTGGTGACCAGCTGAGCGACGACTGAGCGCCCCGGGCCGGGTCAACCGGCCCGGGGTCGTGCGCGCAGCGTCGGCAACACGTCGGTGGCGACCTCGGCGAGGACCCGTTCGTCGCCGGCGTACCAGCTGCTGCGGCGCGGCCAGTGGGTGATCACGTCGGTGAAGCCGAGCCCGGCGGCCCGCTCGACGGCGTCGGCGAAGAACCCGGCACTGCTCAGCGAGAAGACCGGCGCGGAGTCCAGCGACAGGTAACGGCGCAGATCCGCCGGATCCCGACCGGTCCGGTCCAGGGTCGCCGTACACCGCTCGGCCAGTCGGGCCACCGACGCCCACCACGATTCCAGGTCGTCGAAGTCGGTGCCGGTGGTCACCCAGCCGGCACCGAACCGGGCCGCCAGGGCCAGCGACCGGGGGCCGTTGGCGGCCAGCACGAACGGCACCCGTGGCCGCTGCCGGCAGCCGGGGGCGCTCCGGGCATCCACCGCCTGGTAGTACCGGCCCTGCCAGGTGACCCGGTCGGTCCGCAGCAACAGGTCGAGCAGCTCGACGAACTCGGCGTACCGGTCGGCACGGGCACGCGGCGTCAACGGCGGCGTACCGAGCACTGCGGCGTCGAAGCCGAGCCCGCCGGCTCCCACCCCGAGCAGCACCCGACCGTCGGAGATGTCGTCCAGAGCGGTGATCTCGCGGGCGAAGTGCACCGGGTGCCGGAAGTTCGGCGACGAGACCAGGGTGCCCAGCGGAATCCGCTGGGTGACGGTCGCGGCGGCGGTCAGCAGCGGCACCGCGTCGAACCATGGCCCGTCGACCAGGTCCCGCCAGCCCAGATGGTCGTACGTCCAGGCATGGTCGAAACCCCACTGCTCGACCTGCCGCCACCGGTGCGCCATCACCGACCACGGCTCGTCCGGCAGAATGACGATCCCTACTCGCACAGCCACGACACCGACCCTAAGCCCGACCTGATCCGTCCGGCCAGACCGGACTTGAGGATCCGGCCGGGCAGACCGGACCTGAGGATCCGGCCGGGCCAGGCCCGGCCGGGCCGGGGGCTCAGGTCAGGCCGGGACACCGGGTGCTCAGGCGGTCTGCCGACGCGAGGTGCGGTTCAGGTCGATGCGGCCCCGACCGAACGCGTCGATGTGCCCCCACCGGCCGGGAATGTCGAGCAGTTCGATGCGGCCCAGGCTGATCGGCAACGCCGGGTCGACCACCAGATGCTCGCCCTGCGGCTCCAACCCGAGCAGGGTCCGCAGCAGCAGCAGCGTCGCGCCGGTCGACCAGGCCTGCGGACTGCAGGAGGTCGGGTACTCCACCGGATACTTGGTCAACGCCCGGTCGTAGCCACCGAACGCCTCCGGCAGCCGGCCGTTGAAGTACTGCGCGGCGTTGATGATCCCGTCCGCGATCCGGGCCGACTCCTCCAGGAACCCGTACCGGCGCAGCCCCCAGGCGATGAACGAGTTGTCGAACGGCCAGACCGTGCCGACGTGGTAACCGATCGGGTTGAACCGGCCCTCCCCCTCGGCCAGGGTCCGCACTCCCCAGCCGGAGAACATCCGGGGACTGACCAGGTGCTTGGCGAGCTTCTTCGCCTTGCCGACGTCGACGATGCCGCTCCACAGCAGATGGCCGACGTTCGACGACAACGCGTCGACCTGGCCGCCCTCCGGGTCCAGCGCGAGCGCGAAGTACTCGCCGTCGGCGACCCAGAAGTCCCGGTTGAACCGGCGCTTGAGGTCGGCGGCCTCCCGCTCCAACTGGTCGGCGTAGGCCGGGTCCTTCCAGATGTGCCGGGCCAGCCGGGCACCGCGCACCTTGGCGTCGTAGGCGTACCCCTGCAGTTCACAGGTGGCCCTGGGGAACCCGGGCAGTCGCCCGTCGCGGTAGCAGATGGAGTCCCAGGAGTCCTTCCAGCACTGGTTCTCCAGACCGGTGTCGGTGTTGCGCCGCTCGTACCAGATGTAGCCGTTTCCGAGCAGGTCGCCGTAGGTGTCGATCCAGTGCAGCGCCCGCCGGGCCTCGGACTCCAGCGCTCGGACCAGTTTGACGTCGCCGGTCCACCGTTCGTACTCGTCGAGCAGCACCACGAACAGCGGCGTCGAGTCGGCCGCACCGAAGTACGGGGTGTGCGGCTGCTCCTCGAACGCCGACGACTCGCCGTACCGGATCTCGTGCAGGATCTTGCCCGGCTCCTCGTCCCGGAAGTCGTCGAGTTTGCTGCCCTGCAACGCGGCGAGCAGCTTCAGGGTGGCCGAGGCCAGCTCCGGAGCGAACGGCAGGGTCTGCAGGCTGGTGAAGATGCTGTCCCGGCCGAACATGGTGGCGAACCACGGTACACCGGCCGCCGGCACCGACTGCCCGCCGAGCGACAGCGGGGTGTAGCGCAGCGCGGCCAGGTCGACCAGGCTGCGCTTGTACGTCGAGGCCAGCGGCTCGCAGTCGCAGGCCAGCCGGGGTGCCCGGGCGATCCACTCGTCCAGGTCGCGGCGCATCTCCGGCTTGGGCCGGTCGAAGTGCTGCCCGAGCAGTCCTTCGCGCAGGTCCCGCCCGTCCGGCCCGATCGCGGTCGTCTTCACCTTGATGTGGGTCACCCACTGGCCGTGCGGCTCGACGACGATCTGGAACGCCAGGCCGTGCTCGTCGATGCGGGCCGGCTCGCTGCTGGAGATGATCGTCTCCCGGTGGAAGCTCTCCCGCTGGTAACCCAGCCGCAGGCAGTCCCGGTCGACGTGCGCGTAGTGCTTGCCGACCTTGTTGCGGACGTCCTTGATCTCGAACAGGTCGGCGAAGTCGGCACCCGCCTCCAGCCGTACGGTGAGCTCCATCGGCTCCTGGGCGTGGTTGAGGATGGTGATCTCCTCGTCGAAGCTGCCGCCGACCCACCGTTGCCGGATCACCGACATCTCGGCGTCGACGTAGTGCGTCGGCTCGCCCGGCACCAGGAAGAACCGCGCCTCGAAGTACTGCAGGTCGTCGACCGACAGCGAGGAGAGCCGTTCGCCGTTGATGGTCAGCTGCCACTTCGACAGGAACCGGGTGTCGAAGGAGAACAGCCCGGTCGGCGCCGCCGGCGAGGCGTCGATGTCGCCCTGGCTGTCACTGACCACGAAGGTGTTGCCGTCCAGGATGCTGACCATTCCCTCGGTCATGACTCGGTCCTTTCCCGCCGGGCGTACGCGCGCGGATCATGGGCGCCGGGTGGGCCGGGCATCATCCGTTCGATCAGGATCAGCAGCCGGAGATCACCGAGGACCAGGATCTGCCCGCGCAGCATCGCCGCCATCGGGTTGATCTCGCCCCGTGCCATCGCCTCGAAGATCACCCCGTCGGTACGCAGCACGCATTCGGCGTCGCGCCGCTCCCGGGTCAGACTGGCCACCCCGTTGTCCAGGGTGACGAACCAGTAGTCCACCTGCTCGTCGCGCGCCAGGTCGAACCGGACGGTGCCGGTGACCTGACGCAGCAGTGCCGCGTTCTCCTTGCGGCTGACCCGGTCGAAGAACTCGGCCGTGGCCGGCATCGCGCTCGCCGACCCCGACCGGTTCGCCTGCGCCTGCTGCGTTGACTGCGGCATGATCCGCTCCCTCCACCCACGGGCAGAGTCGCCGACCACCGGGTGGCCCGGCATCGCCCGTACCGGATGATCCCGGCCCACGACGACCCTGGACCCCGGCGCAGGACGACCCCGGCGCAGGACGGCCGGGGTCAGCGGTGGGCTACGGCCGGGGCGTCAGTCGGCGGAGATGCCGTACGCCGACCAGCCCCGGTCGCGGAATCCGGCCGCCGAGGCGACCTTCGCCGACGCGGCGTTGGTCGCCTCGTGCAGATAGGTGGGGACCGCCCCGCTGTCGAGCACCCGCCGCGCCGCCTGGGCGACCAGCCGGCGGGCCAAACCCCGGCCACGCGCGGCCGGGGCGGTCCCGACGGCGATCTCCTGGCCGTGGGCGTCGTGGCGTTTGATCCCGACGCCGGCCAGGAAGGTCCCGTCGGCGTCGCGGGCCACCAGGACCGGCTCGGGGAACAGGCGCAGCCACGGCGGCAGCGAGTCGTCGGTGGGGTCGATCCAGTCTCCGGCGTCCGGCAGCGGCGCCGGTGCCAGGCAGTACCGGAACACCGCCCGGTGGGCCTGCCAGCCCGCGTAGCCGACGGCAGCCGGCAGCTTCGCCAGCAGGTCGTTGACCGGCAGGTCGGCCAACGCCCGGACCGTCTCGACCTTGTCCGGCGGTACGGACAGCACCGCGCCACCGGGGGCGCCGACGCCGACCACCGGGCGGGGTCGCCCGTCCCAGGCGGGTTCGACCCGGCGTTGCGAACCGACCACCTGCAACGCCCGCCCGGCCGGCCACTGCCCCAGCCAGCTGACCAGGTGGTGGTAGAGGCGCTTGTCCAGCATCCTGCCTCCTGACCCGCGCGGCGGGGCACCCGCACCGCCCGCAAGGCTTCTCCCTGCCCTGCGAAAAGTATGCAGTCTCTACGGCTGTCGTGGTCAGCTCGCCGAAGATGTCCGGACCAACGTGCGGATCTGGCGCAGCAGAACGGACAACGCGGCGAGATCGGCCGGTGAGTGGGCGAAATCCTCCATCGCCCGCCGGACCCGGGCCACCGCGCTGGTGTTGTCCTGCTCCCACTGCGCGACCCGGTCCTCCACCGACAGCTGCGCCGACGTCGCGGTGAGCACTTCGACGGTGAGCGCGGCCAGCGCGGCGTACAGGTCGTAGCGCAGCGCGGTGCGGGCCAGTGTCTGCCACCGGTCCTCGCGCGGCAACAGCGAGATCTTGCTCAGCAGCCAGTCCACCCGGAACCGCTCGGAGAGCATGAAGTACACCGACGCCACCTCGGTGACGTCGGCACCGGTGTCGGCGGCGGTCTCCACCACGTCGAGCAGGCCGAAGCTGTACATGATCCGAGTGGCCCGGTCAGCGAGGTCCGCCGGCAGCCCGCGGTCGATCATCGTGGCGACGTGCGCCCGCAGCGACTCCCGCTCGTCGCCGCGGAAGAAGCTACCCAGCTGCGGCAACAGCCGGGACACTCCGTCGCGCAGCCGGGCCGTCTCCTCCGGCACGTCCAGCGGCGACTTGCGGTTGGTGACCAGCCAGCGCACCGCGCGGTCGAGCAGTCGACGGCTCTCCAGGTAGACCGACACCTGGGACTCGGTGCTGACCACGGTGTCCAGCGCGTCGATGCCGGCCCACAGTTCGTCGAGGCCGAACACGTCACGTACCACGACGTAGGCGCGCAGCACGTCGGCGGCCGATGCTCCGGTCTCCTCCATCGTCCGGTAGACGAAGGACATGCCGCCCCGGTTGACGGCCTCGTTGACCAGACTGGTCACGACGATCTCGCGGCGCAGCCGGTGGTCGGCCATCCGGGCGGCGTACCGCTCGCGCAGCGGGGTCGGGAAGTAGTCGACGAGCACCCGGTCGGTCCACGCCTCGTCGGGCAGCCCGTCGGCGAGCACCTGCCCCTCGATGGAGATCTTCGTGTAGGCGAGCAGCACCGCGAACTCGGGCAGGGTCAGCCCGTCCGCGTCGGCGCGGATCCGTTCGGCCAGGTCGTCGTCGCTGGGCAGCGCCTCCAACTCCCGGTCCAGCTGGCCGGACTGCTCCAGGTCGGTGATCATCCGCCGGTGCACCGGCAGCAGCGACCGGGCCTGGGCGCAGGCGTTGGCCAGCGCCCGCGCCTGGTCGTAGTTGTCCCGCAGCACCAGCGCGGCGACCTCGTCGGTCATCTCGACCAGCAGTTCGTCGCGCTGCGCCACGGTCAGTTCGCCGTCGGCGACCGCACCGCCGAGCAGGATCTTGATGTTGACCTCGTGGTCGGAGCAGTCCACCCCGGCCGAGTTGTCGATGAAGTCGGTGTAGCTGCGCCCGCCGGCGCGGGCGTACTCGATCCGACCCCGCTGGGTCAGCCCCAGATTGCCGCCCTCGCCGACCACCCTGGCCCGCAGCGACCGGCCGTCCACCCGGATCGCGTCGTTGGCCTTGTCGCCGACCTCGGCGTGTGATTCGGTCGACGCCTTGACGTAGGTGCCGATGCCGCCGTTGAACAGCAGGTCCACCGGGGCGCGCAGGATCGCCCGGATCAGCTCCGGCGGGGAGAGCACGTCGACGGCGTCGTCGAGGCCGAGCGCCGCGCGGACCTGCCGGCTGACCGGCACCGACTTCGCGGTACGCGGATACACGCCCCCGCCGTCGGAGATCAGCGCCGGGTCGTAGTCCGCCCAGGACGAGCGCGGCAGTTCGAACAGCCGCCGCCGCTCGGCGTAGGAGGCGGCCGCGTCCGGGTCCGGGTCGAGGAAGACGTGCCGGTGATCGAAGGCGGCGACCAGCCGGATGTGCTCGGACAGCAGCATCCCGTTGCCGAACACGTCACCGGACATGTCGCCGATGCCGACGGCGGTGACGTCCTGCCGCTGGATGTCCACCCCGAGGTCCCGGAAGTGCCGTTTCACCGACTCCCACGCGCCCCGGGCGGTGATGCCCATCTTCTTGTGGTCGTAGCCGGCCGAGCCGCCGGAGGCGAACGCGTCGCCCATCCAGAACCCCCGGGCCTGGGAGATCGCGTTCGCCACGTCGGAGAAGGTGGCGGTGCCCTTGTCGGCGGCGACCACCAGGTACGGGTCGTCGCCGTCGTGGCGGACCACCGCCGGCGGCGGCTCGATGCGCCCACCGACGATGTTGTCGGTGACGTCCAGCAGCGCGGAAATGAACTGCTGGTAGCAGGCCACCCCTTCGGCCTGCACCGCCTCCCGGTCCGGTGGTTGCGCCGCCGCCCGGCCGCGCGCCGTACCGCCGGGCTGCTTCACCACGAAGCCGCCCTTGGCGCCGACCGGAACGATCACCGCGTTCTTCACCATCTGAGCCTTGACCAGGCCGAGCACCTCGGTACGGAAGTCCTCCCGCCGGTCCGACCAGCGCAGCCCACCCCGGGCGACCTCGCCGAAGCGCAGATGCACGCCCTCGAACCGGGGCGAGTAGACGAAGATCTCGTACGCCGGCCGGGGCGCCGGCAGCTCCGGCACCGCCTGCGGGTCCAGCTTGATCGCCACGTACGGCACCGGCCGGCCGTCGGCGCCGCGCTGGTAGAAGTTGGTCCGCAGGGTGGCCAGGATCAGCGTCAGGTAGCTGCGCAGGATCCGGTCCTGGTCGAGGCTGTCGACGTCGTCGAACTGCCGACCGATGGCGGCGACCAGCTCCTGCCCGCGCCGCTGGCGGGCCTCGTCGTCGACCTCCGGCGTCGGCGCGAACCGGCACTCGAACAGGTCGATCAGCAGCCGGGTCACCACCGGGTACGCGACGAAGGTGGCCTCCATGTACTCCTGGGAGAAGACGGTGCCCGCCTGGCGCAGATATTTGGCGTACGCGCGCAGCACCACCACCTGTCGCCAGGTCAGCCCGGCCCGCAGCACCAGTTCGTTGAACCCGTCGACCTCCGCCTCGCCGCGCCACGCCGCCGAGAACGCGTTCTCCACGTGCGGGCGTACCTCGGCCAGCGCCCAGGCGCCGACCGGCAGGCGCAGCCCGAAGTCGTACAGGTAGATCAGCTGGTCGACCCGGGCGATCTCGTACGGCCGCTCGTCGACGACCTGGACGCCGAGGGAGTGCAGCACCGGCAGCACGTCGGAGAGCACCATCGGTTCGCCGTACCGGTAGACCTTGAAGCGCACGTCGCGTTCGTCGCCGCCACCGCCCGGCGGGCGGAACAGGTGCATCTCCAGCTGGCCGGGCTCGTCGAGCAGCTCCAACTTGGCCAGGTCCTGCACCGCTTCGTACGCGGAGTGTTCCTCCTTGTAGCCCTCCGGGTAGGCCTCGGCGTAGCGCCGGTGCAGCGACTTGGCCGCCTCGTCGCCGAGTTTGCGCTCCAGCACCAGCCGGAAGTCGTCCTCCCACAGCCGGGTGGCGTCGGCGAGCAGCTCGGCCAGCCGGTCCGGGTCGAGCGCTGCCGGCGGCGCGGCCGGATCGGTCCGCACGATGAAGTGCACCCGGGCCAGCATCGACTCGGTGACCCGGGTGGTGTAGTCGACGCCGACCCCGTTGAGCTCGCGCAGCAGGATCTGCTGCATCCGCAGCCGGTTCTGCGTGGTGAACCGGTCCCGGGGCAGGTAGATCAGGCAGGACAGGAACCGCCCGTACCCGTCGGGACGCAGGAACAGCCGCAGCTGCCGGCGACCGGCCATCCGCAGTACGCCGAGCACGGCGTGGTAGAGGTCGTCGGTGCGGATCTGGAACAGTTCGTCGCGCGGGTAGGTCTCCAGGATCTGCAGCATGTCCTTGCCGGAGTGGCTGCGCGGGCTGAGCCCGGAGCGCTCCAGCACCTCGGCGACCTTGCGCCGGACCACCGGCAGCTCCTGCACGCTGGTGCGGTACGCGGCGGTGGAGAACAGGCCGAGGAACCGCCGCTCCCCGACGACCTGGCCGGCGGCGTCGAAGATCTTGAACCCGATGTAGTCGAGGTAGGCGGCCCGGTGCACGGTGGCCCGCGAGTTCGCCTTGGTGATCACCAGCAGCCGCTTCTCCAGGGCCTTCGCCGCCGCCTGCGGGGTCATCGACGCCAGCGGACGGGGCCGGGTCTGATCCTGGCGCAGGATGCCGAGCCCGCTGCCGAGCACCGCGACCAGGGCCTTGTCGCCGTCCCCGCTGTCGACCAGGCGGTACTCGCGGTAGCCGAGGAAGGTGAAGTGGTCGTCGGCCAGCCAGCGCAGCAGCTCGACCGAGTCGGTCACGTCCTTGTCCGGTACGGGCAGCGCCCGCTGGTCACGCCCGGTCGCCTCGACGAGTTCGTCGGCCAGGGCCAGGGCCCGCCGGCGCATCTTCGGCCAGTCCTCCACCGCCTCGCGGACGTCGGTGAGGACCCGCTTGAGGTCGCGGCGCAGCCGGTCCCGGTCGACCGCGTCGCGCACCGGGTCCAGCTCGATGCGGATCCAACTCTCCACCAGGTCGCCGTCGATCGCGTCGTCGGGCTCGACGTCGGCGGCCACCTCGGTCAGCTGGCCCAGCGGCTCCCGCCGGACCACCACCAGTGGGTGGACCAGCAGCTGCACGTCCAGGTGCCGCTCGGTGAGCAGTGCGGTCACCGAGTCGACCAGGAACGGCATGTCGTCGGTGACGATCTCGATGACGGTGTGTGGCTGGCCGTCGCCGGGTGGGGTCAGTCGCAGCTTCAACTCACCGGGCAGGCGGTTGCCGGCGAGTTCGCGGTGCGACCGGGTGGCGGTGAGCATCTCCTGCGGGGTGTAGCCGACCAGTTCCTCGTCGGCGGCGAACCGCCAGAAGCGGTCCACCAGGGAGGCGGTGTCGTGGTCGGTGTCGGCCAGCGACACGGCCTGCGCGATCAGCCGTTCCGCGCTCGGCATCGGGTCGTCGATGCCGGTGTCGTCGGTGTCGTCGGCGACCGCGGCGAGGGTCGTCTCCGGCGGCGGGAACGCCCGTGGGGTGATCGTGCGCTTCGTCTTCGTCGCCGGACGCCGGTTCATTGGTGCAGACTCCCCTCGCCCCACCACGCTGTGGGGTCAACCTTGGCCAAGCCTATTCCCCCGGGATCACCCATCTGACGGCAGATCGGCCCCACACCGTCGACTTGGTGACACCATTTCGGCACTTTGTGTGATAGGTCCTCGTCGCGGCGGGGCGTCGGTCACTACCGCACGATCAGGGGCAGCGGCGGGTGCGGCGGGATACTACGGTGCGTGGAGTCCGCCATGCGTCCGGAAGGGGACCGTCGCATGCGTCATCAGGCAGCGCACCAGCACCGTCGTCCGTACCGCTGGGGTCGCCGGCCGGTCGCGGTCGCGGCGGCGGTGCTCACCGTGGCCACCGTGTTGACCGCCTGCTCGTCCGACGACGGACCGGAAGCCACGGTCGACGCCTTCATCGAAGGCTGGCAGCGCGGCGACCTGTCGGCGATCGGCTTCATCACCCCGGCCGGTCAGCGGGTGCCGGCGGCCCAGGTCACCGAGGAGCTGGCCGCGCTGGCCGGCGGCCTGTCCGACAGCCCGCCGCAGCTGCGGCGCGACGGCGACGCCCCGGTCACCGAGGACATCGCCACCGGCACGGTGACGGTCGAGTGGACGCTGCCGGGCGAGGTGCGGTGGAGCTACCCCACGTCGGTCCGGCTGCGCCGGGGCGCCGACGACGCCTGGCAGGTCATCTGGAGCCCGGAGATCGTCCACCCGCAACTGGACAGCGGAGACCAGCTGGCGGTGAACCGCATCGCGCCGGTCCGCGGGTCGGTCCTCGACGGGGCCGGGCAGCCGATCGTGGCACCCCGCGCCGTCGTCGTGGTCGGCGTCCAGCCGAACGAGGTCGACGACCCGGCCGCCCTGGTCACCGCGCTCGACACCGCGTTCCGGGCGATCCGCCCGGCGCTGGACCCGCCGATCGACGTCGCGGGGCTGCCCGACCGGCTCACCGCCGCGCAACCGGACGCCTTCGTCGAGGTGGTCACCCTGCGCGAGGAGGCGTACCAGCAGATCCGGGACCGGATCTACGACCTGCCCGGCACCAAGTTCCGTCGGGAGGAACGCGACCTGGCACCGACCCGGGAGTTCGCCCGCGCGCTGCTCGGCACGGTCGACCCGGTGCAGCGTCAGGACATGGAGGCACACCCCGGCCGGTACGAGGTCGGCGACCTCGTCGGGCACGGCGGGCTGCAGGGCGCCTACGAGGAGCGGCTACGCGGCGTACCGGGTTACTCGGTGCAGATCGTCGGCACCGCCCCGGACGGCGCACAGACCGGCGGCGACGTGCTGTTCCGCGCGGACGCCCAGCCCGGCGAGGCGCTGCGGACCACGCTGGACGTCGCCACCCAGACCGCCGCCGACGCCGCGCTGACCGGGGTGTCCCGGCGCAGCGCCCTGGTCGCGGTGCGGATCAGCGACGGCGCGGTGCTCGCCGTCGCCAACGGCCCCGGCGGCGGTACGGAGAACCTGGCGTTCACCGCCCAGGTCCCGCCCGGATCGACGTTCAAGATGGTCAGCACGCTCGGCCTGCTCGAAGCCGGCGCGGTCGGCCCGAACGACCCGGTCGACTGCCCGAAGACCGCCACCGTCGACGGCCGGACGTTCACCAACGCCAACGGCTTCGAGCTGGGGCGGGTGCCGATGCGGACCGTCTTCGCCGAGTCGTGCAACACCACCTTCGCCAACCTGGCGCCGGAGTTGGGGGCCGACGGGCTCGCCGAGACCGGCCGGCTGCTCGGGCTCGAAGGCCAGTGGCGGCTGGGCGTGCCGGCCTTCACCGGTACGGTCTCCACCGGCGGCCCACCGGCCGAGCGGGCCGCCGCCGCGTTCGGGCAGGGCACGACGGTGGTCAGTCCACTGGCGATGGCCGGTGCGACGGCGGCGGTCGCCCGGGGGCAGTGGCGTCAGCCGAAACTGATCTCGGAGCCGGCCCCGCCGACGCCGGAGCCGGACGGCCCGCAACTGGACACCGCCGCCGTCGAGGCGCTGCGCTCGATGATGCGCGACGCGGTCACCGTCGGCACCGCCGAGGCGCTGCGGGACGTGCCGGGCGATCCGGTGCACGGCAAGACCGGCACCGCCGAGTACGACGACGATCCGGCCAACACGCACGCCTGGTTCGTCGGCTGGCAGGGTGACGTGGCCTTCGCCGTCTTCGTGGAGCAGGGCGGATCCGGCTCGGGCCAGGCGGTGCCGATCGCCGAGACCTTCCTGCGCGGCCTCGCCGCCAACTGATCGGCTGCGGAGGCAGACTTGAGCGCGGAGGGCCGGTTTCCTCACACTACGGCCGTTGATCTTGTTAGGTAATGACGAATTGTGGAACAGTCGTCAGGCTGCGAGGGCTTCCCGTAATTCGGCCGTGCCGGCGAGGGTGGGCCAGCGACGTGTCAGCGTGCCGCCGAGATTGCTCAATCCCTTGATGATCCGGGCGGAGCCGGTGGATCGCGAGGACCCGGCCCAGGCGGCGGTGCGTGAGGTGGCCGAGGAAACCGGGATCCAGGCCACCGTGCTCGGCGAACCAGCGTTCACCCACCCGGTGGTCGCAAGCCACGCAGCCCCGTGGGCGGTCATCGAGATGGGCGTCACCGACTCCAAGATCGGCGCACATCGGCACATCGACTTCGTGTACGTGTGCCGCGCCTGCGGTGGCGACCTGACCGCGCAGCTGGAGGAAGTCGCCAACGCCCGCTGGGTACCGGTCGCCGACCTCGCCGGGCTCCCCACCCCGGCCGAGCTGCCCGAACTGGTCGCTGCGGCCGCCCGGTGGGCCAAGACACACCGGTAGACGGCAGCGCCGGATTCCACCGAATCGCACGGCGGGTTGCCCTCCGCAGCTCAAACCGCGGCAGGCACCTGGCCAGCAGGCGAAGCAGGGTCCACTTAGGTAGTAGCGAGTCAGGTGTCGGTGGCGGGCGGAGCCGATGGGGCTCTCGTCGTCACTCCGTCCCCGCGCGGCTGGCTGCTGACCGCGACCCGGCTACCGCCCGGCTGCCGGGCGGTGGCCGGGTCAGGCCTCTGGCACCCGAAGTCTTCCGCATCAGCGACGAGGTTCTCGGCTACCGAACTACCGCCGCATACCTTCACCGACATCCGGTTCGAAACGCCGGGACCGACAGTCTGCTCAGACCATCGCAGCACTATCCAAGGTCCTGATGGGAAGTCTCGGGTCAAGGCTCAGTGGCAGGCGGAGCGGGCACTTCGTCGGGCGTCGGGTCGGCGGAATCTGCGGTAGCGGGCCGTGGGGACGGCGCCGGTCGCCGTAGCCGTCCGGGCTTGGTCGCCCCACGCGGCGCGATCCGGTCGGCGATCGTCAACGTCACCGGCGGGACCGGTGGCACCGCAGGTCGCAGCGCCGCCGCCGCCGGAGCGTCCGGCTCGGCCGATCCGGCGGCGGTCGATTCGGCGACCGGAGCTGTCGCCACCGCCGGGACCGCAGCGGGGGCCGCCGGCTGCGTGGCCGGCGGCGTCGACGTCTGCGGGGCCGGCGACGCCGGGGCCGCGTCGCTGGCGGGCCGGTCACCGTGCACCGGGCGCAGCCCGGCGACCAGGGTGGCGACGATGTCCGCCGCGTAGCTGCCGTCCGGGTCGTAGTCCGGGTCGAAGACGGTCAGCTCGACACCGAGACAGTGCGGCGTGTCGACCAGCTCCGCCAGCAGCAGCTCCAACTCGGCGAAGGCGATGCCACCCGGGTCGGGGGCGTCGACGGCCGGCATCACCGCCGGGTCCAGCACGTCGACGTCGACGTGCACCCAGTAGCCGGCGCAGTCGACCAGCTGGTCCCGGGCCCACTGGGCGCTACGGGCCGCGCCCTCGGCCCGTAGCGCCGGCACCGGCCGGGTGACGATCCCGGCCGCCTGCAGATCGAGCCGGTACTCGTCCTGGGCCCGGATACCGAGCACCACCACGTCGACGTCGCGGAAGTACGGCCGCCGGCCCTCGATGGCGGCCAGATCCGGCTGGCCCCGGCCGGTGACCAGAGCCAGGTCCTCACCGGCCGCCGCGCCCACGTAGGAGGCGTTGCCGGGGTGGCGGAAGTCGGAGTGCCCGTCGACGAAGACCAGCCCGATCCGGCCGCCGACGGACTCACCGAGCCGGTGCATGGCCAGGGCCGCGCCGAGCAGGATCGAGCAGTCACCGCCGAGCACCACCGGAAACTCGCCGGCGTCGATGATCGCCCCGATCCGGCCGGCGAGCGCCGTCGAGTACGCCGAGATCGACCCGGCGTGGCACACCCCGTCACCGGGGCGCCAGTCCGCCGGGTCGTACCTCGGTGGGGTGAGGCAGCCGGCGTCACGGGCGCCGAGCCGGGCCACCAGGGCGTGATCACGCAGTGCGCCGGGCGCTTTCGCGCAGCCGGGCACCGACGTCTCGGTCGGCGGGCGCAGACCGAGATTCGACGGTGCGTCAAGGACGGCTATCCGGCGCATCGCGCGGCTCAGAACAGCGCGCTGGCCAGCGCGCGGCGAGCCTTGATCACTGCCGGATCGTCCGGGCCGGCCACGGTGAACAGCGAGACCAGGTGCTTGCGGATGGTCTCCCGGTCGTCGCCGGCGCTGCGCCGGATCAGGTCGATCAGCCGTTGGTAGGCCTGATCGGCCTGGCCGTTGAGCACCTCGACGTCGGCGGCGAGCAGCTGCGCCGCGACGTCGTCCGGCGCGGTCCGCGCCGCGTCGAGCGCCGCCGCCGGCTGCACCCCCTGCACCCGGCGGGCCAGGGCCACCTGCGCCAGCCCGGCCTCGGCGGCCGCGTCGGCCGGCGACTCGTTGAGGATCTTCCGGTACGCCTGCTCGGCGGCGTCCAGGTCGCCCATCATCAGTGCCTCGTCAGCCGCGCCGAGCATCGGATCCTCGGGTGCCTCGACGGCGACGCCACCGGCTTTCAGCACCGCGCCGATCCACTGACGCAGCTGGGCCTCCGGAACCACACCGGCGAAGGCGTCGACCGGCTGGCCGCCGACCACCGCGTACACCATCGGGATCGACTGCACCCGGAACATCTGGGCCAGCCGCTGGTTGCTGTCCACGTCGACCTTGGCCAGCACCCAGGCGCCGCCGCCTTCGGCGGCGAGTTTCTCCAGCACCGGGGAGAGCTGCTTGCACGGTTGGCACCACTCGGCCCAGAAGTCGATGACGACCGGCGTGGTCATCGAGCGTTCCAGGACCTCCGACTGGAACGTCGCCTCGGTGACGTCGATGACGGCGACACCGCCGCCGGCCGGCGCACCACTGGGACCGCTCGGACCGGCGGCCGGACCGCCACCGGCGCTGGTCGGGGCCCCTGTGCCGGGGCGCGGGGCGGCCGGCGCGGCGCTGCGCAGGGAGCTCAGGTCTACCGCGCCGCGGGTGAAGATCGACGGGGTGGTACGTGGGTCGCTCATGGTTACCTAGTCTCGCACGCGAACCGTGCGTCCCAACGCCAGCGCCACCGCCCCGAACAGCACCATGACGCCGATCACGGGAACCAGTACGGCGACCGGCCGGGGCCACTCGACCGGGGCGAGCGCGATGTCGCCGTCGGTGGCGACCGGCAGGTAGCCACCGGTGGCCCACCAGGCGAGCAGCGCGGCGCCGAGCCCGGTCACGGTGGCCAGCACCACCGCCGGCAGCGCGCTCCAGCGCAGCGACCGGGCCGCGGTCCGCGCCGACAGCCCCTGGACGGTCAGCGCCGTCAGGTCCTCGCCCCGGCGGCGCCGTTCGACCATGGCCAGCAGCACCATCCCGGCGCAGGCCAGCACCACGGCGAGCGCGGCGGCGAGCAGGTGGAACCAGATCGCCAGGGCCGGTGCCGTCCGGTCGAGCCGCTGGCGTACCCGCTCGGGGGTGACCTCGCCGGTCACGGTGAGCCCGGCCACGTCGAGCCGCTCGGCGACGTCGGCCGGGGCGTCCCGGCTGAGCCACACCTGAGCCGTGTCGAGCACCGTGTTCTCCGGCACCGACCGTACGGCGTACTCCAGGTCGACCAGAAGGCCGCGGGTGCCCAGGGCCGGCAGCACCTCGACCGGTGCCTCGGTCACCGACTCGACCGGTGCGCCGGTCTCCAACCGGATGGTGGTGCGCTTGAGCCCCTGCGGCCGGTCGTCGACCCGGGTGACCAGGGCCGGCAGCGGGACCGGGACGTCGGCCGGCAGGATCCACGGGTCGGCGGCGTCGCCGGGGCGTACCCGCAGCCCGGCCGGGTCGACATCGACGGCGCCGCCGGAGGGCAGACGCCAACGGCTCTCGTCACTCAACGCAGCCGGGTCGAGCAGCCGGGTCCCGTCCACGGCCAGCCCGGTCACCGTCACGTCCGGGACCACCCGGAAGGTGGTCTCCTCCGGGGACGTCGCCGCGCCGCCGGCCGGCTCGGACCGGACGGAGAACCCGGCCAGCTGGCAGCCGTCGGTACAGTCGACGGACACCGGGTAGCTGCGCTGCCCGGCGCTGGCGGTCACCGACGCGGTGACCAGGCGCCCCGACGGGGACCGCAGGTGCACGGTGAACCGCACGTCGCCGACCGGTGGCGCGTCGTCGTCCGGCGCCCCGGCCGCGGTACGCCCCGGGGCGGCGAGGGTCAACTCGACGGCCAGCTCGGTCCCGTCGACGGCGATCGGCGCGCCGGCCGGTGTCCGCAGCCGGTCGGCGACCTCGGCCGCGCCGGCGGGGCCGAAGTCCGGCCGCCACCGGGCAGTGGCCGCCAGGGCGGCGGTGTCGGCCAGCAGCACCGGGATGTCGGCACCGGTCCCGGCGTCGGCACCGGCCCGCCCGACGGCCATGGCGTACCGGCCGTCGGGGTCGACGCTGCGCACGGCGGTCAGCAGCGTCCCGGCGGGAACCGGCAGCACGGTCAACGCCCGGTCTGTGCCGGCCTGCACCTCGGCCCGCGCCGACCGGGACTGCTCTGCCACGTCGAACGCGACGGCCGCGTAGCCGGTCACCGCGACGGTGACCGTGAGCAGGGTGAACAGGCGTTGACCGGCCGGCTGGCGGGCCAGGTGCAGCAGCCCCAGGGCGGCGGCGAGCCGGCCCCGACGCAGGGCGGCGGCGCCGAGTCGCCCGGTCAGTGGTGCCACCAGCCGGGCGGCGACCAGCGCCACGGTCACCCCGATCAGGGCCGGCACCAGCAACGACAGGCCGACCAGTTCGCTGTCGAAGAGCCGCAGCTGGGCTACGGCGACCACGGTCAGGGCGAGCATGACCGCTTCGACCAGCAGCGACGCCCAGAGCCGGGTCCGGGGCGGCACCCGGCGCAGCAGATCGACCACCGGGCTGGCCAGTTCCCGGCGCTGGGCGAGGACCGCGACGGCCAGCGCGCCGACGAGCGTGGCGCAGCCGGCCAGCACGGCCGTACCGGAGGTGACCGGCGCGAACCGGCCCTCCTCCAACCGCAGGCCGGCAAGGACGCCGACGAACACCGACCCGAGCAGGTAGCCGACCGGTGCGCCGAGGGCGATCGCGACCGCCGGTTCGCCGGCGGCCAGCAGCCAGCGGGCCCGCCGGGGCGTACCGCGCAGCGCGAGCAGGCCCAGTTCGGTACGGCGGGCGACGGTTCCGGCGGCGACCGCCATGAAGACGACGAACAGGCAGAGGATCACCAGCGGTACGGCGGCGACCGGCACCACCTGACGGGTCAGCGCCTGGGCCTGAGCGATCCGGTCCAGCAAGGAGCTCACGTCGTCGGTCAGGTGGACGAATCCGCCGCCCTCGACACTGAGCCGCTCGCCGATGTCGTCGAGTTGCCGGTCGAGGGCCGGCAGCCGCTCCGGTCGCAACGCGTCGTCGCTGGCCAACGCCTCGACGCTCCGGAAATCGCCCGGCCGGTCGATGTCGTCGACGGTGAACCGGCCGGTGAAGACCGGCTCACGATAGGCGTCCAGCGTGCCCGGGACGAAGTACGGTGTACGGCCCCAGTAGAGCGCGTCCGGATCGAGCGGCGCGTAGAGGCCGACCACGGTGACCTGGGCAGGTGCGCCGGCGGGGCGGTAGATCCGTTGCCCCGGATCGTACTGGGCCACGGTGATGGTCATGCCCTGGCCGGGGACCACTCCCAGCCGGCTGGCCGTGTCGACGCCGAGGACCACCTCGTACGGCGACATCAGGCACCGGCCCTCGACCATCCGCAGGTGGGCACAGACGTCCTCGCGGAAGGCCAGGTACGACACCTCGGTGGCGACGGATTCGACGCCGAGGATCGGCGACTGCACCGAGTAGACCGTACGGAACCCGGGCAGCTCACCGACCGCGTTCGTGACGGCCTGGAACGCGCCCTCCTGGCCCGGGGGCAGGTCGGGAACGGACAAGCTGACCGTGCGCTGTGACCGGCCGGTCGCCGACGTCTCCGCCACCACCACGGCCCGGTCGGCGGCGGCCAGGTACGCCGGGCCGGTCACCGCCGCCGCCGTGGCGAAGACGCTGAGTACGAAGACCACGAGCGCCTGACCGCGCCGGGCAGCCACCATCGACAACAGCAGTGAGATCATCGGTGGCTCCGGTCGGCGGGTCGGGTGTCGACGGCAGGCTCCTCGGCGGGGGATTCGACCGCACGGACCAGGCGGTGGCCCGCGAACACGGCGGCGCAGCCGAGCACCACCGTCGCGGTGACCAGGGTGATCAGCAGTGGCACCGGTCGCGGGCCGATCCGCAGCGGCAGCACCGCCCAGTTGTCGACGAAGACCGGCATCGTCTGCAGGACGGGCAACCGGCCGACGACGGTCACCAGCAGCCCGACCACCACCGCGAGCGCGGCGGTGACGACGTACCCGCCGTAGGCGATCCGGGCGACGGCCCTGGCCGGCAGACCCTGCGTCCGCAGCGCTGTCAGCTCCGCAGACCGGTCGCCCCGCTCCACCGCCGCGACCACCATGAGCGCGCCGGCCGCCAGCAGCAGCCCGATGAGGCCGGCGGCGAGTTGGAAGCGCAACGCCGACGGTGCCCCCTGCCGGCCCAACTGCTCCACCACGTCGGCCTGGGATTCGACGCCGATGACCGTCAGGCCCTGCGCGGTGAGCCGGTCCGCCAGGTCAGCGGGGGCGTCGGGGGCCAACCACACCTGAGGGACGTCGCCACTGCCGGCGCTGCCGGCCAGCCGGTCGGCCAGCTCCAGGTCGACCAGGTAGCCCCGGACCCGGGCCTGCGGCAGAGCGTCGGCCACCGCCACGTACCGCACCGGCAGGTCGTCGGCGCCGAAGACCGCCAGCCGGGGGTCGCCGGGCAGCTCCGGTGCGAGTTCCGGGCCGGAGCGCACCACCGGCAGCGGCACCGGCGTCTCGATCACGTGGACCCGGGTCGACCGGTCCCGGCCCGGCCCGGGCGCGGTGACGGTCAGGCCCCCGTCGGCGACGGTCAACGCGGGCCCGATCGCACCGGCCGCGACCGGGCCGCGCCAGTTGCGCAGGTCGGCGAAGAAGGCGCGGTCCAGCACGGGGGTGGTGGTGCCGGCCAGTTCCCGCAGGGTGACCGTCAGCCCCGGCTCGGCCGGTACCGGTCGACCGTTCCAGCCTGGTTGCCGCAGCTCCAGTGCGGTGAGCCGGCAGCCGTCCGGTCCGCACCCGTCGACCGTCGCGCGATGTTCGCCGGAGGTCGGCCCGAGCGGACCGAAGACCGCCGTCACCGGACTGCCCACCTGGTCGACCATGTAGGCGACGACGCTGACCGGTACGTCGGCCGGCCCGACCGCCGTCAGCCGCAGCTCACCGTCGGCCACCGTGACCCCGGTGATCGGCGCGGTCAACGCGGCGGCCACCTCGGCGGCCGCCGACCCGTACCAGGGGTGCCAGGCGGCGACGGCGGCGAATCTCGCGGTGTCCACCGCCAGGATCTGCTGTGCGGAGCCGGTGGCGTTGCTCACCACCGCCATCGCCTGTCGGCCGGACGGGTCGGCGGCCCGGACCGCGGCGAGCAGGTGGGCCCGGCTGCGGGCCTGCACGGTGAGGACCTGGTCGGTGCCGACGGCGTGGGTGGCCCGGGTGGCGCGGGCGTCGAGCGACTCGGTCCAGCCGGAGATCGCCGTACCGAACAACGCCACCGCGACGGTGAGTAGCGCGACGAGCCGGGCGGTGCCCGGGCGGCGGGCCAGGTGCAGCGCGGCCAGCGCGGCGGGCAGCCGGCCCTGGCGCAGCAGGGCGGCACCGGCGCGGGCCGCCCCCGGGGTGGCGAACCGGCCGGCGATCAACGCGACGGCGAGCGCGAGCAGCGCCGGGGCGAGCAGCACGACGCCGCTGACCTCGCCCGGCGCGGTGGTGGCGGTGTACGCCTGGTAGAGCCCGGCGGCGGCGACCGCGACGGCGATCAGGTCGACGACGTCGGCCCGCCAGCCGCGATGGCGCGCCGGGACGTGCCGGAGCAGGTCCACCACCCCGGCACGGGCGTTACTCAGGTCGGCGGCGATCGCGGCGGCCAGCGCGCCGGCGACCGCCGTACCGGCCGCGGCGGCGGCGAGTCGGGCGGCGGTGGCCAGCCGGTCCGGGTCCGGTCCGGCACCGGCGAGCAGCCGGGCACAGAGCACTCCGGCGGCGAGGCCGATCAGCGCGCCGACGAGCATCGGCAGCCCGCTCTGCCCGAGGGTGAGCAGCCAGACCCGCCATCGGGCACCGCCCCGGAGTTTGA
Organism: Solwaraspora sp. WMMD791; assembly: GCF_029581195.1. Classification (NCBI taxonomy): domain Bacteria; kingdom Bacillati; phylum Actinomycetota; class Actinomycetes; order Micromonosporales; family Micromonosporaceae; genus Solwaraspora; species Solwaraspora sp. WMMD791. The sequence continues at coordinate 3,131,768 of NZ_CP120737.1, forward strand.
CCAGCCCCAGGTCACGGCGGCGGTGCTCGGCGGTGTGCCGCACGGCGAAGAACAGGGCGAACCAGGACAGCAGCAGCAACTGCCCGGCGGCCACCCCGACGCCCAGGTTGACCAGTTGACGGTGCCGGTTGATCTGGTTGACCAGGATGCCGGCGTCGGTACGGGTCAGCCAGCGTCCGCTGCCGCCGCCGGCGGATCGGCGCAGTGCGCTCGCCACGTCGACCCCGTCGATGAAGGCGGCGCCGGGCAGGATCAGATGGTGGTCGACGGAGAGCGCCGAGGCCGGGGTGGCTGCCAGGGTGCCGGCGGTGGCGTACGCCGGGTCACCGCTGTCGGTGCTCGCGTCGTCGGTGCCGGCGCCGGTGCCGAGCAGGCCGAAGGCCCAGTACGGCGAGTGCGGGTCGGCGACCTGGTAGGTGCCGGTGACGGTGAGGGCGATCGCCGCCTGGCGGCTCGCCTGGTGGGTCAGCCGGTCCCCGACGTCGACGCCGAGCCGCTCGGCCGTCCGGGCGCTGATCAGGACGTCGCCCGGGTCGGCGGGGCAGGCACCGGTGATGGTGAGGTGGTCGCAGACCTGCTCCCGGTGCACCAGGTCGGCCAGGAGCCCGACCTGTCCGGAGGCGAGGGTGCCGACGCTCCACACCGAACTGCTGACCTGCGCGTCCGGTAATCCGATGACCGCCGAGCCGCCGTCGCGGGCCTGGGCGAGCAGTTCCGCGCCGGCCGTGTCGCGGGCGGCCCGGTCGCCGGTGGTGGGGTCGACCACCTGGTCACGCGGCAGGTCCGGGCCGTCGAGCTCGATCCGGCCGGTCGCCCGGGCGGCCAGCTGGCCCGGCCCGGCGTCGGCGACGGCCGCCTCGGCGACCGTGCGGGTGGCCGCCGCGGCGTACCAGGGGGCGGCGGTGGTCGCGGTGACCGCGAGTGCGGTCAGTACCAGCAGGGCGACGGTCTGGCCGGCGCGGGCCCGCAGTGCCCCGAGAATCAGTGCGAACATCGCGATCAGTCCACAGTGGCACTGTTGGCGCCACCGGGCAGCGGGTCGGTCGGGGTCGGGTCACCGGGTAGCAGGTGCGGCGGGGCGGCGTCACCGCCGACGACCAGGGTCACCGCGCCGTCGACCTGGGCCACCCGCAGCAGCGTGCCGGGTGGGAAGTCGCCGAGCACCTCGGGCGGCAGCTGCACCGTACCGTCCCCGGCGACGACGGCGAAGTCCTCACCGTCGCGGCCCTCGGCACCGACCCGACCGTCTCTGATGGTCACCGCCCGGCCGAGCCGGGCACCGACGGCGGCGTCGTGGGTGACCACCACGATCGTGGTGCCCCGCTCGGCGTTGACGGTCTCCAACGCGTCGAGCACCTCGTCGCGGCCCCGGGTGTCGAGCTGACTGGTCGGTTCGTCGACCAGCAACAGGCCGGGCGAGGCGGCGACGCCGACGGCGAGGGCGGCCCGCTGCCGGGCGCCGGGGGTGAGGTCGGCGATCCGGGCACCACCCTGACCGGGCAGCCCGACCAGGTCGAGGATGCGGTCGGGATCGTCCAGGTCGATGCCGGCGGTGGCGGCGGCCCGCCGCTGCGCCAACCACACGTTGCGCCGCAACGTCGCGTACGGCAGCAGGTTGCGCACCGCGCCCTGCAGCACCACGCCGATCTGCGTACCCCGCATCCGGGAGATCTCCCGGTCGGAGAGTTTGCCCAGGTCGTACGTGCCGACGCTGACCCGCCCGGCCGACGGGCGCATCAGTCCGGCGAGCAGCGCCACCAGGGTCGACTTGCCGGAGCCGGAGGGGCCCACCAGGGCCAGCATCTCGCCCGGATTGATCGTCAGATCGACACCGGAGAGCGCGACAACGTCGCCGGCCTCGCCCCGGTAGATCTGCACGACCCGTCGACAGCTCACCGCAAGTCCCGTCACGGCGTACTGCCTACCACGATCACGCCGGGGCCGCTGACCCGGAAAAGCTCCGCCCTAGGCCGACGGCACGGCCGGGCAGCTGAAACCCGCGTCGGGATCAGAAGCGCGCCGGCTCCTGGTAGACGCCCCATTCGCCGCGCAGCGCGTCGCAGATCTCCCCGAGGGTCGCCTCGGCGCGCACCGCGTCGAGCATCACCGGCACCATGTTGTCCCCGCTGCGCGCGACCGCGACCAGCTCGTCGAGGCGGCGGCGAACTGCCGCGTCGTCGCGGTCGGCCCGACGGGCGGCCAGCAGCCGGCGCTGCTCGGTCTCCACCTCGTGGGAGATGCGCAGGATCTCCAGCTCCTTCGCGACGGTGCCGGTGTGACAGTTCACCCCGACGATCCTCTTACGCCCCGCCTCCACCGCCTGCTGGTAGGCGAACGCCGCTTCGGCGATCTGCCCGGTGAACCAGCCGTCCTCGATACCGCGCAGGATGCCGGAGGTCATCGGACCGATCGGGTGCGGGCCGTCGCCGCCGAGCTGGCGGATCCGGGCGAAGATCTCCTCCGCCTCGGCCTCGATCCGGTCGGTGAGCGCCTCGACGTACCAGGAGCCGCCGAGCGGGTCAGCCACGTTGGCCACCCCGGTCTCGTCCATCAGCACCTGCTGGGTCCGCAGCGCGATCTCCGCCGACTCGTCGGTCGGCAGCGCGAGGGTCTCGTCGAGCGCGTTGGTGTGCAGCGAGTTGGTGCCGCCGAGCACGGCGGCGAGCGCTTCGACCGCCGTACGCACGACGTTGTTGACCGGTTGCTGCGCGGTCAGCGACACCCCGGCGGTCTGGGTGTGGAACCGCAGCCACAGGGCACGTTCGTCGGTGGCGCCGTACTCCTCGCGCAGCCAGCGGGCCCAGATCCGCCGGGCGGCCCGGAACTTGGCGATCTCCTCGAAGAAGTCGACGTGCGCGTCGAAGAAGAAACTCAGCCCGGGGGCGAACCGGTTGACGTCCAGGCCGCGGGAGAGCCCGAGCTCGACGTAGCCGAAGCCGTCGGCGAGGGTGTACGCGAGCTCCTGGGCGGCGGTGGAGCCAGCTTCCCGGATGTGGTAGCCGGAGACCGACAGCGGCTTGTAGCGCGGGATCCGCTCGGCGCAGAACTCCATCAGGTCGCCGATCAGCCGCAGGTGCGGCTCGGGGGCGAACAGCCATTCCTTCTGCGCGATGTACTCCTTGAAGATGTCGGTCTGCAACGTACCGTCCAGAGTGGCAAGATCAGCGCCCTGGCGTTCGGCGGCGACCAGGTACATGCAGAACACCGGCACCGCCGGACCGGAGATGGTCATCGACGTGGTGACCGCCGCCAGGTCGATGCCGTCGAAGAGCACGTCCATGTCGGCTGCGGAGTCGATCGCCACGCCGCAGTGGCCGACCTCGCCGAGCGACTGAGGGTCGTCGGAGTCGCGGCCCATCAGCGTCGGCATGTCGAACGCCACCGACAGTCCACCGCCGCCGGCGCCGAGGATCATCTTGTACCGCTCGTTGGTCTGCCGGGCGTTGCCGAACCCGGCGAACTGCCGGATCGTCCAGGTCCGCCCCCGGTAGCCGGTCGGATACAACCCCCGGGTGTACGGGTACTCGCCGGGCCAGCCGATCCGCTCGAAGCCGGGGACGGCGGCCCCGGCCGGTGGCCCGTACAGCGGCTCCACCGGCGTACCGGACAGGGTGGTGAAGTCGGCGTCGCGCGTGCTCGCCGCGTCGTAGCGGGCCTGCCAGCGGGCGCGGCCGGCGGCGATCTCTTCGGCGTCCATCGGGGCCTCCTCGTCGTACGGCGACTCCGAGTCTAGAGGCTCACTGAACGATCGCTAAGCCCACTGGGTGGGAACCGGCACCGGATCCGACCGGTCGGCCGACCGGAGTCGGTCCCGTACCTGTCCGACGACCTCGTCCACCGGCACCCGGACCGTCTCCCCGGTCGCCCGCTCGGTCACCTCGACCACCCCCTCGGCCAGGGAGCGCCGGCCCACGGTGACCCGCCACGGGATCCCGACCAGCTCGACGTCGCGGAACTTCACCCCGGCCCGTTCCGCCCGGTCGTCGACCACCACGTCGATCCGCTCCGCCCGCAGCTGCTGGTAGATCCGCTCACCGGCGTCGGCCACCGGGCCGTCGTCGACCTGGGCCACGACCACCGCCACCTCGAACGGGGCCACCGCCACCGGCCACACGATGCCCTTGTCGTCGTGGTGGCACTCCACGATCGCGGCCATCGCCCGCTCGACGCCGATGCCGTAACAGCCCATCAGCACGGGGCTGCGGTGTCCCGCCGGGTCGAGCACACAGGCGTCGAACACCTCGCTGTAACGGCGACCGAGCTTGAAGATGTGCCCCACCTCGATGGCCGACCGTACCCGCAGCGGGGCACCGCACCCGGCGCACGGCTGCCCGGCGGCGACCTCCCGCAGGTCCGCCCACCGTCCCACCCGGATGTCCCGGTCGACGTCGACCCCACGCAGGTGGACCCCGTCGATGTTGGCACCGGTGAACATGTCCCGGCGGCCGCGCAACGCCTCGTCGGCGATCACCGGCACCTCGGCCGTCACCCCGACCGCGCCCAGACTGCCCGGCGACGCGCCCAGCGCCGCCCGGATCTCGTCGACGTGTGCCGCCCGCAGCCGCGCCGCTCCGGTGACGTCGGTCAGCTTCTGCTCGTTCAACGGGTGGTCACCGCGCAACAGCACCAGGGTCAGCTGCCCGTCCACCACGTACACCAGGGTCTTGATCTGCCGGTCTGCCGGCGCCCCGAAGCCCACCGCGAGGTCGTCGATCGTCCGTACCCCCGGGGTGTCGAACGGCTGCGGGGCATCGGACCCGGCAGCGTCCGCTGCCCGCCGCGCCCAGGCGGCGTCGCCAGATTCGGTGGCGTCGGCCGACGGACCGACCCGCGACGTCGCCTTCTCCAGATTGGCCGCATAGCCGCAGCCGGGACAGTCGACCACCCGGTCCTCACCGGTCGGCGCGGGACACATGAACTCCACCGACGCCGACCCGCCCATCGCGCCACTGGACGCCTGCACCGCGACCGCCGGGATGCCCAACCGGGCGAAGATCCGCTGGTACGCGGCGTGGTGCAGGTCGAAGGAGCGGTCCAGGCCGTCGGCGGTCAGATCGAAGCTGTACGAGTCCTTCATGGTGAACTCGCGGGTCCGCATCAGTCCCGCCTTCGGCCGGGGCTCGTCGCGGAACTTCGTCTGGAACTGGTACCACCGCTGCGGCAGTTGCCGGTACGAGTTGAGCTCCTGGGCGAGGGTCGTGAAGACCTCCTCGTGGGTCATGCCCAGGGCGAGGTCGGCGCCCTTGCGGTCGCGCAACCGGAACATCTCCTCACCCATCGAGTCCCACCGCCCGGACGTGCGCCAGATCTCCGCCGGATGAAGCGCCGGCAGGGCGAACTCCTGCGCACCGATCGCCGTCATCTCGTCGCGGATCACCGCGACGACCTTCGCCCGCACCCGTACCGCCAGCGGCAGCAGCGAGTAGTGCCCCGCCATCAGCGGTCGGAGGTAACCGGCCCGCAGCAGCAACCGGTGGCTCGGCGCGTCGGCCTCCGCCGGGTCCTCACGCAGTGTGGGAACGTGCAACTGGGACCAGCGCATGATCACCTTCCGATTGTCCGGCCACGCGTTCAGCAACCGCACAGCGTAGGCGCGGTGTGAGTCCAGGTAGCGGTGGCAACGTAACGCGGCATGGTTGCCGACCCCGACGACACCCCCTTGACCCGACGATTCAGCCGGCGTCGTCTGCTCGGTGTCGGCGGCGGATTGGTCGCCGCCGGAGCCAGCGGCGCCGCCGGCTTCGGCTTCGGACGCGGCGCGGCGGCGCCCATGGTCGAACCGGTGCCCGGCGGCGGACCCGACCGCCTACGCAGCTACGCCACCCGACCGGACCTGCGAATCCCGGTCGTCGAGACGACCGTCGACGGCCCGGTGTCCGACGGGCTGATCTTCCTGACCCCGGCCGCCGGTGCCGGCGGCCGAGGGCCGCTGATCGTCGACGGCACCGGTGAGCCGGTCTGGTTCCGGCAGGTTGCCGGGCCGGCCGACGTCGCCGTCGACCTGCGGGTGCAGCGGCTCGCCGGCGAACCGGTGCTGACCTGGTGGGAAGGCTCGATCGTCAGCGGCGTCGGTGGCGGCGAGTTCGTCATCGCCGACAGCGCGTACCGGGAGATCACCCGAGTCCGCGCCGACGGCGACCTACCGACCGACCAGCACGACTTCATCCTGACCGACGACGGCACGGCGCTGTTCTTCGTCTACGAACTGGTCGCCGCCGACCTGTCCACGGTCGGCGGCATCACCGACGGCGCGCTGTACGACGGGGTGATCCACGAGGTGGAGGTCGGCACCGGCCGGACCGTGCGCCGCTGGCAGGCCCGCGACCACGTGCCGCTCACCGAGTCGTACGCCGATCCGCCCGCCGACGGCCAGGCCCGCACGCCGTACGACTTCTTCCACCCGAACTCGGTCGACGTCGACCACGACGGCCATCTGCTGGTCTCGGCCCGGCACACCTGGACCGTCTACAAGATCGACCGCGACAGTGGGGCCGTGCTGTGGCGTCTCGGCGGCAAACGCAGTGACTTCGCCCTCGACGAGGGCGCCGACTTCTCCTGGCAGCACGACGCCCGACGGCGCTCCGACGGCACCATCGGGATCTTCGACAACCGAGCGGGCATCAGCGATGAGGCGGAGCACTCCCGTGGCCTGGTCCTCGCCGTCGACGAGACCGACCGCACCGCGTCGGTGGTCCGCGAGCTGCCGCCGCCGGGCAACCTGCTCGCCCGTACCCAGGGCGGGGTGCAGGAGCTGCCCGGCAACCGTTCGTTCGTCGGCTGGGGTGCCGAGCCGCACTTCTCCGAATACGCCGAGGACGGCACCATGGTGTTCGCCGGTTACCTGCCCGAAGACAACGGCTCCTACCGGGCGTACCGGTTCAACTGGACCGGGCGACCGACCGACCGGCCCGCCGTCGTCGCCGAGGCCAGCAGCGGAGACGCGGTCACCGTGCGGGTCAGCTGGAACGGCGCCACCGAAGTGGCCAGCTGGCAGGTACGCGGCGGTGCCCAGCCGAGCGGGTTGACGGTGCTCGGCGAGGCCGATCCGACCGGTTTCGAGACTGCCGTCACCGTGCACGGTCCGGTCGCGTACGTGGTGGTCGACGCGCTCGCCGCCGATCGGCGGACCCTGGCGTCGTCGGTCATTGTCCCGGTGCGCCCGGCCGAGGGCACCTGACCGGGCATATGCTCGACGGCGTGGACTTGCGGATCTTCACCGAACCCCAGCAGGGCGCCAGCTACCAGCAGCTACTGGCGGTGGCCCGATGCGCCGAGGACGCCGGCTACGACGCGTTCTTCCGCTCCGACCACTACCTGGTGATGGGCGACGCCGACGGCCTGCCCGGCCCGACCGACGCCTGGACCACCCTGGCCGGGCTGGCCCGCGAGACCAGCCGGATCCGGCTCGGCACCCTGATGACCGCCGCCACCTTCCGGTATCCGGGCCCGCTGGCTATCACCGTGGCCCAGGTCGACGAGATGAGCGGCGGTCGGGTCGAGTTCGGCCTCGGCGCCGGCTGGTTCGAAGCCGAACACACCGCGTACGCCGTCCCGTTCCCGCCGCTGGCTGAACGGTTCGACCGGCTGGAGGAGCAGCTGGCGATCATCACCGGGCTGTGGGAGACGCCGGTCGGCGACACGTTCGACTACTCGGGCCGGTACTACCAGGTCACCGACTCGCCCGCGCTGCCCAAACCGGTCCAGCGGCCCCGACCGCCGGTGCTGATCGGCGGCAAGGGACGCAAGCGGACCCCGCAGCTGACGGCCCGCTACGCCGACGAGTTCAACGTCCCGTTCGAGAGTGTCGCCGAGTCGGCCCGCCTGTTCGCGCAGGTCCGCGCCGCGTGCGCGGAAGGCGGCCGCAACCCGGACAGCCTCCGGCTGTCCAACGCACTGATCCTGTGCTGTGGACGCGACGACGCCGAGGTCGCGCGGCGGGCGGCGGCGATCGGCCGGGAGCCGGACGAGCTGCGCGAGAACGGTCTGGCCGGCACGCCGGCCGAGGTCGTGGAGAAGATCGGCCGGTACGCCGAGATCGGCGCCCAGCGCATCTACCTGCAGGTGCTGGACCTGGCCGACCTCGACCACCTCGAACTCGTCGCCGCCGAGGTCGCCCCGCAACTGTGACAGCGAACGGCGTCACCGCGAGTGAACGGCAAGGTAGACGGTGCCACTCGCCAGATCGAGGAACACTCGACCGCCGAACCGGTTCGTCCGGACCTCCGGCTCGTACTGATCGCTGTGCCGCCCGTCACCGGCGGCCGGCGCGTACGGCCGCAGATCCGCGCTCATGGCGGTGTCCCAGTCCGTACCGGCAGGCCGCCACTGGTATCTGTCGCGCAGTTCCGAGTCCTGAAATGTAGTGTGCGTATGTTGCAGTCGCATCGTCGAGATCAGGCAGGCCTAGTTGAGCGGCCCTGAGCATTCCGCGCCACTTGTTCCAGCTCGCGTAGTCCGCTGGCGTTAGCCGCTACGGTCGGATCGTAGGGAAAGTCGTTGTCGAATTGCAGGGCCAACGGGCCAGGCGGGCCACGACGGTGTCGCGTTCCCGGCGGTGGAACCTCCTTCCCGACGGCAGCGTCGACAATCTGGGCACTCACCTTCGAGTTCGCCAGGAAGTCGGGGAGCATCCGGTACGCGTGGTCAAGCTGATCGACCGCGTACCGGCGTCACCGACTCGATCCGAGCCGCGTCGTCGTACGCGACAGTGGCCAGGTCCCACAACCTGTCGGCGTCGGGGCGAATCCGATCGATCACGTCGCGGTGCCCGACCTCGGCAAGGAGATCCATCGCGCCGGTCACCCGACACAGGTCGTTCCACTGGCGCAACGGATCCGACCGACGCACCACGATGGACTGTGTTGCCACCACGTCAGCTATCAGCGCACCGAGGGCGGCCTCGGCCGCCACACCGGCATGCAGCCGCGCCAGGGCACGGGTCTGCGCGTCGGCGTACGCCACGAGTGCATGGCCGGCCTTGTCGAAGCCGCATACAACCCTTCGGCTATCTGCACGGCCTCGGTCAGCCGTCGCTCATAGAGCGCTCCGGCGTCGGATCGCCATTCGATCCGACCCGACATCGACATCAGCTCGGGCAGGACTGATCGCAGCGCTCCGGTCATCCGGTTGCATTCCGCACCGACCGCACCGACATACCCCGGCAGCATCTTCTCGATGTGTGCGAGGGCATCCCGGTAGGCCATCTTTCATGCTGGCCGCTGGTCCGCTGACAACCTGGCGAACTCACAGAACATGCGCATTTTCGCAGCGACCTGCGGGTGGCTTGCTGGAGCCGCGGCCCAGTCGAGAAGGAAGAGATCAAACTGACTGCCCTGCAGATTCTGGGCCAGATCGTGGAGCAGCAGGGCGTGGCCAAGTAACGCCTCCGGATCCAGCTCGACATCTGGCGGCGGCATCACACCTCCTTGACGACTCGTGCCACCATACGATTTCGACACCTTCCCACGGCAATGTCGCTCATCTCTATCGACAGATACACGACGCCTCCAACCATTGATCTTGATTTGATGTCGGTCGATCGTGGTCCCGGCGCTCGAATCCGGCGGGCACCGTGGGCCACCCCACCGGGTGCGGGCGACAGCCGCCGCCGCTGACTGACATGTAAAATGTCAGCGTGCCGTTGAAGCCCGTACCCCGAACGCTGCTGCGCGACAGCGCGTACGCGGCGATCCGTGACGCCGTCGTACGCGGTGACCTCGCGCCCGGCACCGCCGTGCGCGACTCAGACCTCGCCGAACAGCTCGGCCTGTCCCGGGCACCGGTGCGCGACGCTCTCGCCCGGCTTGCCGACGAAGGTCTCGTCGAACGCAAGCCGCAGAGCCACACCCGGGTCACCCCGCTGGTGCCGCACGAGGTCCGGGACGCCGCCGCCGTGGTGCGCGCGATGCACGAACTCGCCGCCCGCACCGGCGTACCGGCCCTCACCGACGCACAGGTGGCCACGATGCGGGCCACCAACCGCCGGTTCGCGGCGGCCTGCGCGGCCGGCGACCTCGACGCGGCGTTGGCCGCCGACGACGACCTGCATCAGGTCCTGGCCGACGCGGCCGGCAACCGGGCCGCCGCCGCGACCATCGCCCGCTACACGCCGCTGATCCGCCGGTTGGAGCGGCACCAGTTCAGCCCGGCCGGAGCCACCCGGTCGGTCGCCCTGCACGAGCAGCTGATCGACGCGTGCGCCGACCGCGACGCCGTACGCGCCACCGAGATCACCGCGCTGATCTGGCAGTCACTGGTGACCCTCGCCGCCGACCCGACGCTCACCTGATCCCACCTACTGACGCACCGGGAGACCGACATGTCCATCACCGCGTTCGCGCGCCACCCACTGCTGTTCGGCCCCTCGCCGGTGCACCGGCTGGACCGGCTCACCCGCCACCTCGGCGGGGCGGCGGTCTGGGCCAAACGCGAGGACTGCAACTCCGGCATCGCCTACGGCGGCAACAAGACCCGCAAGCTGGAGTATCTGGTCGCCGACGCGCTCGCCACCGGCTGCGACACGCTGGTGTCGATCGGCGGGGTGCAGTCCAACCACACCCGGCAGGTCGCCGCCGTCGCGGCGCACGTCGGGCTGAAGTGCGTGCTGGTGCAGGAGAGCTGGGTCGACTGGCCGGACGCGGTCTACGACAAGGTCGGCAACATCCTGATCAGCCGGCTCGCCGGGGCGGACGTACGGCTGGTGCGGGCCGGGTTCGACATCGGCTTCCGCGAGAGCTGGGAGCAGGCGCTGCGGGAGATCACCGAGGCCGGTGGGCGGCCGTACCCGATCCCGGCCGGGGCCTCCGACCACCGTCTCGGTGGTCTCGGCTTCGCCAACTGGGCGTACGAGGTGGCGCAGCAGGAACAGCAGCTCGGTGTCTTCTTCGACACCATCGTCGTCTGCTCGGTCACCGGCAGCACCCAGGCAGGTATGGTCGCCGGTTTCGCCGCGCTGGCCGAGGCAGGCGGGCGGCCCCGGCGGGTGCTCGGCGTCGACGCCTCGGCGGCCCCGGCGCGGACCCGTGAGCAGGTGACCCGGATCGCCCGGCAGACCGCCGAGCTGATCGGCGTCGCCCGGCCGATCGCTGCCGACGACGTCGAGCTGGACGAGCGCTACCACGCCGGGGTGTACGGCATCCCCGACGACACCACCCTGGACGCGATGCGGCTCGCTGCCCGTACCGAGGGGATGGTCACCGACCCGGTGTACGAGGGCAAGTCGATGGCGGCGCTGATCGACCTGGTCGGCCGGGGCGAGATCGACCGCGACGCGACCGTGCTCTACGCCCACCTCGGCGGCCAGCCGGCGCTCAACGGTTACAGCGCCTTGTTCTCCTGACCGGTCTCCGCTGACTCCTGACCGGTCTCCGCTGGCTCCTGACCGGGGTCGGTGGGCTCCTGGTCCGGGTCGGGCCAGGGCCGGACCAGCTCCGCCTGGCCGTCGAGCAGGTGCAGCTCGGCGTCGCAGGCGGCGGCCGCCTCCGGATCGTGGGTGGCGAAGACGACGGTGGCACCCCGGTCGGCCTCGGCCCGCAGCAGTTCGAGAACCAGTTGACGGTTGGCCGCGTCCAGTTCGCTGGTCACCTCGTCGGCGAGCAGGACGTCGCCGCGCAGCGCCAACGCCCGGGCCAGGGCGGTGCGCTGCTGCTGCCCGCCGGAGAGCTCCTCGACCAGTTGCTCGGCCTGGCCGGCCAGGCCGAGCCGGTCCAGCGCGATTCCGCCGGCGCGGCGGGCGTCGACCGGGCTCAGCCCGACCGCGATCAACGCGACCTGCAGATTCTCACTGGCGGTCAGGACGGCGGCCAGCCCGTTGTCCTGCGGAACGAGCACCACCTTGCGGGCGACGGCGTGGTCCCGGTCGCGCAGCGGCTCCCCGCCGACCGACACGGTCCCGGCGGTTGGCCGCAGGGCTCCGGCCAGCGCGGCCAGCAGCGTGGTCTTGCCGGCGCCGGACGGGCCGGTCACAGCCAGCAGCCGACCCGGTCGCACGGTCAAGGAGACGTCACGCAGCACCGGCTCGGCACCGCCGTAGCCGAGGGTCACCGCGTCGAGTCGGACGCTCGCGTGATCGACAGTGGTCTGCACCCGGTGACCCTAACGCTTCCGGCTGTCGTCAGCTGCCCCGCGTCAGGTCGTCGAGGAGACGGTCCGCGGCGGCGTACGGATCCAGCCGACCGGCCAGCACGTCGGCGGCGACGCCGGTCAGCAGCGTACCGCCGCGCAGCGCACCGATGCGTTCCCGCAGCCGGCCCAGCGCGATCGCCTCGACCTCGGCGGCGGCCCGCCGGGCCCGACGCGCGGTGAGCTCGCCGCGGCCGGTCAGCCAGTCCCGGTGCCGACCGATCGCCTCGGCCAGCTCGGCGACACCCTCGCCACGGGCGGCGGCGGCGCGCACCACCGGCGGACGCCAGCCGCCGGGGCCGGTCGCGGTCAACGCCAACATCCCCTTGAGGTCCCGCACGGTGGCCTCCGCGCCGTCGCGGTCGGCCTTGTTGACCACGAAGATGTCGGCGATCTCCAGGATGCCGGCCTTGACCGCCTGGACGGCGTCGCCCATGCCGGGGGCGAGCAGGACCACCGTGGTGTCGGCCAGCCCGGCGATCTCGACCTCCGCCTGACCGACGCCGACGGTCTCGATCAGTACGACGTCGCAGCCGACGCCGTCGAGAACCCGCACCGCCGCAGGGGTGGCCGACGCCAGCCCGCCGAGATGGCCACGGCTGGACATCGATCGGATGTAGACCCCCGGGTCGGTGGCGTGTTCCTGCATCCGGACCCGGTCGCCGAGGATCGCCCCGCCGGTGAACGGGCTGGACGGGTCGACGGCGAGGACGCCGACCCGTTGGCCGCTGGTACGCAGCTGCCGGACCAGTTCGCTGGTGGTGGTGGACTTGCCCACCCCTGGCGCCCCGGTCAGGCCGACCACCACGGCGTTGCCGGTGAACGGCGCGAGCGCGGCGGCGACCTGCGGCAGTTGCGGCGCACCCGACTCGACCAGGGTGATCAGCCGGGCGACCGACCGGGGGTCGCCGTCGCGGGCCCGGCGGACGAGTCCGGGTACGTCGTGGGAGCCGGCCCTGGTCGTCCGGTCGATGCTGGTCACGTGCCGGCGGGCACCCGCAGGATCAGGGCGTCGCCCTGCCCACCGCCGCCGCAGAGCGCCGCCGCGCCGGTGCCGCCGCCCCGGCGGCGCAGCTCCAGCGCGAGGGTCAACGCGAGCCGGGCACCGGACATGCCGATCGGGTGGCCGAGGGCGATCGCGCCGCCGTTGACGTTGACGATGTCGGCGCTGACGCCGAGGTCGCGCATCGACTGGATGCCGACGGCGGCGAACGCCTCGTTGATCTCGATCAGGTCGAGGTCGGCGACGGTCAGCCCGGCCTTGTCGAGGGCCTGGCGGATCGCGTTGGAGGGCTGGGAGTGCAGCGAGTTGTCCGGGCCGGCGACGTTGCCGTGCGCCCCGATCTCGGCGATCCAGTCGAGCCCGAGCGCCTCGGCGCGGGCCCGGCTCATCACCACCACCGCGCAGGCACCGTCGGAGATCGGCGACGAGCTGCCGGCGGTGATGGTCCCGTCCGGGGTGAACGCCGGACGCAGCCGTCCCAGCGTCTCGACCGTGGTGTCCGGGCGGATGCCCTCGTCGTTGACCAGCCGCACCGGGTCACCCTTGCGCTGCGGCACCTCGACCGGGGTGATCTCCTCGGCGAAGACGCCGTTCTTCTGGGCGAGCGCGGCGCGCTGGTGGCTGGCGGCGGCGAAGGCGTCCTGCTCGGCCCGGCTGATGCCGTGCCGGACACCGTGCCGTTCGGTCGACTCGCCCATCGCGCAGCAGTCGAAGGCGTCGGTGAGCCCGTCCAGGGCCATGTGGTCGGCGACCACGACGTCGCCGTACTTGTAGCCGGCCCGCTGGCCACGCAGCAGATGCGGGGCGTTGGTCATCGATTCCATGCCACCGGCGACCACGACGTCGAACTCGCCAGCGCGGATCAACTGGTCGGCGAGGGCGATCGCGTCGAGGCCGGACAGGCACACCTTGTTGATGCTCAGCGCCGGTACGCTCATCGGGATGCCGGCACCGATCGCCGCCTGGCGGGCGGGCATCTGCCCGGCGCCCGCCTGCAGCACCTGGCCCATGATCACGTACTGCACCTGGTCGGGGTCGACGCCGCCGCGGCCGAGCGCGGCGGAGATGGCGACCGCGCCGAGCGTGGTCGCCGGGAAGTCCTTGAGGTTGCCGAGCAACCGGCCCATCGGGGTACGTGCGCCGCTGACGATCACCGAGGTCATGGGAACATCACCGAGGTCATGGGAACTTCGCCTCCGCGCGGTGTGGGGAAAGGCCGGAGTGCCGGCGACAACTTAACGATAGTTCGGTCAGACTAGCGCCATGACCGAAGATGCTCCCGCCGAGGCCGCTGCCGACTACGTCACAGACATCGGCCTGCTGCGGATCGACCATGTCGGCATCGCCGTGGCCGATCTGGACACCGCGATCGATTTCTACACCCGTACGTTCGGCATGCGCTGCGTGCACACCGAGGTCAACCACGCCCAGGGGGTACGCGAGGCGATGCTCGCCGTGGGACCGGTGCCCGACGGCGGCCAGGTGCAGTTGCTCGCCCCGTTGTCGGCCGACTCGACGATCGCCCGGTTCCTGGACCGCTGGGGCCCCGGGGTGCAGCAGGTCGCCTACACCGTGGTGGACATCGACGCGGCCTGCGCGGCGCTGCGTGAGCGCGGGCTGCGACTGCTCTACGATGCGCCCCGGCCGGGGACCGCCGGATCCCGGATCAACTTCGTGCACCCCAAGGACGCCGGCGGGGTGCTGGTGGAACTGGTGCAGCCGGCCGGGCCGCCGATTCCGTAGTCGTGGTCGGGGCGACGGACCGCCGGCCTGCGGTGTCGAATCACGTCCGGGTGAATACCGAAAGAAAACCGTCGGCGCGGCCGCGTCAATTCTGGCCGGCGGTGCCACCGCCGACGGCACACCGCGGGCACCCGGCCCGCCCGGAGCCGTCGACAGCCGCCGTGAGCTGCGTAAACACTCGCCGATGGCGACCGCATCGGACGGCCTTCGACACCAACAAACTCCGCTGCGTATGCAACCGCCTACAATTTGTGCACCGATCGCCGGACGGCCAGGGAAAGATGACCATGTCGGCTATCGTGGTGACGGGCAGTCCGCTCTTGCGAAGCCCCCTGGTGTGTCTGCCACTATGTCTCAATGCCCCAGCAGCAGTCCTCCCTTGCGTTCTTCGATAACGCCAGCGCTCCGCACGACTTCACCGTCGTGCTTCGTGGCTATGACCGCAGCCAGGTGGATGACCACCTGCAACGGCTGGTAGCCGCCCTCACCCAGTCGGAGCAGGCTCGAGCTGAGGCCGAGCAGCGGATGAACGACGCGCAGCGCCGGCTCCGCCAGGCCGAGCAGCGCCTCAGCTCCCTCGAGCAGAAGCTCACCGACACCAACAAGCAGCTCGAGGAGAACAACCGACCCACCCTCTCCGGACTGGGCACCCGGGTCGAGCAGATCCTGCGACTCGCCGAGGAGCAGGCCAACGATCACCGTGGTGAGGCGAAGCGGGAGTCGGAGGGCATCCTGTCCGCCGCGCGGCTGGAGGCGCGGGAGATCACCGACAAGGCGCGGGCGGAGGCGGCGGCCATGAAGGCCGGCGCCGAGCGCGAAGCGGGCAGCGTACGGACCGCAGCCGAGCGGGAGGCGGCCGAGGTCCGGGTGCAGGCCCGCCGGGAGGCGGACACGCTACGGGCCGACGCGGAGCGGGAGACCAAGCAGCTGCGGGCGGTCACCGCCCACGAGGTGGCCGAGCTGAAGTCGACCGTGGAGCGCGAGGTCGCCACGCTGCGGGCCACCGCCGAGCGCGAGATCACCCAGCTGCGGGCGAAGGCCGCACGGGAGGCCGAGGAGAAGCGCGCCGAGGCCACCAAGCTGCTGACCGATGCCCGGGACAAGCGGGACAAGGACCTGCAGGCCCTGGAGCTGCAGCTGGCCGAGCGGCGAGAGAAGGCCGAGCGGGAGGAGTCCGAGCGGCACGCCGCCCAGGTGGCGCAGACCCAGCGGCTGGTCGCCGAGGCCGAGGGCCGGGCCCGGGCCGCCGAGGACCGGGCCAAGGAGATCGAGCAGCGGGCCGAGGCCCGCCGCATCGAGTCCGAACGGTCCGCTCAGGAGACCGTGGACAAGGCCAAGGCGCTGGCGGACAAGACCCTCAGCGAGGCACGGGCCGAGGCGAACCGCCAGCTGACCGAGGCCCGTACCGAGGCCGAGCTGACCACTCAGGCGGCCCGCCGCGAGGTGGAGGACCTGACCCGGCAGAAGGACGCGGTCACCTCGCAGCTCGGGCAGATGCTCTCCGGCCTGGCTGGCATCGTTCCCGGCGTGCCGGGCGGTGGCGACGCCAAGAAGGGCGACGCCAGCGAGAGCACCGACCGGGTCGACGCCAAGTCGGCAGGCTGAGCACCGCACCGCACCAGGCACACCGCACCACGCGACACGATGGTCGGACGGGCCGCGCCGGGACACCGGCGCGGCCCGTCCGACCGTTGCGCCGCACCTGCGACCCGATACGCCCAGCCGGCGCGCCCCGTCGACGTCGCGGCCCGCGCTGTTCGCCCGACGTTCCGGCGTACCCGCCGGACGAACCGTTCACACCTGGCAATTCCTCCGAAGTGACGCGCGTCCTTCCAGGAGCGTGGGTATCGCCGCGCAACGGGGCGCTGCGTGTGAGGATGGAGCCATGGCGCAAGGCGAAGAAATCTTCACGCTCGACGGCGACACCCGGTCCGGGCCGGACTTCGAGCTGGCCCTGCGTGGGTATGAAAGAAGCCAGGTCAACAGGTACGTCGCCCGGACCGAGAACGAACTGGCCACCCTGGCTGCCGAGCGCGAACAGGCATACGTGCAGCTGCACACCCTGGCCGCGCAGATCGAGCAACTCCAGGCCGAGCTGACCGAGTCACGCCGCGAGGCGAGCTTCATCGACCAGGTGTCGTTCCGTCACCTCGGTCCCCGGGTCGAACACATTCTCACCCTCGCCGAGGAGCAGGCCGACGAGATCCGGTTCCACGCCGCCGAGGAGATCAGCTCCCGCCGCGCCGAAGCCGAGCAGGTGCTGGCCGACGCCCGGCAGCAGGCCGACACCGCCATCCGCGACTTCGAGTTGGCCCTCGCCGCCCGCCGGACCGAGGAGGAGAAGGCCAACGCCGCCCGCCGTGCCGAGGCCGAGGCGACCGTGGCCGCCGCCCGCGAGGAGGCCGAGAACCTGCGGATCGCGGCCGAGGCCGGCCTGACCGCCGCCCGCGAGGAGGCCGACCGCGTCGTCGCCACCGCCGGGCAACAGGCCGCCGACACGGTCCACGCGGCGCAACGGGAGGCCGACGAGACCATCAAGGCCGCGCAACGACAGGCCCGGGACACCGTCACCGCCGCGCAGGAACAGGCCGACACCACGGTCGCCACCGCACAGGAGAGCGCCGACCGTACGATGGCCGACGCCAGCGCCGAGGCGGAACGCCTGGTCACCCAGGCGCGGATGGAAGCCAGCCGGATGGTCACCGCCGCCCAGGAAGAGGCCACCAACCTGCGGGACGCCGCCGAAGCGGCGGTCGCGGCGGCCCGGCAGGAGGCCGAACGCATCCGTACGGAGGCCGAGGCGGCCGCCGACGCGGCCCGGCGCGAGGCCGCCGAGGCGGTCGAATCGGCGACCGAGTACGTCACCCGTACCCACGCCGAGACCGATGCCTTCGTCGCGCAGACCCGCTCCGAGCTCGACCAGGAGGTGACGGCCCGCCGCGACACCGTCGAAGCGGAGGTGACCGCGCTGCGTGCCGAGGTGCAGCAGGAGGTCGACCAGCGGCGCGCCACGATGGAGCAGGAGATCGGTGAGCTGCGCAGCACCGCCGAGCAGGAGGTGGAGCAGTGGCGCACCGCCGCGCAGGAGATCATCGCCAACCAGCGCGGCGAAGCCGAGGAGTACGCCACGCACCTGCGCTCGCGCGCCGAGGAGCAGGCGGTGACCATCCGCCAGCAGGCCGAGGAGTATGCGTTGAGCACCCGGGGCAGCGCCGACGAACACGCCGCCAGCGTCCGACGGCTCTCCGAGGAACACGCGGCGATCGCCCAGCGGCAGCTGGCCAGCAGCCAGCAGCAGGTGGCGTCCGCGCAGCGTGAGGTGGTCGCCGCCGGCCAGCAGCTGACCGAGGTGCTGCAGGAGGTCGCCGAGGCCCAGCAGGCATTGGCCGACCTGCGGCACCAGATGGTGGTGACCCGGCAGGAGTCCGACGAGGCCCGCCGGACGCTCACCGCGGTCCAGGCCGAGCTGGCCGCCGAACAGCAACGGCTCGCCGGGATGCGTCAGGACGAGCCGGCGGCCGACGCTGCGTCGCCGAGCAAGCCGGCACCGGCACCGCAGGTCGCGACGCCGGCGGTGCCGGTGGGCGCGGCAGCGGCGCAGGAGGCGGACGAGGAAGACACCGTGCCGGAGGATGCGCTGCCGGTCGACGCGGTACCCGCCGAGGCGGTGTCGGTCGAGCAGACCGCCGAGAAGGTCGCGGCGGGTGCCAGCGAGCCGGAGCGCCGGACCCACGCCTGACCCGGCCGGCCGCCGGACTGCATATGATCCTGCGGTGCCGACCGTCGACGACCCGGAGCCGGCCGGGCTGTGCTGGCTCACGCTGGTGGCGACCGACCGGGTCGCCGCGCTGCGCGACTTCGTCGCCGGCTGGTACGCCGACGTGCCGGCTCACCCGACTGCAACTGACGAGGCCGATCGGAGCGACGTCGCCGTACCGCCGCCGTTGCGCCAGTTCTACCGGGCCGCCGCCGGACGGGCGGTCGTGCACGGGGTGCAGAACGTCATCCGGCCGGTCGACCGGCTGGTCCCGGACGCCGACGGCTGGGTGAGCTTCGCCGACGAGAACCAGGGCGCGTTCACCCTGCGGTACCGGCCAGGAGCCGTCGACCCGCCGGTGCGGTGCGACGACGGACGTACGGCAGGCGACGAGGCCGAGCCGCTGAGCGGCGTACTGCTGCAGTTCGTGCTCTCGGAGGCGGCGGTCGGCGCACCGGTCGGCGGATTCGGCTGGCTCGGACCGACCGCGCTGGGCCGGCTGACCTCTGCGCTGCGTACGGTGCCGCTCGCCCCGGCCGGTTGGCTCGGCGGACCGGTCAGCCTCCACGTCGGACCCGGCCTGGTGGTCGCCGTGGCGGCCGCCGACTCCGACGGCGACCACCACGTGTTCGTCGGTGCCCGCCACCGGCCGGCGTTGGACCGACTTCGCCCGCTCGACCTGCCGTGGGAGGAGCTCGACGCCCCGACACCCACGGAACAGAACGACGCGGCCCGAGGTACGGCCGGGGTCACTCCTCGGTGAGCAGCCCGTCGTGTTCGACGTAGCGCTGCCCGGTCCGGGGGCAGACGAACCGGCCGGCACCGTCGGCGACCAGCGGTACGCCGGCCCGCCCGACCCAGCCGACCCGGCGCGCCGGCACCCCCACGACCAGCGCGAAGTCCGGTACGTCGCGGGTGACCACGGCACCGGCGGCGACGGTCGCCCAGCGGCCGATGTGCACCGGGGCGACGCAGACCGCCCGGGCACCGATCGCCGCACCGGTGCCGACGGTGACGCCGACCGCAGTCCAGTCGTCGCCGGTCTTCAGCCGCCCGTCCGGGGTGACGGCGCGGGGGTACTCGTCGTTGGTGAGTACCGCCGCCGGGCCGACGAACACCCCGTCGTCGAGCTGCGCCGGCTCGTACACCAGGGCGTAGTTCTGCAGTTTCACGTTGTCGCCCAGGCGGACCCCCGGCCCGACGTACGCCCCCCGGCCGATGATGCAGTCGCGGCCCACCCTCGCGTCCTCGCGGATCTGGGCCAGGTGCCAGACACGGGTGCCGGCACCGATGCGTGCCGCGTCGGCCACGTCGGCGGAACCGGCGACGGTGACGCCCGGGTGTGGCCCGGAGCCGGCGTCGGCGGCGTCCCGGTCTGGTGTGGTGGCGGCCATCAGCAGCGATCCTCCCTGGTCACCGGCAGTCTGTCAGAGCTGCCGGAGGTGCGGCGCACACGGTAGGCGCTCGCCGCCGCCACCGATGTCGGGAACCTGACCCTGCAGCCGGGCACAGCCCGAGGATCCGAGCGCGAGGGGACCGACTCTCCGGGCCGGCACTGGCCGACAGGCGGGCCCGGGTCGCCGAAGGTACCTCGTGACCTCCCGGTTGTGCCGGGTTTACGTCACAGCGCTAGCGTCGGGCCGGCAACGCTCGGTAGCTTCGCCGACGGACCCTCTCCGCCGGGCCGGCCGGTGGGCTGCGCACACGCCCTTCGGTGGCCCGGGTCTCCCGGCCGTGTCCGGGTCAGCATGCCCCCCGACGAAATGGACATCCGTGACTCATCCGCCTGCCACGCCGGACGAGCCCATCGGCGTAGCCGTCATCGGCGCCGGCTACTGGGGCCCCAACCTGGTCCGCAACTTCATGTCCAGCCCGGCGTTCCGGCTGCGCTGGCTCTGTGACCTCGATCTCGGCCGGGCCCGTACGGTGCTCGGCGACTACTCCACGATCGGCGCGACCGACGACCTGGCGCAGGTGCTCGCCGACGACGCGGTACGGGCCGTGGCGATCGCCACGCCCGCCGGCACCCACCTCGACGTCGCGTCCGCCGCGCTGCGCGCCGGCAAGCACGTGCTGGTCGAGAAGCCGCTCGCCGCCAACCACGCCGACGGCGCCGCCCTGGTCGCCGAGGCCGAGCAGCGCGGTCTGACGTTGATGTGCGACCACACCTACTGCTACACCCCGGCGGTGCTGCGGATCCGCGAGATGCTGCACGCCGGTGACCTGGGTGAGCTGCACTACCTCGACTCGGTACGGATCAACCTGGGCCTGGTGCAGCGCGACATCGACGTGATCTGGGACCTCGCCCCGCACGACCTGTCGATCCTCGATTTCATCCTGCCGCCGGGGGTACGCCCGGTGGCGGTCGCGGCGCACGGCGCCGACGGCATCGGCGCCGGCCGGGCCTGCGTGGCGTACCTCACGCTACGGCTGAGCACCGGTGCCATCGCCCACGTGCACGTCAACTGGCTCTCCCCGGTCAAGATCCGCACCACGATCGTCGGCGGGTCCAAGCGCACCCTGGTCTGGGACGACCTGAACCCGGGCCAGCGGCTGGCCCTGTTCGACCGGGGCGTCGACGTCGCCACCTCCGACGAGCTCGGCTCCGAGGCGCGCCGCGACATGCTGGTGTCGTACCGCTCCGGCGATATGGTCGCTCCGGCGCTGACCGAACGGGAAGCGCTGCGCACCATGGTCGAGGAGTACGCCCGCGCCATCCGTACCGGCACCCCCGCCCTCACCGACGGCCGCTCCGGCCTGCGGGTGCTGGCCATCCTGGAAGCCGCCACCCGCAGCCTCGCCGCCGGCGGCACGATGATCCCGCTGGACGAGGAGTCCGCCGCATGACCGCCGCATCCTCCGCCGCCACCGCCCCGGCGGTCGACCTGGCCAACGCCACCGTCCTGGTGACCGGCGGTGCCGGCTTCATCGGCTCGCACCTGGCCGAGCATCTCGTCTGTCTCGGGGCACGGGTCGTGGTGCTGGACAACTTCCGCAACGGCACCCGGGAGAATCTGGCGTTCCCCGGTGCGGAGTCGATGCGGGTGATCGAGGGCGACATCTGCGACCCGCAGACCTGTGTCGACGCGATGACCGGTGTCGACGTCGTCTTCCACCTGGCCTGTCTCGGGGTACGCCACTCGCTGCACAGCCCGGTGGAGAACCACCAGGTCAACGCCCTCGGCACGCTCAACGTGCTGGAGGCGGCGCGGGCCGCCCAGGTGTCCCGGCTGCTGTACGTGTCGACCTCGGAGATCTACGGCCGGGCACTGGAGTTCCCGATCACCGAGGAGACCACCCCCTGGCCGTTGACCGTCTACGGCAGCAGCAAACTCGCCGGCGAGCACTACGCCCGCTCGTACCTGGAGTGCTGGGGGCTGCCGGTGGTCTGCGTCCGGCCGTTCAACAACTACGGGCCGCGCTCGCACTTCGAGGGCGACTCCGGCGAGGTGATCCCCCGGTTCATCCTGCGGGCGCTGGCCGGGCAGCCGCCGGTGGTCTTCGGCGACGGCGGCGTCACCCGGGACTTCCTCTACGTGAAGGACTGCGTCGAGACGCTGGCCCGGGTCGCCGAGTCGACCGAACTGGTCGGCGAGGTGGTCAACCTCGGGTACGGCGAGGAGCTGACCATCGGCCTGCTGGCCGAGACCGTGCTGGCCGCCGTCGGCCGTACCGACCTGCGGCCGGTCTTCGAGGCACCGCGCCCGGCCGACGTGCCCCGGCTGTGGGTGGACACCTCCAAGCTGCGCAAGACCATCGACTTCGCGCCCCGGGTGTCGCTGGCCGAGGGGATCGGCCACACCCTCGAGTACTTCCAGCGGTTGCTGCGCGAGCAGCCCGGTGCGCTGGAGCGGATGCAGACGAAGAACTGGAGCCAGCCGGCATGAGCGAAACCGGTCCCCGCCGCATCCAGGTGATGCTGCCGATGCTCGGCGAGGAGGAGGAGCAGGCCGCCGCCGCGGCGATCCGCTCCGGCTGGGTGGCCCAGGGCCCCCGGGTGGCGCAGTTCGAACGCGAGTTCGCCGCCGCCGTCGGCGCCGACCACGGGGTCGCGGTCAGCTCCTGCACCACCGCACTGCACCTGGCGCTGGTGCTGCACGGCGTCGGCCCCGGCGACGAGGTCGTCGTGCCGTCGCTGTCGTTCATCGCCACCGCCAACGCGGTCCGCCACGCCGGTGCCGAGCCGGTCTTCGCCGACGTCGACCTGGCCACCGGGAACCTGACCGTCGAGACGGTCGAGGCGGTCCGCACGCCGCGTACCCGGGCGGTGATCGCGGTCCACCAGGGCGGCGTGCCGTTCGACACGGTCGCGCTGCGTACGGCGGCCGCCGGCTGGGGCGTACCGCTGATCGAGGACGCCGCCTGCGCGGCCGGTTCCCGCGCGTACGGGCAGCCGGTGGGTGCCGGCGCGGCGATCTCGGCCTGGTCGTTCCACCCCCGCAAGGTGATCACCACCGGGGAGGGCGGCATGCTGACGCTGGACGACGCCGACGGTGCCGTCCGGCTGCGCCGGCTGCGCGAACACGGGATGAACGTCTCCGCCGCCGACCGGCACGCCAGCACCCAGCCGGTGCTGGAGGCGTACCTGGAGCCGGCGTTCAACTACCGAATGACCGACATCCAGGCCGCGGTCGGCCTGGTCCAGGTGGGCCGGCTACCCGGTCTCATCGCCGGCCGCCGGGCGCTGGCCGCCCGCTACCACGCGCTGCTGGCCGACATCGACGGGCTGGTGCCGGTGGTCGACCCGGCGTACGGCGAGACCAGCTACCAGTCGTTCTGGGTGCGCATCGACCCGGCGTACGGGGTGGCCCGCGACGACGTACTGGCCGGGTTGGCCGACGCCGGGGTCTCCGCGCGGCGCGGCATCATGGCCGCCCACCTGGAGCCGGCGTACGCCCACCTCACCCCGGCCCCGCTGCCGGTGACCGAGCGGCTGACCCGCGACTCGCTGATCCTGCCGCTGCATCACGCACTCACCGAGGCCGACCAGGACCACATCGTCGCGGTGCTGCGCAAACTGGCCGGGCGATGAGGGACCTGCTGATCGTCGGTGCCGGCGGTTTCGCCCGGGAGACCGCCGCCGCCGTCGCGGCGGTCAACGCGGTGACGCCGACCTGGCGGCTGCGGGGCTTCCTCGACGACGACCCGGCGCTGCACGGCACCCGGCGGGTCGACGTACCGGTGATCGGCGGCACCGACCTGGTCGCCGAGCTGGCTGACGCGGCCGTGGTGGTCTGCGTCGGCAACCCCCGGAACTACCGGTCCCGGCAGCGGCTGGTCGACCGGTTCGGCCTGCCTGAGCAGCGGTACGCCACCATCGTGCACCCGAGCGCCCGGGTCGGGGTCGGCTGCACCGTCGGCGCGGGCAGCGTGCTGCTGGCCGGGGTGGACCTGACCGCCGACGTCGCCGTCGGCGCGCACGTCGCGGTGATGCCGCAGGTGGTGCTGACCCACGACACGGTGATCGGGCCGTACGCCACGATCGCCTCCGGGGTGCGCCTCGGCGGCGGGGCGCGCCTCGGCGACGGCGTCTACGTCGGTGCCGGCGCGCTGCTGCGCGACGGTGTCTCCGTCGGTGCCTGGTCGCAGCTGGGCATGGGCGCGGTGGTGCTGCGCGACGTGCCCGCCGGTGAGGTGTGGGTCGGCGCGCCGGCCCGTTTCCTGCGCCCGGCCCACGGTCCGGCCGATCGCCCGGCCCACGGTCGCGTCGACCGCCCGGCCGACCGAACGAACGAGTCCCAGTTGAGGAGTCCCGCGTGAGCAGCATCCCCCTCGTCGACCTGGCCGCCGCCCACGCCGAAGTGGCCGAGGAGGTCGACGCCGGCTTCAAACGGGTCATCGCCGGCACCGCGTTCATCGGCGGTGCCGAGGTCGCCGCCTTCGAGGCCGAGTACGCCGCATTCAGCGGCGTAGCGCACTGCGTCGGCGTGGCCAACGGCACCGACGCGCTGGAGCTGGCCCTGCGGGCGGTCGGGGTCGGGCCGGGCAGTGAGGTGATCCTGCCGGCCAACACGTTCATCGCCACCGCCGAGGCCGTCGCCCGGGCCGGTGCCCGGGTGGTGCTGGTCGACTGCGATCCGGCGACGTACCTGATCGACGTCGACGCCGCGCTGGCCGCGGTCACCCCGGCGACCCGGGCGATCGCCCCGGTGCACCTGTACGGCCAGCTCGCCGACGTGCCCCGGCTGCGGGCCGGGCTCGCCAGCGTCTCCGCCACCGGGCAGGAGATCGCGATCGTCGAGGACGCCGCGCAGTGCCAGGGCGCCACCCGCCACGGCGTCGGCGCTGGTGCCGACGGGATCGCCGCCACCAGCTTCTACCCGGGCAAGAACCTCGGCGCGTACGGCGACGCCGGGGCGGTGGTCACCGCCGACGCCGGACTCGCCGCCGACGTCCGGCGGATGTCGGCGCACGGCAGTGTCCGCAAGTACGTCCACGAGGTGGTCGGCTTCAACAGCCGCCTCGACGGGCTGCAGGCCGTGGTGCTGCGGGCCAAGCTTGCCCGGCTGGCCAGCGGCAACGACCGGCGCCGGGCGATCGCGGCCCGCTACGACACGCTGCTGGCCGACCTCGACGTGGTCCGCCCGGTGACGCTGGCCGGCAACGTGCACGTCTGGCACATCTACTGCGTCCGGGTGCCCGGTGGGGCGCAGCGTCGCGACGCGGTCCTGGCCGCGATGAACGCGGCCGGAATCGGTGCCGCCATCCACTACCCGGTGCCGGTGCACCTGACGCCGGCCTTCGCCGACCTCGGCTACCCGGCCGGGTCGTTCCCGCACGCCGAGTCGACCGCCCCGCAGCTGCTGTCGCTGCCGATCTACCCGCAGCTGACCGCGGCGCAGCAGGACCGGGTCGTCGAGGTGCTGGCCGCCGCGCTGGCAGCCTGAACGGTTCACCGACCGTGTACGTCACCCTGCGCGACCGTCCCGGAGCGGACGAGCACACCCCTGGTCGCCAGGTCAGGCGGCGGGTGTCCGGCACCGTGCTGCTGCTCGGCACGGTCAGCCTGCTCACCGACGTCTCCTCGGAGATGGTCGCTTCGGTGCTGCCGCTGTACCTGACGGTGGTGGTCGGGCTCAGCCCGGTGGCGTACGGCTTCCTCGACGGCGTCTACCAGGGGGTCAGCGCCCTGGTCCGGATCGCCGGCGGATACGCCGGGGACCGGGGCGGGCGGCCCAAGTGGGTGGCGGTGGCCGGGTACGCGGCGTCGGCGGTGAGCCGGATCGCGATGCTGCCGGCGCAGGGCTTCGCCGCGATCACCGCGGTGATCACCATGGACCGGCTCGGCAAAGGGCTGCGGACCGCGCCCCGGGACGCGCTGATCGCCGCGTCGTCGGACCCGGCGGCGCTGGGCCGGGCGTTCGGCGTACACCGGGCGTTGGACACCTTCGGTGCCGCGCTCGGCCCGCTGGTCGCATTCGCCCTGCTCGCCGCCGTGCCGGGCAGCTACGACTCGGTGTTCGGGGTGTCGTTCGCGTTCGCGCTGGTGGGTGTGGCGGTCCTGGTGCTGTTCGTGCCGAACCTGGCGACGGCCGCCGGGACGGCACGCCTCGGCGTACGGCGGATGGTGGCCGAGGTGACCGGGGCCCGGCTGCGTCGGCCGCTGCTCGCCGCCGGTGTACTCGGGTTGGTGACCGTCGGCGACGGGTTCCTCTACCTGACGTTGCAGGACCGCGACGAGTTCGCCGCGTTGTACTTCCCGCTGCTGTTCGTCGGCACCAACGTGGCGTACCTGCTTCTCGCGGTGCCGATGGGACGGCTGGCCGACCGGGTGGGCCGGGCGAAGGTGCTGGTCGCCGGGCACGGCGCGCTGCTCGCCTGCTATCTGCTGGCCGCCGCGCCGGCCGGCGGCGTCGGGCTGACCGTCGCCGTCCTGCTGCTGCTCGGCGTCTTCTACGCGGCCACCGACGGGGTGCTGGCGGCGCTGGTCGCCAAGCTGACGCCGGCCCAGGCGCGGGGCAGCGGGATCGCCGCCGCGCAGACGGTGGTGGTGCTGACCCGGTTCGCCTCCTCGGTCGCCTTCGGGTTGCTGTGGTCGGCCGCCGGGCCGGGTACGGCGGTGCTGCTCTTCGCAGCGGCGTTGACCGTCGCCATCCCGGCCGCCGGTTGGCTGCTGCGCGGCGTGGACCGGGCACCGGCGGCCGGCGACGCCGTACCGGTGGGTGGGTCCTGATGGGGCTGCGGACCCGGCTGGCGATCCTCCTCGCCGTCGTGCTGCTGGCGGCGGCCGGCGCCGGCGGCTACGTCTGGCAGGTCCGGCAGGCGCAGGCCCGGGTGCAGGCGCAGGCCAGCCCGGTGCCGGTACGGACGGACCTGGCGGCGGTCCGGGCCCAGCCGCACCTGGTGTTCCGCTCCACGGCGCTGGGCGACGGCTACGGGGAGGTCGCGGTGACCCCGTTGAGCGACCCGGACGGGCCGCGGGCGTTGACCGGCCGCTCCTGCGAGCGGGTGTACGCGACCCGCACGCAGACCATCTGTCTGTCCGCCGAACGCGGGCTGCTCACCGTCTACCGGGCACAGTTGCTCGACGCCGAGTTCGCCCCGGCGCAGGATCTGCCGTTGACCGGCATCCCGTCGCGGGCCCGGCTGTCGCGGGCCGGCACCCTCGCCGCCACCACGTCGTTCGTCGCTGGTGACTCCTACGCCAACCCGGGCGAGTTCTCCACCCGTACGGTGATCAGCCGCACCGGCGGGGCGGTGATCGGCGACATCGAGCAGTTCCCGCTCTACGTCGACGGCGAACTGGTCACCGCGATCGACAAGAACCTGTGGGGCGTCACCTTCGCCGACGACGACCGGTTCTACGCCACCGCCGCCTCCGGCGGCACGACCTGGCTGGTCGAAGGCAGCATCAGCGGCCGCCGTGTGGAGGCGCTGCGCGCCGACGCCGAGTGCCCGTCGTTGTCACCCGACGGCACCCGGGTGGCGTTCAAGAAGCGCGGCGACCTGCCGCCGGGCCAGTGGCGGCTGGCCGTCTACGACCTGGCGACCGGCGCGGAGACGCTGCTGGCCGAGACCCGCAGCGTCGACGACCAGGTGGAGTGGCTCGACGACGACCAGGTCGTCTACGGCCTGCCGCGCAGCGGTAGCGGTGGCGCGGCGACCAGTGACGTGTGGCGGGTCCCCGCCGACGGCTCGGGCTCGCCGCAGGTGCTGGTACACGACGCATGGTCCCCGGCGGTGGTCCGGTGACCTACCGGCCCCTGGAGAGGAATCCGAATCCGATGAAGCGGTTGGACATCATCACGCCGAGTTTCGCGCCTGACTTCGAGCTCTGCGCCGACCTGCACCGGTCGGTGCTGGCGTGCACTCCCGATTCGGTACGGCAGCAGATCATCGTGCCGCAGCGCGATCTGGCACTGTTCGCGCAGTTGGCCGGGCCTCGGGTGCAGGTGCATCCGGTGGCCGAGTTCCTGCCCCGGTCGCTGGTGGCGGTACCGGGCGTGAACGGCTGGGTGAACCTGCGCCGGCCGTTTCCGCCGCTGCGGGGATGGATCACCCAGCAGATCGTGAAGTTGGCGGCCGCCGCCCGTTCCGACGCGGACGTGGTGCTGCTGGTCGATTCGGACATCGAGTTCGTCAGGCCGTTCGACGCTGACGTGTTCTGCGCCGACGACGTGGTCCGGTTCTACCGCAAGCCGCACGAGATCGACCAGCGCCTACCGCGCCACGTTCGGTGGCACGAGGTGTCCCGTCAGCTGCTCGGTCTGCCGCCGCTGACGCAGCTGCCGCTGCCGGACTACATCTGCTGGCCGGCGCCGTGGGATCCCCGGTTGGTACGGGAACTGCTGAACCGGGTCGAGGAGGTCACCGGCCGGCCCTGGCCGACGGCGATCGGGTCGCAGCTGCACTTCTCCGAGGAGATCCTGTACGGGGTGTACCTGGACGAGGTGGTGGGTGGCGCGGCGGTCAGCTATGCCACGGACGACATGCTTTGCCACGACTACTCGGCGGAGGAGCCGCTGGACGCGACGGGAATCCGCGCCTTCCTGGACGGGATCGGCCCGGCCGACATCGCGGTGATGATCTCGGCCAAGTCACGTACACCGATGGATGTCCGCCGCGCCGCGATGGCGGAGCTGGCCGGCTGAGCTGCCCGGTCGACTGAGCCGGTCGGCTGGCCGGCGTCAGTACGCACCGCAGCTGGAGCCGCCGTCGATGCGGTAGATGTGCACGGCGTTGCCGTCGATGAACGAGTCGGTGAAGGTGCCGTCGTCGGCCGACAACGTACGCCCCTCGTCGAGCACCTCGACCCGGGCGTCCCCGACACAGGGCAGCTGGAACGTCGCCTCGGCCACGCTGCTGCCGGCCGAACCGGCGATCAGGTAGAAGTGACCGTCGTGCCACTTGGTGGCGAGGTCGACGCCGGCGGAGACGGTGGCCACCCCGTCGGCGTACGGCGCGTTGAGTACCGGCGCGAGGCGGGTGACGCGCTCGTTGACGGCGGTGACGGCGGCGCGCTCCGCCGCGTAGCAGGCTTCGCGCAGCGCGTGCTGTGTCTGGCAGGGACCGCTGAAGCTGTGGTTGAAGTAGACGATCCCCCGGGCCCCGTGGATGAGGCTGCTCCACACCGCGGCGGTCACGTCCTCCGGGGTGATCGACGGATAGTGTTCCTCGGCGAAGGGGCGCCCGACCTCGATGAAGTTCCAGACCGGCACGCTGCCCCGGGGCTCGATCAGCTCCCGTACCCGGTCGACGGTCCGGCCGTAGTTGGCGGCGCGGTGGCACAGCTCGGCCGGTAGCCGCTGGACGCCGTCGACAGTCACCATCTGGTCCGGGTCGAAGAACTTGCCTCCCTCGCTGTGCCCGCAGATCGCGCCGTCGGTAAACCAGTAGGTGTCGATCGAGACGATGTCGGCGTAGTCGTTGACGAACCGGGCCGCCGCCGCGTCGTCCTGCCAGAAGGCGACGCCCTTGCCGTAGTTGGCGAGCCGGAGCCGGTCGTCGGTGGGCAGCCGGTCGACGGTCTGCTGCTGGACGGTGTAGCCGCAACTGCCGGTGGGCGGCTGACAGATGTCGCCCTGACCGGGGTAGTTGCCGGTCCATGCGTCGTAACCGGGACCGGCCCACATGTCCACCTCGTCGGAGATGAACCAGCCTGCGGTCTCGGTGTCGTGCGGACCGGAGGTAGGGCTGGTGATAGCGTGCATCCCGGCGGCCCGGACCAGGTCGATGTTGCTGGTCTCGGTCAGCTCGACATAGGTGTTGATGCCCGCCGCGGCGTCGGTCGCAGTGTCCACCGGGTCGGTCACGCTCTCCAGCCACACCCCGATCGGGAAGAACTCCGGATCGGCCGGCAGGGAGGGTGAGAACCCGGCGTAGTAGTCGGCACCGCCGTCGACCGGCCGCAGGCGGGCCCCGGCCCCGCCGGGGCTGGCCGTGGTGCCGGGACCGATCTGGCTCGCGGCCGGCCGGCCGAAGCCGGCGTCGGCGAGCAACCGGACCACGACGACCCCGAGGAGTACGGCGGCGACGGTGACCAGGGCGAGGACGAGGGTGACCCGCGTGGGGCGAGCGGCCCGCTCGGTGCTCCCGGTCATCGACGCCATCCCATCAACGTACGGCGATCATCGCGACACTCCATGCACACCAGATGCTAACAGCAAAAACCATGACAAATTGTCCGTTTTGGACATTAGCCGGCAGTGATGACCGGCCTGTTGTCCAGTAACCGACAACCTCATCCGCACAGCGAGCCGGCGTCAGGCCAGCCCGAGCGCACCTGCCACCAGTTCGGCACGCGCCGGCCAGCTGTGCCGCTCGGCGAACACGCGCCGGTGCGCGGCGGCCTGCGGATCGACCGGGTGCACCGCCAGGTCCCGGGCCGCCCGGCCGAACTCGGCGCGATCGCTGGTGATCCGGATCAGGTCGGTGTCGAGCCACCGGGTCGCCGGCAGGTCGGTGCTCACCGCCGGCAGTCCGGCGCCGAGGTACTCCAGCGTCTTGAGCGGGAACGCCGCCCGGTTGAAGGCGCTGTCCTGGTACGGCGTCAGACCCACGTTCAGGTGGCGCAGATAGCGCGGCATCTGCTCATACGGACGCGGACCGACCCATTGCACCTCCGGCCGGGCGCAGAGCCGGTGGAACCGGTCCGGGGCCCACCGGGAGTCGTACGGGCCCACGAGCAGCAGCGCGCAGCCCGCGTCGACGACCGCCTCCAGCATCTCGATGTCGATGCGGGCGGACAGGTGGCCGACCACCCCGGCGATCGGCGGCGACAGGCGGACGTCGTCCGCCGGCTCGACCGCGGCGAGATCCCGGTAGGCCGCTGTCTGCACCCCGTTCGGCACCAGCAGGACCGTGGCCCCCATTGCGGTCCACCGCTGCTGCAAGGTGGTGGAGACCGCCAGCACCAGGTCGGACTGGGCGAGCGCCACGCGCTCCTCCTCCTTGACCTGGGCCACCCGTCGGCCCATCAGCTGCGCCCCGGCGACGAAGTCGTCGGTGCCGTACAACACGTTGCGCACCGCCGGGCCCCAACCGCCGAGCAGCCGGCCGAGCCGGCAGTCGACCACGGCGTACGGCTGCGCCCGCAGCCGGCGCAACGCGGCGACGATCTGCCGCCGTACCAGGTGCGGCGTGACGCGCCGGACGCCGGCCCGGCTGTGCAACGGAGCGACCCACGGCGTCATCCGGACGATCCGCGGATGCACCGGCACCAGCTCCGGAGCCGGCCGGAGCCGGCGCACCGCCGCCGGGTTCGCCAGAGACACCGGAGGGTCGACCCAGAGCACCCGGGCGTACCGGGTCAACGCGGTGGTCAGCAGCCGGTCCGAACCAGCCGGCCCGTCCCACGGCGTACCCGCGCAGACGACCAGCAGCGGACCGTCGTCCACCGCACTCATACGCCGGCCCGTACCCAGCGGCGGTACCGGACCTCCCGCTGCACCCGGCGCCACACCACGCTCGCGGCGAACGGCGGCAGCATCGGCGCCAGCCGGGCACCCACCCGGCTGCGCCGCTGCAGCGCCCGCCACTGCGGCAGGCGCTGGTAGTCGGCGCAGGTCTCGCGGGCGAAATCCACGAAACTCGGCACGTCCACGTCGGCGGTACGGCCGCGGTCGTAGGCGTGCGACGCGATTTGCAACGCCTCGCCCGCCAACGCCCGCTGGGCTGTACGGTGCAACTCCGTCGCCTGTGCCAGTTGCCCGCCAGGACCGTCGAACAGGGTGTCGAACACCGTCCGGCGCTCCTGCAGGTCGAGCAACTGGCCGGAGCCGGTGGTGACGCTCATGCTCGCCGCGTGGTCACGGTGCCAGGCCTGATCGGGCCCGTCGATGCGACCGACGTCGGACACCGCCGCCACCCGCAACCAATACTCCATGTCCTGGGCGAACTTCAGTCGCAGACTCAACGGTCCGATCTCGCTCACGACGCTCGCCCGGACCACAGCTTCCGGGGTGGTGATGCAGTTGACCCCCCGACGGCACCGTTCACCGATCCAGTCTGCCCCGGACCAGACCGTCCAGGACCGTACGGTGGACTGCGCCGGCGGTGGCGGCGAGGTGACGAAGTGTCGGGGATGGCCGTAGACCAGCCCGACGGAGGGAAACTCCTCGAACAACGCCACGGCCCGCGCCAATGCCCCGGGGGTGAGCAGATCGTCGGCGTCCAACCGATGGATGTAGGCGCCGGACGCCTCGGCCAGCCCATCGTTGAACGCCACGACGTGACCGGTGTTGTCTCGGTGGCGGATCAGACGGACCCGCGGGTCGGCCCGGACGAACTCCTCGGCGACCCTGGCGCTGTCGTCGGTGGAGGCATCGTCGACGATGATCACCTCGACGTCGACCCCCTCCTGCGACAACGCGCTCGGCACGCTCTCCGGCAGGAAGTGACCGTAGTTATAGCAAGGGATGATCACCGAAACGGTACGCCGCTCGGCAGGGGGCTGCGGCACCGGTGCCATGACGACTGACTTGCTGGTCAGCCGCCGGGACCGCGCGCTCCGGTCGCTGTTCACTTTCGTCGCCTTTCACGGTGGACGCCGACGACGGACCGCGTCGGACGCCGGGTGGATACGCTTGTTCAGGACACGGTGGACGATTATCTGGTCGCGATGCCGGTCACGAGGTCCGGTGCCCGGCACCAGCCGGACCGGCGACCAGCACCGGTTCGCCGTTGTCGGGGTCGGCTGATTCGGGCGGCGGCCCAGCAGTACTGCCTCGCAGCTCCCGGAACCGGCGCGGCAGCCACCTGGCCAGCGGTGCGACGAACAGCACAGTGGTGAGCATCCCGCCGACGAGCAACGCCAGGAGACGGTTGTCGAACAGACCGGAGACGCCGATGCCGACGACCGCTGCAGGGAGCACCGCGAGCACCGGGACCAGCAGGTGGCCCAGCACCACGCCGGTCCGTACCGCGTACGGCCGGACCAGCGCCAGATGCAACGGCAGCACCACGACCAGCGCGACGACCAGATGCGCCCAGCCCGCGCCGGCGATCCCCCAGTACCGCACGCCGACGACCATCGCGGGAACGAGCGCCACCAGCCACGACAACTGCGCCCAGAGCACCGTACGGGGGGCACCGACCGCGATCAGGAACGAACTCAGCAGGTCGGTCACCACCCGTACCGCCCCGAACAGGCCGAGTCCCACCAACGCGGCGGCGGCCGGCAACCAACGGGCACCGTACACCAGCGGAATCAGCACCGTCGCCAGCCCGGAGAGCAGCACCCCAGCCAGCAACGCCCCACTCCAACTCAGCGCTACCGCGGCGTGCAGCGCGGCGGCCCGTGGGGACGGGTCGGTCAGCCGGGCGAACGCCGGCAGGGCGACCGCCCGGACCGCTGCGCCGAGAGCACCCATCGGCCAACTGGAGATGTTGAAGGCCATCACGTAGAAGCCGAGCAGGACCGCGCCGAGCGCGCTGCCGACAATCATGTAGTCGACGGTGAGCACCGCCCAGGAGACGACGTTCGCCGAAGCCAGCGGCAGGCCGAACCTGACCAGCCCGATCGCCATCGTTCGGTCGAAGCCGAACCGGGGCCAGACCCGGGCCAGCCGGAACTGCAGGGCACAGGCACCCGCCTGGGACACCACCCGGGCGATCGCCAACGCCATCGCACCGAACCCGAGCAGGATCAGCAGGACCGTGACGATCGCGTTGAGCACCAGGCTCAACCCGTCGACGGACATCTGTGCGGACTGGCGGAACTCGCGTTGCAGGACCGCGTACGGCACGACCGAGAAGCCGCTGAGAATCAGCGTCACCGACATCACCTGAACCACGGAGGTCGCCTCCGGGCTGCCCATGGCCA
The DNA here is from genome assembly GCF_029581195.1 of Solwaraspora sp. WMMD791. Taxonomy (NCBI): domain Bacteria; kingdom Bacillati; phylum Actinomycetota; class Actinomycetes; order Micromonosporales; family Micromonosporaceae; genus Solwaraspora; species Solwaraspora sp. WMMD791. The sequence continues at coordinate 3,165,653 of NZ_CP120737.1, forward strand.
TCGCGATCGGTCCGGCGAGCAGGCACATCGCGACCGCGAGCAGAGCGCTGCTGGCGGTGGCGACGGTGGTGGCGGTGCCGGCCCGCTCGGCGATGTTGCCCTTGCGGATCAGGTCAGCGCTCAAGCCGAGTTCGGCGAACGCCACCACGATCGTCTGGACGGTCAGCGCCACCGCGTAGACGCCGAACTCGCTGGGCGCTAGCAGTCGGGCGAGCATGATGCTCACCCCGAAGCTGCCCAGTCGGATGGCTATGTTGTTGAACGCGCTCCAGGCCAGCGCCCGCCGGACCCGGCCGCCGAGCCCCGCCAACTCTGCGGTCGGGGTGGTTGCCTCAGCCATCGTTGCCTCCCAGCCGGTGCCGTCGCAGGGCCGACGCCGTGCTGCGGAAGATCGCGTATCCCTGCTCGTGGCCAGGGTCATGGTCGATCAGCAGGTACCGGGGGTCGGCAAGCAGTCGACGGCAGAGCGTGAATCCCGCCGCGCCGTTGAGATAGTTGACGACAACGAAGTTGGCGTTGGCCATGTGATCGGCCGGCGGCTCGGCCCCACTGCCGGGATCAGCGATCCAGAGCAGGTCGAAGGCGGCCACCCCGTAGGCGGCAGCGAGCTCGGGCAGCAGTCCGGCGCTCCTGTCGTCGCCACGTTCGGCGGTCGCCGGACCGTCCGGCGGAGCCTGGACGATCAGCGGCCGGTTGGGGTTCGCCCGCAATCCGCCGAGCAGCGCTTCGCGGGCGGCGCCAGTCTGCGGATCCGACGAGGTCTCGTCGAGCAGCAACGCCGAGCTGATGTCCTCCTTCTCCGCCAGCTCGGCGAGTCGCCGCAGCAGCGGATCGGACGGCTGGTTGCGGGACCGGAGCCGGCTCAGCTCATAGTCGAGCCGGCGTTGCACCTTGCGGCCCAGGAGCCGGCCCTTGGCCAGCATCTCGGTGGGTCGGCCGACCGTGACCGGCCCTACCGGGCCGGCGACGGTCGAAGTCACCGACGGTTCGAACCGGCCGGCGGTGGCGGCGTACTCCTGCAGTCGAACCGCGAGCCTGACCTGGCCGGCGCGGTCCAGCATCGTGACGAAGCCGGTGATCCAGGCCGGCAACGGCGGCTCCGGCAGCAGGTGCACGGACCGCCGTACCGGCTGCTCGTGGACCTCGACCGGGCTGCCGGCGAGCAGACTCACCACGACGCGGGTCCGGTCGAGCTCCGGATGCCGCAGCCCCGGGTACTGACGGGCCCGATTGGCCCCGTCGGCGACCCGTCCCGCACACAACAGTGCCCGGACGAGGTACGCCCACTCCACCGGATCGGGCTCGGCCGCGCGATGGGTGAGCAGGGTGCCTTCGATCGTCTGGTTGAGCCAGTCCATGGCGGTGGTCGGGCGCCCCTGCTCAAGTGCGCACACCGCGAGCCGCAGCACCGGCTCGGGCATGAAGTGGTAGTTCAGACACCGCCGGTACAGGTTCTCGGCGTCGGCGTACCGCCCCTGTCGCACCGCCTCGTCGCCCTGAGCGAGCAGCACCCGGTCGAGGCCACCGCTAACCAACGGGGCGACGGTGGTCCCCGCGTCGGCGATCTCCAACGGGGCGAACGGGCGGCGCTGGACGATCCGTTGGCCGGGCCGCAGGGCTCGCCGCAAGGTGTACCACTGGAGTATCTCGTCGCGCTGGGCCGCAGTGTGCCGACTGTGCACCAGCTGGTGACCGGCGTCGGTGATCCTGGCCAGCTCCTCAGGGTGCTCGAAGAGGTGGTCGAGCTTGTCGAGCACGTCGTTCTCGTCGGCGACCACACAGTTGACCATGTCGACGAACCCAGCGGCTTCGACTGACGCCGCGCGTTCGGTCAGCAGGCAGGATCGAGCAGCGGGGATCTCGAAGTGCTTGCGAACGACTTCCTTGGCGATCGTGCCGCAGGTGGGTACGACCTGCGCGGCGTTGAGCATCCGGGCGTACCGCTCGCCGAAGATCATCCGGGCCGACTTGCGGTTGCTGAACCAGCCGCCGTGCGGAGTGGTCAACGACGGGTACGCCGCCGCGACCGTCCGGTTGATCCGGTTGCGCCATGGATAGTGGATCGCCTGGCTGCCAGCGAAGAACACTGGGACGATCTTCGACTCGCCGTAGTCCCGGTAGAGGCCCGGATCGACGAAGTTGGGCCAGACGAACATGTCGTCGGCGATGTCGGGGGTGTATTCAGCCATCGCGACCGAGATACTGACGAAGCTCTCCACCCCCCACTGCGCCATGTCTGACAGCGAGGCTGCCCGGGACAGGCAGTAGGCGTCCGAGTGGATGAAGCCGAGCTTGGGCACCTGCGGGTGGGCCGAGGTGCCCGTGATGCGCCGCTTGCCGGCATAGGCCCCGGACTCGAACAGTGTCAGATCCGGCTGGAACCGCTCACAGATCTCGCCGTAGTCGCACTCGTCGGTGACCACCGTCACGTCGAAGAACTGCGCGAGACAGTCGACTTGCTCCCGCAGGTGCAGCTGGATGAACCCCGGTAGCTCCGGCTGCAGCATGCGGAAGAAGACCATCCGCGGCTTTTCCCGAGGTGGGGAAGCCTGTTCCACCGTCGTGGGCCCCTTCGTGTCGAAGTCGATCGCTTCGTGGAGTGGTTCCATGGCTGCCGGCGTCTCCGTGGGCGACCGGCACTGGGCACGCTCAAGGATCGAGCCGAAGGCGTCGCCTTCGGCTCGATCCGTCGAGCACGTGCCGGGTTACTCCTCGTCGGGCTCGAATACCACGTCGACCCAGTAGTTGTGCACCGAGGTGTCGCTGGGGAAGCCTCCGCCGTACCGGTAGACCGCACCGGAGGCCGGCACGTGCAGCGGCGGCTGGTCCAGCCCCACCCCGGAGAAGGTGTTCAAGGTGACCGCGTAGAAGCCTACGGGGGTGAAGTACGAGGCGACATAAGTCGATCCGGCGACAATCGCAACCGGTTGGCTGAACGTCACGGTCTGCCAACCGTCCGGAGTTTCGTCGGTGAACTCAGCGGTCGCCAGCAACGTACCGTCAGCAGTCCAGAGTGTCCCGATATGGGTGCCATCGTTCTGCCAGCCCTTGAAGAAGCGCACCCCTGTGACCACGCCGTCCGTGTCCGCAGTGAACCGAACTCCGACCTCGATCGCGTTGTGGTCCGCCCAGTTGGCGGAGTCCGGAACCGCCGACGGACCGAAGATCGTCATCCCGCTCGACGTCGGACTCGGCTCCGGCGTCGGACTCGGGCTCGGCTGCGGCGACGGCGACGGCGACGGACTTGACGTCGGACTCGGGCTGCCACTCGGGCTCGGCTCCGTCGACGGGGACGGACTCGGGCTGTCACTCGGGCTCGGCGACGGTGAGCCTGTCGGATCGGGATCCGGGTTCTCCTCGCCGCCGAGGCCGGGGGCGAAGATCGGGTCGACCCAGTAGTTCGTCGACTGCCAACTATCGCTCGGGAAGCCGCTGCCGCCGTACCGGTACACCCCGTTGCTGCCACTCGGCGCGCTCAGCACGCCGTTGGTGTGTCCCGAACTGAAGTACATGCCGGTCGACGAGTAGTAGCCGTTGGAGGCGTGGTATGACACGACGTAGGTCGTCCCGGGCGTGATCGTCACCGGAGTGTCGAACATCCCGATCTGCCAGCCGACGCCGCCGGGGTCGTCGAAGGTCAGCCGGGCCAGCAACTGACCGTCCGCCGCCCAGAGCGACCCGCTGTGCGAACCGCTGTTCGCCGGGCCCCGGTAGAACCGCATGCCGACGACCGCACCGTCGACGGTCGCGGTGAATTTCACACCCAGCTCGACGGCGTTTCCGTCCGCCACCGAGACGTTCTGCGGAGCGGAGTCCGACGCGAAGAGCGTGACCAGGGACCCGTCCAGATCGGTGTGGAACGACCAGGTCATCGGGGCGGTCATGGGGTTGCCCAGGTCGTCAGTGGCCGTCACCGTGGCGGTGTACCCGGTGGTGGATGCCAGGGACGACGCCGGAGTGAACGAGGCCGTCCGGGAGCCGGCAACGTAGCCGACGGCTCCGTCAACCTCCACCGCGTCCTCGTCCACCACAGTGAACTCGATCGACTCCGGGTCGAGCTCCTTGGAGAAGGTCGCCGAGACGACCGTCGACACCGGGGCAGCGGTGGCGTCTGGTAGCGGGCTGACCGACGTCGCGATCGGCGGCGCGTCGGCGCTGACCACGAACGTGACGTCAACGTAGTAGTTGGTGTCGTTGTACGACTCGGTCGGGAAGCCAGACCCGAAGCTGAACAGACCGCTGCGCTGTCCGCTCACCGACCTCGGCACCGACAACGGGCCAGCCCGCCAGTCGTCGACGCTGAAGGCGTACTGGTCGGCCGGGTAGTGGCCCTGCGGTGCCAGGTAGGAGGCGACGTAGTCGACCCCGGCCGCGACCTGCACCGGGGAGGTGAACCGTAGCTGCTGCCATCCGGTGGCCGATTCGTTGGTGAAGGTGCCGTCGGCGAGCAGGCTGCCGGTGGACGTCCACAACCGGCCGCGGTGGGTCCCGCCGTTGCCGGCACCCTTGTAGAAACGGATCCCGGTGATCAGACCATCGACCTGCGGGGTGAACCGGACACCGAGCTCGTAGGCGTCACCGTTGCCGGCGACGGGCGTGGTCGGCTCCAGGTCACCGAACAGGGTGTGCTCGCCGGTGAGGTTGATCGTCAGGGGAACCGTCGGCTCACCTAGGTTGACACTGTCGTCGACGGCCCGGGCAAGCACCTGCTGGGTGCCGATGCCGCTGGCGTGGAACTCGTACGACCAGGTGTCGGTGCCTTCCGCCGGGTGCCAGCGCTGGCCCCCGTCGGTTGAGACCTCGATGCCGGCGACCTGCCCACCGACGTCGGTCGCGGTCCCGGTGACGGTGACGAGCGTGCCACGGGCCACCGTGGTGCCGGCTGCCGGCGCGGTGATCACCGCCGTCGGCGCCGTAACGTCACTTGACGGCGCGGCGGGCGTCAGAGCGCTCATCAGGGTGTCCGGTTGCACTCCCATGTCGGCGAAGAGGTTCACCGTGGCCTGCTGCATCGCCGAATCGGCGGGGGGCTGCCGGCCGTCGTGCTCGGCGTCCAGACCCCAGGCCCACTGGATGGTGCCGGCGGAGAAGACCAGGGCGCCGCTGGCGGCCCGGTAGAGGGTCACATGGTGGGTGGTCTGCGCTGGGGCGGTCTCCTGCGGGTTACCGAAGCCGAACAGGTACTCAGGGGTGTATCCGACACTCGTGGACAGCCGGATCAACCCGGCCGGTCGGAACCCGTTGTCGAGGTCCTCGTTCGACTCGTAGCCGACCGTGTGCTCGGCCAGCGTGGCCACCTGGCCGGGTGCCTGGCCGGCAGCGACGGTGCCCCGCCAGAAGCGGTTGCGCCCCTGTTCGGCGGGGACCTCGATCGGCATGTCGTTGTGGTTGGCCTTGTATGCCGTACCGGTCAGAGCGTTCTCTGGACGGCCACCGTCACTCGGCGGGCTGAACTGAGGGTCGCGCCAGGTGCCGGTCCACTCCTCGGAAGGATCGATCTTGGCGCCGGCCCAGGTCTCCTTGTAGCAGACAAGGGTCCGGTACGGGGTGCCGTTGCCGTCCTGGCTCTCCTCCCAGCGGGTCTTCCAGTACACCTCGTTGCCACTGAAGAACGCGAGGTTCACCCCGTGCTCACGGGCGGCCTCGACGTGTTCGCGTTGGGCACCCGACCAGTACTCGTCGTGGCCGGTCGACAGGAATACCTTGTGGTTCTTGATCAGCTCACCACGACGGTCGGAATCCACGCCGGTGGTGTAGCTGATGTCGTATCCGTTCCGCTCGAGGAATCGGATCATTGGGTACTCGTTGCTGAAGAGGAAGTCACGGCCGGAATTGTCGCCACGGGTGGCGAAGGGGCGGTTGTAGCTGACCTTGTACGCCCGACCATTGGCACCGCCGCCATAGAAGTCGGAGCCACCGTAGTTGTTGTACGCCTGCCAGGTCGTGTCGGAGGTTTGGAAGAACAGGTCGGAGGTGCTGGAATCGTCCCGCACGATGAACGGAATGTGGCTCTCACCGCCGGTGTCCGAACGGATCAGCCGCGCGATGAAGACGCCGGAGACAGCATCGCCGGGCACCGTCCAACTGGCCGAAGGCGCCCAGTTGCCGCAGTCGAAGATCTCGGTGGTCGGATCGGTGACGCACGCCGGCTGTTGTTGAGGCAACGCAGCGGACGGCGAGACGGTCGCCCACTCACGGGCTCCGTCACCGTCGTACCAGCCGAGCCGATAGATCTTGATCGAGTAGTCCGCCGCATCTGTGTCGATCTTGAAGACGACCTGTTCGCCCAGATTGGCACTTATGTCAGTGGCAAACCCCTGGATGCTGGGGTCTCCGGCACCGTCGATGTCCCAGACCGAGGCTGGCACCCCAGGCTTGCTGTTCTCACAGACGACCGGGTTGACCGGCGCGACACACGGGCCGACCGCCGCCGAGGCGGGCGGAATGCCCATCAGAGTCCCGCCGACGATCGCCACGGCGACGAAGGCCGTCAGTGATCGCCTCGAACCACGTACGAAGCGCCGCTCGCGTATCCGGGTCAACGGTACGCGGGCTCGCCTACGCCAATCGGCACCCACTGGCCGACCTCCCCTGGCATGTCAACTATATATATTTCTCTATATTGGAATACTCGAGCAAGTCTGCCTACCCTATGACCGCTCCCAGTCGCCCCCCAGTCAACTGCCCTAACGCTGCCATGCCGAACGGCATCGACGCAATTGTGCTTCCACCCGGATACGCAGGCGGCATGGCCAAGGCAGGTCCGCCATTCGGACATCCGACCACACCATTGGGCAGGCACACACGGCCCGTAACGGGTCAGTCGCGCCTCATCCTCGATCCGACCACGGTCGACCGGTCACCCCACGCGACCAAGCCATGGCGCCGAGGTACGAACCTGCCGCTTCGGGTGCGTGAATCGCCACACAGTGCCACAAAGCCCGAGCATCAACGAAAGGACCATGACATAACTGCTGAAACTGAACGAGTCAAAGGTCACCCCGACGAACATGCCAACCAGCTGTGCCGCGACCAGTGCGGCACAGAGGTGCCGGTCGGCGTACGTGGTCGACCGGCGCATCGCGATCAGCGCCAGAACGACCCCGGTGAGGTGCAGCGCGGCCAGCATGCCCACACCCACCAGGCCGTTGGTCAACGCGGTCGCCAGCCACTGGTTGTCGAGGTACTGATACTGCGGCCACACCCAGGTGCCGGTCCCTCGACCGAACCACGGGCGCTGCGCGAAGTAGTAGTTCACCATCTCGTACCGCTTGGTTCGAGCCGTGATGCTCGGATCGTCGGCGGCACCGGCGAACATCCCGTTGATCGTGCTCCACACCGCCGGTTTCGCCACGATCATCGCAGCGACCATGCAGGTGCCAAGGGCCAGTAGGTTGTACCGCATCCGCCAGCCCCAGATGGGTAGCATGACCAGGATGACGATCGCCAATCCGATGAACCCGGTCCGCGACATCGTCGCAGGTACGGCCGCCGCGACACACAGCGCCGCCACGGCGAACAACTGGCGACGTAGCCGGGTGTCGGAGAAGACCGCGAAGTGGATTGCAAACGGCAACGCGATCGCCATGATCGTGCTGAATTCGATGTAGTGGGAGGTGGTGCTCGCCACCCGGATGCCCGAGCCTCTGATCTCCAACTCCGGCACCCAGCCCTTCGCCTCCAGGCCAGGCACCGTGATGAACTGGGTAACATCCATGTACAGAATGAACTGCAGCAACCCGATGACCGCCATCATGCTGCAGCACCAGACGAACACCTGCAGCACCGACTTCATCCTGGCCCAGTTCGGCAGCCCGTCGGCAGCCATCAGGATCACCCCGACGAACACCGCGGCGCTCAACAACGCACGGTCGGCACTGTTCGCCTCGATCGTGGTCAGCCCTCGGAGCAGCCCGATCGGGTACGAAACGAGCATCGACATCAGATAGCCGAACACCGCCCACCGCATCGGCTGGGGGCCGAGCAGCACCAGTCGGGGGTTGAGCCGGGCCACCACCCACCAGACGAACAGCAGCATGCCGACGATCAGAGCCGGCCGCCCCAGGTCGGTCATGTTGGGCACGATCAGCCAGGCCGGGATCAGTGTCAGCAGGACGATCATGAGGCTGATCACCGTCGCGGCATCGATCCGGGTGAACCGACGCCGCGTGATGTAGGTGCGGTCAGCGACCAGAGACGGCTCAAAGTCTGCCGGATGCACCGCCGGAGCGGTCAATGGGGCTTGCTCCCGTTGCTCTTCGCGACCCAGCGGTCACCGGTCGCCCGGGGCAGCACCATCGTCGCGTCATCCGACTGGATCGCAATCACCGCGGTGTCGTCGGTGGCCGGCGTCCGATCGATGCGATCAGTCTGTGGCTCCGCGCCGCCCATGTTCGACCGGTACTCGTTGCCGGCCTTGCGTGGTCCCGGGACCGGGGTGCCAGCTGCCGGAACTCCGTCCGCGGCCCGCAACGGCCCACTCAGGCCCGCAGCACCAGGCAGCTCGGTCGCGAGGCCGACACCACGTTTCTCCGCAGGTCCTGCGGCCGCCGTGGTCTGGGGCGGCGTCGCTCCTACCGGCTGGCTGTGAGCGGACTGCCAACTCTTCGCGGAGACCGGCTCGGCGCTCTCGGCACGCTGGCCGTTCATCGGCAGCGGTGTCGGGCGGCCGCTGGCAGCGACATCTGTCGTGTCCGTCCGCGACGCCGAACGATCAGCGACCCCGCCGCCCGGACCCTCGGTCGGATCGATCTCACCAGCCGCGATCGCCCTACGGCGGGCACGCCGGCGCAGCCAGGCGTCGATCGCTACGGTGATACCCGCGCTCAGCAGGACGCCGGCACCGGCGATGGCGACAAGCGCCCGCTTGATCTTGGACGTCGACTCGGTGAGGTTGTCGCCCAGGTCGAGTCGTCGGGTGGTGATCGACTCGTCGCCGGACACTCCGTACTCGCTCTGCAGCGCGGCGACGCTCTCACTGAAACGCCGGACCAGCTCCTCGGTGGTCTCGGTCGCCTGCTGTTCGGTGTCGCCGATCACCTCGAACGTGATCACCGGCAGCTGGGTGTCGAACCCGATGGTGAAGTTGGTGCTGTACCCGTCCTCTTCCAACTGGTCCAGCACCGTCTGATCCTGCACCGTGATGATCGCGGCCCGGCTGAGCGACCCCAAACCAAGATCGAACCATGGGTTCCGCGGTGCCGGGGCCGCGTCCGGGTCTTCCGGATCGGCTGTCGCGGTCGGTGGGATCAGCTGTACGTAGCTGGTCGACACGTAGTCCGGCTGAATCGTGACGGCGACGACACCGGTACTGGCTGCGGCGAGGAGCAACAGCGGCGCGGCGATGTACCACCGCCGAAACAACAGCTTGGTGAGGTCCCAAAAATCCACTGCTGTCCTCTCGTGGCGGGCAAGGGGCGGCTCAAGATGACCAGGCTGTGTCTAGCCAGACGGAGGTGCGCGCGCCGCGCGCACGCCGTGACCGGGTCCAGTGTCCCGGCGTGCCGACCGCATCCGCAAGGCCGCGATGTCACAGCTTGTGCCCGAGCTTCCGACAAAGGCCCGCATGACGACCCTAGCCGAGCCGGTCGGGTCGTCAACGCGACAGCTGGCGCGATCCCGTTGACGGATGGCCACCGTCAGGTACCCGAAACGGCGGGCCCGGGCGGTGCTGACAGCACCGCCCGGGCCCGCCCGGCGCTACTCTCCGTCAGGGAGTGATCTTGTAGATGTGGTAAGTGAACTCTTGGGAAAATCCGTCCTGGATCACCCCGTCCGCGATGGCGACGGTGCGGTTCTCGAACAGCACCTCCGCCTTGCTCGCGGACAGACCTGGCGGCAGTTTCAGCTGCTGAGGCCCGGTGGTGCCGTCACGGCCCAGCATGGCGAAGACGTAGTAGGAGCCGTCGTAGGCCTTCAGCATCGTGTCCAGCCGTGGGTTGAACTCCCACTCGTACGACTGGGTGTTCAGTACCGGGGCGAGCGCGGTGACCCGCTTGTTGAGCTCGGTGACGGCCGGACGCACCGCCCGACCACAGGTGTCACGCAACACGTGCTGGGAGATACAGGAGCCACCGAAGTTGTGGTTGAAGTAGAGGATCCCCCGTGCCTCGTGGATGAGGGAGTTCATCACCGCACCGGCGATCTGGTCACCGTTGATGGTCGGTGCGTCGTTCTCGGTGAACGGGTGGCCGACCTCGACGAACGCGTAGATCGGCTGCCGCTTGCCGTCCATCGCGTCGAGTTCACGCATCCGGTCCATGGTCAGCCCGTAGTTCGCCGCCCGCCGGCAGGTGGCCGCCGTGACGCCCATGCTCGGTCCCTCCGAGGACGAGTAGCAGACGTTCGGGTCGGTGTACCAGTAGATGTCGTTGGAGATGATGTCGGTGTAGTTGTTCACGAACCGGGCCGCGTCGCCGTCCGACTGCCAGAACATGACGCCCTTGCCGTAGTTCGTGTACCTCATCCGGGTACGGTCCGGCAGCCGTTCGGTGAGCGTGTCCATGACGTCGAAGCCGCAGTCGTGCTTGTTGGGTGTGACGCAGGGATGACCCTGACCTGGATACTTGCCGGTCCAGGTGCCATCGCCGGCACCACCCCACATGTCGACCTCGTCCTGCAGGATCCACCCGATGCTCTCGTCACCCTGACCGCTGCGGCTGCCCATGGTCATCGCGGTCATTCCGTTACGCCGGATCAGTCCTAGATCAGACTGGTCGGTCAGCATCACGTAGGTGTTGAGGCCAACTTCCCGGTCCTTGTCGATCTCGCTCTGCGTGTAGACGCCTTCGTACCAGACGCCGATCGGGAAGAACGACGGGTTCGTCCAGCCGGAGGCCGTGGCATGCGGGAACGCCGCGTAGTAGGAGGGGCCACCTTCCCAACCGACCCGGGGCAAGTCCAGCGTCGGAGCGGTCGCGGTCGGTTGCGGCGCGACTGTCGGCGCGATCGTCGGCGCGACGGTGGGAGCGACAGTCGGCGAGGCGCTGGGCGTCGGGATCGGCGATGCAGACGCGCTCGGGCCTGGCTCCGGGCGGCCAGGCCCGCGTGCTTTCTGGAACGTCAGGTCGACCCAGTAGTTGCTCGCCTCCCAGGTCTGCTCGGGAAACCCGCCCGACCCGTAGGCATAGACCCCGGCTGCGCCGACGGTAGTCAACGGACCCGCGCTGATCGGCTGGGCGAAGTACTGCTGACTCGCCCGGTAACGGGAGGTGTGATACGAGACCACGTACATTTCGCCAGCGACGACATCGACCGGCTTCGGCAGGGTGACCTGCTGCCAACCGGAGCGGGACTCCCTCGTCGGGATTGCCGACGCAAGACGCTTGCCGCGCGCGTTCCAGACGCTGACCCGGTGTGCGCTGCGGTCGCCCTTGGCCTTGAGGAACCGGACCGAGGTGATCGTACCGTCGGCGCTCGAGGTGAACCGTAGTCCCAGCTCCACCGGTTTACTGTCCGGGTCGACCGCCACCTTGGACACGTCGCTGTCAGCGAAGAAGGTGTAGCCGTTCACCTGTTCGCCAGCGACCGAGGCGGTGACCACTGTCGCGGTAGCGAAGAAGCTGAGTACCACCGCGCCGATCAGCGCCAGCCGGCCCCGGCGACCGGTAGGGCGCCGTAGCACTCGCCGACGACCCTGCCCGGACCCGCTGGTGCTCGCATGCCGCGCGGTCGCCTCGGCCCCGGCGGTGCGCCGGGGCCGAGGCGACGGCCGACGGGACCGACGCGGCGCCGGGCGCGCGTCCCCACGGGCGCGCGGCGACCCGGGTAAATCGGGCGAACTGTGCATGGACGATTTCGGGAACGATTCGTCCCGCCCCCCGTCCGTCTCGTAAGAATCCTTGCTCACCACGAGATGTACACCTCTCGGGACAAAGGTCCGTAGTCGGTATCGCGTTTGGTGGATCTCCCCCAGGCACTCCGACCCCGACGCCACGGCAGCGACCCACGCCACCCGTTCAGGGCCGAGGCCGACGGTAGCCCAGCCCACAGACCTTCCCAAGGAACTTAATGCTCTCTTATGGCAACCTGGCAGGACGAAGATCACTCACCCGTTCATCGGCGAATGATGAGGTTTCTTCGCGGCAAGGATCGACGGATCGAGATCGTTGATCTTATCCTCGTCCGACATCGGAGCTACCCACCGTTGACTGTGGATCATCAGTGGCGCCGCGGGGATTCGGTCCGCCGCCACCGGGGCGGCCCCAGCCGGACCGCTCGTTCCACCCAGGAGAACGACGCATGAACTCTGCGGCAACAGTGATCGTTACATAACAGAATGCCGCAGGAACAAGTCGGGGAGTCGTCAGCACCACTCGGCGCAACCACGACCACGGGCTGGATCCAGGCACCGGATCGAGCGCAAGATCCGCGCCGCGCGGGTCGGTCCGGACGAAATGCCAGAATTCCGCATTGCCCGCCCGGGAGCGGGCCACCCGGCGGACAAGTTCGCCGGTACGGCGTGGAGCCACCACCCGTACGGGCAGGTCAACGTCGCGCTTCTCGGTCGACCGCACCACAGCGTCAAGAAACATGTCGTCGGCGATAATGTCCGGAAAATTGGTGAATCGCGCACGTGCCTCGGCCGACAATGCGATCAGACCCCGGCCGAACAGTCGGCCACTGAAGACCGGCAGGCGCGAGTTGATCGCGTAGTAGGCACGCACCGGCCACGTGCTGCCCGACGCGTCGATCACCGGCCGGGGTGCCGCCGCCTCCACACCGGGTTCGGCGATCGCGGCCGCCAGCGCGCGCAGCAACTCGACCGGCGCGGCGATGTCGGCATCGAGATAGATCCGTACGTCTCCGTCGGCGATCGCGTCGGCTGCGTTCAGCGCGGCGATTTTGGACGGAGTGGCGATCTCCAGGACCCGGACGCCGCAGGCGCGAGCAACCTCCGCCGTGCGGTCGCTGCAGCCGTTCGCGGCCACGATAATGTCGATGTCCGGCCCAAAGTGTGGAGATTCGGTCATTGCACGCAAGGCCGCGCCGATCCCCTCTTCCTCGTTGAAGGCCGGCATGATGACAGTAATCTGCACAGGCACGATGCTTCCATTTCTGGGGGATACGGCAACCAGTCGAATGGGCAACCTCACTATCGCCTAGCTGACACCGGATGGACCATCCGTTGGACCATCCCGGCAAGTACCGTGTGCTGCTGTGCCCCATGACCAGGACACCATCACCCCAAATAGGCGCCGCATTACTCTGTGTGACGTCAGTTTCGATCACGTCCGCGAGCAGGACGTGGTCGACGAGGTGGTCACCGCGCTCGATGCTGGGCGGGGTGGGCAGATCATCACCCCGAACGTGGACATTCTGCGCCGCGCGAGCCGCGAACCGGAGTGCCGCAAACACGTAGAGTCATCAACTCTGGTGGTGGCGGACGGCGCCCCGCTGATCTGGGCCAGTCGCCTCCAGGGCGACCCGCTGCCGGCCCGGGTCCCCGGCTCCGACCTGATCTGGAGCCTGTCGGCCGCCCTCGGTGCCCGGGGCCGGTCGGTCTACCTGCTCGGCGGCGAGCCCGGCACCGCCGTACGGGCGGCCGAGGTGCTGCGCGCCGCGTTCCCGCAGCTGGTGATCGCTGGCGAGCTGAGCCCGCCGTTCGGGTTCGACACCTCCGAGGAGCAGCTCGCTGCGATCTGCGCCGAGGTGACCGCTGCCGCACCTGACCTGGTCTACGTCGGTCTCGGTTTCCCCAAGCAGGAGCGGCTGATCGCCCGGCTCCGTCCGCTGCTGCCCGGGACCTGGTTCATGGGCTGCGGTGCGGCGATCGGCTTCGTCGCCGGAGTGCACCGTCGCGCCCCGCGCTGGATGCAGCGCACCGGGTTGGAATGGGTGCACCGGCTGCTCGGCGAACCGCACCGTCTGATGCGCCGCTACCTGCTGCACGACGTACCGTTCGCGTTGCGGCTGCTCGGCGGTAGCGCCCGGAACCGGTTGCGGCCCGGCCGCCCGGCGGCGGAGGCACCGACGGAGGTCTCGGCCGCGCCGACCCGGCGGATCCCGGCCCCACGGGGCGGCCGGCGGCAGCGTCGGCCCGACACGGTGGGCACCGGGAGGCGGCGGTGAGCCGCCCGGACGTCTCGGTCGTCATCGTCTCGTACAACACCCGCGAGCTGATCCTGCGCTGCCTGACCGAGCTGTACGCCAGCCTGGCCACCGCACCGTCGGTGTCGGTCACCGCCGAGGTGGTGGTCGTCGACAACGCCTCGACCGACGGGTCGGCCGACGCCGTCGCCGAACGGTTCCCCCAGGTCCGACTCGTCCGGCTCACCGACAACGTCGGGTTCGGCCGGGGCGTCAACCGGGGTGCGCTGGTCAGCTCCGGCCGCTACCTGCTCTGCCTCAACCCGGACACCGAGCCGGTCGGCAACCCGGTCGCCGCGCTGGTCGACTTCGCCGACCGGCACCCCGGCCATGGCATGTACACCGGCCGGACGCTGCGCCCGGACGGCACCGACGACAACTACTCGTGCTGGGGCCTACCGACGTTGTGGAGCACGGTCGGGTTCGCCACCGGGCTGTCGACCGTCCTGCGCGGCCGGGCCTGGGCGGATCCGGAAGGGCTGCCCAACTACGACCGGCGGACCGTCCGCGAGGTGCCGGCGCTGTCCGGCTGTCTGCTGCTGATCGAACGGGAGCTGTTCGGACGGCTCGGCGGCTTCGACCCGCGCTATTTCCTCTACAGCGAGGACATCGACCTGAGCACCCGGGCCCGGGCGCTCGGGGCCCGACCGGTGCTCACCCCGGACGCGCAGGTCGTCCACCTTGTCGGTGCCTCGTCCAGCTCCGAAGGGCAGCGCATCCGGTTGCTCCGCGGCCGGTCCACCTACCTGCGGCAACACTGGTCACCGACGCGCGCCCGGCTGGGGATCGGGTTGCTGACCGCCGGCGTCGGGCTCCGCGCGCTCGGCAGGACGCTGCTGGGCCGCGACCGGTCCCGGGGAGTCGATTGGGTCGACGTCTGGCGGTCCCGGGGCGACTGGGCACCCGGATATCCGCCCGTCGACGAGGACCGGCCGACCACCGAGCGGCTCGCCAGCGTCCCCCACTGACAGACCGGACCCGGACCCGGGCGGCCCGTGCCCGACGCAGGCTGACCGGTGGGTACGACACCGGCCGACCGGTCAGGCCGGGTCGGCGTCGCGCTGTGCCGGGCCGGTGACCGGCACGTCCGCGAATGCGGCCACCGTACGGTCGGCGTACGCACTGGAGTCACCGACCTCCATCGGGCCGTCCCAGCTGGTCGGCAGCGGCACCGGCACCTGTGGCGCGACCCGCCGCACCACCTCGTCGAGCACCCGTTCGACGTCGCCGACCCACAGGTGCCGGGCACCCGGCACCCCGACCACCTCCGCCTGGCTGATCGCGGCGAACCGTTCGGTCGCCGCCGCCGGTCGCAGGTAGTCGTCCAGCTCCGGCACCAGGGCGGTCACCGGCTTGCCCGACTCCGACCAGGTGGCCAGGTCCGCGTCGGTGGCGAAGCGCAGCGGCGGGGAGAGCAGGACGGCCCCGGCGACCGCCGGGTCGCAGCCGTACCGCAGGGCCAGGTCGGTGCCGAACGACCAGCCGACCAGCCAGATCCGGGGCAGCTCGGCGAACTCGGCGTACTCGATGGCCGCCGCGACGTCGTACCGCTCCCCCTCGGCGTTGTCGAAGCTGCCCTCGCTGGTGCCGCGTTCACTGGCCGTACCCCGGGTGTTGAACCGCAGCACGGCCAGCCCGGCCAGCGCCGGCAGCCGCCAGGCCGCCTTGCGGAACACGTGGCTGTCCATCATGCCGCCGTGGGTCGGCAGCGGATGCAGGCAGATCAGCGTGGCGACCGGTGGGCGGTCGACCGGCAGCGCCAGCTCGCCGACCAGGGTGAGCCCGTCGGCGGTGTGCAACTCGATGTCGCGGCGCTCGGCGGGCAGGATCGACATGGACCGGATCGGCTCGCTCACCGGACCAGTCTGCCACCGTCGCGACCGGGTCGGCCGTAGCGGGTCAGCCGTAGCGGGGTGCGGATCGGGAGCGCTCGAT
This sequence comes from Solwaraspora sp. WMMD791, assembly GCF_029581195.1. Taxonomy (NCBI): domain Bacteria; kingdom Bacillati; phylum Actinomycetota; class Actinomycetes; order Micromonosporales; family Micromonosporaceae; genus Solwaraspora; species Solwaraspora sp. WMMD791. Next base: position 3,181,676 of record NZ_CP120737.1, read on the forward strand.
CCCGGGCTGCCGCTGCTGGCGGGCCCGCCAGCAGCCGGTGTGCCAGTGCCGCCGGTCGGTCAGGTCACCGCGGCCGTCCACCGGCCAGGCGACCAGGTGCGGCACCCCGGGGCGGATCTCCTGCACGCAACCGGGACACCGGTACGTCTTGGTCGCCGCCGGTCCCGGCACCGACCGGACCATCCAGTCGCCGTCGGACCACGACTGCACCGCGGCGACGCCCCGGCGTACCCGCTCCGGGTCGATCGGCTCGGGCTGACCTGCCGCGCCGGGCCCGGAACGGCCGCCGGAGCCGGTCCGGCGGACCGGACGGTTGCGGCGCGGACTCATGGTCGCAAGGGTACGTCGGTTGGTCGCCCGGTCAGCTCTGCGGGTACGGCCGGAACCCGTGGCCGACGTGCCGGCCGAGCCGGCCGGCGGTCACCAGGTGCCGCAGCAGCGGCGCCGGGGCGAGGCCCGGTTCCCGCGTCTCGTCGTACAGCGCCCGCGCGACGGCCAGGACGGTGTCCAGGCCGAGGGTGTCGATCAGCGCGAACGGGCCGGTCGGGTAGCCGCAGCCGAGGGTCATCGCCGCGTCGATGTCGTCGGCCGTCGCGTACCCGGCCTCCAGCATCCGCACGGCGTCGTTGAGGTACGGCGTCAGCAGTGCCCCGACCAGCTGACCGGCCCGGTCGTCGCAGGTCACCACGGTCTTGCCGAGGCCGGTGCAGAACCCTGCGACGGTGGCGACGGCCTGCGGGGCGGCGCGGATCGTGCGGACGAGCTCGACGAGGTCGCCCTGCGGGGCCGGGGCGGGCAGGTGCAGCCCGAGCACCTGCTCCGGCCGGCCGGTGGCCATCGCCAGGTCGACGACGGACAGCGTCGAGGTCGTGGTGGCCAGGACGGCGGCCGGCTGGCAGACGGTGTCCAGCGCGGCGAGCAGCGCCCGGGTGGTCGCCAGGTCCCCGGCGAGCGTCTCGACGACCAGGTCGGCGTCGGCGAGTCCGGCCAGGTCGGTGCCGGGGCCGTCGTAGGCGACAGCGACGACGGTGTGCCCGGCGGCGACGCAGGCCGCCGTGAGGTGGTCGGCGGTCGGTCCGCCGCCGACGATCCCGACGGTACGCACCGCCACCGCGCCACCGGCCGGCTCCGAACCGGCCGGCTGCTGAGCGGTTGGGCCGGCCGGACCGGCCGGCGGGGTCCGGTCGTCGGCGACGAGCCGCGCCGAACCGGGCGCTTCGTAGGTGTAGAACCCCCGCCCTGACTTGCGACCCAGCAGCCCGGCGGTGACCATCTGGCGCAGCAGCGGAGCCGGGGCGTGCCGGCGGTCCCGGCCACCCCGGCGATACATGGTGTCCAGCACCTCGTAGGCGGTGTCCAGGCCGATCAGGTCGAGCAGCGCGAGCGGGCCCATCGGCAGCCGGCAGCCCAGTCGCATCGCGGTGTCGATGTCCTCGCGGCTGGCGTACCGGGACTCGTACATCCCGATCGCCTGGTTGAGGTAGCCGAACAGCAGCCAGTTGGCGATGAAACCGGCCCGGTCGCCGACCGTCACGCCGACCTTGCCGAGCCGCCGACAGAGCGCTTCGACGTCGGCGACGACCGCCGGGTCGGTGACCACCGTCCGGACCACCTCGACGAGTCTCATCACCGGCGCCGGGTTGAAGAAGTGCAGGCCGACGACCCGTTCGGGGCGGCCGGTGGCGACCGCGATCTCGGTGACGCTCAGCGAGGAGGTGTTGGTGGCCAGGATCGCGTCCGGCTTGCAGGTGTGGTCGAGCGCGGCGAGCAGGCGTTGTTTGAGGTCGAGCCGCTCCGGGACGGCCTCGACGACCAGGTCGACCTCGCTCAGCGCGGCCAGCCCCACGGCGAAGGTGACCCGGGCGTGCAGGGCGTCGCGGTCGGCCGGGTCGAGCTTGCCCCGGGCGACGGCCCGGTCGGTGGAGGCGGCCAGGTTGGCCCGGCCCCGGTCCAGCGCCGCCTGGTCGATCTCGACCGCGACCACCGGTACGCCGTTGCGGGCGAAGACCTCCACGATCCCCGCGCCCATCGTGCCGAGTCCGACGACTCCGACCGTGCTGCACTCGCGCGCCATGCCGCCTCCACCCGCCGTGCCTGAACGTCAGCTGAGCCTTGCCGGGCAGTCTGCCACGTCCCAGGCCGCGACACCGCTCAGGTGATGACCACGACCAGCCAGGTGACCCAGCCGACCAGGAACACTGCGGCGAGGCCGGCCATCAGCATCAGGCTGGGCCGACGGGACGGTCGCATCGCCTGGGTGGGTTCGCCGAGCGCGGCGTGCAGCGGCGACCGCAGGCCGGTGGTCGGCCGGACCGGTACGCCCGACGGCGCGGCGGTCGGCAGCGGTATCCGGGTGCCGACCGGGTCGGTCAGGGCCGACGCGGGGTCGTAGTAACGCAGCTCGATCCCGCCGATACGGATCCGGTCGCCGTCGCGCAGCTCGGTGGGCTGGGCGATCCGCAGCTCGTTGACCCAGGTCCCGTTGGTCGAGGCCTGGTCGGTGAGGACGGTGCGGCCACCGCCCACCTCGATCGTGGCGTGACACCGGCTGACCTTGACGTCGTCGATCGTGATGTCCAGGCCGGTGTCCCGGCCGATCACCCGGTTGCCGGCGGAGAGGCGGTAGCTGGCCCCGGGGGTCGGGCCGTTGACGATCTGCAGGAGAGGTAACAGCGACTGATGTTCGGACATCTGCTGGTGTGGCGCCCTTCCACCCTCGATCGCGACGCACGTCGCGTCACCGATGCAGCTTGCCAGGTCGCCCCAGACGTAGCCACGGTCCCTCGTCCGGTGTTGGCTACCGGGCGGGCCAGCGCCGCGCCACCGGTTCGGCGACCGCCTGCGACAACCGGACACTCGACGCAACGACACCCGGTCAGCCGTGCCAATACATTGCCATGAATCAACGTCCGATTACCTGCGAGTATCTTTCACGAATACACTTCGGGTCGGCCCCGACGAGCGACGAGGAGCAGCGTTGACAGCGGTACGGATTCCCGGTCAGCCGGAGCTCATCGACGGGTTCCTTCTCTCCTCCCACCCGGCCACCGGCGCCGAGGTCGGCCGGTTCCCGGTCGCCGACGCCGCCGGTGTCGCCACGGCGGTGACCGCCGCCCGGGCCGCTGGTGCCTGGTGGGTCGGGCTCGGCCACGCGCAGCGCCGCCGCCGGCTGCTGCGCTGGCGGTCGCTGATCGCCAACCGGATGACCGAGCTCGCCGAGGTGGTCAACCGGGAGGGCGGCAAGCCGGTCGCCGACGCGGTCGTCGAGATCGCCGCCGCCGTCGAGCACATCGACTGGGCGGCGCACCATGCCAAGCGGGTGCTCGGCCACCGGCGGACCCGAACCCGGCTGGTCACCGCCGAGTTCAGCGGTCACCTCGAGTACCAGCCGCTCGGCGTGGTCGGGGTCATCGGCCCGTGGAACTACCCGGTGGTGACCCCGATCGGTTCGATCGCGTACGCGCTGGCCGCCGGCAACGCCGTCGTCTTCAAGCCCAGCGAGTACACCCCGGGCATCGGTCAGTGGCTGGTCGACACGTTCGCCGAGGTGGTCGGCGAGCACCCCGTACTGCAGATCGTGCACGGGCTCGGCGACGTCGGCGCCGCGCTCTGCGGCGCGGGCGTCGACAAGATCGCGTTCACCGGCTCGTCGCGCACCGGCCGGGCGGTGATGGCCGCCTGCGCGCAGACCCTCACCCCGGTGCTGATCGAAGCCGGCGGCAAGGACGCGATGATCGTCGACGACGACGCCGACATCGAGGCGGCGGCCGAGGCGTGCGTCTGGGGCGCGATGACCAACGCCGGGCAGAGCTGCATCGGCATCGAGCGGGTGTACGTGCTCGACACGGTGCACGACGCGTTCGTCACCGCCGTGGTGGACCGGGCCGCCCGGCTGACCGTCGGCACCGACCCGACCGACCAGCTCGGCCCGATCACCATGCCCGGTCAGATCGACGTGATCCGCCGACACATCGACGACGCGATCGCCAGCGGCGGCCGGGCGGTGCTCGGCGGCCCGGCTGCGGTCCGCCCGCCGTTCGTGCACCCGACGGTGCTGGTCGACGTGCCGCACGACTGCGCCGCGGCCCGGGAGGAGACCTTCGGCCCCACCGTCGTGATCAACCGGGTCGCCGACATCGACGAGGCGATCGCCCGGACCAACGACAGCCGGTACGGGCTCGGCGGCGCGGTCTTCGGCAAGCGCCGGGCGATCGCGGTCGCCCGGCGGATCCGCAGCGGCATGGTCTCGGTCAACTCCACGCTGACCTTCGCCGGCTTCAGCGAGCTGCCGTTCGGCGGGGTCGGCGACTCCGGGTTCGGTCGCATCCACGGCGAGGACGGCCTGAAGGAGTTCGCCCGGGCCAAGGCGATCACCTACCGGCGGGCCCCGTCGCTGCTGCCGACGACGACCTTCGAACGTACGGCGGCGGACGTGGCCCGGATCGTCACCGCGATCCGGCTGCGCTACGGCCGCTGGTGACGGCCGGGCCGGCCAGTGGCCGTCGCCCGGCGTCAGCGGATGACCGGCCCGCCTTGCGTCAGCGGATGACCGGCCCGCCTTGCGTCAGCGGGTGACCGGCGCGCGCGTGCCCAGGCTGGCCTGGTCGGCGGCGGCCGTACCGGCGACCCAGCCGGCCTGGTTGTTGCCGGAGATCATCCGCGCACCCAGCTCCGGGAAGAGCTGCTCGGTGGTCTGTCGGACCTGCTCGTCGCGGGCTGCCAGCACGGGCACCAGGTCGGTGCCGGTCCGGGTGGCCGCCGCCCGGCCGGCGTCGTCGGCGACCGTGCTCAGCCGCTGGCCGATCCGGACCGCGTACGCCTCCAGGAACGACTGGCGGAACGACCGGGTCGTCGACTGCCCACCCCGCCCCCGCTGCGACCCGTTGCGCAGCATCGCCGCTGTCGCCTGGACCAGTAGCGACGTGTGCAGCAGCTCCACCGACTCGCAGTCCGCGGCGAACCCGACCACGGTGGCGAAGCCGAGCCGCCCCGACCACACCGACCGGCACCGGTTCGCCTCCGCGACCTGCTGCAGCAGGAATGCCTTGGCCTGCTCGTACGGCGCGTCGAGGCCGACCCGTACGGCGATCGGGGTCGGCGCGGTGTCCCCGGAGCGGGCGGCGGCCAGCAGCGCGTGGTCGATGCTGTGCCGGGTCATCAGTTCCTGGGCCTTGGCCGACAACGCCTCGGCCTCCTCCGGGAACTCGGTGGACTCGGCCTTGGCCAGCAACGCCCGGATCCGGCCGAGCTGACGTTCGTCCACGCTGGAGACATCTGGCCTGGCCGGCCGTGCTCCACGGTCCGGGCCGGCGGCGCCGGGGCGGACGGTGCCCGGGGGTGGGGCGACCGGCTCCAACGACGGCAGGCCCGAGAGCAGGGCGAGTGCCTGTGCCGCCGCCGTCAGGGCCGCCGTACGGTCCAGGTTGGACCGACCGGCCCAGGCGGTCAGCCGGTGATCGACCGGGTCGGTGCCCCAGACGTCGATCTCCAGCTCCCGCAACTGCCGGTGCCAGCGCTCGGCGACGGTCGCCGCCGCGTACCCGCGCAGTTGCGCCGCCAGCTGCCCGGCGACCAGGCCGACCGGGCGTTTGCCGTGCTCGCGCCGGACCACCCGCAGCAGGTCGGCGGGCATCCAGCCGTGCCGCCACAGGGCGGCGAGGAGCAGCGTGAAGGCGGCATCCACCACCTGGTCGACGAGCCGGTCGTCGGCGGCGACCAGCGCCGCGACGGCGTCGTCGAACACCTCGGCCCGGTCCTCGGCCATCGCGTGCGCGGCCGCGCGCAGCAGGTCGTCGATCCGGTCCGCCTCGGTGGGCGCGGCGAAGGCGCCGAACGGCGGATACCCCGTGCCGCCAGCGGTGGCCTCCTGCCGGATGCGCTGACGATGCTCGCGGGCCTTCTTCTTGGCCGCGCGACGCTGCTGGTTGCGAATGCCCACGCTGGACCTCCTCGGGTCGGCACCGTTGTCCGGTCTCGACGGAGTCAACGGCGCGACCCGCCCGCTGGTGCCGGTCAGAACAGGGTCAGCTCGTCACGTTCGATGCCCCGCAGCTTGTCGTAGTCGACGACCACGCAGCGGATGCCCCGGTCCTCGGCGAGGACCCGGGCCTGGGGCTTGATCTCCTGAGCGGCGAAGATGCCGGCCACCGGGGCGAGCAACGGATCCCGGTTGAGCAGCTCCAGGTAGCGGGTGAGCTGCTCGACCCCGTCGATCTCGCCCCGCCGCTTGACCTCGATCGCGACGGTGGCGGCACCGTCGCGGCAGAGCAGGTCGACCGGGCCGATCGCGGTCATGTACTCCCGTCGGACCAGGGTGAACCCGTCCCCGAAGGTGGTCGGGTTGGCCGCCAGCAGCTCCTGCAGGTGGGCCTCCACACCGTCCTTGCGCAACCCCGGGTCGACACCGAGATCGTACGAGGTGTCGTGAATGATCTCCTCGATGGTGATCCGCAGCTCCTCGCCGGCCTTGTTCACCACCCGCCAGACCCCGGGCGACTCGGTCAGCCGGCACGGCGGGCTCATCCAGTTCAACGGCTTGTAGGCCCGGTCGTCGGCGTGGATCGACACGGACCCGTCCGCCTTGACCATCAGCAGTCGGGTCGCCGGCGGCAGATGCGCCGAGAGTCGACCGACGTAGTCCACCGCACACCGCGCAATCACCAGCCGCACCCGACGAGGGTAGCGGCAGCGGCGGCTGCTCGCCGCGCAGGGCTGGCGCGGCGGTGCGATCCTGGATCATGTGTTCGAACTGCTGACCGGGACCGGGCTGGCGGCGTCCGCCGGGCTCAACGCGTACATCCCGCTGCTGACCGTGGGGCTGCTGGCCCGCTACACCAGCCTGATCACGCCGCCCGACGGGTGGCAGTGGATCAGCAACGGCTGGGTGCTGGCCATCCTCGCCGGGCTGCTCGCCGTCGAACTGGTCGCCGACAAGGTGCCGGTGGTCGACCACGTCAACGACGTGGTGCAGACAGTGGTGCGGCCGACCGCGGGCGGACTGGCGTTCGGCGCGGGCTCGTCGTCGGAGACCGTGACGGTCAGCGATCCCGGCGAGTTCTTCACCTCGAACCAGTGGATTCCGGTGGTGGTCGGGGTGCTGATCGCGCTCGGCGTGCACACCCTCAAGGCCACCGCCCGCCCGGTGATCAACACAGCGACCGCCGGGGTCGGCGCTCCGGTGGCGAGCACCGCCGAGGACGTCACCAGCGTGGTGATGTCGGTGGTGGCCATCCTGTTGCCGGTGCTGGTCCTGGTATTCCTGGTCGTGCTGGTGATCGGTGGGCCGCTGCTGATCCGTCGGGCCGTACACCGCCGCCGGGAACGCAGGGCCGCCCGCGCCGCCGGGTACCGGGTCTGACCGGGCACCCCACCCTGAACTGACCGCGCCCCACCCTGAACTGACCGCGCCGGGCCATGACCCGACCGCGCCGATCCTGCGCGCCGAACGGTCGAAAACGCGAGGACCCGTTCATCATCGCCCGACCCGGCCTGCGACGATCTCCGCCGTGGGTTCACGTTCGGCGGCACTGGCGGCGGCGACGGCGGTCGCCGTCGTCGGCCTCGGCGCGATCGCCGTCGGCCTGGTCACCACCGGAGACGGCGCGGCCGCCGAGGACCCGGCGGTCGCCGGCACCGTCGGCCCGGCACCGTCGACGGGTGGTCCGGGCGACGACACCGGTACGCCGGTCCCGCCGACAGCCGCACCGTCCGCCCCGCCCGGCCCGGCCGAGCAGCCCGGTGCGACCCGGCCCGGGACCCGCCCACCCGTGGTCGATCACGGACCGCGCACCGGCAACCTGGTCGCGTTGACCTTCGACGCGGACATGACCGAGGGAATGCGATACAGCCTGCGCAGCGGCGAGGTCCGCTCGTACGCGAACCTGGCCATCGTCGAGCTGCTGGAACGCGAGCAGGTGCCGGCGACCTTCTTCCTCACCGGCATGTGGGTCGAGGAGTACCCGGATCTGACCCGCCGGCTGGCCGCCAACCCCCGGTTCGAGCTGGCCAACCACACGTACGACCACGCGGCGTTCACCGCCGACTGTTACGGCCTGCCGCAGGTGCCGGCGAACGCGATGACCGCCGACGTGGCGAAGACCTTCGACGTGATCGCACCGTACGGCGGCCGGCAGACCCGCTACTTCCGGTTCCCCGGGCTGTGCCACGACGGGGCGGCGCTGGCCGCGCTCGCCCCGCTCGGGCTGACCGTGGTCGACGGCGACGTGATCAGTGGCGACCCGTTCGCCACCGCCTGGCAACCGATCGTCGACGCGGTGCTGTCCGGCGTACGGCCAGGCTCGGTGGTGGTGCTGCATGTCACCGAGGCCAACGCCGCGATGACCGACGAGGCGTTGCCGCACATCCTGGCCGGGTTGCGGGACCGGGGGCTGACCCCGGCCACCCTGTCGGAGGTGCTGGCCGGATAGTGCCGGCTCACCTCCACCGGAACAAGCGGGCGGCCAGCACTCCCGCGCCGACCAGGTAGCCGACCAGCACCAGCAGGTGCAGTGGCCGCACCGGGCCGCCCGTCCAGGTGGCCTGCATGCTCTGGCTGAGCGCGCCGAGCGGCGTGACGTCGGCGATCCGGCGGATCGTCTCGGGCATCAGCGGCCCCGGCGTCCACACCCCGGCGAAGAACAGCATCGGGAAGTACAGCAGCATGCTGACCGCGTTCGCCGATCTGCTCGTCGGCACCAGGGCGGCGACCAGCAGGCCGATGGCGAAGGTGGCCGCCGCACCGAGCAGGAAGACCACTGCGAAGCTGGCCGGCCGGGCCGGCAGCGGCACCCGGAACCCGACCGCGGCCGCCGCGACCGCCAGGCCGATCGCGACCGTGGTGGCGGCCACCGCGACGATCAACTGCGCGCCGAGCAGCTTCCCCGGACGCACCGGGGTGGTCGCCATCCGGCGCAGCACTCCGCGCTCCCGGTAGGCGGCCACCGTGGTGGGCAGCGAGTTGAGCGCGACGGTGGCCACCGACAGGGCGACGACCACCGGCAGGTAGAGGTCGATCGGGCGCAGCCCGTCGAGCTCCGGGACCGGGGTACGGAAGCCCGGCATCACCGCGCCCAGCACGATGATCAGCAGCATCGGGAAGACCAGCGCCATCACCACCGCCGCCGGATCCCGCAGCAGCAGCTTGGCCTCCATCACGGTGAGTCGCCGCAGCGCGGTCATCGGTGGCCTCCGGTGAGTACCAGGAACGCGTCGTCCAGGGTGGCCTGCTGCATCCGCAGTTCGCGTGGGGTCACGTCGTGGCGCGACAACGCCGCCACCACCGCGAGCAGCAGGTCCGCCGTACCGTCGACGACGACCTCGCGCCCGTCGACGGTGACCGCCGTGACCTGCGGCAGCCCGGCCAGCAGCGCCGGGTCGATCGGTCGGTCCACGACGAACCGGATCCGCTGCCCGGCTTCGACGCTGGCGGCCAGCCCGGCCGGGGTGTCGACGGCGACCACCCGGCCGGCGTCGATCACCGCGACCCGGTCACAGAGCCGCTCCGCCTCCTCCATCAGGTGGGTGACCAGCACGAGGGTGACGCCCTGGTTGCGGACCGACTCGATCAGCGACCAGGTGTCCCGGCGGGCCGCCGGGTCCAGCCCGGTGGTCAACTCGTCGAGGAACGCCACCTGAGGGTTGCCGACCAGGGCCAGCGCGACCGACAGCCGCTGCTTCTGCCCGCCGGAGAGTTGGCCGAACCGGGTGTCGTGTCGCGACGACAGGCCGAGCAGGTCGAGCAGCTCGCGCCAGTCGGCCGGCGAGCGGTAGAAGGAGCTGTAGAGCTCCAACGCCTCCCATACCTTCAACCGCTCCGGCAGCTGGCTCTCCTGCAACTGGGCGCCGAGGCGGTGGCGCAGTGCCGCGCCGTCGCGCTGCGGGTCCATCCCGAGCACCCGTACGGTGCCCCGGTCCGGCCGGCGCAGCCCGAGCGCGCACTCCACGGTGGTGGTCTTGCCGGCACCGTTGCGGCCCAGGATGCCGAAGATCTCCCCTTCGTCGACGGTGAACGACACGTCGTCCACCGCGACCAGGTCGCCGTACCGTTTGTGCAGGTGTTCGACCTCGATGACGGGCATCACGGCCTCCTCAGCCGGTGATCTTCTTGAGCGGCAGCCGGCGGATCAGCACCCAGGTGACCGCGCAGGCGACCAGCAACGTCGCCACGGCGACGACCGAGCCGGTGCCGAGGTGTCCCTCGTCGCCGAGGCCGAGCAGCCGGCCGAGCACGACACCGGCCCACTCGGTGCGGAAGCCGATCTCGACCACGAACGCCGGCAGCAGCACGACCGGCAGCAGCAACGTCGCCCACCAGGGGCTGAGCACGTGGTAGGCGATCGCGCAGAGCACGCCGGCCGCCGTGTATGCAAGGTTGATCAGTCCGAACTCCAGCCAGATCGCGGCGGCCCCGCCCGCCGAGTCGACCGGGTACGGCTCGGTCAGCCCGCCGAGCAGCCCGAGCGCGTCGAACGTCAGGTACTCGACGCCGAATCCGATCGTCGTCACGGCGGCGAAGCCGACGGCGTACGGCAGCAGGAAACCCCAGGCCCCGACGAGCGCGTCCCGCCGGGTGACGCCGTGGGCGACGAACACCGGCAGGTACGCGCCGACGGCGGTGATGCCGAAGACGAAGGTGAACCAGCGTGGTGCCTGCAGTCCGATGTTCTCCCACATGCTGACCTCGATGGTCCCGAGCCGTGACGTCAGGCCGATCACCACGGCCCAGGCCAGGTAGAGAATCACCCAGTACCACCCGGCCAGCGGCAGCGACCGGCGCAGCAGCGTCCGGCTGACGGTCCATGCGGTGGCGCTCATCGCCGCGCCTCCTTCTTGGTGTCTGTGGCGCCGGCGGCCGTGCGGTCGGTGGTGCCGGCGGTATCGGCCGTGAGGTGTACGAACAGGTCCTGCAGCCCGATCGGGCCGAGCTCAAGGCCGGCGGCGCGGGCGGCCGTCCGGTCGGTGTCGTCGAGGGTGCCGAAGACGGTGGTGGAGCGGGTGCCGCCGAGCTGCTGGCTGCCGAGCACGGTGCGCCCGGCGACGAACGTGTCGACGGCGGCGGCCGGGCCGGTCACCGTGGTCCCCCGGGCCCGCAGCGTCTCGGTCTCCTCGTGGGCGACCAGCCGGCCCCGGTGCAGGATCACCACCTCCTCGAACAGCGCGCCGACCTCCTCGATGAGGTGGGTGGAGAGCACGATGGTGCGCGGGTGGGCGACGTAGTCGGCCAGTACCTCGTCGTAGAAGGCGTACCGGCTGGGGGCGTCGAGGCCGAGGTAGGCCTCGTCGAAAATGGTCAGTGGTGCCCGCGCGGCCAGCCCGAGGGTGACGCTGAGCGCGGACTTCATGCCCCGGCTCAGTCCGTTGAGCCGCTTGCGCAGCGGCAGGTCGAAGCGCTCGATCAGGCGTTCGGCGTAGGCGGCGTCCCAGTTGGGGCGCAACGTCGCGGCGAGGTCCAGGATGCAGCCAACGCGGTCGGTGTCCTGGGCGTCGACCCGGTCCCGGACGAACGCGATCTGCGACATGATCGCCGCGTTCTCGTACGGGTCGGCGTCGCCGACCTGCACGATGCCGCTGGTCGCCTGCCGGAAGGCGGCCAGTACGGCGAGCAGGCTGGTCTTTCCGGAGCCGTTGCGCCCGAGCAGTCCGTAGATCTTGTCGGGGGCGAGGGTGAGGTCGAGCGAGTCGACGGCGACGGTATCGCCGTAGCGGATGGTGAGCCCGCTGGTGGAGATACCGAGGCCGGTCACTGCTGCTCTCCTTCTGCTGCTTGCTGGATACGGGCGACGACGTCGGCGAGCGGGATGCCGATGATCCGGGCCTCGGCGAGCATCGGGTCGACGACCTCGGCGAAGAACCGGTCGCGGCGCTGGCCGCGCAGGGTCTCGCGGGCGTTGGGGCTGACGAACATGCCGATGCCGCGCTTCTTGAACAGCACACCTTCGTCGATGAGCTGGTGGAAGCCCTTGGCGGCGGTGGCGGGGTTGATCCGGTAGTAGCTGGCGTACTGGTTGGTGGACATGACCTGCTCGCCCTCCTGCAGCGCCCCGCTCAGGATGTCGTTTTTGATCTTGTCGGCTATCTGCTGATAGATCGGACTTCGATCATCGAACACGGGAGCACCTCTGGTTCACTGGTTCATTACTCGTGTAATGAACCGTAGCACCGATGAACCAGTGCGGTCCAGCTCCCGGCGGCCTCCGTCACCTCCCCGACACCCGGCCGCCCCCGCCTACCCGACAGGGGCGATAGTTGACGCCATGAGCGACAAGGCAGCGGACCTGCCGGCCATCGAGGTGCGCGGACTACGCAAGACGTACGGTGGATCGGCGGCGGTGGACGGAGTCGACCTCAGCGTCCAGCGCGGCGAGGTCTTCGCCCTGCTCGGCCCGAACGGCGCCGGCAAGACCACCACCGTGGAGATCCTGGAGGGCTACCGCCGCCGCGACGCCGGCGAGGTCCGGGTGCTCGGCGTCGACCCCGACCCCGGTACGCCGCAGTGGCGCTCCCGCATCGGCATCGTGCTGCAGGGCACCGGCGAGTTCGACGAACTGACCGTCGGCGAGGTCGTCGAACACTTCGCCGCCTTCTATCCGGCGCCGGACGACCCGGCGACGGTGATCGACCGGGTCGGCCTGTCCGCCAAGGCGAAGGCCCGCACCCACACCCTCTCCGGCGGGCAGAAGCGCCGCCTCGACGTGGCACTCGGCATCGTCGGTCGCCCCGAGCTGCTCTTCCTCGACGAGCCGACCACCGGCTTCGACCCGGAGGCGCGACGCGAATTCTGGGAGCTGATCCGGGCACTCGCCGCCGGCGGCACCACGATCCTGCTGACCACCCACTACCTCGACGAGGCGGAAGCCCTCGCCGACCGGGTCGGGGTGATCGCCGCCGGCCGGCTCGTCGAGGTGGCACCGCCGGCCGAGCTGGGCGGCCGGCGCGATGCCCTGGCCACCGTCTCCTGGCGTACCGCCGACGGGACCACGCGGCACGAGGAGAGCGCGACGCCGACGGCGCTGATCGCCGACCTGGCCGCGCGCTTCGACGGCGAGGTCCCCGGCCTGACCGTCACCCGCCCCACCCTGGAAGACGTGTACCTGCGGATGATTGGACACAAGTGAACGCGACCACTGGCGGCACCGCCAGCGCCGTCACCCCGCCGGCCGTCGTCCGGGTCGGCCCGACCCGGCTGGGGCTGCGCCAGGGCAAGCTGGAGATCCGGCAGTTCATGCGCAGCCGCGAGTCGGTCGTCTTCACGATGGCCTTCCCGGTCATCATGATCCTGATCTTCGCGTCGATCTTCACCGGCGAGATCACCGACGGCGTACGGTTCACCCAGTACTTCATCACCGGCATGATCGCCACCGGGCTGATGACCGTCGGCTTCCAGAGCCTGGCCATCCAGATCCCCATCGAGCGCGACCGGGGCGTGCTCAAGCGGCTGCGCGGCACCCCGATGCCGAAATGGGTCTACTTCGCCGGCAAGGTCATCATGGTGGCGGTGATCGGATTCGCTGAAACGGTGCTCCTACTGGCCGTCGCGACGCTGCTGTTCGACCTGCAGCTACCGGACACGGCGACGAAGTGGTTCACCCTGGGCTGGGTGTCGGTGCTCGGCATCACCGCCTGCACGCTCTGCGGCATCGCCTTCTCGTCGCTGGCCCGCAGCGGGCGCAGCGCGTCGGCGGTGGCCACCCCGGTCTCGCTGATCCTGCAGTTCACCTCCGGCGTCTTCTTCGTCTTCACCGCCCTGCCCGGCTGGATGCAGCAGATCGCCGCGCTGTTCCCGCTCAAGTGGATGTGCCAGGGGCTGCGCTCGGTCTTCCTGCCGGAGGCGTTCGGCACCCAGGAGCCGGGCGGCTCGTTCGAGCTCGGCAGGGTCGCGCTGGTGCTCGGCATCTGGTGCGTCATCGGCCTGGTGCTCTGCCTGACCACGTTCCGCTGGACCACCAAACGCGACGGCTGACCCTGCCCGCTCATCGTCCGGCGTTCACGAAAGCGCCGATCTCGTCGAGCCCAGGACGATAGCCGTCGCTGGCGTCCACCTCGATCTCGGGTACGCCGAGTCGGACCGGCTGGAAGCCGTGGTGGCCGACGGCATGGGTCTGATGGTCACCGAGGTACGCATCGGCGTGGGCACGCCGGGTTGCGTTCTCGTTCTGCCGTCGCTGGACGCGGTCGAAGGCCGTCTGCGCGGCGACCCGACAGTGCACCACCCGAATGTCGGCGATCCCGATCAATGGCTGCAGGCCCGGGCGCCACAGGCGGTCCTGGAAAGCTGCCTCGGCGACCGTGGTGACCCCTGCGGTCAGCAGCAGTCGCAGCACGTTGAAGAAAGTGGGCAGGGTCCGAAGGGTCAGCTCGTCGCTCGGTGCGGCGACGAAGTCGCCGGCCGCATGGACCATGCCCTCCTTGATCTCGTCCCGGCAGATCGCCGGGCAGCCGATCCGCCGGGCGAGCAGGTGGGCAAGCGTCGTCTTGCCAGCCCCCGGTGGTCCGCTGATGACGACAAGGGTCGGCTTTGTTTCCACCACGTCGTTATAGCTCGACCGGTGCACGGCAGGGAGCGACCCCGAGTAGTAGCCGATGCCGAACGGTATCGAGGTGACGCCTACGCACGCTAAAACGCGAAAATAACGTGCGTAGGCGTCACCTGATCATGAACTACGGCCGCCCGAGCCACCCCGCACCGCCCAACGGCGACACGCAGTCACTTTGGTTCGGCCACGAACACTCCGACTCCTTCGAGGGTCTCGGTCAGCCCGGTGGCGCGGAGGATCATCATCGCCTTGCCGACGACGGTGTCCGAGACGTCGTACTCGCGGCAGAGCTGTGAGCGGCTGGGCAGCTTTGTGCCCGGTGGCCACTCGCCAGACTCGATCTTCGCTCGTAGCTCGTCGGCAAGAACTTGGTACTGCTGCTTGGGCATACACACTCCCCGGATGGCATGCCCATTTGATCACGCTTCCACCTCCGACCTCAACCAGTTGCACGTTGCTCGTTGACCTACAACCGGTGGCGATTGTAGGTTGATGGCGAACGCCCCCGGATGGCTCTTGGGGCGGTCACCTCCGGTCGGGGCGTGTAGCGAGTCACGCCGCTGGGCGTCCCGGCCCCAAAGGTTTGCCCTGGTCGCCGTACCGCCAAGGAGGGCTGCGGCGATTGGGGTGGGGGTGGCCATGCCGGCATCGGCAAGCGGCAGGGCCACCCCGTCCACCCGTCGACGACACGACACCGACACCTCGACGGCAGCACCAGCGGCAGTAGCGAGCAATGGGGAGGAAGACGAGATGCGTGAACTGTGGCGCCGGTGGCAGGTCCGCCGGCAACGACGCACCATGGCGACCACACCACCGGCCAGCTGGCCCGCTGGCAGCGCCACCGGCGTCTACCGGGCACCCGGCAACCCCGCCGGCCACAATCAGCGCGGGTCGGCGTACCGGCCGATCCGGCCCTGGCAGGTCCGCAGCCACCGCTTCCCGACGGTCCCCCGGCGCGGCGGCGGCCGGGGCCTCGACCCCGGCGAGGTCGCCGCGTTCCTCGACCGCGTCGCCCACGACCTTGGCATCGTGTACGCCGAGCTCGAACGCACCTGGGAGCAGAACGACCGGATCAAGGATGCGTTGCGCCGCTGGCAGTCCGCCCAGGCAACGCCCACGCGGCACGGCGTCTACCAGGCCGGCGTGCGCCGGTGACCAGGCCGACGCCAGCGGCCGACAGCAGTGGCGGTCCGGCGCTGACCGTACGGACCGCCACCGCTGCCGACGTCGGGCCGTTGGCGGAGTTGCTGGCGCAGTCGAGTGTGGTGGATCCGGTGGTGGCATGGCTGATCAATGATCACGCGCTGCGGTATCTGACGATGCATCAGTTCTTCACCGCCGAGCTGGAGTTCGCCGTGCGGCACGGAATCGTCGATGTGGTCGGGCACTGCGACGGGGTCGCTATCTGGTATCCGCACCCGGCGGACCGGCTCCTCGGAGCGGAGCATCAGCGGCGCAGGTTGCGGTCCTGCGGTGACCGGCACGGACCGTACGCGCACTACACCTTTGCTGCCGGCCGCCTGGAGCCGACCGGCCGACACCACCACCTGGCGTTCCTGGCGGCAGCGCCCTGGCTACGTCGCCAGGGTATCGGGTCGACGCTGCTCGCCGCGCATCATGCCCGGCTGGACCGGATCGGGATGCCGGCCGTGGTCGAGGCCAGCAGCCAACGGCAGCGGGCGTTCTACGAACGCCACGGCTACCGCGTCGTCCGGGCTGCACACCTCCCGGCGGGCGGGCCACCGCTGTGGGCGATGCGCCGCTCCGGCAACCCGGTCGACCAGCCACCCCTGGCCGCGGCACTGCGCGTCGGCTGAACCGGTGCGACCGCTACGAGCGGTAGACATCCGCTCGGTGGTCGATGCGGGTGACATGCACTGTTCGCTTGCCCTCGTCGATCCGATAGACCACCCGATAGGCGCCGCGTCGTGCCGAGTGATAGCCGGTCAGCTCGCGGGTCAACGGCTTGCCGACCACGTACGGCCTTTCCAGGAGCAGGCCGGTGAGGAACTGACCGACGGCTGCCGCGACGGCCAGTGGCAGGCCGGCAGGTGGCCCCTCGGTCAGGGCCCGCCGGGCAGCGGGTGCCACGGAAAGTCGGTACGCGTCGTCGCTCACTGCTGCTCGCGCTCCGCGCGGGCAGCAAGCTGGCGTAGCAGTTCGTCGGCGTCGACACCGTGGCCGGCGGCGATGTCAGCCTCAGCCTGCCGGATCTCCTCCAACGCGCCGGGCGTGGACAGCAGGTCGAGGGTCTCTTCGAGGGCCTCCAGGTCGGATACCGACATGATGACTGCCTCAGGTCGTCCGTTCCGGGTGATCACCACCCGCCCGTGGGTATCACGGACCTCATCGAGAACGGCAGACAGCCTTGCCTTGGCGTCCGCGAGCGGAATAGTAGTCATGACTACTATTCTAGTCACGAACCTCGGTCAGGTGGCCATGTCAGTAGCTGTCGGCGAGGTCAGTAGCTGTAGAACCCCTGGCCGGTCTTGCGACCCAGGTCGCCGGCGGTGACCATGCGCTGCAGCAGCTCCGGCGGGAAGAACTTCTCGTCGGCGGTGTCCGCGTAGATGTTCTTCGACGCGTTCAGCAGCACGTCCGCGCCGGTCAGGTCGACGGTGGCCAGCGGGCCCATCGCATGCCCGAAGCCGAGCTTGCAGGCGGTGTCCAGATCCTCGGCGGAGACCACACCGGACTCGACCAGCTGCACCGCCTCGACGACCAGCGCGGCGATCAGCCGGGTGGTGACGAACCCGGCAATGTCCCGGTTGACCACCACACAGGTCTTGCCGATCTCCTCGGCGAACGCCCGCGCGGTGGCGAGCGTGGCGTCCGAGGTCTTGTAGCCGCGCACCAGCTCGCACAGCTTCATCATCGGCACCGGGGAGAAGAAGTGCGTACCGACCACCGACTCGGGCCGGTCGGTGACCGCGGCGATCTGGGTCACCGGGATCGCCGACGTGTTGGTGGCCAGGACGGCGTCCGCCTTGCAGATCTTGTCCAGTACGCGGAAGACCTCGTGCTTGATTTCGATGCGCTCGAAGACGGCCTCGACGACGATGTCCGCGTCGGCCGCCGCTTCCAGGTCGGTGGTCGTGGTGATCCGGCCGATCGCCGCTTCGACGTCGTCGGCGCTGATCGTGCCCTTGCTGGCGAACTTCTCCAGGGACCGTCGGATGCCGTCGACGCCCCGGGCGGTGGCGGCGTCGTCGAGGTCGCGCATCGTGACCTGCCAGCCTGCCTGGGCGGCGACCTGGGCGATGCCCGATCCCATCAACCCGGCACCGATCACTGCCAGTCGACCCGCCATCTGCATCTCCTCGTCCGTGCCTACCCGATCGGAGTCCACGCCGACCCGACGGGATGTGCCCGCCAGCCCCGACGGATGTGCCCGCCAGCTTAACCGGCAGACCTGAACGATCGGTAACCCGGCCGGGGCGTCAGTCGCCGTACCGCTGCACCTGCACCCCGAGGGCGCGCAGGTCGGCAACGTAGTTCGGGTAGCCACGGTCGATGTGGTGCACCTCGGCGATCTCGGTCACCCCGTCGGCGCAGAGTCCGGCGATCACCAGCCCGGCACCGGCCCGGATGTCGGTCGCGGTGACCCGCGCCCCGACCAGTCGCTCGCGGCCCCGGACCACCGCATGATGGCCGTCGGTCTTGATGTCCGCGCCGAGCCGCAGCAGCTCGTCGACGAAGCCGAACCGGCCGTCGAAGATGTTCTCGGTCACCAGGGAGGCGCCTTCACTGACCGCCGCCAATCCGATCGCCATCGGCAGCAGGTCGGTCGCGAAGCCCGGGAACGGCAGGGTGACGACGTCCACGGCGCGCGGCCGGCGGTCCATCCGTACCCGGAAGCCGTCGCCGGTCGCCTCGACGCTGGCGCCGGCGGTCGCCACTTTGTCGAGGGCGACCTCCAGAAACGCCGGATCCACCCCGTGTACGGTGACGTCGCCCCGGGTCATCGCGGCGGCGAAGGCCCACGTCCCGCCGACGATCCGATCCCCGATCGTGGCGTGACGCACCGGCTGCAGCTCCGCGACGCCCTCGATGCGCAGGGTCGCCGTACCGGCACCGTCGATCTGCGCCCCCATGGCGGTCAGCATCGCGCAGATGTCCACGATCTCCGGCTCCCGCGCCGCGTTGTCGATCTCGGTGATCCCGTCGGCGAGCACCGCCGCCATCACCAGGTTCTCGGTCGCACCGACGCTGGGAAAGTCCAGGCAGATCGTCGCGCCGTGCAGCCCGCGCGGTGCCGAGGCCACGACCAGGCCGTTCTCCCCGGTGATGTCGGCGCCCATCCGGGCCAGGCCGGCCACGTGCATGTCGAGCCCACGCGAGCCGATCGCGTCGCCGCCGGGATGCGCGACCCGGACCTGCCCGCACCGGGCCAACAACGGTCCGAGTACGCAGATCGACGCCCGCAGCCGCCGCACCAGGTCCACGTCGGGCCGGCAGCCGGGGGCCGCCGGTACGTCGATGGTCACCGTGCTGGCCCGGGGCGATCCGGTGGCCCGCACACCGGTGAGTTCCGCACCGGCGGCGGTCACCGTGACCTCGCAGCCGAGTCCGCGCAGCACGTCGGCCATGATGGCGATGTCGGTGATCCGGGGCACGTTGTCGATCACCGTCCGGCCCGGTGCCAGCAGCGCCGCGGCCATCAGCTTCAGGGCCGAGTTCTTCGCCCCCTCCACCGGCACCGCGCCGACCAGCCGGCTCCCGCCGGTGACCGAGATGAGGTCGCCCTCGACCGCCGGGACACCGCCGCCGTCGATGGGCGGGGATGACGCTGTCTCGACACCGACTCTGCCGGTGCGGTGGAGAATCCGTACCCTGTCGCTCATGGCCGTCCACCTCACCCGCATCTACACCAAGGCCGGGGACACCGGCACGACCAGGTTGAGCAACAACGAGCAGGTCGCCAAGACCGACCCACGGATCTGCGCGTACGCCGACGTCGACGAGTGCAACGCCGCCATCGGGGTGGCGCTCGCCCTCGGCGGGCTCGACGAGCCGCTGCGTACGGTGCTCGGGCAGATCCAGAACGACCTGTTCGACGTCGGTGCCGATCTGGCGAACCCGATCGAGCCGGAGCCGGCGTACCCGCCGCTGCGGGTGACCGAGGCGTACGTGACCCGGCTGGAAGGCTGGTGCGACGAGTACAACTCGCGGCTGGCCAAGCTCGACTCCTTCGTCCTGCCTGGCGGCACCCCTGGCGCCGCGCTGTTGCACGTGGCACGGACCGTCGCTCGACGGGCCGAGCGCTCCGCGTGGGCACTGATCACTGATGAACCGGAACGAACCGGCCCCCTTCCGGCAAAGTATCTCAACCGTCTCTCGGATTTGTTGTTCATCCTGGCGAGAACCGCCAACCCGGGCGGCGACGTGCTCTGGGTGCCCGGCGGCGGCCGCTGACCCGGCGAGAAGCGCATGCCGGGACTGCACCACGTCGAGCTGTGGGTACCCGATCTACCCGCAGCTGAACCCGGCTGGGCCTGGCTGCTGGGTGAACTCGGCTGGCAGCCGTACCAGCGGTGGCCCGCCGGCCGGTCCTGGCGCTACGACGGCACCTACCTGGTGCTGGAGCAGTCTCCGGCGCTGACGGCCGACATCCACGACCGGTGCGCGCCGGGGCTCAACCATCTGGCGTTCCACGCCGGGACCCGGCAGCGGGTGGATCAGCTGGTCGCGGCCGCGCCGGCACACGGGTGGTCACTGTTGTTCGCCGACCGGCATCCGTACGCCGGCGGGCCCGACACCTACGCCGGCTACCTGACCGACCGGTACGGCTACGAGGTGGAGCTGGTGGCCGACCGGTGAGCGCCGCTCAGGCCGCCAGCCGGCGCGAATCCTCCCCCGGCAGGCTCGCCTCCAGCCAGGAGCTGAACCCGGTCACCGTGGACTCGGCCATGGCGATCTCGACCGGGGCGTGATGGCTGGTGCAGCGCAGGATCACCCAGTCGTGCGGCAGGGCCAGCCGCTCCTGGCCACGTGGGCTGCGGCGGCTCTCCACGGCCAGCCCGCGGCGGGACAGCACCCGCTTGGGGCGCAGCGCGAAACTGAACAGCCGGTACCAGCGCAGCTCGTCGCCGACGAAGCGGCCGAAGCCAGGTGACCAGCCCCGGCCGTCGACGATCGTGTTGACCCGGAAACTGAGCTTGATGGTGCCGCGTACCCGAGCCATCAGGGCACGGCGGACGATCAGCGTCAGGATCGCGACGAGCAGGACGACAACGCCGATCCCGAACCATTCGATGGTCGACATCGACGCCGCCCGCTCAGTGGCCGGACGCGGTGGCGGGGGCGGCCGGGGTGGCTTCCTCGGCGAGAATCGTCACGCCGTCGGTCGTTACCGAGAGAAACCCGCCGGCGACGTCGTAGGCGACCTGTTCGCGGCCCGGCAGCGTGATCCGCACCTGGCCGGGCTCGGCGAGCTGGCCGAGCATCGGCGCGTGACCGGGCAGTACGCCGAGCTCGCCTTCGGTGGTCCGGGCGATCACCATCTCGGCCTCGCCGGACCAGACCATCTGCTCGACGGCGACAAGTTCGACGTGCAGTTGCTTAGCCAACGCGGTCTCCTTTGGTGGCGAGGTCGTCTGCGAGTCTAGTCGGGGCGGTCTCCCGTACCCGCGCCGGGTGGCCGGCCGACGACCGTCACTTTTCGCGATTGACCAGTTCAGGACGGGTTGCCACGAACTGGTCGAGAGTTCCGGCGCGCAGCGCCGCGAGGCAGCCGTCGGCATCGGCGGTGAACCGCTCGCCGAGATACTCGCCGTCGCCGCCGGTGACCGCGACACCCGGCAGGTCCAGCAGGACGATCCGGTCGCCCCGGATCTGCCGCAGCCCCATCGCGAAGTCGACAAGCGACCGGCCCCGGGTGTCCACCACCACCGCCGTGCCGGCGGCGTCCAGGACCGAGGTCAACCGGCCCGGATCGGTGACCAGGTCCCGGGTGACCACCTGCTCGGCGAGTGCCCGGACCAGTTGCCGCTGGTGCCGCTGGCGGCCGTAGTCACCGTCCGGCAGGCTCTCCCGCTGCCGCACGTAGTCCAACGCCTGCCAACCGGAGAGCAACCGCTCCCCCTGCTTGTACTCGGCCTGGGGACCGACGTAGCCCGAACCGTCCGGGTTCGCCGGGCGCGGCCGGCCGTCGGGTTGCCGGTGTGCCGACCGCACGTCGGCGTCGATGCGCATCCGTACCCCGCCGATCGCGTCGACCAGCCGCTCCAGCCCGGCGAAGTTGACGATGACCCCGGCATCGAAACGGTCGATACCAGTACGGGCGGCGACAGTCGCGGCGAGCAGCTGGAAACCGGACACCGGGTCCGGCTCCGCGCGACCCGGCACCCTGCTGCCGTACGCCATCGCCGCGTTGATCCGGTCGACGCCGCCGGGATAGTCGCTCACCCCGAACGCCGGGATGTCCACCAGCAGGTCGCGGGGCAGCGAGATCAGGTAGGCCCGGTCCAGCCCCGCCGGCACGTGCACCAGCAGTACGGTGTCCGCCCGGGGCACCCGCTGCGGCTGGTCGGTCGGCCGGTCCACGCCGACCAGCAGCAGGTTCACCGGCCCGGTCAGCGGACCGTCCAGCGCGGCCGTTTCGCCGCCGTCGCCGAACAGGTCCGCCGTGGGCACCGACGTCACGGCCCGGTCGACGACGGTCCGGCTGAGTACCACCACCGAGCCCGCCACCATGACCAACCCGATGAGTACGGCGAGCAGCGCGAGCCGTTCCGGCCGGCTCAGCCGCGATGGGCGTGTCCGTGTCCGATCCCCCTGCGCCATCGCCCCGACCCCCGTCCGCCGCAGAGCCGGTCGGGTACCCCTGGCCGCCAGGCGCAAACAGCGGGCTGGCAACGCGACGAGCGCCGCACCGGATACCGGTGCGGCGCTCGTCGGGGTACCGCCGTGTCAGCCCTTCACTCCAGGCCGACGGCTGACGCCGTGGTCAGCCCTTCCTACAGGCCGACGGCTGACGCCGTCGTCAGCCCTTCATCAGCTCGCGGGCGTTGCGCTCCAGGTCGTCGAGCCCACCGCACATGAAGAAGGCCTGCTCGGGGAAGTGGTCGTACTCCCCTTCGCTGATCTTGCGGAAGGCCTCGATGGTGTCCTTGACCGGCACGTACGAGCCCTTGATGCCGGTGAAGACCTCGGCCGCGAAGGTGTTCTGCGACAGGAACCGCTCGATCCGCCGCGCCCGGGAGACGGTGATCTTGTCTTCCTCGGAGAGCTCCTCCATACCGAGGATGGCGATGATGTCCTGCAGGTCCTTGTACTTCTGCAGGATCCGCTTCACCTCGGAGGCCACCGCGTAGTGCTCCTGGCCGACGAACTCCGGGGCGAGGATCCGCGACGAGGACGCCAGCGGGTCCACCGCCGGGTAGATGCCCTTGTCGGAGATGGACCGCTCCAGGTTGGTGGTGGCGTCCAGGTGGGCGAAGGTGGTGGCCGGTGCCGGGTCGGTGTAGTCGTCGGCGGGCACGTAGATCGCCTGCATCGAGGTGATCGCCTGGCCGCGGACCGAGGTGATCCGCTCCTGCAGCTCACCCATCTCGTCGGCCAGGGTGGGCTGGTAACCCACTGCGGACGGCATCCGGCCCAGCAGGGTGGAGACCTCGGAGCCGGCCTGGGTGAACCGGAAGATGTTGTCGATGAACAGCAGCACTTCCTGCTTCTGCACGTCGCGGAAGTACTCCGCCATGGTCAGCGCGGCGAGCGCGACCCGCAACCGGGTGCCCGGCGGCTCGTCCATCTGGCCGTAGACCAGGGCGGTCTTGTCGATGACGCCGGACTCGGTCATCTCGTGGATCAGGTCGTTGCCCTCACGGGTCCGCTCACCGACGCCGGCGAAGACCGACGTACCGCCGAAGTTGTTCGCGACCCGGATGATCATCTCCTGGATGAGCACCGTCTTGCCGACGCCGGCACCGCCGAACAGGCCGATCTTGCCGCCCTTGACGTACGGGGCGAGCAGGTCGAGCACCTTGATGCCGGTCTCCAGCATCTCGGTCTTCGGCTCCAGGTCGGCGAAGGCCGGTGCCTTCTGGTGGATCGAGCGGCGCTCGGTCACCTGCAGCGTCTCGCCCTCGGCGAGGTTGAGGCACTCACCGATGGTGTTGAACACCCGGCCCTTGATGCCGTCACCGACCGGCACCGTGATCGGTGATCCGGTGTCGCGGACCTCCGCGCCCCGGACCATGCCGTCGGTCGGCTGCATCGAGATGGCCCGGATCACGTTGTCGCCCAGGTGCTGGGCGACCTCCAGGGTCAGGGTCCGCTCGCCACCGGCGAGCGAGACGTCCACGTGCAGGGCGTTGAAGATCGCGGGCATCGCCTCGCGCGGGAACTCGGCGTCGACGACCGGGCCGATGACCCGGACCACGCGGCCGGTAGCCGTACTGGTCGCTCCGGTTGCCTGGGTTTCTACAGAGGCAGTCATCACACTTCACTTCCCGCCGCCGCGAGCGCGTTGGCGCCGCCGACGATCTCGCTGATCTCCTGGGTGATCCCGGCCTGACGCGCCGAGTTCATTAGCCGCGTGTACTTCTCGATCATTTCCTCGGCGTTGTCGGTGGCGCTCTTCATCGCCCGCCGCCGCGCCGCCGACTCGCTCGCCGCCGATTCGACCAGCGCCGCGTAGATCCGGGTGTTGATGTACTTCGGCAGCAACGCGTCGAGCAACGCCTCGGCGTTCGGCTCGAACTCGTACGCCGGCAGCACTCCCGCCGCGGCCTCCATCGGCCGGTCCTTGACCTCCATCGGGCCGAGGATGCGGGGCACCGGAGTCTGCGTCATCAGCGACTTGAACTCGGTGGAGACGATGTGCAACTCGTCCACCCCGAGCACCTGGTCGGCCCCGGCACCGTCGGTGTCGTCGGCACCGCGTTGGAACGCCGCGATCAGCGTCTGGCCGACCTCACGGGCGTCGGCGAAGCTGGGCTGCTCGGAGAAGCCGGTCCAGCTCGCCTCGATCGGCCGGTTGCGGAACCGGTAGTACGACACGCCCTTGCGGCCGATGACGTACAGCACCGGTTCCTTGCCGTCGGCCTTGAGCCGCGCGATCAGCGACTCGGCGGTCTTGATCGCGTTGGTGCTGTACCCGCCGGCCAGCCCGCGGTCGCTGGTGATCACCAGCACGCCGGCCCGCCGCACCCGCGCACGCGCGGTCAGCAGCGGGTGGTCGACCGAGGCGTTCGAGGCCAGCGCGGTGAGCACACCGGTGATCGCGTTGGCGTACGGCAGCGAGGCCGCCACCCGCGCCTGGGCCTTGGCGACCCGGCTCGTCGCGACGAGCTCCATCGCCTTGGTGATCTTCTTCATCGACTTCGCCGAGCGGATCCGCTGGCGGAGTACCCGAACCTGCGCTGGCATCCGGAACCGCCTTACTCTTTCTCGGCGTCAGCGTCGGCCACGTACCGGGTGACGCTCTCGCGCTCCTGCTCGCCCTCCAGGGCCTCGGCCGGCGCCTCGTTGATCACCCGCGCCGGGTCCTTGGACAGGAACATCTGCTTGAACTTCTCGATCGCGTCGCTGAGCGTGGCGATGATCTCGTCGTCCCAGTTGTGCGCGGCGATCGAGTCCAAGGTGCCCTTGTGCGAGTGCCGCAGGTACTCCAGGAACTCCGCCTCGAAGCGCCGGATGTCACCGACCGGGATGTCGTCGAGCTTGCCCTCGGTGCCGGCCCAGACCGAGACGACCTGCTCCTGCACCGGGAACGGCGAGTAGTTCGCCTGCTTGAGCAGCTCGACCAGGCGGGCACCACGGTCCAGCTGGTTACGCGACGCCTTGTCCAGGTCGGACGCGAGCGCGGAGAACGCCTCCAGCTCCCGGTACTGGGCCAGGTCCAGCCGCAGCCGGCCGGCGACCTTCTTCATCGGCTTGACCTGCGCGGCGCCACCGACCCGGGAGACCGACGTACCGACGTTGATCGCCGGCCGCTGACCCTGGTTGAACAGGTCGGTCTCCAGGAAGATCTGACCGTCGGTGATCGAGATGACGTTGGTCGGGATGAAGGCCGAGATGTCGTTGGCCTTGGTCTCGATGATCGGCAGGCCGGTCATCGAGCCGGCACCCAGCTCGTCGGAGAGCTTCGCGCACCGCTCCAGCAGCCGGGAGTGCAGGTAGAAGACGTCACCGGGGTACGCCTCACGGCCCGGCGGACGGCGCAGCAGCAGCGACACGGCCCGGTACGCCTCGGCCTGCTTGCTCAGGTCGTCGAAGACGATCAGCACGTGCTTGCCGGCGTACATCCAGTGCTGGCCGATCGACGAACCGGTGTACGGCGCGATGTACTTGAAGCCGGCCGGGTCGGAGGCGGGCGAGGCGACGATGGTGGTGTACTCCATCGCGCCGTGCTCCTCCAGCACGCCCTTGATCGAGGCGATGGTGGAGGCCTTCTGCCCGATCGCCACGTAGATGCAGCGCACCTGCTTGGTCGGGTCGCCGGATTCCCAGTTGGCCCGCTGGTTGAGGATCGTGTCCAGCGCCACGGTGGTCTTGCCGGTCTTGCGGTCGCCGATGATCAGCTGCCGCTGGCCGCGACCGATCGGGGTCATCGCGTCGATCGCCTTGATGCCGGTCTGCAGCGGCTCGTGCACCGACTGCCGGGCCATCACGTTCGGCGCCTGCAGCTCCAGCTCGCGGAAGCCGTCGTTGGCGATGTCGCCGAGGCCGTCGATCGGCTCGCCGAGCGCGCTGACCACCCGGCCGAGGAAGGCGTCGCCGACCGGTACGGAGAGCACCCGGCCGGTGCGCTTGACGCGCTGACCCTCCTCGATGCCGGTGTAGTCGCCCAGGACGACCACACCGATGTCGCGTACGTCGAGGTTCAGCGCCACGCCCAGCGTGCCGTCCTCGAACTCCAGCAGTTCGTTCGCCATCGCCGAGGGCAGGCCCTCGACGTGGGCGATGCCGTCCCCGGCGTCCGCCACGGTGCCGACCTCTTCGCGAGACAGCTCCGGCGTGTAGGAAGAGACGTAGCGTTCTAGGGCACCACGGATCTCGTCCGACGAGATGGTCAGCTCGGCCATCCTCTGCTTCCTCTATGTCTAGTGGCCCGGATGAACCCGGAACGGCATGGACTGATTCAGCGCCCGGCGAGCGCCTTACGGGTGTCGATGAGGCGGCGCCGCACGGTGCCGTCGTACAGGTCGGAGCCGATCCGTACGCTCATCCCGCCGAGTACGGCAGGGTCGACCGTCAACTTGACGGAGACCTCCCGACCGTACATTCCGGCCAGCGTGGCGCCCAACCGCTGCTCCTCGGCATCGGTCAGCGCAGCAGCGACCGTGACGTGCGCGACCTGGCGGTCGCGTCGGGCGGCGGCCATCTCGACCAGGCGGTTCAGCCCGGCCCCGACGGAGCGGCCACCGAAGCCGCGGACGGCCTGCTCGGCCAGGCGCACCGTGGCCGGCAGCGCCTTGCCGGTGAGCAGCGTGCGGATCAGCTCGACCCGCCGGTCGGCCGGTACGGTGACGTCACCCACCACGGCACCCAGTTGCGGGTCACCGTCGATGATCTTGCCGAGGCGGAACAGCTCGTCCTCCACCTCGGCCAGCTCGCCAGCGGACTCGGCACCGGACAGCGCCGCGTCGACGCCGAGCCGTTCGGTGGCGTCGAGCAGCTCCGACGGTGCCGACCAGCGGACCGCCACGACGGCGCTGAGCAGTTCGACACTGTCCGCGCCGGCCTTGCCGTCGAGCAGGCCGCGCAGCAGCCCGATCCGGTCGTCGGCGGGGCGGGCCGGGTCGGCCAGTGCCCGCCGCAGCCGGGGCTGACGGCGCAGCAGGTCTGCCACGGAGAGGATCTCGTCGGCCGTGCTGGCGACCGCCGCCGGCGTGGCACCGGTGACGTAGCCGACGAGTCGGCCGGTCACCGCCGCGTAGGACTCCCGGCTGGTGGCGGACTGCATCAGCGGGCTCCCGTGCTTTCCAGGTCGGCCAGGAACCGCTCGACGGTGCCCTTGCGGCGGGCTTCGTCGGCGAGCGCGTCGCCGACGATCCGACCGGCCAGGTCGACCGCGAGCGTGCCGACCTCGGCACGCAGCTCCCGGACGATGGTCTGCCGCTCGGCGGCGAGCTGCTCCTTGCCGGCCGCGATGATCCGGTCGGACTCCTCCCGCGCCTTGGCGAGGATGTCCTGTCGGATGCCCTCGGCGTCGGCCCGGGCGTCGTCGCGGATGCGGGCCGCGTCGGTGCGCGCCTCGGCCAACTGGGCCTTGTACTGCTCCAGCAGCTGGTTCGCCTCGGCCTGGGCGGCCTCGGCCCGCTTGATCCCGCCCTCGATCGCCTCGACCCGCGCCTGGTACATGGCTTCCATCCGCGGGAACACGAACTTCAGCAGGACGGCGACGAGCAGACCGAAGGCGATCAGACCGACGATGATCTCGGACAGCGGTGGGAGCAGGATGTTCCCGCCCTCTTCCGCGGCTATGTACGTGACTTCTTCGTACATGGACACTTCCCTTCGCCCGGACCGGCGCTCATGCTGCCGGTCACCGAGTCAGACCGCGCCGGTCGTCTTAGAGTGCGAACGCGAGCACCAGACCGAGCAGGGCGAGCGCCTCGATCACGGCGAAGCCCATGAACATGTAGACCCGGGTCAGGCCGGCGCTCTCCGGCTGGCGGGCGGTCGCCTGGATGTAGGCGGCGAACACCAGACCGACGCCGATGCCGGGGCCCAGGGCGGCGATGCCGTAGCCGATGGCGTTCAGGTTGCCGGTGATCTCCATGGTTGTTTTCCTCCTGCGTTGAACGCGTGTCCATCACGCGCACGTTTAGGTGAATGTTCAGTTGTCGCCCGCGTGACGCACTGCGGACGTGTGCCGATCAGGGGGCCGGGATCAGTGCGACTCGGCCAGGGAGTGCTGCAGGTAGGTCGCGCTGAGCAGGGTGAACACGTACGCCTGGAGGATCATGATGCCGAACTCGAAGAAGGTCATCACGATCGCCATGCCCCAGCTCAGAACGGCGATGGGCTTGATGAACAGACTGTCGGCCTGGAACAGCGCCACACCACCGAGGACGAAGACCAGCAGGATCATGTGGCCCGCGAACATGTTCGCGAAGAGCCGGACTGCCAGCGTGACGGGCCGCAGGATCAGGTTCGAGACGAACTCGATCGGCACCAGGATCGGCTGCACCCACAGCGGCGCGCCGGAGACCCAGCAGGAGTGCTTGATGTAGCCGACGAAGCCCCACTTGGCGATGCCGTGCCCGATGTACATCAGCCAGCTGATCACCGCGAGCACCATCGGGAAGGCGATGTGCGACATCGGCGAGATCTGGGCGAAGGGCACGATGCCCCAGAGGTTGTTGATCAGGATGAAGCAGAACAGCACCGTGAGGTACGGCGCGAACCGCACGCCGTCCTTGCCGATCACGTCCCGGGCGATGTTGTCGCGCACCATGCCGTACACCGACTCGGCCAGCCACTGGCCCTTGGTCGGCACCAGCTTCGGGCTGCGGTAGGTCACCAGGAAGAAGATCATCACCAGCGCGGCGGCGATCCAGAGCAGCAGCGTGATCTTGGTGAAGGCGGCCGCCCAGGCGGTGCCGTCCAGCCCCGGGATCAGGCTGCGAAAGTCGAAGGCATCCACGCCGGGAGGGAACTCCGCGGCGAGAACGGTCGGCTGCTCAATCAACGCGCATCCTCCGTCGGTCGGGCCTGGTTCACGCGCCCAGCTTCTTAACGGTCAGGTAGACCCCGGCCGCCGTCCCGCCGATCAGCCCGATCAGCAGCCCGACGTTGGGCAGGTCCAGCCAACGGTCGACGAGCCACCCCGCCCCGCCCCACACAGCCATCCCGCCGAGTAGGTAGCCGAGCGCGGCGAACCCCGTGTCGGCCCCCGAGGGACCTGCGGGTTCAGAAGGTGGTTCACCGGCCATGACGCCGGAAACATATCAGGGCAACGATGGAGGCTGTGCGTCACCCCCCGCACAACCCTCGTTGTGTGGGCGACCCGGTGGCACCTCAGATGGGAGCACACGGTACTCCTCTTCCGCGCCGGCCGGTATCCACTCCCCGCAGCACGCCTGTCACGGCGTGGCGCGAACCTGCCGATCGTACCGATATTTACGGACAAATCAGCAAAATATCCCCGACGACGGAGGTACGTCGACCATGCTTCCTGGCCCTCGCCGCGAGCGTCAGCGCGGGTCGATCTCGACGTACGGGATCCGGGCCCGCCACGTCCACCACACCTGGGCGGTGATCCACGCGACAGTGCCGACGATGATCGCCACCGCGAGCATCCGCTGACCGGCCCAGTCCGACGCGGCCACCGCGAACACCGCCGCACCCAGGACCGCGAACTTCAGGCTGTACGTGAGCAGCCCCACACTGAGCACCATCCGGGGATGCACCGAGTCCGCCCAGGCCAGCGCCACCGACGACGCCACGTAGCTGACCACCACCAGCAGCACCCCGGCGGCCGCCCCTAGCGCACCCGCCGCACCGTCGAGACCGGCGCCGACGGCGGTCAGCACCGCCAGCAGCACCGCCGACACCAGCAACGGCACCGGCAGGTGCCGCAGCCGTACGGCCATCACCGCCGCACCCCGCGGACCGGCACGTCCACTCCGATCGCCTCCGTCCGACGGGTTCAGGGCAGCAGCGCCACGCTGAGCGCCCCCACCGTCTCCTCGATCTCGTCGGCGACCCGGGCGAAGGTGTGGTCGCCCCGCCCCCACGGATCGTCCAGATCGTCACCAGGCTGCGGACCGGCGCCGTCGCGCACGGCGGCGACCGCCGCCACCAACGCCACACCCCGGGCGTACACCGCCTCCGGGTTCGGCGCTACGGCCGGCAGCGCCGCGACATCCACCGCCGGCAGCAGCCGACCGAACTCGCCGAGCACGAAGGTGCGGTCGGCGGCGTCCGGCCGCAGCGCCACGACGTACTCCAGCTGGTCGGCGGTGGCGGTGAGGATCAGGTCGGCGGCGTCGATCTGGTCGGACCGCAGCTTGCGGGCGGCGAACCCGTCGGTGTCCCCGCCCCGGCCGATCACCTGCCGGGCGGCCGGCGGGTTCATCTCCTCGCCGGCGTGCCACCCGCCGGTACCGGCGCTGTGGCTGTGCAGCAGCTCCTCCACCGCCGATGCCCCGGCCGTCGGCGGCAACCGGTCGAGCCGTTCGGCGACGGCGAGCACCAGCAGGCGTTCGGCCATCGGCGACCGGCAGATGTTGCCCATGCAGACGTGGAGAACGGTGAACGGCGGCACTCAGGACTCCGTACCGACGATGTCCGGCACCACGTCACGCAGCTTCTCGATCGGCAGCGCACCGGCCCGCACCACCCGGGGCACGTCCCCGGTGAGGTCGACGATGGTGCTCGGCACCGGATCCGGACACGGCCCCGCCTCCAGGTAGGCCCGCACCGAGTAGCCGAGCTGGTCGCGGGCCTCCGCGGCGGTCACCGCCGGTGGCCGACCGGTCTTGTTCGCCGACGACACCGCCATCGGGCCGGTCTCCCGCAGTACCTCCAGTGCCACCGGGTGCAGTGGCATCCGGACCGCGACCGTGCCGTTGGTGTCGCCCAGGTCCCAGTTCAGGCTCGGTGCGTGCTCCACGATCATCGTCAACGCGCCCGGCCAGAAGGCGTCGGCGAGATCCCGGGCGGTCTGCGGCAGGATCAACACCAGACCGTCGAGGGTGTGCCGGGAGCCGACCAGCACCGGCGGCGGCATCTGCCGGTCCCGGCCCTTGGCGTTGAGCAACGCGGTGACCGCGTACGAAGTGAAGGCGTCGGCACCGACCCCGTACACCGTGTCGGTGGGCAACACGACCAGCTCGCCGTTCTTGACCGCCTCGATCGCCGCGGCGATGCCTTTGTCGCGGTCGGCGGCGGACCGGCAGTCATAGAGCATCACGGTGAGCCAGTCTGCCACGTGCCCGCAGCCTGATCCGCACCGATCAGCCCGTACCCGCGGTCACCCCGGCCGACAGCGCCGGTCGCCTCACTCAGCGGCGGCGGTCGGCACCGCCCGGCGGGCCGTGCCGAACCGGGGTCGACCGGCCAGGTCCCGGTGTCCGGTCACGTCGGCGAACCGTCCGTCGGCGGCGAGCAGCGCGCCGACCGCCGCCGCGTGGCTGTCGTCGTGTTCGACGGCGAACAGGCCGTCGGCACACAGCAGCGTGGCGGCCAGCTCCACCACCGGACGGATCACCGCCAGCCCGTCCGGACCGCCGAAGACGGCCTCCGCCGGGTCGTGTCCGGCGACCTCCGGCGGCACCGGGGTGGCGTCCGGCACGTACGGCGGGTTGCAGACCACCACGTCCACCCGACCGGACATTTCGGCGAGCAGCCCGGGGTCGGTGACGTCACCGCCCACCACCTCGATCGGCCGGTCCCCGGCCGCTGCCCGGGTCGAGGCGTTGCGGCGTAACCAGGTCAGCGCGGCGGTGGACCGCTCCACCGCGATCACCCGCGCTCCCGGCACCTCGTGGGCCACCGCGAGCGCCACCGCGCCGCTGCCGCTGCAGAGGTCGACGATGGTCGGGGAGTCGGCGGCCCGGTCGCGCACCGCGTCGACGACCATGCCGGCGAGCACCTCGGTCTCCGGCCGGGGAACGAACACCCCGGGGCCCACCGCGAGCTCCAGATAACGAAACGGTGCCGATCCGGTGAGGTGCTGCACCGGCTCCCGGGCCGCCCGCCGGGACACCAACTCATCGAAGCGAGCCTCATCGATAGGAATGAAGCCGCTGCTCAGCGCCAGTCGACCGCGGGTGGTTCCCAGGACTGAGGCGGCAATCAGCTCAGCGTCCACCCGGGCGGACGGCACCCCGGCGGCGGCCAGCCGGGCGGTCGCAGCGGTCAACACCGCCGAAATCGGCCGTCGATCCGGGATACCGGAGGTGTTTTCTGACAAGCGGTTCACGACATAATCATGGAGCGTCCACCCGGACGTCCGTGACAGCAGTCCACGGAACGTCCCCGGTGTGCGTCGCGCCAGGTTCCAGCGGGCCCCAGGGAGGTTGTGCGTGGGTTGGGTCGACCGGCTCACCGACCAGGCCGAGGCCCTGATGCAGGCCCGGGCACTGATGGAGAGCAGCCGATCGGCTGAAGCCTGCGTCGCCTTCGAGCAGGTGATCCGCACCAGCGACGATCCGTACGTGCGGGCCGACGCCCTGGTGCAGCGCCTCTCCGCGCTGCTGAACCTGGGCCGTTCCGCCGAGTACGCGGCGGCGGTGGACCACGCATTCGAGGCCGCCCGCGACATCGCCGAGCCCTACCTGCACGGCCACCTGCACGCCCTGGCCGCGTTGGCCGCCCACCACCAGGGGGCGTTCGACCGGTGCGTGACGCACCTGGTGCAGGCGTCCCGGGCGTTGGGCACGGTGCCGGACGTCGACCGGGAGACCGCCTGGGGCTGGCACGACCTGGCGATGGCCTACTCCTACCTGAGCTTCCACGGGCACGCGCTGAGCGCGATCGAACGCGCCCGCCAGCTCGGCAACGCCACCGGCATCGCCGAGGAGACCTTCGCCGCGCCGGCCATCCGGCTGCGCAACGCGGTCGCTCTGGACCACCACGGCGACACGGACGGCTGCCTGCGGGTGCTCCGGGACATCGGCACCGACCTGGTCAAGTTCGTCACCACCGGACGGACCCACCTGCTGCGTCCGAGCAGCCGGGTGGCGTACGGGTACGCCCTGGCCCGGCTGGCGGCGCTCGGCGAACCGGCCCGGCTGCCCGCCGGCGCGCCCGAGGCCACCCGTCTCATGATCGACGGCGGGGACAGCGCCCGCGCCCGGGACCTGCGGCAGCTCGGCGCGGTCTGCCTGGCGATCGCCGCCGACCGGTCGGCGGAGGCGTTGACCCGGCTGGACACGGCGGTGGTATCGGCCGAGACGCTCGGTGCGGCCGAGTCCGCCCGGCTGCGCAGCGTCGCGTACACCCGCTGCGGCGACCACGTGGCGGCACACGACGCCGACCGGTACGCATTCCGGCTGGCCAACCGTCGCAACGACCGGCTCCGCGACATGTACGTCGACGGCATCGCCGCCCGGCTCGACCACGAGGAGATGCGGCGCACCACGGCGCAGTACACCGCGGAGGCACTCACCGATCCGCTGACCGGGCTGGCCAACCGCCGCCAACTCGACCGGTACGTGTCGGACCTGGCCGGCCGCGCCGACCGGGCGATGGTGATGATCTGCGACCTCGACGGCTTCAAGTCGGTGAACACCGTGCACGGTCACCACTCCGGGGACCTGGTGCTGCAGCGCGTCGCCGGGGTGATCAACCGGGTGATGCGTCGGGGCGACTTCGTGGCCCGCTTCGGCGGTGACGAGTTCGTCGTCGTGCTGCCGGGCGCCGGCCGGGTCGAGGCCGCCGAGGTGGCCCGACGGATCACCGAGGCGGTGGCCGGCGAGGAGTGGGAGTCGCTGGTGCCGGGCACCCCGGTCGGGGTCAGTGTCGGTTGGGCCGAGGTCGACGGGACCGGGCCGGCGCTACGGGACGCGCTCAGCCGCGCCTTCGACGTCGCCACCCGGCAGATGCGCGCCACACGCCAGCACCCACATCCGGTCCGCTGAAGCCTGGCAGACGACGGTCCAGGTCGACGACGGGCCGGTTCACTCAGCGACGGCCCAGTTCGGTGTCCCCGGCGAGCCGGGCCGCCCGGTCCGCCTCGGCGAGAGCGTCGAGCACGCCGTCGAGCTCACCGCCGAGCGCCAGGTCCAGGTTGTACGCGGTGTAGCCGATCCGGTGGTCGGTGATCCGGTTCTGCGGGAAGTTGTAGGTGCGGATCCGCTCCGAACGGTCGACGGTTCGCACCTGGGACCGGCGAGCGTCGGAGGCCACCGCATCGGCCTGTTCCTGGGCTGCGGCGAGCATCCGGGCCCGCAGGATCCGCATCGCCTGTTCCCGGTTCTGCAGCTGGCTCTTCTCGTTCTGGCAGGAGACGACGATCCCGGTCGGCAGATGGGTGATCCGGACCGCCGAATCGGTGGTGTTGACCGACTGGCCACCGGGGCCGGAGGAACGGAACACGTCGATGCGCAGCTCGTTCGGGTCGATGGTGACGTCGACCTCCTCCGCCTCGGGGAGCACGAGAACGCCGGCCGCGCTGGTGTGGATCCGGCCCTGCGACTCGGTGACCGGCACCCGCTGTACCCGGTGCACCCCGCCCTCCCACTTCAGGCGGGACCAGACGCCGTTGCCACCCTCCGGTACGCCGCGCGACTTCACGGCGAGGGAGACGTCCTTGACGCCGCCCAGGTCGGAGTCCTGCGAGTCGAGCACCTCGACCTGCCAGCCGCGTCGTTCGGCGTACCGCACGTACATCCGCAGCAGGTCACCGGCGAACAGCGCCGATTCCTCGCCCCCCTCGCCCGCTTTGATCTCGACGATGACGTCCTTGGCGTCGTGCGGGTCGCGGGGGATGAGCAGTTCGGCGAGGCGGGCCTCCAGGTCCGGCAGGCTGGCCGCGATCGCCTCGGCCTCGGCGGCGAAGCTCGGATCCTCACCGGCGAGTTCCCGGGCGGCGACCAGGTCGGCCCGGGCCTGGGCGAGCTCGTCGGCAGCCTTGTGCAGCGGGGCCAGCTCGGCGAAGCGACGGCCGACCCGGCGGGCGGTGACCTGGTCGGCGTGCAGCCCCGGATCCGCCAACTGCCGTTCCAGCTCGGCGTACTCGTCGAGAAGCCCGGCGAGGCGTTCGCTGCTCATACCCGTGACTCCTTCACCCAGCGGACACCCGAACCCCGTCTACAGACACCGCGACGCCCGCCCCCGTCGTGGTGACGGAGAGCGGGCGTCGTACGGAGCGCTACTTGGTCTTCTTGGCCTGGACCTTCGCGTACTTCTGCTGGAACTTGGCCACCCGGCCCGCGGTGTCGAGGACGCGCTGCTTGCCGGTGTAGAACGGGTGGCAGGCGCTGCAGGTCTCGACGTGGATCTTGCCACTGGAGGCGGTGCTGCGGGTGGTGAACGAGGCGCCGCAGGAGCAGGTGACCTCGGTGGTCACGTACTGCGGGTGGATGTCCTTCTTCATGGGTGAGGTCCTCTCATCGTCGGTCGCCGGGTCGCCGTCGGCATCGCCCGCACCGGTGTGCGGATCGACTCGGGCGTGAACCGGAACCCTGGCCGTCGACCAGTCTGCCATGTGTCACGGTGCCGGATCGCGGCGGGCGGGCACTGCCACCCACCGCGACCGGCACGACGTACCGCCAGGCCTAACGCCCGACGCGCCCGGGCGATTCCCGCACCGGGCGCGGTCGGTGCCGGGGTCACTCCCCCGGTGTCGACTTGGCGATCTGCATCAGGAACTCGATGTTGGTCCGGCTCTGCTTGAGCCGGTCCAGCAACAGGTCGAGACCGCCCTGCGAGTCCAGCGAGTGCAGCACCTTGCGGAGCTTGTGGGTAATCGCCAGCTCCTCCGGCGCGAGCAGGATCTCCTCCTTGCGGGTGCCGGAAGGGTGGATGTCGATGGCCGGGAAGACCCGCTTGTCGGCGATCTTGCGGTCGAGTTTGAGCTCGGCGTTTCCGGTACCCTTGAACTCCTCGAAGATCACCGTGTCCATCATGGATCCGGTCTCGACGAGCGCAGTGGCCAGGATGGTCAGCGACCCGCCGTTTTCGATGTTGCGCGCCGCACCGAGGAACCGCTTCGGCGGATAGAGCGCGGTCGAGTCGATACCACCGGACATGATCCGGCCGCTGGCCGGTGCCGCCAGGTTGTACGAGCGGCCCAGCCGGGTCACCGAGTCGAGCAGCACCACGACGTCGTGCCCCAGCTCGACCAGGCGCTTGGCCCGCTCGATCGCCAGCTCGGCGACGGTGGTGTGGTCCTGCGGCGGCCGGTCGAACGTGGCCGCGATGACCTCGCCCTTCACCGACCGCTGCATGTCGGTGACCTCTTCCGGCCGTTCGTCGACCAGGACGACCATCAGGTGGCACTCGGGGTTGTTGTGGGTGATCGCGTTGGCGATCGCCTGCAACACCATCGTCTTGCCCGCCTTCGGCGGGGAGACGATCAGCGCCCGCTGCCCCTTGCCGATCGGCATCACCAGGTCGATGACGCGGGTGGTGAGGATGTGCGGCTCGGTCTCCAGCCGCAACCGGTCCTGCGGGTAGAGCGGGGTGAGCTTGTAGAACTCCGGCCGCCGCCGCGCCTCGTCCGGCTCCATCCCGTTGATCGTGTCCAGCCGTACCAGCGGGTTGTACTTGTCGCGCCGCTGCTCGCCGTCCCGGGTGGCCCGCACCGCGCCGGTTACCGCGTCGCCACGACGCAGGCCGTACTTCTTCACCTGAGACATGGACACGTAGACGTCGTTCGGCCCGGACAGGTAGCCGGTGGTGCGCACGAACGCGTAGTTGTCCAGGACGTCGAGGATGCCGGCGACCGGCACCAGGACGTCGTCCTCGGTCACCTGCGGCTCACGGCCACCACCGCTGTCGCCGCCACCGCCCTCACCGCGGTCCCCCCGCCGCCGGCGGTCGCGGAACCGGCTGCGTCGCCCGCGCCGGCCACCGCCGTCGCCGTCACCGTCGTCCTCGCTGTCCCGTGGGCCCCGGTCGTTACGGTCCCGACCTTCGT
Source organism: Solwaraspora sp. WMMD791 (assembly GCF_029581195.1). Classification (NCBI taxonomy): domain Bacteria; kingdom Bacillati; phylum Actinomycetota; class Actinomycetes; order Micromonosporales; family Micromonosporaceae; genus Solwaraspora; species Solwaraspora sp. WMMD791. Next base: position 3,218,747 of record NZ_CP120737.1, read on the forward strand.
TGCGGTCGTTACGGTCCCGGCCCTCGCCCCGGTCGTTGCGCTCGTTGCGGTCACCCCGGTCGTTGCGCTCACCGCGCTCGCCCCGGTCCCGACCGTTACGGCCGTCACCGGCCCGTTCGCCGCGGGCGTCGCCGCGCTCCCGCTCACCCGGCTCGGCCGGGGCGGTCGCGGTCGTGGTCTCCGGCTCTTCGGTCCGCGACTCCTGCGCCGCCGCCCGACTCGACCGGCCCCGACGGGTGCCCCGCTCCCGCGCCGGCGGCTCCTCGACGATCGCGAGTTGCTCGCCGCCGCCGCTGTCTCGGCGCTCCGGCTCGGCGCGCACCTCGGCGCGCACCTCGTCCCGAGGGGGTGCGGTCGCCGCGGCGACCTCGGCGCGTGGCCGCGGGGCGCCGCCACCGGCCTGGCGCTCGGAGATCGCCGCGATCAACTCGCTCTTGCGCATCCGGGCGGTACCGGAGATGCCGAGCGACGCGGCGAGGCTCTGCAACTCAGGCAGCAGCATCGCGGACAGCCCGGTGCCGGACCGCCGACGGCGGGCAGGAGCAGCGGTGGTGTCGTCAGCGACGTTGGAGACATCCGACGTCACGTCGGTGGTGTCGCTCAATGGATTCCTTCCCTCGATAAGGCCGGGCTACCCGGATCGAACAGCTAGGTGGCCGGGTGGCCTCGGTGCACCCGCCTCGCATGACACGTCGCGGGAGTCTTCGCGCAGCTCGCCGAATCCGCCACACCAGCCTCGGTGAGCAGGTCTCAGCGTCTGCAGCGATCCGTGGAGACTGCGGTTTGGCGGAGGCCTAGGCAGGGGTGAGACGGGCTTACCGCCGATAGCTTCGGGGGTGCGCCGCCCCGCAGGAGATCGCGTGCTTCGCGGCTGTGCTTGGCCTAGAGCGTAATCAACTCTTCCGACCTGCGGCAACAGGGTCCCGCTCGGCGTGTCCTACTATAGCGCCTTCGATCTGCGCTCCGGCAACGTCTACCAGCAACGTCTGACTCTGCCAGTCCATTCCCGGACAGAAATCACCCGGCACGTCGGTCAGCGCCAGCACACTCGGCCCCGCCCCACTGATCACCGCGGCCACCCCGACGGCGCGCAGCCGGGCAACCAGGTCGGCGCTGGCCGGCATCCCGGCCGCCCGGTACTCCTGGTGCAGCCGGTCCTCGGTGGCGGCCAGCAGCAGCGCCGGATCGGCGGTGATCGCATGCACCAGCAACGCGGACCGGCCGGCGTTGAACGCGGCGTCGGCATGCGGCACCGTCTGCGGCAACGCCGCCCGCGCCACCTCGGTCAGCCCCCGGCCGGTCGGCACGAAGACCGTCACCGTCCGGTCCGGCGCCACCGGCAACGAGACGGCGTGCGCGCCGTCCGCCGCCGTCCAGGCGATGGTGAACCCGCCCAGCAGGCAGGGTGCCACGTTGTCCGGGTGACCCTCCAGGTCGGCGGCGATCCGCAGCGCGGCGGCGGTGTCCAGGGCCTGCGCGCCGCCGACGGACAGACCACGGGCCAGCTGTACACCGGCCACGATCGCCGCCGACGACGAGCCCATCCCCCGGGCCTGTGGGATCCGGTTGACACAGCTCAGCGCCAGGCCGGGCGGGCGGGCGCCGAGGGCGTCGAAGGTGGCGTACATGGCCCGCACCACCAGATGACTGTCGTCGACCGGCAACTCGCCGGCCCCCTCGCCGGAGACCTCGACCCGGCAGCCGCCGGCGGTCACCCGGGCGGTCACCTCGTCATGGTGGGCCAACGCCAACCCGAGCGCGTCGAACCCGGGACCGAGGTTGGCGCTGGTAGCCGGGACCCGTACGGTCACCGGCCCGGGAACGAAGCTGATAGCCATCGCACCATGCTAGGGGCGCGCCTTGCCCGCCGGCGCTAGGGTGCGGCAGGTCAGGGCGACCAGGAAGGTGGCTGGCATGGAGTTCGGCACGAGCGGCGGGATCGACCCCGGATACCTGGCGGTCCAGGTCGCGGTGCGGCTGCCGGTGATCGCGGTGCTGGTGACGGGCGTGGTGCTGCTGATGCTGCGGCGTACGGCGGTGACGGGTCGAGGCGGCGGGCTGGCGCTCAGCGGCCTGGTCGTCCTGCTGGGCGCGGTGGCGGTCGGGATCATCTGGTCGGCGTACCTGCCGGTGCTGGCCGGCAGCGGCCCACCCAGCCAAATCGGCCTGGCCTCTGCCGTGGTGGGCGGGCTGCTCACCCTGCTCGACGCCGTCGGGCTAGGGCTGCTCCTCGCCGGGCTGCTGGTGCTGGTCCGACAACTGGCCGACGCCCGGGGCAGCGCCGGCTGAGCCCGCTGAGCCGGCGGCACGACCGGCGGAGCGCAGCGCGAGCCGCAGCGCGTACTCGATCTGGGCATTGACGCTGCGCAGGTCGTCGGCGGCCCATTTGGCCATCGCCTCGTGGACCGCCGGATCGAGCCGCAGCAGCAGCTTCTTGCGTTCGGCCATCAGCCGCAACCGCCTCAGCTGTAGAGAGATCCCGTGTTGACCACCGGCTGCACCGACCGGTCGCCGCAGAGCACGACCAGCAGGTTGGCCACCATCTGGGCCTTGCGCTCCTCGTCGAGGTCGATGACGTGCTCGTCACGCAGGCGCTCCAGGGCGTTGGAGACCATGCCCACCGCGCCCTCGACGATGCGGAACCGGGCCGCGACGACCGCTGCGGCCTGCTGCCGGGCGAGCATCGCGTGGGCGATCTCGGCAGCGTACGCGAGATGGGTCACCCGGGACTCCAGCACCTCGACGCCGGCCAGCTCGACCCGCTCGCGCAGCTCGGCGGTCAACTCCTCGGCGACGACGCTGCCGTCGCGCAGGCTGGCCCGGCCGCTGTCGTGCGCCTCGTACGGGTAGCTGGTGGCCAGGTGGCGTACGGCCGCCTCGGCCTGCACCGCGACGTAGGCGACGTGGTCGTCGACCGAGAAGACGGCGTTCGCCGAGTCGACGACCCGCCAGACGACGACCGCGGCGATCTCGACCGGGTTGCCGTCGGCGTCGGCGACCTTGAGCCGGTCGGTCTCGAAGTTGCGCACCCGCAGGGTGACCCGCCGGCGCGCGGTCAACGGCCACGTCCAGTGCAGACCGGCGACCCGGATCGTGCCGAGGTAGCGGCCGAAGAACTGCACGACCTGCGCCTCGTTGGGGTTGACCACGGCGAACCCGGTGGCGGCGACGGCGACCACGGCCGCGTACAGCGCCGCCGGCACGACGATCGCGGCCGCGTCGGCACCGGTGGCCGAGGAACCGACGGTGAGCAGCACGGGCAGCGCGACGACCACACCGAGTGCCAGCAGTACGCCGACCGCCAGAAAGCCCGACACCCTGAAGACCGACCGTTCCATGACTGCTCCTCGCCCGCGAAACCGCACTATCAAAGTGATATCACGATGCTAGCAGACCGGTGCCCGGACCGGATCCGCCGGAATCAACGGGTGTCGGCTGCGGCCACCGCCAGCGGCAGCCGCCGGGTCACCAGCCACCAGCCGATGGCGTACGTCACGGTCACCAGACCGCAGCCGGCCAGGATGACCCGGATGTCCACGGTGTCGATGACGCTGGCCACCACCAGTTGGCTGACCGAGATCGCCAGCGTCGCCAGCATCAGGTCGGCGGCGAACACCCGGCCACGCAGCCGGTCCGGCACGACGGCCTGCAGGGCGTAGTTGGACAGCACCCAGTTGCTGCCGCCCCCCAGGTGTGCCAGGAACACCAACGCCAGCACCAGCGGGAACCAGCTGATCAACGCGATGCCGGTGTAGGACAACCCGTACACCGACATCGAGGCCGCCAACGCCGTCAGCAGCCAGCGCCGCCGGTTGAGCACCGGACGCATGAGCAGTGGTCCCACCACCGCACCGGCACCGCGCACCGCGAACAGCAGTCCGGTGCCGATCGCCCCGACCCCGTACACGCCGGCGAGCAGCGGGAACAACGTGAGTACGCCGTTGCCGAGGCCGACCGCGCTCTTGGCGGTGACCAGGGCCAGCACCTGCGGGCGACGACCAATGTAGACCAGGGTCTCGCGGATCGCGGCAAGGGTGCGCAACGCCGGCTCCGAGCTGTCCCGTGGGGCCTGCATCGGCCGGCGGATGGTGGCGGTGAATCCGGCCGCCACCATCAGCGCGGCCGCCGCGATCCAGAAGCAGGCGTACGGGCCGACGGCGGCGCTGACCAGGCCGCCGGCCGATGCGCCGACGATCGCCATCGTGCCCCACGCGGAGCCGGCGAACACGTTCGCGGCGGGCAGTTCCTCGGCCGAGACCACGTTCGGCAGCGCGGCCTGGGCGGCCGGTGAGTAGCAGGACTTCGCCACGGCGAGCGCGGCCACGGCGGCCAGCGCGAGCCAGGCGGTGCCCGACGAGCGCACCCCGAGCAGCAGCAGTACGGCCACCACCGCCGCCAGGTTCGCCAGGATCAGGATGCGTCGGCGGTCGAACCGGTCGGCCAGGGTCCCGGTGAACGGCAGCATCAGGGCGTGGATGCCGGTGTCGGCGGCGAGGACCAGAGCTCCCCAGACACCACTGCCGGTCAACTCCGGCAAGAGCACCAGCAGCGGAACCATGACGAACCAGTCGGCACCGAACATCACCAGCTCGGCGCTGAGCAGCCGACGGAAGTCACGATTGCCGGTAAGGACCGCTAACGGTGAGGCCACGTACCGGCACCCTACCGACCGGGGCCCGGACAGCGACCGGAATGTGATCTGCGTGACTGGCACCGGCGGCCAGGCAGGGCGGGCGGGCCCCCGTGGCGATCTCGGGGACCCGCCCGTCAGCTCAGCTGTCCGCCGGTGGCAGCGGCGACTTGCGGCTCTTCGGCAGCTTCAGCACCTCGAACTGGTCGGTGCCGTCGACCAGGGCCGCCGACGGCCGGGCCGGTGGCGCGGCCACCGGTGAGCTGCGCTCCGCCGTACCGCCGGGGGTCGACGCCCGGTCGGCCGGGGCGTCGGCGGCCGACCGCTCGCCGGCCGCGTCCGTCGGCTCGGTGTCGGTGCCACCGGACCGGGCCGCGCCGCGGCGCTCCCGCCAGCGTTCCTTGGTCCCCTCGACCATCGTGTAAAGGGTCGGCACCAGCACCAGGGTGAGCAGGGTCGAGCTGAACAGACCGCCGATCACCACGATCGCCAGCGGCTGGCCGATGAAGCCGGCCACCCCGGTCAGCCCCAGCGCCATCGGCGTCAGCGCGCAGATGGTCGCGATCGCGGTCATCAGGATCGGTCGCAGCCGTCGCCGGCCGCCCTCCACCACCGCCTGGGCCACACTCATGCCCTGTTCGCGGTACTGGTTGATCAGGTCCATCAGCACGATCGCGTTGGTCACCACGATGCCGACCAGCATCAGCGCCCCGATCAGCGCCGGCACGCCCATCGGCGTACCGGTGACGACCAGCAGACCGATCGCGCCGGTCGCCGCGAACGGCACCGACACCAGCAGGATCAGCGGCTGGATCAGGCTGCGGAACGTCGCCACCATGATCACGAAGACGATGGCGATCGCGGCGAGCAACGCCAGGCCGAGGTCGGCGAACGCCTCCGCCTGGTCGGCGCTGACCCCACCGATGGTGTACGTCACACCCGTCGGCAGCGACAGCCCGTCGAGCCGTTCGGTCAGGTCGGCGCTGGTCTGCCCGACGTTCGAGCCGGTCGCGGTGCCGGTGACGGTGGCGCTGCGTTCGCCGTCCATCCGGTTGATCTGCACCGGGCCGGTGACCTCGACGATCTCCGCCAACGCGCTCAGCGGCACCGGGCCGATCGGCAGCGCGGCCAGCTCCTCGACCGAGGCGGGGGTGGCGGTCGGGCTGAGCAGCACACTCATCCGCTCGCCGTCGAGGGTGACCTCACCCAGCGGGCTGCCCCGGAACGCCTGGGCGACGATCTGCCCGATCGCGGCTTCGGTGAGCCCGGCGCCGGCCGCAGCCGCCCGGTCGATGCGGACCTCCAGCCGGGTGGCGTCGGCGGCCAGCGAGGTGGTCACGTCGGCGACGTCCGGCGTCTGCGCCATCGCGGCCCGGACCCGTTCGGTGGCGGTCGCCAGATCGTCCGGGTCGTTGGCCTGCACGACGACCTGCAGCTGGTTGGTGCTGGCACCGCCCGGGCCGCCACCGGCGGCGCCGACGGTGATCTCACCGAGGGAGTCGCGACCGGCGAAGGCGTCCCGCAGCTGCTGCTGCAGGGCCACGTTGTCGGTGCCCTCGGTCAGGGTGATCGAGTAGCTGGCCGTGGTGGCGCCGCCGCTGCCGGCGAACGGGTTGCTGCTGTTGCCGATGGAGACCTGGTAGGACTCGATCCCGTCGGTGCGGGCCAACTCGCGCTCCACCTGGCGGGCGGCGGCGTCGACCGCCGTCAGGCTGGTGCCGACCGGCAGCTCCTGACGCATGCTCAGGGTGTCCTGGCCGGCGTCGTCGATGAAGTTGGTCTCCAGCCGGGTGCCCAGTGCGAAGGTGCCCAGCAGCACCGCCAGGCCGATGCCGACGGTCGCCCAGCGCCGGGTGGTGGCGAACCGGATCACCGGCAGGTAGCCGCGCTGCAGCGGGTTGCGCAGCTCCTTCGCCTCGGCCTGCTCGCGGACGGCGTCGACGTCGGTGCCGGCGGCGGCCGGCTTGAGGAACCAGTACGCCAGCACCGGAATGATCGTCAGGGAGACCAGCAGCGAGGCGAGCAGAGCGACGGTGACGGTGATCGCGAACGGGGCGAACAGCTGGCCGACGAACCCGCCGACGATGGCGATCGGGGCGAAGACCGCCACCGTGGCCAGCGTCGAGGAGGTGACCGCGCCGGAGACCTCCCGCACGCCGGTGAGGATCGCCGTACGCCGGTCCTCGCCGTACTCCAGATGTCGTTTGATGTTCTCCAGGACGACGATCGAGTCGTCCACCACCCGACCGACCGAGATGGTCAACGCGCCCAGGGTGAGCAGGTTGAGCGAGTAGTCGCCGATCCAGAGCGCGATCAGCGCGATGAGCACCGACAGCGGGATCGAGACGGCGGTGACGATGGTGGACCGTACCGAGAGCAGGAAGACCAGGATGACCAGGACCGCCATCACCAGGCCGAGCAGGCCTTCGGTGGTCAGCGCCTCGATCGAGCGCTCGACGAACGGCGCCTGGTCGAAGACCACGACGAGTTCGGTGTCGGCCGCGTCGCCCAGCTCGGCGAGCCGGTCGCGGATCTCGTGCGAGATGCCGACCGCGTCGCCGTCCGGGCCGGCGGTGACCGCGATGCCGAGGCTGACCGCGCCGTTGGTCCGGGTGATGGAGGTGGCCGGCGAGGTCTGCTCGCTGATCTCGGCGACCTCGTCCAACCGTACGGGTGCCCGCCCGGCCGTGCTCAGGAAGATCGCGCCGAGGTCCTCGATGGTCTCGATCCGGGTGCCGACCTGCACGGTGAGGGTCTGGTCGTCCTCGGTCAGGGTGCCGGCCGGGATGGTGACGCCGTTGGCCCGCAGGGCGGCGCTGATCGCGCCCGGGTCGTAGCCGGCGGCGGTCAACGCGGGATAGTTCGGGGTGATCGCGACGATCTGCTCGCTGGCCCCGGTGACGTCGACGGCGCGTACCCCGTCGATGCCCTCCAGCTCGGGTACGACGGTCTCGCTGAGCCGGCGGGACAGCTCCTGCTGCTCGTCGTCGGCGCCGGTGGCGGCGAGCACCACGGCGGGCAGGTCGTCGGTGCTGCCGGCGAAGACCACCGGGTCGACGCCGTCGGGCAGCTGCGCCCCGATCCGGTTGAGCGCGGTCTCCAGGTCGTTGACCGCGGCGTCGAGGTCGGTGCCGAAGGCGAACTCGATCTGGACGGTCGCGAAGCCTTCGCTGGAGGTGGAGGTGACGCTCTCCACGTCCGACACGGCGGCGACGGCGTTCTCGACCGGCTCGGTGACCTGCGCCTCGACGATCTCCGGCGCGGCGCCAGGAAAGACGGCGCTGACGAACGCGGCCGGGAACTCCAGCGAGGGCAGGAGCTGCTGTTTGAGCGTCGGGATCGTGAACGCGCCGAACAGCGTGATCACGACCGCGACGAGCGCGACGAGGCCCCGGTTGGCGAGGCTGAGTCTGGCGAGCAACGACATGTGCGGGCTCACTCCTGGGAAGGGGTCCTGCGGCGGGATACGGGAGAATACTTTGGCCAAGGCTAACAGTTAGCCTCATATGGAGTTGTTGGGATAGCCTTCGCGGCACGACGGGCGGCCCGCCCGCGTCGGACGACGGTAGAGGGAGCGCAGGTGACCCAGCGGGACGAACTGATCGACCAGATCATGGCGACCCACCGTCGACTGCAGTTGCTGTTCGCCTCCGACCGCTCCGACCCGCTGTTCGACGCGCAGCTGACCGTGCCGCAGCTGAAGATACTGCTCCTGCTCTACCTGCACGGCAGCACCTCGGGCCAGGAGTTGAGCCAGGTGCTCGGGGTCCGGATGGCCACCGTCACCGGCATCGTCGACCGCCTCGTGGCGCACCGGCTCGTCGGCCGCCGCGAGGATCCACAGGACCGCCGGGTCCGGCGGGTCGAACTCACCGACGACGGGCGGGACCTGATCGACCGGATCGTCACCGCCGGCACCGACCGGCACGCCCGGCTGCTGGCCCGGCTGGACACCGACGAACTGCGTACCGTCGCGGCGGCGGCCCGACTGATGGTCGACGCCGCCGAGGCCGACCTGGCAGAGACCGACGGCGCGGCCGGTCGGCCGCGGCCGGCAGGTGCCTGCGGTACGCCTCCGCCCGTACCGCCGGGGTCAGGCCAGGTCGAGCGCGCGGGCGGCGAGTAGCGGATCGTTGCCGATGGTCGTCGGCGCCGGCGCGGTGGAGATCGCCCACTCCGGATCCTTGAGGCCGTGCCCGGTCACCGTGCAGACCACCGTCGACCCGGCCGGCACCTTCCCGGCCGCGGCGACCTGCAGCAGCCCGGCCACGCTCGCCGCGCTGGCCAGCTCGACGAAGACACCGACCTCCCGGGCGAGCAACCGGTACGCCGCCAGGATGTCCCGGTCGGTGACCGCGTCGATCAACCCGCCGGACGTGTCCCGGGCGTCGAGGGCCTTGGTCCAGCTCGCCGGGTTGCCGATCCGGATCGCGGTGGCGATCGTCGACGGCGCGCGGACCACCTCACCGGTGACGATCGGCGCGGCGCCGGAGGCCTGGAAGCCGAACATCTTCGGCGTACGGGTGGCGTTGCCGGCCTCGAGATCCTCGACGTAACCCATCCAGTAGGCGCTGATGTTGCCGGCGTTGCCGACCGGCAGACAGTGGATGTCCGGGGCGTCACCGAGCCCGGCGACGATCTCGAACGCGGCGGTCTTCTGCCCGTGCAGCCGGAAGATGTTGACCGAGTTGACCAGCGCCACCGGGTAGTCCTGGGCGAGCTTGGACGCCATCGCCAGGCAGTCGTCGAAGTTGCCGTCGACCTGCAGCAGCTTCGCCCCGTGCACCAGCGCCTGGGCCAGCTTGCCGAGCGCGATCTTGCCCTGCGGCACGAGCACCGCGCAGGTCAGGCCGGCCCGGGCCGCGTACGCCGCCGCTGACGCGCTGGTGTTGCCGGTGGAGGCGCAGATGATCGCCTTGTTGCCCTCCTCGACCGCCTTGGAGACCGCCATCGTCATGCCCCGGTCCTTGAACGACCCGGTCGGGTTCGCCCCTTCGACCTTGAGGTAGACGTCGGCACCGACCCGGTCGGAGAGCACCGGCGCCGGCAGCAGCGGCGTGTTCCCCTCATGGAGGGTGATCACCGGCGTGGCGTCGCCGACCGGCAACCGGTCCCGGTACGCCTCGATCAGACCCCGCCACATGGCAACCTCCTCGACTTGGCCGGCACAGCGTACCGGCTGCTTACTGGCCGCCCTCGACCCGCAGCACGCTGGCGATGGACCGGACGATGTCCAGGCCGCGCAGCTCCTCGACGGTCGCGGCCAGCGCGGCGTCCGGAGCCCGGTGGGTGACGATCACCAGGCTGGCGTCGGCCTCCCGACCGGACTGGCGCACCGTGGCGATCGACACGTCGTGGCGGGCGAAGACCCCGGCGACGGCGGCCAGCACCCCGGCGCGGTCGGCCACGTCCAGGCTGATGTGGTAGCGGGTGACCGCCTCCCCCATCGGGCGGATCGGCAGATCGGCGTAGGCCGACTCGCTCGCCGCGCGTACCCCGGCGAGCCGGTTGCGGGCCACCGCGACGATGTCACCGAGCACGGCGCTGGCGGTCGGCGCCCCGCCGGCGCCCCGGCCGTAGAACATCAGCTGGCCGGCGGCGACCGCCTCGACGAAGACCGCGTTGAAGGCGTCGCCGACGCTGGCCAGCGGGTGGCTGCGCGGGATCATCGCCGGATGCACCCGGACGCTGACCGACTCGGTGCCGTCGGCACCCGGGCCCCGCTCGGCGATGCAGAGCAGCTTGATGGTGCAGCCCATCGCCTTGGCGCTGGCCATGTCGGCGGCGCTGACCTCGGTGATGCCCTCCCGGTGCACGTCGGCGGCGCCGACGCGGGTGTGGAAGGCCAGGGAGGCGAGGATGGCCGCCTTGGCGGCGGCGTCGAAGCCCTCGACGTCGGCGGTCGGGTCGGCTTCGGCGTACCCGAGGGCGGTCGCCTCCTCCAGCGCCTCGGTGAAGCTGGCGCCGGTGGCGTCCATTCCGGACAGGATGAAGTTGGTGGTGCCGTTGACGATGCCGGTGACCCGGGTGATCGAATCGCCGTGCAGGGATTCGCGCAGCGGGCGCAGCAGCGGGATGGCCCCGGCCACCGACGCCTCGTAGTACAGGTCGGCACCGCCGGCGGCGGCGGCGTCGTGCAGGGTCCCGCCGTCCTCGGCGAGCAGGGCCTTGTTCGCGGTGACCGCGCTCTTGCCGGCGCGCAGCGCCTCGACGAGCCAGGTACGGGCCGGTTCGATCCCGCCGACGACCTCCACCACCACGTCGACGTCGTCGCGCTTGACCAGCCCGAGCGCGTCGGTGGTGAACAACGCCGGGTCGACCGGCAGGTCGCCACGGGACCGGTTCGGCCGCCGTACGGCGATCCCGGCGATCTCGACCGGTGCCCCGATCCGGGCGGCGAGGTCGGCGGACTGCTCGTGCAGCAGCCGCACCACCTCGGCACCCACCGTGCCGCAACCCAGCAGCGCCAGCCGTACCGGCTTAACCATGCTCACCCCATACCTCGCGACCGCGCGCCACGCGCGCTATCCCACGTCCAGTGCCAGCAGATCGTCCTCGGTCTCCCGGCGGACGATCACCCGGGCCGCGCCGTCGCGGACCGCGATCACCGGCGGCCGGGGCACATGGTTGTAGTTGCTCGCCATGCTCCGGCAGTACGCCCCTGTGCCCGGCACCGCCAGAAGATCTCCCGGCTGCACGTCGGCGGGCAGGAATTCATCCTTCACTACGATGTCCCCGGACTCACAATGCTTTCCCACCACGCGGGCCAGGACCGGCGGCGCCGCCGAGGCCCGGGAGGCGAGAGTCGCCGAGTAGGAGGCGTCGTAGAGGGCGGTCCGGATGTTGTCGCTCATCCCGCCGTCGACGCTGACGTAGCTGCGGATGCCGTCGACGTCCTTGACCGTGCCGACCTGGTAGAGGGTGAACACCGCCGGGCCGACGATCGCCCGACCCGGCTCCACCGACAGGTGCGGCACGGCCAGCCGCAGTGCCTCGCACTCGCTGTCGACGATCTTGTTCATCCGCTTGGCCAGGTCGTGGGCGGGCGCCGGATCGTCCTGGGTGGTGTAGGCGATGCCGAACCCGCCGCCGAGGTCCAGCTCCGGCAGCTCCACGCCCCGGGCGTCGCGGATCTGTGCCTGCAACGCCAGCACCCGCCGGGCGGACACCTCGAACCCGCTGGCGTCGAAGATCTGCGAACCGATGTGCGAGTGCAGCCCCCGCAGCTCCAGCACACCCTCGTCGAGGATCCGGGCGGCCGCCTCGAAGGCCGCCCCGCCGGCCAGTGAGAAGCCGAACTTCTGGTCCTCGTGGGCGGTGGCGATGAACTCGTGGGTGTGCGCCTCCACCCCGACCGTCACCCGGACCAGCACCTTCGGCCGGACCTGCCGGTCACGGGCCAGCGCGGTCAGCCGGTCGATCTCGTCGAACGAGTCGACGATGATCCGGCCCACCCCGGCGTCCAGCGCCCGGGTCAGCTCGGCGACGCTCTTGTTGTTGCCGTGGAACCCGATCCGCTCCGGCGGCATCCCGGCCGACAACGCCACCGCCAGCTCACCGCCGGTGCAGACGTCCAGGTGCAGGCCCTCCTCGGCGATGATGCGCACCACCGCCCGGCACAGGAACGCCTTGCCGGCGTAGTAGACGTCCTGGCCGGCGAAGGCGGCCCGGAAGTCGCGGCAGCGGGCCCGCAGGTCCTCCTCGTCGAGCAGGTACGCCGGGGTGCCGTACTCGGCGGCCAGGTCCCGCACGTCCCGGCCGCCGACGGTGAGCGCCCCGGCGTCCGCGCGGGTCACCGTCCGCGGCCACAGCTGCGGCAGCAGGGAGTTGACGTCGTCCGGGGTACGCAGCCAGCCCGGCCCCCGGCTGCCGAGGTCACCGTGCAGGGCCCCGGCCTCGTGTGCGCGCACGGCACTACCGTCCTTCGTCGTTCATGGGTCTGGGTCCGTCGGCCCGGTTCACATCCGCTCGGGCGCGGAGACGCCGAGCAGGTCCAGGCCGTTGGCGATCACCGTACGGGTGGCGTCGTTGAGCCACAGCCGGGCCCGGTGCCGGTCGGTGATCTCCTCGTCGCCCAACGGCATGATCCGGCACTTGTCGTAGAACCGGTGGTACGCCCCGGCCAGCTCCTCCAGGTAGCGGGCGATCCGGTGCGGCTCGCGCAGCTCGGCGGCGGAGGCGACCACGGCGGGGAACTCGCCGATCGCCTTGAGCAGCTCGTTCTCCTTCTCGTGGTCGAGCAGCTCGGGGCGGAACGCCGCCGGGTCGCCCCGGTCCAGGCCGACGTCGGCGGCGTTACGGGCCACGCTGGCGGTCCGGGCGGCGACGTACTGGACGTAGAAGACCGGGTTGTCGTTCTTGGCCCGGGTCCACCGCTCCACGTCGATGTCGATCGGCGAGTCCGACGAGTAGCGGGCCAGCGCGTACCGGGCGGCGTCGACGCCGATCGCCTCGACCAGGTCCTCCAGGGTGACCACGGTGCCGGCCCGCTTGGACATCCGCACCGGCGCTCCCTCACGTACCAGGTTCACCATCTGCCCGATCAGGATCTCCAGCGTGACGTCCGGGTCGTCGCCGAAGCAGGCCGCCATCGCGCGGAGCCGCCCGATGTAGCCGTGGTGGTCGGCACCGAGCATCATCACGATCCGCTCGAAGCCGCGCTCCCGCTTGTCCAGGTAGTAGGCGCAGTCGGCGGCGAAGTAGGTCCACTCGCCGCTGGACTTGCGCAGCACCCGGTCCTTGTCGTCGCCGAAGTCGGTGGTGCGCAGCCAGACCGCGCCGTCGCGTTCGACGATGCGACCCTGCTCACGCAGCCGGGCCAGCGCGTGGTCCAGCTCACCCCGGGAGTGCAGGTCCTTCTCGTGGAAGAACGTGTCGAAGTGGGTGCCGAAGTCGGCCATCGACGATTTGATCTCGTCGAGCATCAGCGCGACACCTTCGACCCGGAACAGCTCCCGGGCGGCGTCGTCGTCGAGATCGCGTACCTGCGGGTGCTTGCCGACGATGACGCCGGCGATGTCGGCGATGTACGCCCCGGCGTAGCCGTCGGCCGGGGTCGGCTCACCGCGCGCGGCGGCCAGCAGCGAGTTGGCGAACCGGTCGATCTGCGCGCCGGCGTCGTTGACGTAGTACTCGGTGCCGACATCGGCCCCGGTGGCCCGCAGGATCCGGGCCAGCGAGTCACCGACGGCGGCCCACCGGCTGCCGCCGATGTGCACCGGGCCGGTCGGGTTGGCCGAGACGAACTCCAGGTTGAGCCGCTGCCCGGCGAGGTGGGTGCTGCGGCCGTACTCCCGACCGGCCAGGACCACGGTGCGGGCCAGCGCACCGGCGGCGGCCGAGTCGAGCCGGATGTTCAGAAACCCTGGTCCGGCGATCTCCACCGACGCGATCCCGTCGGCCTCGCTGAGCCGGGCGGCGAGCGCGGCGGCCAGCTCGCGCGGCGGCGTGCCGACCCGCTTGGCCAGCTGCAGCGCAAGGTTCGAGGCGTAGTCGCCGTGCTCCGGGTTGCGGGGACGCTCGACGGTGACCACGTCGGGAAGCAAAGATAGATCGAGGTCACGATCGACGAAGACCGACCGGGCCGCGGCGCGGACGATCTCAGCGAGATTGGCGGGAGTCACCAAAGCATGTTACCGGGGGTAGACTCGTGGACTTGGCGGCGACCCTTACCTGCTGGCTCCCGTCCAAGCCCCTTGACCGACCGACCTGACGAGGCACCACACCATGAGCATCAGCACCCAGGGTGGCGACAACAGCCGTCCGTCCGTGGTCAGCACCGGCAAGCCGTCGGCCGGCGGCAAGCCCAAGGCTGCGAACAAGGCCGGCGGCAGGCCGGCGACGGGCACATCGACCAGCGGCAAGGCCGGCGGCGCCAAGGCCGGTGCCGGCGCCGCGAAGGCCACGGCCGGGCGACCGGGCACGGCGGGCAAGGGCGGCAAAGGCCCCCGTAAGCCGGTCAAAGCGGTCAAGGTCTCCCAGGGCCGCAGCTGGGGTCCGATCGCGCTGATGGTCGCGGTCGGTGTGCTGGCCACCGGGATCATCGGGTACGGCGCCTGGGCGGTCTCCCAGGAGGCCCGCTCGTGGCAGGACCGCGCCTCGGACATCACCGGCCTGATCAACTACCGGGACTCCAACCCGGCGGTGCTGGAGCCGATGGAGGGCAAGCAGTCGCACGAGTGGGGCCCGCTGGAGTACGAGATCCAGCCGCCGGTCGGCAGCAGCCACAACCCCAACTGGCAGAACTGCATGGGCGACGTGTACACCGCGCCGATCGCCAGCGAGCACGCCGTACACAGCATGGAGCACGGCGCGGTCTGGGTGACCTACCGTGACGACCTGCCCGCCGACCAGGTCGAGACCCTGGCCAGCAAGGTACGCGGCAACGAGTACACGATGATGAGCCCGTACGAGGGCCTGGAGTCGCCGATCTCGCTGCAGGCCTGGGGCTACCAGCTGGCGGTCGACGACGCCAACGACCCGCGCGTCGACGAGTTCATTCGGGCGCTGCGCCAGAACGCCACCGTCGAGCCGCAGGCCACCTGCTCCGGCGGGATCACCGCCACCGGCACCACCCCGCGTGACCTGGGCCAGCAGGAGCAGGCCATGGACGGCGCCGGGTCGTGACCACGAGGACGGACCAGATGAGTGACACCGACCACGAGCCGGCGGCCGCGGCCGACGCCGGAGCGACCGGGCCGGTTGATCCGGACGCGCCCGACCCGGCGGCGGATGCGGCGTCGCCGCAGCGCCGTGGCCGGTTCGGCACCGCCTGGCTGGCCGCCGCCGTCGTGGTCGGTCTGCTCCTCGGGTACGCCGCCGGCCTGCTCACCCCGGGCCTGCTCCGCCCGGGTGACGACTCGCCGGAGGCCGGTTTCGCCCGGGACATGTCGACCCACCACGCGCAGGCGGTCGAGCTGTCGATGATCGCCCTGGAGCGCAGCGAGAACCCGGCGGTACGCACCCTGGCCAGCGACATCGCGCTGACCCAGCAGGGTCAGATCGGCGTCATGCAGACCTGGCTACGCCAGTGGGGGCTGGAGCCGACCGGCACCCAGCCCCGGATGGCCTGGATGCAGGTCAGCGGCGAGTGGGCGATCGTGGACGGGCTGATGCCCGGCATGGCCACCGACGCCCAGCGGGCCGAGTTACGCGAGGCCACCGGCGTGGAGGTCGACCGGCTCTATCTGTCGCTGATGCTCACCCACCACCTCGGCGGCATCCACATGGCGGACGGGGTCCTCGACCTGTCAGACGACGACAACGTGCGCTGGCTGGCCGAGTCGATGGTGAACGGGCAGCAGAAGGAGATCGAGCTGATTCGCACTCTCCAGTCCCAGGTAGGCGGCTGACGCCACCACACCACTGCAGCACACTCAGTGAGCGAGCCGCCCGCACCGGTCCATCCGGTGCGGGCGGCTCGCTGTCGTCGGCCGTGGACCGATGAAGCCTCACCTGCTATAACGTGATTTCCAACGATTTGCCGGACTCTACGGTCTCAGACGTTTTCTTGCTAGATATCGCTACCGTCCTGATACAGCCTCGTTGGTCCTGACGTGGGGGCAGTTCTTAGTGACACTCGGAAATCGATCACGAGCTGGTGCCGACGGCACACGCTCGGCGGTGACGGCGCGGTGGCGGCCCGCCGTCGCGGAACACGTACCGGTGACGCTGGCGGGCTGACACCGGATCAGGAACTCGAACTCATCGACATGCTGCGCGGGCGTTGGCCCGAGGAGCTCGACGTCGACGACGAACTGTGGAGCCGCCGTACCGTCGGCACGCTGATCGAACGCCGGTTCGGGCTGGCCCTTGGCCCGACGGACGTCGGCCACTACCTCGACGCCTGGGGGTTGGCGCCCCGGCGACCGACCGAGCGGGCCTGTGGGCTCTGCGTCGACGCGGTCAACGCCTGGATGGAACGGGTCTACCCGGAGGTGCTGCGGGCCGCCCGGGACCACCGTACCGATCTGTGGTGGTTGGGGCGTACCCGGCTGCATGGCACCACCCCGGCCGCCGACGTGCTGTCGGCCGCCTCGGTACGCGGCCAGATCCGGTTCATGATCCTCACGCCGTCGGTCGAGCCGCCGCTGCCACGCGAATTCCTGCTCCGGCTCTGTGGACCCGACCGGCGCGGCGCGCATCTCGTGGTGGACGGCTCCTGGGCCAGCTCCGAGCTGCCGCGCCGGCTGCCCCGCAGCATCGTCGCGCACCTGCTGCCGAGCTGCGCCCGGCCGGCCCGTGCCGCGTGACGGTCGGCGTCGGGACACGCCCTGATACCGATTCGGCAACCCGGGTAGGCGTTTGCTAGTCTTCGTGGGTCGCTGAGCCCCCGTAGCTCAGGGGATAGAGCACCGCCCTCCGGAGGCGGGGGCGCAGGTTCGAATCCTGCCGGGGGCACACTTGCTAAAGAACCCTTGACCTGCATGAAGGCCGCTGACCAGGGAAATCCTAGTCAGCGGCCTTCATCGTCTGTGCCGAAAACGTGCCGAAGTTCGGCACGGTCTCAGCCGTGGCCCAGCGCCCGTTCGACCCGTTCGTCGGAGGTGGGCTCGTAACAGACGAACGGCTCGATCAGCTGGCTTGAACCAGTTCTGAATGCACAGCGAACAGCCGCCCACTACTGGCTTGAGCCAGTCGGAGGTAGCGTGGAGCGTGTTGTTGACCCCCAGTGACAGGCAGGCCAGAAATGGACGAGCCGACCAGCACAGACAAGCGACCACCCAGCCGGCGGATAGCCGATGACCTGCGCCTGAGCATCCAAGCGGGCGAGTTGGCACCCGGTGGCAAGCTGCCATCGGAGCGGGACCTTGCCGCCCGCTACGGCACGGCACGCAACACCGCCAGGGAAGCGATCAGCATCCTGCAAGGGGAAGGCCTGGTCGTCGCGCAGCACGGGCGCGGCGTCTACGTCCGCCCCAACCGGCCCCTGATGCGCCTCGGCGCCAACCGCTACTCCCGCCAGCTCCGCAACGAGACGGGACTGTCGCCGTTCCGCATCGAGGTCACGAAACAAGGCCGCGTGCCTCGGACCGAATGCCGGTCGGTCACCCGCGACCAGCCCCCACCGGACGTCGCCGAACGCCTCGGCCTCGACGCGGACACCGCGACCGTCATCCGCCGGGAGAACTGGTACTTCGCCGATGACGAGCCGGTGCAGGTCGGCGTGACCTACATCCCCGTCGACGTCGCCGACGGATCGCCGCTGGCGACCGAGTGGACCCTCGGCGAGGGCAGCATCTACGCCAGGTTCGAAGAACTCGGCCACCAGATCACCCGCATCCGCGAAGAGATCTCGGCCCGGATGCCGTACCACGACGAGTCGACCGGGTTGTTGATGCCGCCCGGCGTACCGGTCATCGAGGTGCTGCACACAAGCTTCGACGAGCAGCACACCCCGTTCGAGGTCACCAGGTTCGTGATGCGCGGCGACCTCAACGGCCTGGACTACGACATACCCGTAGAGGACTGACGGGATCGCCTGATGAGTCGAGGCAGTCTCGTCCGGCTGGTGATGCTCGCGTTGCTCTGGGGCTCAGGATTCCTCTGGATCAAACTGGCGCTACGCGGCTTCACCCCGGTGCAGATCGTCCTTGTCCGCCTGGCCCTCGGTGCACTGGTGCTGATCCCCGTCGCCCTGCACCGAGGGCTGCGGTTCCCGACCGACCGGACAACCTGGGGGCATCTGTTCGTCGCGGCACTGGTCGCCAACGCCATCCCGTACACCCTGTTCGGCATCGGTGAGCAGACCGTTGACTCCGGTCTCGCCGGGGTCCTCAACGCCACCACGCCCCTGTGGACGGCGCTGATCGCTTTCGTCGTCGGAGCTGACCGCACGGCGACGTGGTCGCGGGGAGCGGGACTGGCCCTCGGCTTCGTCGGCGCAATGGTCATCTTCACCCCGTGGAAGTCGACCAGCGAGGTCGCCAGCTGGGGAGGGCTGGCGATCCTGGCAGCATCCGCCAGTTACGGAGTCTCCTACGTCTACATGGGCAAGTTCCTCACCAACCGGGGAATCCCGCCGATCATGCTCTCTGCCGCGCAGCTCGCTGCCGGAACGATCCTGATGACCCTGGCCCTGCCCCTCGGCGGACTGACCATGCCTGACCTCCGCGTCGACGCGGTGATCAGCCTGCTGATCCTGGGTGTCCTCGGCACCGGGGCCGCCTACGTGCTCAACTACCGGCTCATCACCGACGACGGACCTACCCTGGCATCCACGGTCACCTACCTGCTGCCGGTCGTCGCGGTGATCCTCGGGTTCCTGGTCGTTGACGAGCAGGTGACAGCCTCCATGATCCTCGGCATGCTCCTGGTCCTGGCGGGCGTCGCGCTGGTACAGCGCCGACCTCAACGGAGCAAGGTCTCCGATCCCCTGCCACTCGGAAGGAACCGAAATGGTCGTCGTTGACCCGGACTTCGTCCGACTGATGCGCAGACTCCGACAGGAACACGGGATGTCGTTCCGGGATTTGGCAAAGAAGGCTTACTTCTCGCGTTCGTACCTGTGTGAGGTGGAAAACGGCAAGAAGCCGCCCAGCCTGCACCTCGCCAAAGCGCTGGACGCCTGCCTCAACGCCGAAGGTCAGCTCACGCGACTCGTGACCACCGGTCCCGATGACCAGGAACCAGAATCCCGGTCCCGATCCGCAGCGACCGTGGACTGCCCGGACCGCGGCGTCGAAGCGTGGCGAACGCATCCGACATGGTCCGCGCAGATAGGCGGACCAGCGCTCGTCAACGAATCCCAATGGGCACAAGTCGCAACGATGCTCTACGACATCTTCGTCCGTAGCCGACCACCGCTCACGCGCCTGGGACCAGACCGGTACGCCGGCCTCTCCTTACGGCGGCAAGACCTGACACCGTTCGCCGCCGAGGCAGCCATGCAGGGACGCGCACCACGTGTCGAATGCCGCGCCGTATCCCGCCAGCAAGCGCCGCGCGACATAGCCGCCCTACTCTCCCTGAACCTGGGAGACGCAGTCGTTCTCCGCGAGAACCGTTACCTAGCCGACGACGAACCCGTCCAACTCGGCCACACCTACCTGCCCACGAGCGTCGTTGGCACGTCAACCCTCGCGACCGATCGTGACCTAGGGCCAGGCGGAACCTTCGCAGCCCTCAAACAGCTCGGATACCGGACAGCACGAATCAGAGAACAGGTCATCACCCGATTCCCGACCCGCGACGAGGCAGAGAAGCTGAAACTCCCGCCTGGCGTGCCCGTCATCGTGCTGCTACACGCCTCCTACGACAACGACGGCTTCCCATTCGAAGCAACCCGATACATCATGCGCTCCGACGCCATGAGATTTCAGTACCTGGCGACGGTCGCTGCCTGACCGCAAGCACACCCGGCACCACCGGCCGGCATGATGACATGTCCGCCCTGCTTCCTGTAAGCAATCGGCAAACGACTTCACATAGACCGACACCTTCTTCTTTCGGTCAGCCGATGACGACGGTTGGCGCTGATCAAACAGCGCCGGCGAGCAGGGGTCCGGCTCCTCAGTCGTACGTCCGTGCCGAAGTGGTGCCAAGGTCGGCGCGCTGGCGGTTCGCCGTGCACGGGCGCCCAGGTCACGAGGCTGGTGCCGACGGGGCACCTCCCGCCCTCCGAAGGCGGGGGCGCAGATTCGAATCCTGCCGGGTGCACACATTTCACCGTACGGCCGGAGCACGGCACGTCTCCTGTCCTGCTGTCAGGCCCGTTCGAGGACCAGCAGGCGGTACTCCAGCCAACGCCGCGACAGCCCGGTCTGCAACGCAGAGCCACCGATCATGTTGGCCCAGAAGGGCGTGCCGACCAGCCGGTCGCGCATCCGGGGCACGACTCCCGCCGCCCCCAGCACCACGTCGATCGCCCGGTCGCGGGGTCGTCCCAGCCGGACGTGCGCGGTGAGGTCCAGGTCCTCGACCAGCCGCAGACCAGCGGGTTCACCCATGGCGGCGAACTCCGCCACGGTGTGCAGGCTGCCGATCCGCCAGCCGGCGCGGAACTGCTCCAGGCAGCGTTCGCGGGCAGCGAGCCCACGGTCCTTGTCGGTCATCCAGTCGTCGCAGACGATCAGGCGACCGCCTGGACGCAGGCGCGCGGCCAGCGACGGGACCAGCTCCGGCAGCGACGGGGCGTGAACCATCGACTCGATCGCGACCATCGCGTGGTAGCGCGGCTCGGCGGGCAGCTGGGCGAAGTCGCCGCAGACGACCTGGCACCGGTCGGTCAGGCCCTCGGCCGCCAACCGCCGCCCGGCGATCTCTACCTGCACCTGGCTGATCGTCACGCCGGTCACCTGGGCGTCGATGGCGTGGGCCAGTCGGACAACCGTCGCACCCACTCCGCAGCCGAGGTCGAGCACCCGCCCCTCGCCCGCCGGTACGTGGCCGCTGAGGCGCTCGACCAGCAGGCGGTTGACCGCGTCGGCGGCCTCGGTGGTGTTGGTGACGCCCGGTAGCCACAGGCCACGGTGGATGGCGTCGTTGCTGGTGCTCTCGCCGAAGCGCAGGAATCGCCGGGTGTTGGCGTCGTAGTAGTCGGCCACCCGGGTGACGTGTTCTGCGGCGGCATTTCCGGGCGAATCAGAACCCATCGGCGCAACCTACCACGGGCCGCGCGGGCGGCGACGCGCCTGCCCGGGGCGGCACCACTGTGGCCGTAGGTGACCGTCGGTGCCGGGCACGATCGACCTCACGTACCGGTGGTGCGCACGGTGGGAGACCCGCGGCAGGTCCGGCACCGGAGACACTGGGGCGTGCAGGCCGGGTCAGCGGTGGCCGGGGCCGGGAACGTCGGGAGGTGACCGATGTCCATTCACGATGTGGATCCGGCGGTGGCGGATCCGGTGGAGTTCGCCCGGTTGGTGAAGCGGACCCCGGTGGAGGAGTTGCGGCAGGTGCTCGCCGGGCAACGGCGGGACGAGATCCTGCACGGGCTGCTGCGCCGGATGCCGGAGGCGTTACGCGCCGACGCCGCGCGCGGCACCGAGGCGGTGGTGCACTGGAGCATCGGCGGGCGCCCCGACGGCCGCTACGACGTCCATCAGATGGTGATCAGCGACGGCCGGTGTGTCCTGTCCGCGCAGCCGGATCAGCAGCCGAAGCTGACGCTCACCCTGGCCGCCGTCGACTTCGTCCATCTGGTGACCGGCAACGCGCGGGCCGTGATGCTCGTCATGAAGGGCAAGCTCAAGACGCGGGGCGACATCGGCCTGACCGCCAAGTTCCCGAACCTGTTCCAGGCGCCGAAGCCCTGAACCGCCCGGGCGCGGCGGTCGTCCGGCGCTGGCGGTCAGGACGCCCGTCGTACCGTTGCGGTGGACCGCCAGGCGGCGGCGAGATCGACCAGCGGTACGCCGAGGACCTCGCTGAGTGCGACGACGATGCCGAACGACGGGGCCGGCAGCCGGCCGGTTTCGATCTTGCGGAGCGTCTCGGGTGAGATGCCGGCCGCCAGTGCCACGTCGAACAAGCCGCGGTCGCCCCGCGCCGACCGTAGTGCGACACCGAGGCGGCGACCGGCCTCGATCTGTTCAGGCGTGAGTGGGCGGCGAACCATGACAGCACGGTAGGTCAGGGCCGCACAGGCGGCAACGTCGACACGACATGGTATAAATATACCAACTGTCGACGGAGGGTCACCGTGATCGAGCTCAAGTCTCCCCGAGAGATCGAACGTATGCACGTCACCGGCCAGTTCGTCGCCGACGTGCTCACCCGACTCGGCGAGCTGGCCGACGTCGGGGTGAACCTGCTCGACCTGGAGCACCACGCCCGGTCGCTGATCGCGGCACGCGGGGCGCAGTCCTGCTACTGGGACTACGCTCCGTCGTTCGGCAACGGGCCGTTCCGCAACGTGCTGTGTCTGTCGGTCAACGACGCGGTCCTGCACGGGCTGCCGCACGACTACGTGCTGCGTGACGGCGACGTGCTGAGCATCGACATGGCTGTCGGCATCGACGGCTGGGTCGCCGACTCCGCGCGTACCGTGATCGTCGGCACCCCGGCCGACGACGACCTGCACCTGGTCGAGGCCACCGAGGTCGCGCTGGCGGCCGCGATCGGGGCGGCGCGACCCGGCAATCACCTCGGCGACGTCTCGGCCGCGATCGGCGAGGTCGCCCGGCGGTACGGCTACCCGGTCAACCTGGAGTTCGGCGGCCATGGACTCGGCCGGACCATGCACGAGGCACCGCACGTGCCCAACGACGGCCGCCGGGGCCGGGGCATGAAGCTGCAACCAGGCCTGACGATCGCGATCGAGCCGTGGTTCGCCAAGACCACCGACAAGATCGTTTTTGACGCCGACGGCTGGACGATCCGCTCGGCCGACGGTTCGCGTACCGCGCACTCCGAGCACACCGTGGCGGTGACCGAGGACGAGCCGTTGGTGCTGACCAGCCGCCCGACCGGCGGGCGGACAACCGGGTAGCGGTATTGACACGTTTCGCTGGACTGCCCGAAACTAGAAAGATGGCTAAATCGGCGATCATCGATTGATTGCCGTACGCCATCACCTAGTCAGAAGGAGAGCCCCAGTGAGCATCAGCTCGGGCCGATCGAAGGTCCGTCCGACGGTCGTGATGCTGTCCGCCGCAGCACTGACGATCGCCGCGGCCGCGACGGTGGTGAGCGTCGGCTCCGCCTCCGCCGACGCCGCCACCCCCGGCCTGTTCGTCGCTTCGACCGTCGAGGACGAAGGCGCCGACTGCCCCGTACCCGGCACCGGGCCTGGCTCCTCCGCCCGGCTGCCGGATCCCTTCCGCAAGGCCGACGGCACCCGCATCACCACCAAGGCCGACTGGCGCTGCCTGCGCGCCGAGACCCGTGAGCTGGCGGAACGCACGGTGTACGGCGACAAGCCAGCGAAGCCGGCCACCGTCACCGGAAGCGTGTCGAGCAGCAGCATCACAGTCAACGTTTCCCACCAGGGTCGCAGCGCGAGCTTCTCGGCCAGCGTCCAACTGCCGACCAGCGGCGGCTCCGGACCCCACCCGGCCGTCATCGTCTACGGTGGATTCGGCGCCGACACCGCCACCATCCGCTCCGCCGGAGCAGCCGTCATCAACTTCGACCCGGCCTCGGTCGCCCGTGAAGGCACCCCCCGTAACAACAAGCAGGGTGCCTTCTACACCCTGTACGGCGCGACCAGCAGCACCGGCCTGCTGATGGCCCAGGCGTGGGGGGTCAGCCGGATCATCGACGTCATCGAACAGTCCGGCGGCAACATCCTGCGTACCGACATCGGCGTCACCGGCTGCTCCCGCTACGGCAAGGGTGCCTTCGTCGCCGGCGTGTTCGACCAACGGATCGCACTGACCATGCCGATCGAGTCCGGCAGCGGCGGGGTCGCGGCCTTCCGCAGCATCGCCACCGAAAGCGGCGCGCAACCGCTGAGCAGCGCGTACGGCGAGCAGCCGTGGCTCGGCGACGCGTTCGGCTCGTACACCGGCAACCCGGCCGGCCTGCCGGTCGACACCCACCAGATGGTCGGCATGATCGCCCCGCGCGGCCTGTTCGTCATGGACAACCCGCACATCGACTGGCTGGCCCCGACGTCCGGCAGCGTCGGTGCCCTCGGCGGCGCGGAGGTGTACCGCGCGCTCGGTGCGATCGAGAACATCACCTACTGGTCCGCCGTCTCCGACGGCACCCACTGCGCTTCCCGGTCGGAGTGGCGGACGCCGTTGCAGCAGCACATCCAGAAGTTCCTGCTGAAGACGGGCAGCTCCACCGGTACGTTCCGGATCGCCAGCAACCGGCAGGGCAACCTGGCCCAGTGGCGTGACTGGACGACGCCGACCCTGGCCGACGGCCCGACCACCCCGCCGCCGACCACCCCGCCGCCGACCACCGCGCCGCCGACCACCCCGCCGCCCACGACGCCACCGCCGACCACTCCCCCGCCGACGACGGCACCACCCACCACCACACCCCCGACGACGCCACCGCCGACCACTCCCCCGCCGAGCGGCGGCTGCACGGCCACCGTCTCACTCAACCAGTGGAACGGCGGATTCGTCGCCACCGTACGGGTGACCGCCGGGTCGACGTCGATCAGCGGCTGGATGGTCTCGATGACCCTGCCGTCGGGTGCCAGCGTCACCAACGCCTGGAACGCCAGCCGCAGCGGCAACAGCGGCGCCGTCCAGTTCACCAACGTCAGCTACAACGGGTCGGTGGCCGCCGGCCAGTCGACCGAGTTCGGTTTCCAGGGCACCGGCACGGGCTCAGGGATGTCCCCCACCTGCGCCGCCCGGTAACCTGTCACCGGACCACCACAGGGCCGGTCCGCGTGTGGAAGGTTGCCGCCTCCACACCCGGGCCGGTCCGCCGCTACCGGGTCCGTTGGACTGGCAGAGGGCCGCCCAGCGGCTGCTCTCGACCGGACAGTCCCGCACACCGCACCGTCGCCGTACCGCACCGTCGCCGTACCGCACCGTCGCCGTACCGCACCGTCGCCGTACCGCACGGGTCGGTCACGGTGGGCGCCGGGCCGTGTCCCGGCGGTCCGGCACCCACCGAGGTCGGTCACCGCGAGCTGGTCAGCTCCACGGGTTGGCGTGCTGGTCGTTGATGTACGTCCAGAACCTGGTCGTGTCCGCCGGGGTGCCGTGTGCCCAGAAGTTCCAGCCGCTGGGCCACACCAGCGGCGGCAGCCCGGGCAGCGGGAACGGGCCGAGGCGGCCCCATCTGCCGTCGTGGAACTCGGCCATCCGCCAGCCACCGCCGTGCGTGGCCGCGCAGATCCGGTTCGCCTCGGTCAGGCTGAACAGATCCGTTCCCCGGACCGGCGCGGTCAGCGCGACGTCACCCTCGGCCCAGCCGTTGTACTGGTCCGGGGTGATGCCGGCCGGGACCGACGCCCCGGTGGTGCGGATGCACAGCACCGGCAGGACCGCGTCCGGCCCGGTGTCCCCGGTGTACGGGTTGGTGACGTCGTCCGAGCCGACCAGCACCACGTTGTCGGCGCGCTGCTGCTTGACCCGCCAGGTCATGCCGGCGTGCCTGGCCGCCCCGTCGGCCAGCAGCAACAGGTTCGGTGCGCCGACGGTGCCGGACAGCACCCCGGCCGTGGCGTTGCCGGTCAGCCAGCCGGCGACCTGGGCCGGCTGCGCCGGATGGTCGGTCTGCAGGAACAGCGCCGCCGCTCCGGCCACGTGCGGGCTCGCCATCGACGTACCGGATTCCCGACGGACCGCGGTGTCCGAGGCGATGCCGGCCGAGTCGATGTCCTGACCCGGCGCGAAGATGTCGACGCAGGGGCCGAAGTTGGAGAACCCGGCGCGGCTGTCGGTGCTGTCGCTGGCCGCCACCGTGACCACCTGCGGCAGCCAGGCCGGGGAGAACGAGCAGGCGTCGGTGTTGGCGTTGCCGGCTGCCGCCACGTAGGTGATCCCGGTGGCGATCGACCCGGCCACCGCGTCGTCGAGGGCCGCGTTGCGGGGGCCGGTCAGGCTCATGTTCGCCACCGCCGGGCCGGCGGGCCGGTTGCCGGTCACCCAGTCGACGCCGGCGATGACCGCTTCCAACGTCGTCGACGGCGAGCAGCCGAACACCCGTACCGGCACCAGGGTCACGGTTTTCGCCACCCCGTGCGTGGCGCCGCCGATCGTGCCCGCCACGTGGGTGCCGTGCCCGAGGCAGTCGTTGGTGCCCCGGCCGTCCCCGACGGCGGTGAACCCGCCGGTCACCCGGCCGCCGAAGTCGGCGTGATCGGCCCGGATCCCGGAGTCGATCACGAAGACGGTGACGCCGAAGCCGGTGTGGTTGTAGTCGTAGACGCCGTCCAGCGGCCGTTGGCGCTGGTCGACCCGGTCCAGACCCCACCCCGCCGGGGTCTGCACGGTCTCCAGGGTGACCCGCTGGTCCGGGGTGACGTATGCGACGTCCGGGTCGGCCCGCAGCGCGGTCAACTGGGCGGCGGTAAGGCGTGCGGAGAAGCCGTTGACGGCGCTGCGGTAGCGGTGTCCGATCCGGACGCCCCGGGCGGTGGCGCGGGCGACGGCGTCGTCGGCGCGGGCGGCGGCGGCGGTGCCGGGCCGGCCGGTCAGGACGACGAGGTAGCTGCCGGGCACGACGTCGCCGGTGGCGACGAGCAGCGGCGCCGGCCCGGCCCGGCGCGCTCCACCGACGACAGGTTCGTCAGTCGGTACGGGTGCGGCGACCGCGCCGCCGGGCAGTGACCCGGTGCCGGCGGTGGCGAGCAGTACGGTGGCGAGCACGACGGCACCGGTGCGCCGCCATCGACGTACGGATCGGTTGATGTCAGGCATGGATGGTCCTCTCCCGGCAGGTCCCGGTCACCCGGTGGCAGCCGGTCGACCCGGATCGATGGTGTCGAGTCGCCGACGGCCGGTGACGCGTTTCCGGACAGCGGCGGAATCCCCTGGAACGCGGCGGACATCTATCGCGGACCGACCACTGCGGACTACGCTGCGCGGGTCTGTCGGTACGCACAGAAGGAACTGCCACGATGGCCGACGGCGTGGACCGGCCCGGCACGGATCCCGGGGCGCTGGACCCCTCCGCCGTGCGGACCGTGGCGGAGCTGGCGCAGGTGCTGCGCGCGCTGCGTCGCCGGCATGCCCGCCGGCGCCACGACGGTGAACTGACCTACCGGGCGTTGGCCGCGCGCACCGGCTGGTCGACCGCGGCGGTCGCCGAGTACCTCACCGGGCAGACGCTGCCCCCGACGGACCGGTTCGACGTTCTCGTCGCGCTGCTCGGGGCCACCCCGGCCGAGCAGGGAGCGCTGGCCACCGCCCGGGACCGGGTCGCCGAACACCACCGGCGGGCACCGCGTACCGCCGGTCGGGCCCGGCCGGCGGTCGTCCCCCGGCAGCTACCCGCCGACGTGTACGCCTTCACCGGGCGCGACGCGCAACTCGACCGGCTCGACACCCTGCTCGCCGGGGCAGACCAGGTCGGCACGGCAACGGTCGTTTCGGTGATCACCGGCACCGCCGGCGTCGGCAAGACCTCGCTGGCGGTGCACTGGGCGCACCGTGCCACGGACCGGTTCCCCGATGGTCAGCTGTACCTGGACCTGCGCGGCCACGACCCGGGACTGCCGGTGAGCGCCGCCGACGCGCTGGCCCGGCTGCTCGCCTCCACCGGCGTACCGCAGGCGGAGATCCCGGTCGAGGTCGAGCAACGGGCCGCCCGTTACCGTACGCAGCTCGCCGGGCGGCGAATGCTGGTGCTGCTGGACAACGCCGGCACCGCCGAGCAGGTCCGGCCGTTGCTGCCCGGCGGCTCGTCCTGTGCCGTACTGGTCACCAGCCGGGACAGCCTGGCCGGGCTGGTCGCCCGCGACGGCGCCCGCCGGGTCGACCTCGACCCGCTGCCGCTCGACGACGCCGTCGCGTTGCTCGGTCAGTTGATCGGTCCCCGCGCGGCGGCGGAACCGGACGCGGTGGCGCAACTGGCGCGGCTGTGCGCCCGGCTGCCGTTGGCGTTACGGATCGTCGCCGAGCGCGCCGGCACCCACCCGGCGGGTCCACTGGCCACGTTGGTCGCCGAGTTGGCCGACCGGCACCGCCGGCTGGAGCTGATGGATTCCGGCGACGACCCGCACGCAGCGGTCAGCGCGGTCTTCTCCTGGTCGGTGCGGCACCTGCCGGCGGCGACCGCCCGTACGTTCCGGTTGCTCGGCCTGCATCCCGGCCCGGACTTCGACGGGTACGCTGCCGCCGCGCTCGCCGGGGCGGACCTTGCCGCCGCGCGCCGTGACCTGGCGGCGCTGGCCCGTGCCCACCTGGTCCAGCCGGTCGGCGCCGACCGGTACGCCCTGCACGACCTGCTGGCCGCGTACGCGGCGCAGCTGGCCGACGCCGAGGAGTCCGAAGCCGCACGGCGGGCCGCCCGCAGCCGGCTGTTCGACCTGCAACTGGCCGCCCTGAGTGCCGCCATCGACCTGCTGCATCCGGTGGACCGGCGTAAGCATCCGGTGCCGGAACCGGAGACTGCGGTCCCGGAGCTGACCGACGCGGCGGCGGCCCGCGCCTGGCTGGACGCCGAGCGACCGGCGCTGGTGGCCGCCGCCGGGTACGCGGTGACCAACGGCTGGCCGGCGCACGCCGTCAACGTGTCCACCGCCATCTACCGGTTCCTCGAAGGCGGGCACTTCGCCGACGCGCTCGCCGTACACGGCCACGCCGCCCGTGCCGCCGAGGTGACCGGCGACGAGACCGGACATGCCCACGCTCTGGTCGACCTGGGCAGCACCTACCTGGCGTTGTCCCGGTTCGACCTGGCCGCCGAACACTTCCGGCAGGCGCTGGCCCGCTACGAACGCACCGGTGACCTGACCGGGCAGGCACGGGCCCTCGCCGACCTGGGCAAACTTGAACGTCGCCGGGGCCGGCACGAGCTGGCCACCGGCTACATCCGGCGGGCGCTGGCGGTGGCGGAGGCATCCGGTGACGGCATCGGGCACGTCCGCGCGCTGATGGATCTGGGGTTCGTCGAGACCGAGCGGGGACGCTACGACGTGGCGGTGGCCCACCACCGGCAGGCGCTGGCCCTGGCCGGCCGGCTCGGGCACCGCCTCGGTGAAGCCGCCGCGCTGGTCAACGTCGGGCTGGTCGAGCTACGGGCGAACCGCCACGCCGAGGCCATCGCCCACCTGTCGGACGCGCTCGACACGTTCCGGCAGATGGGCCACCGCACCGGGGAGGCGGCCGCGCTCAGCCATCTCGGCAACGCACTGACCAGTATCGGCGAGCCCGAGCAGGCGGTCGCCCGGCTGACCGCGGCACAAACGATCGTCTGCGACAGCGGTGACCGGGAGGGCCAGGCATGGGTGCTCAACGGGCTCGGCGAGGCCGCGTACGCCTCGGGTCGGCCCGCTGAGGCGCTCACCCGGCACAGCGAGGCGTTGGCGATCGCCGTCGACATCGACGTGCACGAGCCGCAGGCGCGGGCCCATCGCGGCCTGGGTCGCGCGTACGCCGCGCTCGGCGACCTCGCACAGGCCCGCCACCATCTGACCCTCGCGGTGGACCGCTACCGACGACTGCGGTCCCGGGAGGCCGACCAGGTCCAGGAGCTGCTGAGCGCGCTCGACCTGGGCTGACGGGCGGCTCCTGGGGGCAGTCGCTCGGGCGGCTCCTTGGCGGGTCGCGCCGCCGGCAGGTGGCCCGTGGGGGTCGGGACCTTGGTCCCGGCCACCACGGGTGTTCCGCCTCAGGTGCCACGGCTTGCTACTGCGGGAAGCTGATCTCGTCACAGAGGCAAGCGAGTCGCGGAGGCGACAATGACCACCCAGCACACCACCCACCGATCGATCGAACGGCCCCTCGAGCACGCCGAACTTCCCGGCCACATGCTCACCAGCACCGCCGCCCGGATCATGGCCGTGCTGCGGATCTCCACCGGATTCGTCTTCCTCTGGGCGTTCCTCGACAAGGCCTTCGGCCTCGGCTACGCCACCCCGACCGAGCGGGCCTGGATCAATGGCGGCTCGCCGACCAAGGGCTTCCTCTCCTCGGTCGAGGTCGGCCCGCTGCAGTCGTTCTTCCACGCGATCGCCGGCACTTGGTGGGCGAACACCCTGTTCATGGTCGGCCTCGGCGCCATCGGCATCGCGTTGATCGCTGGCGTCGGCCTGCGGGTCGCGGCCGGGTCCGGCACGCTGATGATGGTGATGATGTGGCTGGCCGAGCTGCCGCTGGTCCGGTTCACCGCCGGCGGCGAGCCGACCGGCTCGACCAACCCGCTCGTCGACTACCACATCCTGTACGCGGTCGTCATGGTCGCTCTGGCCGCCGCATACGCCGGACACACCTGGGGTCTCGGCCGGCTCTGGGCCAAGCTGCCCTTCGTGCAGCGCCACCGCTGGCTGATCTGAGCCTTCCCTCCCCCAATCCCGATGCGCCCGGACCGACATGTCGGTCCGGGCACATCGGCGTTCACACTCCGACAGGGCTGAGATGGTCGTTGGCCGGGTATGGGGTGCGTAGCGCGTACCCGACCGGGCCAACCTGAGGAGCTTTCGTGACCGACCAGCGACAACGCCCACCGACCACCACCGACGCGGGGGTGCCGGTCGCCAGTGACGAGCACTCGCTGACCGTCGGCCCGAACGGACCGCTGCTGTTGCAGGACCACTACCTGATCGAGCAGATGGCCACCTTCAACCGGGAACGGATCCCGGAGCGGCAGCCGCACGCCAAGGGCGGTGGCGCGTTCGGCACGTTCACGGTCACCGGCGACGTCAGCGCGTACACCCGGGCGGCGGTCTTCCAGCCGGGCACCGAGACCGGGACGATCGTCCGGTTCTCCACGGTCGCCGGCGAGCGGGGCAGCCCGGACACCTGGCGTGACCCGCGTGGCTTCGCCGTCAAGCTCTACACCACCGACGGCAACCTGGACATCGTCGGCAACAACACGCCCGTCTTCTTCATCAAGGACCCGATGAAGTTCCAGCATTTCATCCGGTCCCAGAAGCGCCGGGCGGACAACAACCTGCGCGACCACGACATGCAGTGGGACTTCTGGACCTTGTCGCCGGAGTCGGCCCACCAGGTGACCTGGCTGATGGGTGACCGGGGTATCCCCCGCACCTGGCGGCACATGAACGGCTACGGCAGCCACACGTACATGTGGATCAACGCGCGGGGCGAGAAGTTCTGGATCAAGTACCACTTCAAGACCGACCAGGGCATCGAGTTCTTCACTCAGGACGAGGCCGACCAGATGGCCTCGGCCGACACCGACTATCACCAGCGGGACCTGTTCGAGCACATCGCCGACGGGCAGTTCCCGTCCTGGACGCTGCAGGTGCAGATCATGCCGTTCGAGCATGCCCGGACCTACCGGTTCAACCCGTTCGACCTGACCAAGGTCTGGCCGCACCGTGACTATCCGCTGCGTGAGGTGGGCCGGCTCACCTTGGACCGCAACGTCACCGACTATCACACCGAGATGGAGCAGGTGGCGTTCGAGCCGAACAACGTGGTGCCGGGCACGGGGCTGTCGCCGGACAAGATGCTGCTGGCCCGCGGCTTCAGTTACTCCGACGCGCACCGGGCCCGGCTCGGGGTCAACTACCGGCAGATCCCGGTGAACGCGCCGAAGGTCCCGGTGCACAGTTACTCCAAGGACGGCGCCATGCGCGTCCACAATTCCACCGACCCGGTGTACGCGCCGAATTCGTACGGCGGTCCGGTCGCGCAGCCGGGTCTGACCGACGACGGCGGCACCTGGTACGCCGACGGCGACATGGTCCGGGCGGCGTACACGTCGCACGCCGAGGACGACGACTGGGGGCAGGCCGGCACCCTGGTTCGCCAGGTGCTCGACGACGCCGCCCGGGACCGGCTGGTCGACAACATCGTCGGACACCTGCTCAACGGGGTGAGCGAGCCGGTGCTGACCCGCGCCTTCGCGTACTGGCGCAACGTCGACACGCGCCTCGGCGACCGCGTCGAGGCCGGCGTACGGGCCAGGCAGGGCGAGAGGGATCCGAAGGCGCCCGGGCAGGCCAATCCCGCCCGGTCCGGGATGCAGGCCAAGGCCTGACGTCCTGCGGTACGGCGAACCGCCGGTGCGGGACCATCGGCGTCGCCGTGCCCCAGCCACAGATGATCTTCGGTGTCCGGCTGGCCGCCGTTAAGCCGGTGGTCGCGGCCCGCTCACCGGTTGGCGCGACGGTGCCAGGGTGAGTCGTGACCATCTTCGCGAGAACCTTCCGGACCGCATCGACGACCAACCCCGTACCGGCCGGCGTGCCCTGCTGCAGGCGGCGCTCGCCGCGCCCGCCGCAGGCACCGCGGCGACGCTGCTCGGCACCCCCACCACCGCCGCCGCCGGCGCGGCCGGCGCGGCCGGCGGCGGCCAGTTCGACCCGGCCAGCCCGCGCTTCGCGCTGGCGGTGATGCCGGACACCCAGTACCTGTTCGACGCCGACAGCTCCGATCCGGAGCCGCTGAAGGCCGCGTTCCGCCACCTCAACCAGCAACGTGCCGACGCCAACATCGCCTTCCTGACCCACCTCGGCGACATCACCGAACACGGCAGTGCACACGAGATCGGCCTGGCCAGCGACGCGTTCCGGACCATCGACGGCCGGCTTCCGTACAGCGTCCTGGCCGGCAACCACGACATCCGGGGCGGCGACGACCAGCGCGGCGACAGCGACTACCTACGCGCCTTCGGGCCACAGCGGTTCGCCGGCACACCGACCTTCGGCGGCGCCTCTCCCGACGGCTACAACAGCTTCCACGTGTTGCGGGCCGGTGGCCGGGACTGGTTGGTGCTGGCGCTGGACTGGCGGGCCTCCGACCAGGGGCTGGCCTGGGTACAGCGGGTGATCGACGACCACCGGACGCTGCCAGCGATCCTCACCACCCACGACCTGGCCTGGGCCGACACCGCCGGTCGGGCCCAGTTGTCCGCCCACGGCCAGCGGTTGTGGGATCGGTTGATCCGGGACAACGACCAGATCTTCCTCACCCTCAACGGCCACTACTGGCCGCCGGGGCGGACCACGATGACCAACGCGGCCGGCAACGAGGTGCACGTACACCTCGCCAACTACCAGGACCGCTACTACGGTGGTGCCGGCATGATCCGCCTCTACCACTTCGACCTGGTCCGCAACGTGATCGACGTGGAGACCTTCTCGCCCTGGGTCCTGGCCCGCGACCCGGCCAAGCGCACCCCGCTGGCGGCCGAGACGGTCGAGCTGACCGGGCCGGTCGACCGGTTCAGCGTCGAGATCGACTTCGCGGCCCGGTTCGACGGGTTCGCGCCGGTGCCGCCGCCCGCGCCCCGGCCACCGGTCGCGGCGCTGCTGCACGCCACCGTCGGCTACTGGCGCTTCGACTCGGCCGGCTTCGGTGCCGGCGCCGGCAGCCCGGTCACCGGCAACCCGGTGCTCGACGGCACCGTGGTCCGCGACCTCAGCGGCAACGGCAACGACCTGACCGTGGGCCGGATCGGCGCCGGCACCGCCGAGACGTTGACCTTCTCCGACGAGCACCACAGCGGTCAGCCGGCGCACGCCAGCCTGCGCTTCGACGGCGGCAAGGGACCGGACCGGGGCGCGGTCCTGCGGGCCGGGCCGGACGCACCGATCAACAGCATGAAGTTCCGCGACGGCTACACCATCGAGGCATTCGTCAAGTTGCCCGACCCGTTCCAGGGTGACCATGCCTGGATGGGGATTCTGAGCTGGGAGGGGCGTAGCGGCGACGCCGGCAAGACCACCGGCTGGTCGCCGTTGGAGTGCACCTGCAGTCTCAACGTCTCGCCCGAGCGGTTCCTGCAGTACGTCGTCTACGCCGACGTGCAGGACGCCGATCCGACGTCGTGGAGCCACGCCCTGCCGACCGGCCGCTGGATGCACCTGGCCGTGGTGAACGACTCGCGGCAGACGACGGTCCACGTCGATGGTTCGCCGATCGCCCGTAACCCGACCCAGCCGTCGACCGGGATCGCCACCCTCGGCCGGCCGTTCGTGATCGGGGCCACCTCGTTCGACCTACGGTACGGCCAGGGCTTCTACGGCTGGATCGGCGACGTGCGGATCACTGCCAAGGCGCTGCGCCCCAAGCAGTTCCTCCACCCGTACGCCTAGCCGCTGGCGACGGCTCGGCGCTGGTTGGTCCGGTGCCGCCGGTGGTCGAGGGACTCGGCCGCCGGCGGTTACCACTCGGCGGGCGGGGCGAGCAGACTGTCGATGAGGATCTCGGCGGCGGCGCGGGCGTGACCGGCGGCGGCGTTGCTGCCGGCGATGGCGGTGGTGGTCTGCGCCCCCTCGGCGAGGATGGCGAGTTGGGCAGCGAGGCTGGCGGGGCCGCCGGCTTCGGCGACGAGCGCGGCGACCCGGTCCTGGAACTCGGCCTTCTGCTCCCGGATGATCTCGGCGATCCGGGGGTC
This sequence comes from Solwaraspora sp. WMMD791, assembly GCF_029581195.1. Lineage (NCBI taxonomy): Bacteria > Bacillati > Actinomycetota > Actinomycetes > Micromonosporales > Micromonosporaceae > Solwaraspora > Solwaraspora sp. WMMD791. The sequence goes on from NZ_CP120737.1 coordinate 3,253,263, forward strand.
GACGCCGCCGAGTTCGCCGAAGGTGTTGATGAACATGCAGCCACGGAAGTCGTCCTCGGCCGACCAGCGGGTGAGCATGTCGTAGATGGCCAACAGTTTGTCGCGGGCGGTCGCTGGCGTGGCGACGGTCTCCTCGACGAGCCGGTTCCACGCTTCGCGTTGCCGGTGAAGCACCTGTTCGACGATGGCGTCCTTGGATCCGAAGATCTGGTAGAGGCGTTTGAGCGAGACACCGGCGGCGGTGCGCAGCGCGTCCATCCCCACTGCCTGCACGCCTCGGGTGTAGAACAGCTGGCTGGCGGCGGCCAGCACCTGTTCGCGTACCTCGTCGTCGGTGGCTCCCGGCATGTTTCCTCCTGCTGTGCGATCGCCTGGTGACGACTGTCACCGTCCGGTTCGCCCCGCACCACTGGCGCTGGAGAACGTTCGTTCTCTACGCTACTCCCAGGACGCCGGAGAACGATCGTTCTCCGACACACGACACGGAGGCCGTCATGCCGTACATCACCGTCGGAACCGAGAACAGCGCCAGCATCGACCTGCACTACACCGACCAGGGCACCGGGCAGCCGGTGGTCCTGATCCACGGCTACCCGCTGGACGGCGACTCCTGGGAGAAGCAGAGCGCGGCGCTGCTCGCCGCCGGCTACCGGGTGATCACCTACGACCGGCGCGGATTCGGCCGGTCCAGCAAACCCAGCGTCGGCTACGACTACGACACCTTCGCCGCCGACCTGAACACCGTGCTGGAGACCCTCGACCTGACCAACGTCGTGCTGGTCGGGTTCAGCATGGGCACCGGCGAGGTCGCCCGCTACCTCAGCCGGTACGGTTCGACCCGGGTCGCCAAGGCCGCGTTCCTGGCCTCGCTGGAGCCGTTCCTGCTGCAGACCGCGGACAACCCGACCGGCGTGCCGCAGGAGGTCTTCGACGGCATCCTCGCCGCCGTCACCGCCGACCGGTACGCCTACTTCACCGATTTCTACCGCGACTTCTACAACACCGACGAGACGCTCGGCGGCCGGCTCTCCGAAGAGGCGCTGCGCAACAGCTGGAACGTCGCGGCCGGCGCCGGCTGGTTCGCCTCCAGCGCGGTCGTGCCGACCTGGCTGACCGACTTCCGCGCCGACATCGACCGGATCGACGTACCGACGCTGATCCTGCACGGCACCGCCGACCGGATCCTGCCGATCGACGCCACCGCCCGCGAGTTCCACAAGCGGCTGCCGACCGCCGACTACGTCGAGATCGACGGTGCCCCGCACGGCCTGCTCTGGACCCACGGCGCGGAGGTCACCACCGCCCTGCTCGCCTTCCTGGGCAAGTAGTCCAGGCGCCGCGGGGCGAGGGGACCCGCGCGCGACAGGACGGGTGAGGGCAGGTCCGGGGGGCCTGCCCTCACCCGGCGTACGGGGTCACGTCGGTCAACGCCACCACCCCCGGCAGCCGGGTGTCCTGCCGCTGGAACTGCACCACCACCGGCTCCGACGAGGTCAGGACGCAGCCGAACGGCCGGCCCAGCCGGATCGGCTCCGGGTCGACGAGGTCGTTGAGCCGGGCGTGCCGGATCCGGCGGGCCCACACCACCCACCGGTACGGGCCCACCGGCTCCTGGTCGTCGTAGTACACGGTCAGCTCGACCTCGGCGTCGACGTCTCCGGCGTTGAGCAGACAGAGCTGGTCGAAGCTGGTGAATTCCGGCTCGTCGCCGTTGCTGACCAGCGGGATCCGCCCGCCGGGCACCACCCAGGTACGGGCACCGATGCCAGCCATCACGCCTCCTCGCCGACCGCTGCCGTCAGCGCCTGCCGGCTACCCGGCAGCCCGCCCGGCAAACCGGCCGCGACCGCTCGTGGGGACCCGAGGGCGGCCGTACGTCAACCGGCGGCGGCGTCGCCCCGCTCCGGAGGCTTCTTCCGGGCGTACTTGGCACGGAACTTCTCCACCCGGCCGGCGCTGTCCAGCAGCCGCTGCCGGCCGGTCCAAAAGGGGTGGCTGGCCGAGGAGATCTCCACGTCGACCACCGGGTACGTCCGGCCGTCGGTCCACTCGATCGTCTTCTGACTGGTCGCGGTCGACCGGGTCAAGAATGCGAAATCCGCACTCCGGTCCCGGAAAACTACATAATCGTACTTGGGGTGAATATCGGGCTTCATCCTCCGAAAACCAGCCTTCCTGGCGCTGATAATGGTTGTCATTTTAGCAGGAAGCTCCACGCCCGAACCCGGACATGACCACAGCACGTGGGCGACCGGATGTATGCTCGTATCGCGATATGAAGATAAATGAGGAGGCATCGATGTCCCACGCAGTGCACACCGAGCACCCGCACAGCCACTCCGCGACCTGCGGGCACGCCGCCGTCAGCCACGACGGGCACACCGATTACCTGCACGACGGGCATGTCCACCACGAGCACGCCGGGCACTGGGACGAGTGCGGGACCGACCAGCACGTGACAGCCGAGTCACATGGCGACCACGCCCATGGTCCGGACTGTGGCCACGAGACGGTGCCCCACGGCGACCACCAGGACTTCGTCCACGCCGGGCACCGGCACGCCGCGCACGGCGACCACTACGACGAGCACTGAGTCGGGCGGCGCCGCCGCGCCGCGAGCAGCACCAGTACGCCAGCGATCAACAGGGTGGCTCCGGTGGCCGGCAGATGCCACGACGATCCGGTCCTGGGCAGTCTGTCGTCACCGGAACCGCCGCCACCCGGGTTGTCGCCACCGCCCGGATTCCCGCCCCCGGGTCCGAAACCGGTGTCCGGGTCCGTCGCGTCACCGATCGCCAGGGTGAGCGTCCGGGAGTCGGTGACCGTCGACCCCGACGTCGTCGTGGCCGACATCTCGAAGGCCAGTCGGTAGATACCCGGCTCGCTGAACGCCCAGTTGCCGTGGGCATGCGTGTTGATCGGGACATCGAGCCGCTGCGGCAGCCGGTCCGCCGAGTTGAACAGCACCTCGGACTCGCCGAACGACCCCGTCAGGAACAACGCGAACCGGCCGGGACCGTCGACGCCGGCCAAGGTCCAGGTGACCGCGCCACGGACCCCGGCCACCACCGACGGATGCTGGGTGTTCCAGCCCGGCCAGACGATGCCGGAACGCTGCCCCTGCGGCAGCAGCCACACCTCGTCACCGGGGGCGCCGAGGAAATCGGCGTTGTCCGGAACGGTGATCTTCGCGTTGTCCTTGACGTGCAGCACCACGTCGGCGAGCTCGCGCCACACCGGGGGCGAGACGCTGTCGTCCTTGAGCCGGATGGTCCAGTCCGCACCGGCGAGCTCCGGGCCCATGTCGACGTGACCGTCGTCGATCACCACCCGTGACCCGTCCCGCTGGGCCGCTGCGGCGAGCGACGGCGTGGCGCTGGTCGCCGCCGGCGCGGCACCCGCCGCCAGCGGTCGCGCGGCGATCTCCGGCGACGCCGAACCGCGCGGCGCGTTGCCGCCGGTGGCGGCATCCGATGCCCTGGCCAGGCCCGCCGCAGGAACGGGAGCCGTGCCCGGAGCCGGGGCCGGAGCCGGCTGCGGATCACCCGGGCCGGGCCGGGCCGCGTCGAGCGGCGGCACCAGCACCCGGTAGTCGGCGTCGGCCGTCACCACGTCCCCGTTGGTCAGGGTCGCCGCCGCCGACAGCGTCAGCCGGTACTCACCTGCGGCGTCGAAGAGCCAGACCAGACCGCCGGTCCTGGTCGCGGCCGGCAGCCGGGCGGTACGCGGCATGGCGTCGAGGGTGCCGAGCAGCGGCGTCGGCTGGCCGAGCCCACCAAGGGTGTACGCGGCGAAGCCCCCCGGTCCGTCGACCTGACGCAGCGACAGCTCGACCGTGTCGCCGCGTACCGCCCCTGCGGGCACCGCCCGCGTGTCGAGGTACGGAAAATCGGCGTCGTCGCCGGTCAGTGCCCACACCGGCCGGCCGGCTGCGCCGAGGAACCGGAACGCCGGATGGTCCGGGGTCCGCACCACCACGCCGCCGGTCGGCCCGAGGACCACCGTCGCCGGCTTCCGGTCGGACCCGGACGCCTCGCGCGTGACCACCGACAGCGTTGCGCCGTCGAGCGTGACCGCCACCAGGTCGGACCCGGCCGCGTCCAGCGGCGCGGACGCCGCCGCCGGTGGGTCGGTCGCCGGTGCGGCGGCCGCCGGAGCCGGCACGGTCAGGGCCGCTGCCAGCGCCGACACCGTCAGGAGTGCGGCGTATCGGCGTCGGGTCGCCGTACCGGTCGGGCGGTGGATCGTCGTCGTCATCAGGTCCCCTGGGTCGTCTTCTCGTCAGTGGGTTCGGAGACCGCGCGGGCGCGAACGGCCTCGGCACGGCCCTGTTCGCGGGCGGCGGCGACGGCCTGTTCGAGCTGGTCGGTCCGTCGACGCCGGACACGTCGGCGGCGCGCGACGGCCAGCCAGCCGGCCAGCCCGATGACCAGCAGGATCATCAGGTGCGGCCACGGGACGGCCCAGAGGCCGGCCTCCCGGGTCACCGTCGGCGGGGCCGGGTCGAGCACCTCGTCGGTGGCCGCGACCGGTGCGAGGGTCAGTCGCGCACCGAGCCGGAACGTCGGCGGTACGCCGTCGACCCGTACCGTGGTCCGGAAGCTGTCACCGGGCAGAATCTCCGGCAGCGGATCGCCGGTGGCCTCGCGCCCGAACAGCCCGAACGGTCCGGTGACGGCCAGCTGCGGCCGCCCGCCGAGTCGGACGTTGCCGGTGTTGCGGACGGTGAAGGTCGTCGTGACGGAGCCACCGCCGAACGGGTCCCAGGTGCCGTCGTACGTCGTCGACAGGTCCACGACGTCCAGACCAGGCTGGAGTTCGCCGGTGACCCGCAGGTAGATCCGGGAGCCGACCCGGTGGTCGACCGCCACCTGGTTGCCCTCGGCGTCGGTGCCGGTGGCGGCGAGCGAGGCGACGATGCCGCCGGGGTGGTCGCCAGGGGTGGCGTCGTCCGGTACGGCGATGGTGAACGGCACGTCCAGGCGCGACGTCGACGGCACGGTGAAGGTGCGGGACTCGAACGTGACCCAGGAACCGACGTCGACCGGTTCCCCGGTCGCGGGCAACAGATCGAAGCCGCCCTGGTCGGTGGTGAACGCGTCGCTGGCGTACACGTCGAGGGTGATCGGCTGGTCGGAGTGGTTCGTGATCGCCACGTAGTCGGTGAGCGTGGCACCGGGGTCCAGCTTGTACTCGAACGCCGGCCGGCCGTTCGGCCCGTCCGGGCTGGACGGGGCGACGCCCCAGGTCAGCGACTGGGCCGCGACGGGCGTGCGGTGCGGCGATCCGGCCGGGACCGTTGCGGTGACCGGGCCGGTCACCGCGACGGCGGCGACGAGGAGTCCGGCGAGCAGGGCTGCTGGCGTACGCATGCGGGGTGGGTCCGTTTCGCGGAGGGTGTGGGACGGGCCGGGCGACGACCGGCACGGTGCCGTCGCCCGGCCCGTCACCGGCCGCGATCCTCAGATCGCGGTGAGGGTGAGGGTCGCGGTGTAGGTGCCGGGCGCGGTCTCGGTCGGCAGCCGCAGCTGCAGACCGGCGCCCAGGGTCGCGGTGCCCCGGCCGGCGCCGGCGGGGGCCGAGCCGAGCACGGCGCTGCTGCCGAGCCCGCCGCCGACGCCGACGACGTACGGCGCGACGGCCGGTCCGGCCACCACGCCCTGACCGGCGGACTGGTCGACCACCTGCGGGGTCCAGCCCAGGTAGCCGGAGCTGAAGGTGGCACCGTCGGGGCCGGTGAAGTTCTCCGGCAACTGGCCGGAGGCGCTCCAGCCCGGGGTGCCGGCCCGGGTGTCGGTGACGGTGACCGGGCGCAGCGTCCCGGTGCTCTCCCAACTGTCACCGCCGCTGGTCAACTGCGCCGGCGGCAGGACGACGCTGCGGTCGTCCGGGTCGACGCTGATCACCAGCGCGCCCTGGGTGGGGTCGATCGACGCGGTGATGGTCTGCGAGGTGCCCGGGTCTGTCGGGGTGAAGGCCACCCAGAGCCAGACCTCCGCGCTGGTCGCGACGACGCTGTGGTTGTCGTCGTAGAGCTTCACCTGGTACTCGCACGCGTTGAGCTCACGGGTGGCGGTGAAACTGTAGGACCCGCCGGCCTCGCCGGGGATGATGGCGAAGTCGTCGGAGCCGGGGCAGCGGCTGAACCAGTGGTAGTGGTCCAGCGCGGTCTGTGGGGTCTGGACCGCCTGCAGGGTGACGGTGTCACCGGGCTGGTACTCGTCGGCCATGCCGGCGATGCTGAGCACGGTGTCCGGGCCGGTGCCGCCGAGCTCGCCGACGACGAACGTGTAGTCCACCGGGCCGGTGCTGACGGTCGTGCCGTCGGTCAAGGTCGCGTCGACCTGGAAGGTCAACGTGTAGTCACCCTCGGCGCTGAATGCCCAGTTGGCGTGGGCGTGGGTGCGGATCGGCACGTCGATCGTGTCCGGAAGGCCGTCGTCGCTGCGGAACTTCATCAACGGGCTACCGAAGCTGTCCTGGGTGAACACCGAGACGTTGCCGGGGCCGGCGACGTCGACGAGGCTCAACTGGACCTGGTCGCCGGCGAAGGTGCCGGCGCCGAGGGTGGTGGTGTTCCAGCCGGGCCAGAGCAGGTCCGGGTCCTGGGTGAGCGGCAGCAGCCAGATCTGGGAGCCGGCCGGGCCGAGAAAGGCGAACCGGGGGTCGTCCGGCACCGCCATCGCGGCCTCGGGCAGCACCTGGAAGATCACGTCGGCCGGGTCGTGGCTGACCGACGGGCTGATCGTGTCGTCGTGGACCTCCAGGGACAGCTCGCCATCGTGGTAGTGGATGTCGACGGCGTCGGTGTGGCCCTTGGCGAGCACCACCTTCTCAGCGGCGGCCGCGGCGGTCGGCGCCAGCAGTACGCCGCCGGTGATCACCGCCGCGCCGATCAGGGCCGCGAGCTTGCGGGCACCTGTTGTTCCCATACTTCCTCCCCTCGCCCGCACCGGGGATCGGTACGGGGCGTGGTCGTGACGGGGCGTGGTCGTGACGGGGCGGGAGCCCCGATGCACCGTAACGACAATCGTTTTCATTAGCCCATCGGCCGTTCGGCCACCTCCGCCAACGCCGGTGTGACCTGCGGCTCAGGTGCGCCCCCAGGCCCAGGGGCGCCGTCCGGCTCCCGACGGCGCCGGGAGAGCAGGCCGTGACGTGGGGCGAAGACCCAGGCCAGCAGGAACACCCCGGTCGCCACCAGCACGACCGTGCCGCCGACCGGCAGGTCGTAACTCCAGGACAGGTACAACCCCACCAGCGCCGAACCGCCGCCGATCACCGGGGCGAGCAGCATCATCACGCCGAGCCGGTCGGTGAGCAGCCGGGCCGCCGCCGCCGGGGTGATCAGCAACGCCAGGACCAGAATGTTGCCGATCGTCTGCAACGAGATCACCACAGCCAGGGTGACCAGCACGTACAGCACGATGTCCAGCCAGAACACCGGCAGCCCGACCGACCGGGCCGACTCCCGGTCGAGGCTGACCGCGACCAGCTCCTTGTGCAGCAGGAACAACACCGTCAGGATCGCCAGGCCGGTGAAGCCGACCGTGTAGAGGTCCCGGTCCGGGATGCCGGTGATCGAACCGAACAGGAACTGCTGCAGCGAACCGGCGTACCCCGGTGCCTGCGAGATGATCACGATTCCCAGGGCGAAGGCTGCCACGAAGAACACCCCGATCAGGGAGTCCTCCTTGAGCCGGCGCCGCTGAGCGAAGACCGCGATCAGCAGGGCGGTCACGATCCCGGCGACCGCGCCGCCCAGCACCAGGCTGCCCTGCAGTACGAAGGCGACCGCCAGCCCGGGGAACACCGCGTGCGCCACGGCGTCCCCGATGAACGCCATCCCGCGCAGCACCACGTAGCAGCCGACCACGCCACAGACCACGCTGGACATGACCGCGATCAGCAGCGCCTTCGGCAGGAACGCCAGATCCGGATTGAGCAGGTCGGCGATGAACTCGGTGATCGGCATCAGTCCTCGCCCTCCCCCGCGCCGACCAGACGCAGCAACGGTGACCGTTCGCTGACCCCGAAGGTGCGCATCCACAGCTGCGGATCCCGCAGCTCGGTCGGCTTGCCCTCGGCGATGACCCGCCGGTTGAGCAGCACCAGCCGGGAGCAGGAGTCCATCGCCCCGATCAGGTCGTGAGTGGTCATCAACAGCGGCGTACCTTCGGCCGCGAGGCTGGCGAACAGCTCGCCGAGCAGCTCCTGGGTCGGCATGTCCAACCCGGTGAACGGCTCGTCGAGCAGCAGCAACGCTGGCTGCAACGCCAACGCCCGGGCCACCAGTACCCGCTGGCGCTGGCCGCCGGACAACTCGGCGACCGGCCGGCGACGCAGGTCGCCCAGGCGTACCCGGTCGATCGCCTCGGCGGTCGCCCGCCAGTCGGCCGCACCCGGTCGCCGCAGCAGCCCGACCCGACCGGTACGGCCGCTGAGCACCGCCTCCTGCACCGAGATCGGGAACTCCCAGGCGAACTCGTGCCGCTGCGGCACGTACCCGATCGCGCACCGCCCCGGCCGGCTCGGCACCCCGTCGACCAGCACCTGCCCCGACCGGGTCCGGATCAACCCGAGCACCGCGCGCAACAGGGTGGTCTTTCCGGCCCCGTTCGGCCCGATCAGCCCGACCAGCTCCCCCGGGTCGACGTGCAGTCGGACACCGCGCAGCACCGGGCGGCCGCCGAGGTCCACGTCGAGATCGTGTACGGCGAGAGCGGTCACGATCCGGCACGCTCCTGTTCGACCCGGCGGCGTACCGCCCGCCCCCGCAGCACGACGGCGACCAGCGCGCCGGCCAGCCCGACGGCGACCACGACGAGGCCGACGACCAGCCACGGCCCGGCACCGCCGGCGGCGTCGTCGGCCGGCCCGGCGCCATCCGGCCCGGCCGGCGGCGGCGCGGGCGCGACCTCGTCGGGTCGTGCGGCGAGCGCGTCGTCGGGGCTGGTCGCGTCGCCGACGGCGAACCGTAGATGCCGGGTGGCCGAGACCCGCTCGCCACCGACCAGGTCCGCGCTGACCCGCACGGCGACCAGGTACACGCCGGGGGTGGTGAACACCCAGTTGGCGTGGGTGTGGGTGTTGACCTCTACCCACATCGGCTGGCCGGGCGGCTCGGCGGAACGCCACAGCACCTGCGGTTCACTGAACGTGCCGTCCTGCAGGTACATGACGACCTCGCCGGGGCCGTCCACACCGGCCAGCTCCAGGGTCACGCCCCGGTCGATGGTCTCCATCACCCGGGGGTCCTGGGTGTTCCAGCCGACCCACACCACGTCGGGGTGCTGCACCTGCGGCACCACGTGCACCTGCGTGCCGGCCGGTACGCCGAGGAAGCCGTACACCGGATCGTCCGGGACGTCCCGCAGCGCGGCGTCGGTGACCCGCAGCACGGTCCGGTCCGGGTCCCGCCACACCGGCTGCGCGGCGTCGTCGTGGATCAGCAGGGTCCACTCGTCGTCGACGTAGCGTGGCCCCAGGTCGACGTGGCCGGCGGCGAGCACCGCGGGTTCGTCGGCGACCGGCAGGTCCGGCGCGATCGACTGGTCCAACACCGGGTCGGGCGACGAGGGCTGGGCGGCGGGCGATGCGGGCTGGGCGGCCAGCGTCATCGCCAGCAGCGCGGACACGGCCATCGACAGGCCGATCGACTTCACTGATGCCTCCTCAGGGTGCCAGGCAGTCGAGCAGCGACGCGGCGTTGAACCGCATCAGCTGGACGTAGGTGCGCACCCGGTCGTCGAACGTGTCGCCGTAGATCTCGCAGACCCGTACGTCGAGGTCGTCGGCGAGTTCGGTCAATGTCGACGACCGCGACCGCAGGCCGGACTCCAGGAAGACCGCCGGCACCCGCAGGTTGCGGATCGTCTCGGTGAGCCGGCGCCGGTCGGCCAGGCTCGGCTCGGCACCCGGGTGCGGGGTGACGAACCCGGAGATCTGCACGTCGTACGCGGCCCCGAGGTAACCGAACGCGTCGTGGGTGGTGATCAGATGCCGCCGGCCGGGTGGAATGAGCGCGATGGTGTCCCGCACGTGGTCGTCGAGCGCGGTCAGCTCGGCGATGTACGCTGCGGCGCGCTGCCGGTAGTCGGCCGCACCGGCCGGATCCGCCTTGATCAGGGTGTCGCGGATCAGTTCGGTGTACGCGACGACGTTGCGGACGTTCTGCCACAGGTGCGGGTCGATCTCGCCGTGTACGTGCTTGCCGAGCACCGCCTGGGGCAGCTGGAAGATCTCGGTGCCGGGGCGGCCGAGGAAGCGGAAGTCCCGGCCGGCCGGGACCTGGGCGAGGGCCTTGTTCGGCACCTCGATGACGGTGTCGGCCGGGTCGTGCACCTGCTGGTGGGCCTCGCCGGCGCCGTGCGGGTCGGCGAACAGGTACAGCGACGGCTCGCCGCGTGCCGCCGCGTCGAGGTCGACGGTGATGTCGGCGTGGCCGCCACGCAGCACGTCGGCCCCGGCCATGCCGGGCACGCTGTGCGGGTCGACGCCGACGGCGAAGGTGAAGGTCTGCTCCCCGAGGGCGACGGGGCGGCTGTCGGGGGTGACCGCCAGCCGCGCCGACATGGTGAGGCGGTAGACGCCCGGCTCGGTGAACGCCCAGCTCATGTGGGTGTGGGCGTCCGGTGGCAGGGTGGCGGTGTCGTCCCGGTAGCCGGAGGCGGCGTCGAACCCGTCGGCCGAGTCGAGGTAGACGGCCGGGTTGCCGAACGACTCGGTGAGGTAGGCGGCCATGGTGCCGGGGCCGGTCACGGTGGTGCTCTGCAGCAGGATGTCGGAGGCCCGGTCGGCGCCGTAGGTCCCGCCGGTGCCACGGACCCGCATGCCGAGCCAGATCGTGTCGAGCGCGACGTCCTCGACCAGCGGGATGATCTCGGCCGCGTACTTGATGGCACCCTCAGCGAGGGAGATGTTCGGTACGCCGTCGGGCAGGTTGGCGTCGAGCGCCTTGATGATGGCGTGCTCCTCCAGCAGCAGATAGTTGCTGAAGGCGACGTCGGCGTAGACGACGTTGCGCACGTCGCGCAGCGACGGCTCGTACGAGTGGGGGTCGGCGCCGTCGGGGACGAGCGAGGCGACCGCGACCCGGTCGCCGCCGACGTTGTCGACCAGGTCCCGCAGGATGCCGGTGGTGGTGACGACCTGGAGGCGGTCGTCGGTGGCGCTCAGCGTCGGCGGGGCCGCGCAGCCGGCCAGGGCGACGGCCAGCAGGATCGACCCGACGAGCCCCCGTACGCGCACTGTCCCACCCGCCTTCCCATCGTCCCCGCGCCGCTGCGCCTTCGCGTCCCGCACGGTAGCACGCAAACGATAATCGTTGTCATACCCGTTTCGGCGTGCAGCCGGTGCCGACCGTGGTCACGGTCGACACCGACTGGACGTACCGGCAAGGTCAGCCGACCTCGAAGGTGAACTCCTCGGTGGCGCTCACCGTCTGGCCGTTCGACGCCCGTACGCCGCTGACCTCGAACGTCGCCACGTAGGTGCCGGCGGCGTCGAAGCCCCAGTTGACATGGGCGTGGGTGTTGCGGTTGACGTTGAGGCTGTCCGGCAGCCCGTTGCCGCTGTCGAACAGCACGGTGGGGGTGCCGCCGGAGGCGGTGAAGACGCTGAAGCCGCCGGGGCCCTGCACCTCGGTCAGTTTGACCGTGACCCGGTTGAACTGCAGGGCGCCGCTGGCGACACCGGTGGTGTCCCAGCCGGCCCAGAGCAGGCCGGCGGTGTTGGTCTGCGGCAGGACGTAGGCGTACCCGCTGGTGCCGAGGAACGACCACGCGGAACTTGACGGCACGGCGGTGTACGCGGCGGACGGCACCACGAAGACGACGGTGGACGGATCCCGTTCGACGCGCGTCGAGCCGGTGTCGTCCCCGACGGTGAGCTCGATCGGCCCGCCCGCGACGTGATCGATGTCCAGGACGTCGACATGGCCGCTGGTCAACTCGATGACCGTGGCCTGCGCCACGGCCGGTACGGAGACCGCGAGCGCCGCCGCGATGGCGCTCGACGCGACACCGGCCAGCAAGCGACGGGTAGGGGTGTTCATCATGGAAGACTCCTTCTCCGATCCGGTACCGGTCAGGGCAGGACGACGAATCGCAGGTAGACCGAGTCGGACTCGACGACGGTCGTGGTGCCGGCCAGGGTGGCGCTGGCCTTGACCTTCAGCAGGTAGACGCCGGCCTTGCTGAACGCCCAGTTGGCGTGCAGGTGGTCACCGACCGGCAGGTCGACGACGTCCGGCAGCCCGTCCCGGCTGTTCGCCAGCACGCTCGGCTGGCCGAACAGGTCCTCGGTGTAGACGGCGACCTGGCCGGAGGACGGCGCGCTGATCAGCTGTTGCACGGTCAGGTCGAGCGAGTCGCCCTCGAAGACGCCCTCTTCGAGCTCCTCGGTGGCGATGCCGGCGAAGAGCAGCTCCTCGTTCTCCACCTGCGGCAGGATCCAGACCGGCGAGCCGGCGGTGCCGAGGAATCCGAAGGCAGGGTCACTGGGGACGGTGGTCCTGGCCTGCGGCTTGACGACGAAGATCACGTCGTCGTGGTGCCGGTGCTCGCCGGGCTCGACGGTGTCGTCGTGGACGCCGAGTTCCAGCTCGCCGTCGGCGTACTCGACTTCGATCACGTCGACGTGACCGGCGGACAACAGCACCGGCAGGCCGGTGCCGTGGGCCTGCGCCGGAGCCGCCGAGACGACCAGTGCGGCGATCATCGCGGCACCGGTGACGAGCGCTCCGGTGGCCCGGCGACGGGTTGCGGTCAACACAGGACAGACTCCCTCCCGGTGATCCCTGGCGGATCACCGGGAGCTAACGATAATCGTTTTCACCTAGCGGCGATAGGGGTGCCGCCTGTCGGGCTCGACACATGTCCATGTTCGTCCAGCTCGCCGAGATCCCACTCGGGAAACGGATCCGGCAGCGCGCTCCAGGCGGCCAGCCCGGCCGCCAGCCCCGCACCCGCCGCCGCGAGCTCCGCGCCGGTGAGCAGCGCACCATCGAGCGCCGCGCGCAGCCGCTGCCCGTCGAGTCCGATGCCGATGAACACCAGCTCCTGACGCCGGTCACCGAAGACCGGATCCCACCTGGACTCCAGATCGGCCCGCTCGTGCGGGTCGTCCGGCCACTCGCCGGAGCTGGCGACCGGCACCCCTGCCGGGTCACACCGCGCCGACGGACCGGCCTGCGACCACAGCGCCTGCACGTCCGGGCGGGTGGCCAGCCAGAGAAAACCCTTCGACCGTACGACGCCGAAGCCGTCCAGCTCGGCGAACAGATCCCAGAGCCGCTGCGGATGGAACGGGGCGACCGCCCGGTAGACGATGCTGCCGATGCCGTACTCGATGGTTTCCGGCACGTGCTCGCCGTTGAGTTCGGCGACCCAGCCCGGCGCGGTCTCGGCGGCCTCCAGGTCGAACCGTCCGGTGTCGAGCACCTCGCCCATCGGCACCTGCGCCCGCACGGTGCGCAGCTGGCGGGCCTTCGGGTTCAGCCGGCTGACCAGTGCCTCGACCACCGCGAGCTCGTCCGGCGCGACCAGGTCGATCTTGTTGATCAGGATCACGTCGGCGAACTCGATCTGGTCGACGAGCAGGTCGGCGATGGTGCGATCGTCGTCGTCGTACGCGGCCAGCCCTCGCTGCTCCAGGGACTCGCCGGCCCGAAGCTGGGCGATCAGGTGCGGGGCGTCGACCACGGTGACCATGGTGTCCAGCCGGGCGATGTCGTCGAGGACCCCGCCGTCGTCGGTGCCGAAGGCGAAGGTGGCCGCGACCGGCAGCGGCTCGGAGATGCCACTGGACTCGATCACCAGGTAGTCGAACCGGCCGGCCCGGGCGAGCCGGGCGATCTCCACCAGCAGGTCGTCGCGCAACGTGCAGCAGATGCAGCCGTTGGTCATCTCGACCAGGCGCTCCTCGGTCCGCGACAGGCTACCGCCGTCGCGCACCAGCGCGGCGTCGATGTTGATCTCGCTCATGTCGTTGACGATGACCGCGACCCGCAGCCCTTCCCGGTTGGCCAGGATGTGATTGAGCAGCGTGGTCTTGCCCGCACCGAGGAATCCGGAGAGCACCGTCACCGGCAGCCGGGGATCACGACGGTGGCGGGTGTCCCACCGCGAGGTGCGACGCTTCGGTACGGCCATGGACGGCTCCCCTCATCTCCGATCAGATGATAACGGAAGCCGTTTTCATTAGATCATGACGGACCGGACCTGAGCCGCGTCGCGACCCGGCGGCATGCCATACGCCTGCCGGTACTCGCGGTTGAACTGCGTCGCGCTGACGTACCCGACCGTGCGAGCCACCCCGGCGGCGGTTCCCGCACCGGTGACCAGCAGCCGCCGGGCCTGCTGCAACCGCAGGCACTTCTGGAACCGCATCGGGCTCATTCCGGTCACCGCCTTGAAGTGCCGGTGCAGGGTCGCCACGCTCATCCGGGCCGCCGCCGCGATCTCCTCGACCGTCAACGGCTCGGCGTACCGCGCCCGGATCAACCCGGCCGCCGCGCGGACCTGTGACAGCCGGGAATCGGCGACGGTGAGCTGGCGCAGCGCCGGCCCGACCGGGCTACCCAGCAGCCGGTACAGGATCTCGCCCTCCATCCGGGCGGCGAGCGGCCGGATGTCGACCGGATCGTCGAGCAGCCGGGCCCACCGGGTGACCGCCTCGACGATCGCCGGGGTCATCGCCGCGCTGGTCAACGCGACCGGATCCGGCGGCCCGGCCGCCGGCGACCCGGCCGTCGGCGGCGGAGGCTCGCCCAGCTCCAGCAGCAGATCCGCGAGCGTCCCGACGTCCAGGCGCAGTACCGCCGACCGGTACGGCACCTGCTCGAACACGGCGGTCACCGGCAGCTCCACCGAGCTGAGGAACATCGCCCCCCGGCCGACCAGCCAGCTGCGCCCACCGGCGGTGCTGCGCTTCGCGCCCTGTGCCACGAAGCAGACCATCGGCTCGTACAGCAGGTCGGTCGGCCCGGCCTGGGTATCGAAGCGGACCAGCCGCAGCCGGGGCACGGCGGTCTCGACCGCCTGCGCCGGGCAGTGCCGGGCCACGACCCGCGCCAGCTCGTCGAGCATCGATCACTCCGCCGTCGGTGAGAGGATCAGGCAACAGTACGCGCGACACACCCCATGCCGGCACGCCCGGTGCGGGCATAGCTTCGCAGGCATGACACAGACAGCGGACAGCCGGCGGCTGCCCCGGCGCAGACTCGGATCGCAGGGGCTCGAAGTCAGCGCGCTCGGCCTCGGCACCATGGGCATGACGATGGCGTACGGTCCGGGCGACCCGGCCGACGGCATCGCCACCATCAGGCGCGCGTACGACCTCGGCGTCACCCTGTTCGACACCGCCGAGGTGTACGGCATGGGCAGCGGCAGCAACGAACAACTGCTCGGCAAGGCGGTCCGGGCATTCCGCGACGACGTCGTGATCGCCACCAAGTTCGGCTACGACCTGACCGACCCGGATCGGTTCGGCATGGCCTTCGACAGTCGGCCGGAACACATCCGCGAGGTCACCGATGCCAGCCTGCGCCACCTCGACACCGACCACATCGACCTGCTCTACCAGCACCGGGTCGACCCGGACGTGCCGATCGAGGACGTCGCCGGCACCGTCGGTGAGCTGATCGCCGAAGGCAAGGTGCGCTACTTCGGGCTCAGCGAGGCCGGCCCGGACGTCATCCGCCGGGCACACGCCGTCCACCCGGTGTCGGCGCTGCAGACCGAGTACTCGGTGTTCGAACGGGCGGTGGAGTCACAGGTCCTGCCCACCGTCCGTGAACTGGGCATCGGATTCGTGGCGTACTCCCCCCTCGGTCGCGGGTTCCTGACCGGCGCGGTCCGACCCGCCGCCGAGTACCCGGACGGTGACATGCGGACCTGGGACGAACGCTGGCAGCCCGGAAACTACGAACGGAACCTGGCCGCGGTGCGGGAACTGACCGCGATCGCCGCCGCCAAGGGCATCGCCGTCACCCAGCTCGCCCTGGCCTGGCTGCTCGCCCAGGGCGAGGAGATCGTGCCGATCCCGGGCACCCGCAGCCCGCACCGGCTCGCCGAGAACGTGGCGGCGGCATCCGTCGCGCTCAGCCCGGCGGAGGTCGACCGGATCCGTGCCGTCCTGCCGCACGGCGCGGCCGGCTCCCGCTACCCGGCCGCCCGGATGCCGGTCTGGTGAGGTCCCCGCTGCCCGGGCTGCTCGTGGTTCAGGCCACGAGCAGCCCGAGCAGCCACAGTCCGGCGATGGCCAGCGCGGCACCCAACTCGATCAACATGGCGAGACCGACCGCCAGCACCGCCCGTTTCGTCGCCGGCCAGGCGGCGCCGAACTCGCCGAGCCGCAGCCGCTCGGCCAGCCACACCCCCAGCACGAAGCCGACGATCAGGCCGATGAACGGGATGACGAAGAACCCGACCAGGCCCAGGGCACCACCGATCAGCAGCGACCGGTTCGGTACGCCCGCCCGTTTGAGATCCCGTCCCGGCCACAGGTACTTCACCGCCGTACCGCCGACGGCGACCAGCGTCGCCACGGCGACGATCAACCACCGGCCGCCGCCCGCGTCGCTGAAGATCGCCCAGCCGAGCACGCCGGCCCAGCACAGCAGCAGACCGGGCAGGACCGGCACGACGACGCCGATCAGCCCGACCAGGATGGCCAGCCCGCTGAGCAGCGTGACCAGCGTCTGTGTGTCGTTGAGATCCACACCGACAGGGTGACCGACGATCGCCACCCGCGCGAAATCCGGCGGCGTCGGAGGCTGCGCCGCGCGTACTGATCGGGAAGAATGTCCCCTAGCCTGGGGAGGATTCGCTGTGACTGTCGCACCACCGTCCGGCCGCCGGTCGATCGATGTCCATCCGGCCTGGTTGCCGGCGGAGGTGTTCCGGGCGATCGGGTCGCGGCGCGTCCTGGTCTCCGGCGACGGCCTGCTCGTCGACACGGTCCACGCCGAGACGCGGACGGCCTGCGCCCGCTTCGGCGGGTCAGTGACCCGCCTGTCCATCGACGGCGACGCCGACCTGCTGCTCGCGCTGACCGGCAGCACCCGTGCCGACCTCGACGGCGACCTCGGCGACGAGGGCTACACCCTCGGCCGGGCCGGCGGCCGCACCACCGTCACCGCCGACGCCCCCGTCGGCCTGCTGTACGGGCTGTTCCACGTGGCCCGGCTCGGCGAGTCGGCCTTCCACGGCGACATCGCCACCCAGGTGCACCGGCCGGCGATCCGGCGACGGATGCTGGACCACTGGGACAACGTCGACGTGCACCCGGTGATGGGGCAGGTCGAGCGGGGCTACGCCGGCGGGTCGATCTTCTGGCGCGACGGCGCGATCACCGACGACCTCGACCGGGTCCGGGCGTACGCGCGGCTACTCGCCGCCAGCGGCGTCAACGCGCTCACCATCAACAACGTCAACGTCGGGCGTACGGAGGCGCGGCTGCTCACCGACCGGCTCGCCGACGTCGCCACGTTCGCCGACATCTTCCGCCCGTACGGCATCCGGATGCATTTGTGTGTGACGTTCGCCGCGCCGATGGTGCTCGGCGGCCTGGCCACCGCCGACCCGCACGACGAGGCGGTACGGGACTGGTGGGCGGCCACCACCGCCCAGGTCTACCGGGCGGTGCCGGACTTCGGCGGGTACGTCGTGAAAGCCGACTCCGAGGGCCAGCCCGGCCCGTTCGCGTACGGGCGCAGCCACGCCGACGGCGCCAACCTGCTCGCCGACGCCCTCGCCCCGCACGGCGGGGTGGTGCACTGGCGGGCGTTCGTCTACAACCACCGGCGGGACTGGCGGGACCGCTCCACCGACCGGGCGCGGGCCGCGTACGACCATTTCGCCCCGCTCGACGGCCAGTTCCGAGACAACGCGATCGTGCAGGTCAAGTACGGGCCGGTCGACTTCCAGCCCCGGGAGCCGGTGTCCCCGGTGATCGCCGCGATGCCGGCGACCCGGCTGGCCGTCGAGTTGCAGGTGACCCAGGAGTACACCGGGCAGCAGCGGCACGTGTGCTACCTGGCTCCGCTGTGGAGTGAGATCCTCGGCTTCCGGTTCGACGGCGACAGCCTGGAAGCCGACGGCGACGCCGACCGTGACCTGGGTGCGTCGGTCGCCGCGATCGCCGCCCGGGGCGGCACCCTCGCCGCCGTGTCGAACGTCGGCGACGACCCGTTCTGGTGCGGTCATCCGCTGGCCCAGGCCAACCTGTACGCGTTCGGCCGGCTCGGCTGGGACCCGACCGCCGACCCGGCGGCGCTGCTCGACGAGTGGATCGATTTGACCTTCCCGGCCGGCTCAGTCTCCGATCCGGTGCAGCTGCGGCAGACGCTGCACGCGATCATGGACGACTCCTGGCGTACCTACGAGCGGTACACCGCCCCGCTCGGTGTCGGCTGGATGGTCAACCCCTCCGACCACTACGGCCCGGCTGTCGACGGATACGAGTACAGCCAGTGGGGGACGTACCACTTCGCCGACCGCGACGGCGTCGGCGTGGACCGGACCCGGGCCACCGGCACCGGCTACGCCGGGCAGTATCCGAAACCCTGGTCGGACGTGTACGAGTCACTCGCCGACTGCCCCGACGAACTGCTGCTCTTCTTCCACCACGTGCCGTACGGCCACGTGCTGCACAGCGGGTCGACGGTGATCCAGCACATCTACGACACCCACTTCGCCGGGGCCGACGAGGCGGTGGCCATGCGGGACCGGTGGCGCGACGTCGCCGACGCCGGCCTCGACCCGGCCCTGTACGCCCGCGTCGCCGACCGCCTCGACGAGCAGGTCCGGTCCGCGCGGGAGTGGCGCGACCAGATCAACACGTACTTCTTCCGCAAGTCCGGCGTCCCGGACGCGCTCGGCCGCCGCATCCACTGACCCGGACCCATCTGTCCGACCCGGCCCGAGTCGCGCAACGGACAGTCACAGCAGCCGTACGGGCGACCTCTGCAGTGGACATCGATGCCTAGCATCGATACCACTCGGAAGTGAGGAGACGGCGATTCCAGCGATGACGGAGCGACCCCGGTTCGCGGGCGTACACCGTCTGTTGTCGCTGATCCGCCAGCTCGCCACCCGACCACCGTTCACCCACCGCGCGCCGGACCTGCAGGTACGCGGCGACGAGCCGCTACCGCTGGTGTGCCTGGTCGGCGGCGACGCCCCGCAACTGTTCCTCACCGCCCTCGACGCCACGCTGAACGACGCCTCGCCCCGGATTCCGCACGCCCTGGTCGACGCGGACACCGCAGGCACGAGCAGCGCCCAGCGGTGGGGCGCCCCTGCCGACGACACCGGCACCCGTGAACCGCCACTGCTGCCGCTGCTCGACGAGCTGGCTTTCCAGCTCGCCGCCGACTCCTTCGGCACCGGCCGGCTGACCCGTTTCGACCGCTACCGGCTGACCGACTGGCTCACCGGTCACCGGCTTCCGCCGGCCCGGGGCCGCGACGACCGGTCCGCGGTGCTGGCATTGCTCCGCTCGTGGAGCGGCCGCGCCGGCGGTGGTGCGGGCGGCAGCGACCCGTCCGTGTCGGTGGCCGAGATGGCGTCCGGGGTGTGGAGCCGGATCGGCCTCTGGCTGCTGATGTGGGCCGGGCGTGGCGCGCTGCGGGGGTGGCTGAGCCGCCGACCGGCCGGGCTGGGCCGCGAGGCCCGCTGGTTCATGCGCCGTCAGCCGTACATGGTGCCCCGGCACTCCACCGACTTCCTCGGCTTCGCCGAACGCCTCACTGTCGACCGTCGCGGCTTCGAAAACGTCGAGCAGATCAAGAAACTGCTGGTCCATGCGTTCCTGGAGGATCTGCGTGCCGCATACCGACGACGCCGGTGGCGCTACTTCCCGCGCCGATCCGGTTGGCGGCGCACCGGGTACGTGACCGTGCTGATCACCAACGCGACCGGGGCGAACGGCGGTGGGGAACTGCTCCGGCTGGTCAACGCGGTCCGCAACGAGACCGGCGAACTCGACCCGCTGCTGGTCGTCGCCGGCTGCGACCAGCCGCCGGAGCTGCCGGAGGGCACCGGCACCCGACCCATGCCGGCGCAGGACGCCGAACGCGCACTGCAGCTGTGGCGGCGCGGGCTGCCCCATCGACGTCAGCTACTGGCCACCGACGCACGTTACCTGGTGTTGAACCTGCCCGACCCGGTCGGGCCGGAACGGGCCCGCGAGCTCAACGCCGAGGACGAGGCCGCCTGGGAGCCGCCCGGGGCCGGGTGGCGGCCACCCCCGGCGCCCCGCCTGGCCCGGCGCGGTGTGGTGGAGGCGCTGGTCGCCGTCGCGCTGGTCGCGGTGCTCGCCGCGCCGCTGCTCACCGTCCGGCAGTACTGGCAGGAACACTGCTCGGTGCTACGGTCCCAGGTGGACGCTGCGGTGAGTGTCGAGCTTCTGAAGTTCGGTCCCGACGACACACAGTGCGTCGGCCACAGCGACAGCGCGGCGCAGGTCTTCGGCACCAACGCCCGCCTGCGGGCGGCGCAGCTCCGGGTGTTCGCCGAGAACGGGACCGCGGCGCGCAAGCTGGCCGAGATCCCGCGCCGGCCGATGATCAGCCTGGTGTACTTCGCCGGGCTGACCCACGCCGGCAGCGACCTCGACACCGATCACGCGGTCGCCGAGGAGCTCGAAGGCATCGCGCTGGCCCAGCAGCAACAGCATGCCGCGTCGTCGCTGTCCGAGCCGCTGGTGCGGGTGGTGATCGCCAACGCCGGCCGAGGCATGCGGCAGGCCCACCACGTCGCGGAGAAGCACCTGATCCCGCTGATCGACGCCGACGACAGCATCAAAGGCGTGATCGGGATGGACCGCACCGTCCCGGAGACCGAGGAGGCGATCCGGATCCTCGGTGAAGCCGGTATTCCGGTCTTCGGCACCACCCTCACCGGCACCGGGCTGGCCGAACTGTCCCAGTTGTACTTCCAGCTGGTGCCGGACAACACCCGGCAGGCGGAGCTGGTGGCCCGCTACGCCGCGCACACCGGGCGGGGCAAGGTGACGGTGTACCACCCGCCGATCGACCCGGACCACCCCGACGAGTACGTGAAGACACTGCGCGACGCCATCGCGGACCGGATGGGCGAGGCCGTCGACCTGGTCGACTGGCGCGACGACGTCAACGAACTGCCGCCGCCGTGCCGCCGGCCGGACTGGGCACAGGCGTACCAACGGGAGTTGTTCTTCTACGCCGGCCGGGAGAACAACTACCGGGACTTCCTGCGGACGATGAACGACGGCTGCGTCGATTCGGACCGTACGCCGCACATCGTCGCCGACGACGCGGTCACCCGGGCGGTCGCCCAGGCCAGCTTCCGGACCGACGACACGTTCGCCGGCTCCCGTGTGCGGTACGTCGGCCTGGGCAGCCTGGTGGTGCTCGGCGGCCGGGACTGCGTGACGAACGGCAGGCCCGCCCCCGCGTTGTCCGACATGCAGCCGATGCAGTCGTTCTGCTCCGGCTACCAGCGGCTGCGGGCACGGCTCGCCGCCGACCTGCCGCCGGCGGAGCTGCCCGCCACCTCGTACCCGGGTGAACGGGTCGGCGTCGCCTACGACACCGTACGGATGCTGGTGGACCTGGTCCGGCTCGGCGGCCGGCACCGGTGGCACCGCGCCGCGCTGGTCCAGCTGCTCCGGGAGCCGGGGTACGAGTTCCTCGGCGCCAGCGGGGTGATCAGTTTCAGCGCCTCCCGGATCGGCGACTCGCGCAACATCGCGATCCTGGAGTTGGCGATCCCGCCCTCGGGCGATCCACAGTCGCGCGAGCCCGAGCCTAGCTGTGTGTTCCTGATCGGCGACCTGTACCGGGTCGGCGAGCCCGGCAGCGACACCGGCAACGGCTGCCCCCTACCGCCGGACGACTGATCCCGCACGGTCGATCACCCCGCATCCGGTGTCCATGGTCTGCGCTACCCGTCGAGCAGTGCGCCGGAGTCGATGCGGAACGGGAACGGCCGCTCGGCGGTCAGCACCTCGCCTTTTGTCGCGGTCGTGTGCTCGACGTAGTGCTCACCGTCGAGTCGGAACAGCCGCAGGGTGACAGCGGAGAAGGCAGGTAGCTCCGGCTCCACCAGCAGGTACCACCCGATCCGCGCGGCGGCGTAGAACTGCATCTTGAGCAGCCGGTCGGTGGCGGCGTTGCTCGGCGAGGTGATCTCGCAGATCAGCACCACCTCAGCCGCATCGGTCACGGCCCCGTCCCGGCTGGTGTCGGCCACGACGAGGTCCGGGATGACGATCCGGTCGGGGCGCAACCGGACGTTGATCGCCTCGTACGCGGCCAGGCCGACCGCCCGGGCCGCCGGGTACAGCGCCGACATCAGCAGGAACGACAGCTGCTGATGCGGCTTGCTCGGGGCCGGACTGACCCACAGACCTCCGTCGATCAGCTCGATACGGTTGGGAGTCTCACCGAGGGCGAGGTACTCCTCTTCGCTCCACGGCCCCACGTGATCAAGGACGGCCATCACCGGCGGACTCACCTCCAGGCTGATGTCCCCGCCACTCTGCCATCTGCCGTTCCGGGGCGGCGGTGGTGGCGGTGATCCCGCCCCAACGGTCGCGGCAGACGTACGCGAGGTCGGCGTGTATCCACCTGCCGTCGTTGTCGCGCAGCACCGGTCGGCCGCAGTGCCGGCACGGCGCGACCCTCGGGTACGGCGGTGTGGCGGGTGCGCCGGTCACGGCAGTACGCCATCAGCGTCGCCGGTGCTGTCGGCGTCACCGTCGCCCCAGCAGAGTCCGCCGAGTCCGGCCGCCCGGTGGAACCCCGGGTGGTGTCGGACCTCCGCGCACACCTCACCGTCCGGACCGTGTACGCCGCAGAACAACGGCTCGTTGAAGTTCCACGCCTCCGCCCGCGACAGCAACGGCGCGTGCTCACCCAGCTCCGGGCACAGGATGGTGAGCCCATCGGCGTACGCGACGGCCTGCTCGCGGGCGGTGTCGAAGTCGACGGCGGCGAACGTCAGGTGCAGCGTGTACCGACCACGCCGGTCGTACCGTAGCCAGTCCGGCAGGTTGCCGATCCCGCCCGGACCGTCGCCGCTGCCGTTGGTCTGCGCCGCCGGGCGGCGGCGCTCACGCTCGTTGAGGTAGCGGTTGACCAGCGCTTCGGCGTGCCCGGCCGGCCCAACCCCGGGTCCGAGGGCGTGGGTCACGGCGGCCCGCGCCGGTTCGGACAGGTCAGCCCGATCGAGTACGGCGAACAGGTCCCGGTTGCGCTCGGTCGGATCGAGGGTCGGGTCGGTCCAGCGTGCTGAACGGTTGTCGGTCACGGACACACCTCCCGGTCGTAGCGGCTAACGCCGACATCGATACGATGCCATCGCACTGACCAAACTGCAATGTGCAGTTTCGGAGTTGAAGATCCATCTGTGCTTGCCGAGAACGGCAGCCCTCAGGTTGGATGACTCAGGACCAGCAGGGAGGCCGCGATGACGAAACGGTTCAGCCCGACCGTGCGGCGACGCAGACTCGCCAGCGAGATGCGCCGCTACCGCGAAGCCGCCGGCCTCACCCTCGAACAGGCAGCACGACACCTCGACAGCTCACACTCCCGGCTGTCGCGCATCGAGACCTCCCAGGTCGGCATTCGACCACCCGACCTACGCGTCCTGCTCGAACTCTACGAAGTGCCACCAGACGCCCGCGAAGTCATGATCACGCTCTGCCGCGAGTCCCGACAACGCGGCTGGTGGCACGGGTACGGCAACGCCGTGCCCGAATGGTTCCAGTTCTACGTCGGACTGGAGTCCGAAGCCGCCGGCCTCGCCATCTACGAGTCCCAGTTCATCCACGGGCTACTCCAGACAGAGCAGTACGCCCGAGCCGTACTCCACGCAGCCGTGAACCCACTCCCACCCAACGAGCTGGAACGCAAGGTACAGCTCCGCATGGACCGCCAGACCCTGCTCACCGAGAACGGGCTACGGATGCGCGTCGTGCTCGACGAAGCCGTCCTGCGACGCCCCATCGGCGGACCTGCCACCCTGCGCAACCAGCTACAGCATCTGCTGGAGGTCACCGACCTGCCGAACGTCTCACTCCAGGTGCTGCCGCTGGCAGCCGGCGCGTCGGTGCTCAACTCGTTCACGATCATCGACTTCCCGGACCCCGCCGACCAGGCTGTCATCTTCGTCGAGAGCCTGACCGGCGCCCTGTACCTGGAGAAGCCGGAGGAGATCCGGGACTATACGCTGAAGTTCGACTACCTACGGGCGGAAGCACGAGACCCGGCGCAGTCGACACAGACGATCGCCGAGTTGGTGAAGGAGCTGACATGAGCTACGTCGGGCACGCCACGGACCTGCCGCACGCCCGGTGGCGCAAGAGCAGCTACAGCGGCGACAACGGCGGCTCCTGCGTCGAAGTAGCCTCGCTGGCCGGCGGCACGATCGGCGTACGCGACTCCAAGGACCCGCACGGCCCGGTGCTCCTCTTCCCCGCCTCCACCTGGACCGCCTTCCTCACCTTCCTGCCAAGCCATGGCGTGCGCTAGGCGATCGGCTAGTTCGGCAGCTCGTGCCACTTGCAACTACATGTCGATCTTGGAACCAGAACATCCCCTCCATATAACAACCCGCACCAACCCACACAGATCAGCACTCTCCGTTAATCAGTAACCACCCTAAGTCAGGTAGTCATCGCAACCCACCGCGCCGCACGTAGGACGCCCTGCTTACACCTCGGCCGTTTGCGGCTGGGCACTAGACTAGTTAAATTGAAGCAATCGGATACGGCGCAGCACGGAGTGGGATGTTCAATCAGTCAATCAGAGCAGCAGAACTTGCCAGCGGCGCAGGTCAATCCGCAATCGTTACCGTGGTCATTGCAGCTATCAGCTCCGGCATTGTAGCCACTCTGATCAACACGATAACGGGTAACCTCAAAGCGAGTGCCGACTATCGAAGGGATCGCTATGCGGAAGCCATTCGATACCTCGTGGCATGGAGCGAGTATCCGTACCGAATCCGTCGGCGCACTGACGACGAACCGGCAACCCTCGCCGCGCTTGCAGAACGAGGACACGCTCTCCAAGAACAACGAGCAGCGATCGCCGCATGGATTGCAAGTGAAAGCCGGGTTGCGAAGTTGGTCTTCGACGACTGCACAAGGGAGATTTCCACCTTTGTGGGACCCGCTTGCGCGATGGCTTGGCGATCTGCGCCCATAACCGCAGCGTCTGACATGGTTCTCGGAAAATCCGCCCAACCCGAAAGCCAGATCGCTATTCAGCGGATGGAACACATGATTAGACACCGCTTCGGACTCTATCGCCTCATGTGGAGAACATGGGTATTAAAACGGATAGAAAAGGGCATCAAAACAGAAGATGACGATCTGCGTACTTCTGCAGAGAATCTGTTCAGCCGGAGTGGACCAGCTTCCACAAAAAGGGATAGCAAGCGTCATCAGAAAGACGGCAGACAGGAAGTGCGCCCGTGATCCCCTCTGGGCGTGGCAGAATTCACGCTCTAGCCGAACTCTCTCAGCACGACGAGCCTTACCGAATTCTGGTGGCGGACCCATCCAACTCGCACCAAGTCCTCGAATCAACTTTAAATGATTTCGAGATGTCGTCCAAACGATTCGTAGACGCAAAGGCAATTACACATCACCTGTCACGCAACCGAGTTGATGTTCTTGTATTTGCTGGACCAGCAAAATCTATTCAATCAGCTGCAATCGCTGCGCGCGACGCCCTTGGATCGAAGAGAGTCGCGATCGTTGCGATAGGCGACGAGTGCTTGCCGGAGCTGATCGAGCAGTCCGGACTACCAGTCGACCTACAAATAGAAACGCAAACAGAGATAGAAGAATGCGCCGCACGAGTGGCGGCTTTGGCTCGCAGGTCGAGGCTCCTTTTTGAGACATCCCCGGATACAGGTCTCCCTGGCCACACTTGGATGATCAAGAGAATCGCATCGAACATCGAGTCATCGACGGATTTTGCGCTGACCTATATAGACATTGACCGACTCAAGTCGGTCGTTGACACGTATGGGTTTGCGCGCGGTGGAGAATTCATTAAGTGCCTTGCGTCTTCCCTCCAGGAATCGGCTGCAAGGATCGGATCTCCGACACCAATCGTTAGCCACATCGGAGGGGACGACTTCTTAGTACTCTGCGCACCCAGCCAGGTCCGAACCCTACTCGAGACAGCAATTATCGCCTTCGAATTGGCCGCCGATGCACTCTATGACCCAGTTGCACAGAAACGCGGCTACCTTGAGGTAAACCAACGCCATCGAGGATGGCGAGACAACATTAGCAAGGCCGCCCTAGTAACTGTATCAGCAGGAGTTGCAGTATCGGACCAACGACGCAGATTTACCTCAGTTCGAGACGCCATAAAGAGGGCATCAGAGATGGAGCAGGTAGCCAAATCTCAACCCGGGTCCTTCATCGCCGCATCGAGCACGATCACGGAAATCTCATCACCGGCACTTTCAGCTTAGTTTACCGAGCTCAACCAAGGGTACAATTTTGTTTGGGTTCAGATCGTCAAGCTTTTGTTGTGCGAACAATCATCCTATTCCCAGGATGCAGCTAGACAGCACATCTATTGCTTGACTCACCAAACTCTCGTACCATTAAACATCTATCCGGTAACTACAGTCGACCAGAGGCACGGATGACCGCACCAGACCTGTCCCGAGCCGATTGGCGCAAGAGCAGCCGCAGCAGCGCCAGTGGCTCGAACTGCGTCGAGGTGGCCACGCTGGCCGGGGGCACGATTGGCGTACGCGACTCCAAGGACCCACACGGCCCAGCGCTCCTCTTCCCCACCGACGCCTGGACGGCGTTCGTCACCACGGTGTCCAGCCGCTGACCCGACTGGCCTACCTCTCCGACGACCGACACCCGTGCCTGCTGACCGCCCCTACGTCTTCCTCGACGTCGACGGCGTACTGATCCCCTTCGCAGCTCGTGCCACTGGCCGCTCACCTTCGCCCCACGTTGCAGCTGACGTCGAGGCCATCGGTAATCCGCTGCTGAAGCGGCTCGATCCGGAGAACGGACGCCGGCTGCTGGCGCTCGATTGTCAGCTGGTCTGGGCGACCACGTGGATGGCCGAGGCGAACGACGTCGTCGCGCCGCTGCTCGGCCTGCCGGAGCTGCCGGTCGTCCCGTGGCCGGAATCCGACGACGAGCCCCCGCGCGGCGTGCACTGGAAGACGGCGTTCCTCACCACGTGGGCGGCCGGACGCACCTTCGTCTGGCTCGACGACGAGATCTCCGACCGGGACCGGCACTGGGTGTCCGAACACCACCCAGGCAGGGCGCTGCTGCACCGCGTCGACCCACGTGTCGGCCTCACCGACGCCGACTTCTCCACCGTCCGCCAGTGGCTCGCAGCGGACGGCGGCAAAGCCATCTCTCCCCCAGTGCCATGATCAGTTGATGTCCTGCCGGACGACACGCCGGCAATCTCCAGGCAGGACATCAACTGATCATGGTGAGTCGCGGCCGGTAGCCACCCTGCCTGATCCCGCGAGTGCCGCGTCGAGGTGCGGGCTCGCGCCGGGCTGACCAGCTGGATGAGGTTGCCGCAGTTGTCGTCGAGGACCACGCCGACGAACGGACCCACCGGCGTGGGGGTCTGGAGAAGGTGACCCCGTCGGCCTGCAGCTCCCGGTAGGCCTCGTCGACGTCGTCCGACGCCGCCTTCTCCACCGTCCGCCAGTGGCTCGGCAATGTCACGCCGATGTGAGGCGCTCCAGCTGTGACGCCGGCCGGGTTACCGTGGCCGGATGAGCACTCGCAATCTGCCCGCCCAGGTCGGTGACCTGCCGCCGATCGGACGGCCCGCCAACAGTGCCCTGCTCGCAGCCGGCGTCACCACCCTCGCCCAGGTCGCCACGTACCGCCGCGACGACCTGCTGGCCATGCACGGGATCGGCCCGAAGGCCGTCGGCATCCTCGCCACCGCGCTGGCCGAACGCGGCCTCACCTTCGCCGACTGACGCACGAGGTGCCGGATGACCTCGCCGGACGGTGTCCACCTCTCACACCGCCAGCCCGCGTCGGCACTCGTACGCGAGGCCACGCTCGCCGATGTCGGCCAACTGACCGAGGTGCACACGCTGCCCGCACCGCCTACTACACGGCGGCAGGTGGGCTCGACCCGGCCGACCCGTCGCTGTCGTCCCCGGAGGCGTACGCCGAACGCCGTGCCGTCTGGTCTAACGCGGTCACCTCGCCGGAACTGTTCACCGTCGCCGCCGTCCTCGACCGCCGGATCGTCGGCTGCGCCGCGATGGGACCCGCCGCCGCCGGTCACGTCGACGGGGCCCACGTCGGTCAGCTGTACCAAATCCACGTGCTCCCCGACCGCTGAGGCCGAGGGATCGGTGGGCTGCTGCACGACGCGTTCCTCGCGTACCTGCGGCGAACCGGTCGGCCCGGCGGGGTGCTGGAGGC
Source organism: Solwaraspora sp. WMMD791 (assembly GCF_029581195.1). Classification (NCBI taxonomy): domain Bacteria; kingdom Bacillati; phylum Actinomycetota; class Actinomycetes; order Micromonosporales; family Micromonosporaceae; genus Solwaraspora; species Solwaraspora sp. WMMD791. The sequence goes on from NZ_CP120737.1 coordinate 3,281,709, forward strand.
GTGGGAACGCAACGATCGTGGCCAGCACTTCTACACCGCTCGGGGCTGGCAGGCCGACGGCCACAGCCGCCCCGGCCCGGGCGACACCCGCTACCGCTATTTTCAGCTCACGCAGTGACGGTTGGCGATGAACTCGGCCCAGTACTCGGGGGTCTCGTGGTAGACGATGTCGAAGCCGACGATCCACATCCGTGGTTCACGCTCCCCGGGTTCGGCCTCGGACCACTGCCGGTTGACCACCGCCACCGCCGCGTCCCGCGACAACCCGTACCGGGAGACCATCAGGTCCGCGATCTCCTCGCAGAAGGCGAGAGCCTCCGCGTCACCGGCGCACGGGAACTCGCCGTACGAGCGCAGCACCGACTCGTGCACCAGATACTCGACGTCGAAGGCCTCGCCGTCGACCCAGGACCGCGCCGGGCGGGTACGGGGCCGCTCGGCCAGACCTGCCTCAGTCAGCCGGTACTCGCGCAGGAAACGGTCGAGATACGGCCGAGGGCCGACCGCCACCCAGGATGAAACCGCCATCGACCCATCCTCGCCCGGTCGAGCAAACCCAGGTCCGCCGGGGCATCACCTGGCCAGGAGTAATGTGCCGGGCGTGAGCGAGCTCGTCGAACGGCACACCGTCCTCGCCGTCGTCGTCGGATCCCGGGCGTACGGGCTGCACGGGCCGGACTCCGACTACGACCGGCGCGGCGTGTACGTGGCCCCGACCCGGCTCTTCTGGCAGCTGGACAAGCCGCCCACCCACCTCGACGGGCCGGCGCCGGAGCAGTTCTCCTGGGAGTTCGAACGCTTCTGCACCCTGGCGCTGCAAGGTAATCCGACCGTCCTGGAGGTGCTCTGGTCGCCGCTGATCGAGACGCTGCACGAGGATGGCGAGCAGCTGCGGGCCGCCCGGCAGGCGTTCCTGTCGACGCGGCTGGCCCAGACGTACGGCGGGTACGCCCGCGACCAGCTCGACCGGGTGGCGGCCCGCCGGGAACGCACCGGCGAGACCAACCACAAGCAGGCGATGCACATGATCCGGCTGCTGACCGCCGGTACGCACGTGCTGCGGACCGGCGAGGTCCTGGTCGACGTGGGACCGCTGCGGGACCGGCTACTCGCGGTCCGGCGCGGCGAGCTGCCGTGGGCGGCGGTCACCGCGTGGGCTGCGGACCTGCTGGTCGAGCTCGACGACGCGGCGGCCGGCACCGTACTGCCGGAGCAACCCGACCGGGCCGCCGTCGACCGGCTGCTCATCGGCGTACGGGAAAGGAACCTCGGGTGACCGTCGACGTGCCGCCGTGGGCGGCCGAGGTCGCCCACGCGCTGCCCCGCCCACTGCTGTTCGCCACCGTCAGCGGAGCCCACCTGTACGGGTTCGCCTCCGTCGACTCCGACCTCGACCTGCGTGCCGCGCATCTGCTCGCGCCGGCCGAGGTGGTCGGGTTACGCGTCGGCCCGCAGACGTTGCAACATCATGGGGTACGCGACGGAGTCGAGCTGGACGTGGTGAGCCACGATCTGCTCAAGTTCGCCAAGCTGCTCAACAGCCGCAACGGGTACGTGCTGGAGCAGGTGCTGTCGCCGCTGGTGCTGGTGACCACACCGGTGCATGCCGAGCTCGTCGACCTGGCCCGGCGGTTGATCACCCGGCACCACGCGCACCACTACCTGGGCTTCGCCGCAACCCAGGAGAAGCTCTACGCCAAAACGGGACTGCTCAAACCGGCTCTGTACACGCTGCGGGTACTGCTCACCGGGATCCAGCTGATGCGCACCGGCCGGTTGGAGACCGACCTCGGCGTGCTCGGGACCCATCTGGCGTACGTGCCGGACCTGATCGCCGCCAAGCGGGCGGCCGAGCGGGCCGCGCTTCCGGCGGATGCCGCGCGGCAACTGGCCCGGGACCTGCCACGGCTGCGTGCCGAGTTGGAGTCGGCCCGGGATGCTTCCGGGTTGCCGGACCGCGCCGACTCAGGCGCGGTGGACGCCTTGCACGACCTGGTGGTCCGCACCCGGCTGGGCTATGTTCCACAGTGACATGACGTCGATCGACCTCTGCTACGACAGTCTTGACGGGCTTTCCGTCGGTGATGCCCTCGGCGCCCAGTTCTTCGTCCCCGGCAGCAGCCTTGCCGCGTTGCTCGACGGGGATCCGCCGGCCGGGCCGTGGCCGTGGACCGACGACACCGAGATGGCCTGCTCGATCGTCGCCGAGTTGCGGGAGCACGACGGCATCGACCAGGACCGCTTGGCGGCCCGGTTCGCCGAGCACTTCGAGCCGTACCGAGGCTACGGTGCCGGCGCGGTGGTCCTGCTACGCCAGATCCGGCAGGGCATCCCCTGGCGGGACGCGGCCGGCGCGGCGTTCGACGGTCAGGGGTCGATGGGCAACGGTGCGGCGATGCGGGTCGCCCCGCTCGGCGCCTTCCACGCCGGCGACAACCGTACCGCCGCTCTGCAGGCCTGGCGTTCGGCGGAGGTCACCCACGCCCATCCCGACGCCGTCCTGGGCGCGGTCGCGGTCGCCGTCGCGGCGGCGGAAGCCGGCTGGTCCCGGCTGACCCGGTCGCGGCCCGAACCCGCCGAGTTGCTCGATGTAGTGCTGGCCCACCTGATCGACGGCCGACTGCACGCAGCGATCGTCCGGGCCAGACGGTTGCTGGGGGTCGACGTCGCCGAGGCGGCGTACGAGTTGGGCAACGGGTCGCAGGTGCTGGCCTTCGACACCGTTCCGTTCGCGCTGTGGGTCGCCGCGACCCGACTCGACGACTACCCGGCGGCGATCCACGCCTGCATCGAGGCCGGCGGTGACGTCGACACGACCGCAGCGATCGTCGGGGGCGTCGTGGCCGCGTACACCGGCTCCGGACCGGGCGGGATCCCGGCGCAGTGGCTGGCCCGCCGCGAGCCGCTCCCCGACCGCGTACGCCGATAGTCCGTTGCCTGCTCGCGTCGGCACGAGAGTGCCGTCACGGCGGCGTACCCAGAGTCCTTCGTCGTCCTGGCCGAACCGGACTGTTCGACGATCACGATGCCCGGTCAAGCCGCTCCTGCTCCATCGAGAGCTTGATACCGCAACTCTTCCGGAAGTCTGTCATTTCTCCACTGTGGGCGACGAAGGGCAGTCCGCCGGTACCGTCAACATAGACAACGCGTCTGCCAGGAGAAATGCGGACTTCTCCCTCCGTCACCCGGCCTGACGCCATCGGGATCCCCCGAACAACTTCCGGAAGTTGACCGGAAGTTATTGACGTCGAGCGGTGTTATCGCTCACAGTCTATGGATGCAGGGAGGGCAGACACCCCTGCAACCTGGTCGTCCACCAGGAGCCGGGCACGCACCGCCACGTCACCCATCCGCGCGCTAACGCTCACACGCGCGGCGACCTGTGCAGCTTCCGTCCACCCGGGGCCGCAGCGCGGTTCGACGCTGCCTGTCTATCGACAGCTGGACCGCAGACACGACCCCGGACAACGCCTCAGCAGGCGCTTCCTCACCTCTGTCAGAAGGGAAGGTCATGTATCGCATGGCAGGACCCACCGGACGCCGGTTGGCGTTCGGGCTGTCGGCAGGTGCGGCTGTGCTCGTCGCAGCCGCCACCGCGTTGATAGCGACCACACCGGCACACGCCGACGAGGCCACGCTCGGGGCGGCCGCCGCCCAGTCGGGCCGGTACTTCGGTGCCGCGGTCGCGGCGAACAAGCTCGGTGATTCGACGTACGTGAACATCCTGAACCGGGAGTTCAACAGCGTCACCGCCGAGAACGAGATGAAGATCAACGCGACCGAGCCGCAGCAGGGCCGGTTCGATTTCAGTAGTGGGGACCGGATCGTCAACCACGCGATCTCGCGGGGGATGGCGGTACGCGGTCACACGTTGGCCTGGCACTCGCAGCAGCCGGCCTGGATGGAGCAGATGGAGGGCTCCGCGCTGCGGCAGGCGATGCTCAACCACGTCACGCAGGTCGCCTCCTACTACCGGGGGAAGATCCACTCGTGGGACGTGGTGAACGAGGCGTTCGACGACGGCAACTCCGGTGCCCGGCGCAACTCGAACCTGCAGCGCACCGGTAACGACTGGATCGAGGCGGCGTTCCGGGCCGCCCGCGCGGCGGACCCGGGCGCGAAGCTGTGTTACAACGACTACAACATCGACAACTGGTCGTGGGCGAAGACGCAGGCGGCGTACAACCTGGTGCGCGACTTCAAGCAGCGCGGGGTGCCGATCGACTGTGTGGGTCTGCAGTCGCACTTCAACGCGCAGTCGCCGTACCCGTCGAACTACCGCACGACGCTGTCGAGCTTCGCCGCCCTCGGGGTGGACGTGCAGATCACCGAACTCGACATCGAGGGTTCCGGCACCGCCCAGGCCAACGCGTACCGGGGTGTGGTCAACGACTGTCTGGCGATCGCCCGCTGCACCGGGATCACGGTGTGGGGCATCCGGGACAGCGACTCGTGGCGGTCCTACGGCACGCCGCTGCTGTTCGACAACAACGGCAACAAGAAGCCCGCGTACGACGCCACCCTCAGCGCACTCAACGCCGGCGGCACGCCGGTCAGCCCGTCGCCGTCGGTCTCGCCGACCGCCGGCCCGTCGCCCAGCGTCAGCCCGTCGCCCAGCACACCGCCGGTCGGCAACCCGCACCAGCGCGGCCCGGACCCCACCCGTGACAGCGTGGCGGCCAACCGAGGCACCTTCGCCACCGCGGAGATGAGCGTCTCCCCCGGCAACGGCTTCAACGGCGGATCGATCTACTACCCGACCGACACCAGTCAGGGCACCTTCGGCGCGGTCGCGATCGTGCCCGGCTACACCGCGCGGTTCGAGGTCGAGGAAGCCTGGATGGGCCACTGGCTGGCGTCCTTCGGTTTCGTCGTCATCGGTGTCGAGACCAACAGCACCAACGACTTCGACACCGCCCGGGGCACCCAGTTGCTCGCCGCGCTGGACTGGCTCACCCGCAGCAGTCCGGTCCGGGACCGGATCGACGCCAGCCGTCAGTCGGTGATCGGTCACTCGATGGGCGGTGGCGGGGCACTGCACGCCGCGCTCAACCGGCCCTCGCTCAAGACCACGGTCGGGCTCACCCCGTACATGCCGTCCGGGACGACGACCAACATCACGGTGCCGACGTTGATGATCGCCGGCACCAACGACACCGTGGTCACCCCCTCGTACGTCACCGGCCTGTACAACTCCCTGCCGGCCACGACGGAGCGCGCCTACATGGAGTTCGTCGGTGCCGATCACCTCTTCCCGACCCGGCCGAACAACCTCGAAATGCGGATCCTGATCCCCTGGCTGAAGACCTTCGTCGACAGCGACTCCCGTTACACCCAGTTCCTGTGCCCGTTGATGGACTCCAGCGGCATCACCGGGTACCGCAACAGCTGCCCGCTGCTGCCGGATCAGCCGGCACCCACGCCGACGATCACCCCGACGCCCGGCCCCACCACGCCGACCCCCGGCCCGACCACACCCCCGCCCAACCCGGGGACCTGCACCGCGACGATGTCACCCGGTCAGGTCTGGGGCGACCGCTACAACACCTCCGTGACGGTCACCGGCACCAACAACTGGACCGTCGTGGTGGCCATCACCCCACCGCAGCGCATCTCGGCCACCTGGAACGGCAACCCCACCTGGGACTCCAGTGGAAACATCATGACGATCCGGGCCAACGGCAACGGCAACACCTTCGGCTTCACCACCATGTTCAACGGTAATTCCTGGGCCCGGCCCCAGATCAGATCCTGTACGGCCGGATAGCCGGCACACCCCGGGCGCGGCGGACCCGGTCGGATCGTCATCGAGCGATCCGACCCGGGTCCGCCGCGTCGTCGTGTCTGTCTGCCGTGTCGATCTGCCACCTGACCTGCGGGTTCACCGTCCGGCAACGTGCCAGCGGTACGGCGTACAGAAACTTGAACGATTCCAGAAAACGGCCTATCGTTGCCGGGTGACATCCGACCTCGAGGCGCAGCTGAGGGCGGCCTCGTTGCGGGTGACCCGACCGAGGCTGGCGGTCCTCGCCGCGCTGCACGACCACCCGCACGTCGACACCGACACGGTGATCGACCTGGTGCACGCCGATCATCCGACCGTGTCCCACCAGGCGGTCTACGATGTGCTGCGGGTCCTCACCGACGCCGGCCTGGTACGCCGTATCCAGCCCGCCGGCGCGACCGCCCGCTACGAACGGCGGGTCGGGGACAACCACCACCACCTCGTCTGCCGTTCCTGCGGCGCGATCACCGACGTCGACTGCGCCGTCGGCTCCGCCCCCTGTCTCACCGCCTCCGACGACCACGGCTTCGTGGTCGACGAGGCGGAGGTCGTCTACTGGGGCATCTGCCCCGGTTGTGCGACCGAAAGCGCCACCTCGTCATCGGTCAATCCGGAAAGGAACAGATGAGCGACATGCAGGACAACGCTCCCACCAGCGCCCAGGGTGTGGAAAAGATGTCGGCGGCCGGCTGCCCGGTCGCGCACGACTCGGTGACCGCGCACGGCAGCGAGAGCGAGAACCCGGCGATCGACTCGCCGACGCCGAAGACCGGCGGTCGGCCGCGGACCAACCGGGACTGGTGGCCCAACCAGCTCGACCTGTCGGTGCTGCACGCCCACTCGCCCAAGGGCAACCCGCTCGGCCCGGACTTCAGCTACGCCGCCGAGTTCGCCAAGCTCGATGTCGAGGCTCTCAAGCGGGACATCGTCGAGGTGCTGACCACCTCGCAGGACTGGTGGCCGGCCGACTTCGGCCACTACGGCGGCCTGATGATCCGGCTGAGCTGGCACGCCGCCGGCACGTACCGGATCGAGGACGGCCGCGGCGGCGCCGGTGACGGCGGGCAGCGCTTCGCCCCGCTCAACAGCTGGCCGGACAACGCCAACCTGGACAAGGCCCGCCGGTTGCTCTGGCCGGTCAAGGCCAAGTACGGCCAGAAGATCTCCTGGGCAGACCTGCTGGTGCTCGCCGGCAACGTCGCCCTGGAGTCGATGGGCTTCAAGACCTTCGGTTTCGGCTTCGGCCGGGAGGACGTGTGGGAGCCGGAGGAGATCTTCTGGGGCCCGGAGGACACCTGGCTCGGCGACGCCCGCTACCTCTCCGAGAAGGAGATGGCGACCGGGGTCGGCGCCACCGAGATGGGTCTGATCTACGTCAACCCGGAGGGTCCGCGCGGCAACGCCGACCCCCTCGCCGCAGCGCACTTCATCCGGGAGACGTTCGCCCGGATGGCGATGAACGACGAGGAGACCGTCGCGCTGATCGCCGGCGGCCACACCTTCGGCAAGACCCACGGTGCCGGCATCGCTGACGATCACGTCGGCCCGGAGCCGGAGGGCGCGCCGCTGGAAGCACAGGGCCTGGGCTGGCTGAGCACCTACGGCACCGGTAAGGGCGCGGACACGATCACCAGCGGCCTGGAGGTCACCTGGACCGACAAGCCGACGCAGTGGAGCAACCGCTTCTTCGAGATCCTCTTCGGGTACGAGTGGGAGCTGACCACCAGCCCCGGTGGCGCCAAGCAGTGGGTCGCCAAGGACGCCGAGGCGATCATCCCGGACGCCCACGACCCGACCAAGAAGCACAAGCCGACGATGCTCACCACCGACCTGTCGCTGCGGGTCGACCCGGCGTACGAGAAGATCTCCCGCCGGTTCCTGGCCAACCCGGACGAGTTCGCGCTCGCCTTCGCGAAGGCCTGGTACAAGCTGCTGCACCGCGACATGGGACCGGTCAGCCGATTCCTCGGACCGTGGGTCCCCGAGGCTCAGCTGTGGCAGGACCCGGTGCCGGCCGTCGACCACGAGCTGGTCAGCGACGCCGACGTCACCGCCCTCAAGGCGAAGGTCCTGGACTCCGGCCTCAGCATCGACCAGCTGGTGAGCACCGCCTGGGCGTCGGCAGCCAGCTTCCGCTCCACCGACAAGCGTGGCGGTGCCAACGGCGCCCGGATCCGGCTGGAGCCGCAGCGCAACTGGGAGGTCAACCAGCCGGAGCAGCTCGCCACGGTGCTGAGCACCCTGGAAGGCATCCAGCAGGAGTTCAACGCGGCCGGCGGGGCGAAGATCTCGCTCGCCGACCTGATCGTGCTGGCCGGTTCGGCCGCCGTGGAGAAGGCGGCCCGCGACGCCGGTGTCGAGGTGACCGTGCCGTTCCACCCGGGTCGCACCGACGCCAGTCAGGAGCAGACCGACGTCGAGTCGTTCGCGGTGATGGAGCCGCGCGCCGACGGGTTCCGCAACTACCTGCGTCCCGGTGAGAAGACCCAGCCGGAGGTGCTGCTGATCGACCGGGCGTACATGCTCAGCCTGTCCGCGCCGGAGATGACCGTGCTCATCGGTGGTCTGCGCGCCCTCGGAGCGAACTTCGGCGGTGCCCGGCACGGGGTGCTCACCGACCGGCCCGGCGTGCTCACCAACGACTTCTTCACCAACCTGCTCTCCCCGGGCACCCGGTGGAAGGCGTCGACCGACGAGCACGTGTACGAGATCCGCGACCTGGCCACCGACGAGGTGAAGTGGACCGCGACCGCGGTCGACCTGATCTTCGGCTCGAACTCGCAGCTGCGTGCCCTCTCCGAGGTCTACGCCAGCAGCGACGCCCGGGAGAAGTTCGTCACCGACTTCGTCGCCGCCTGGGTCAAGGTCATGGAGCTGGACCGCTTCGACCTGGCCTGATCCTGCACATCTGCCAGCCGTCGCCCCGCCGACCGGGTTACCCGGTCGGCGGGGCGACGGCCGTTGCGACGCCGGTTCACCGGGGACACCAACGGTTGGCGTACCCGTCGACAGAACCACAGGAGCCGATCCCCTGCGGATAGGTGAAAAAGTCCGTCGGGTCGTACTTGCGCTTGACCTCGACCAGCCGCTGGTAGTTGTCGCCGTAGTAGGCGCGCCGCCAGTCGGCCAGGTCCGGGTCCGGGAAGTTCTGGTACGCACCATGCGGCGGCTGCCCGGCGAGCAGCGCGTCGTACAGCGCGGTCAGCCAGCTGACGCTGGCCACCTCGGTCGCCGGCGGGTCGTCGTCGGCCCAGCTGGCCTCGGTGGCCATGATGAACAGGGCGTCGCGGTGCACGAACGCGGTGGCGTCCGGCGGTACGTCGTTGATCCGCCCGCCCATGCAGAACAGCGCCACCCCGGCACCGTCGGGGTTGCGGCTGCCCGGCCACTGCCGCAGCCCGGCCACCAGGGTCGCCAACCGGGCATCGTCCAGCGGGGCGCGCAGCACCGCCGACTTGGCCGCGAACTGCTGCACCGGGGTGGTCGCCGACAGCAGCTCCGCCGCCTGGGCCGGGGTGACCTGCCGGATGCTGGCCCGGTTGGCGGCGCGTTCGGCCGGGGTGCCGATCGCCAACGCCGGGGCGAGGATCGCGGCCAGTTCGTCGGCGTACCCGTAGAACTGGCCGAGCGCGTCGGCGTAGACCTGGCGATCACCGGCCGCGTCGAGGGTCACCCCGGCGCCGATCCGGCAGTCGAAGCGCCGATCGGCGATCCGGGCGGCGGCGACGTGCTGCATCGCCGCCAGCGCCGCCGCCATGCTGTCGGCACCCCAGCGGAGCTGGAAGTACGCGACCTCGCCCTGCAACCGCACGTACCGGAAGGTGAAGGCGGTGTTGACACCGAAGTTGTTGCCGGCCCCGCCCCGGCAGGCCCAGAACAGGTCCGGGTCGGTCTTCTCGTCGCAGGTCGTCGTCGTGCCGTCGGCCAGCACCACGGCCGTGGCCGCCAGCCGGTCGCAGGTCAGTCCGAACATCTTGTCGCTGAACCCGATGCCGCCGCCGAGGACCAGCCCGGCCACCCCGACCGTCGGGCAGCGGCCGGCCGGTACGAAGATCCCCTGCTGTTGCAGCAGTGGACGCAGGTCGGCGTTGACGACGCCGGCCGCCACGGTCAGCAGTCCGGCGTCCGGGGTGACCTCGATCGGGCCGTACCGCTGCGGTGGTGCCGGCGCCGGATTCGGTGCCACGGCGATGTCGCGCAGCCGGCTCGCCACCAGCAGCAGGCCGGGGGTGGTCGAGTAGCCGGCGTAGTTGTGGCCGAGGCTCGACCGGGGTACCAGCGGCATGCCGACGTCGCGGGCCCAGTTGACGGCCACCGCGACGTCGTCCGGGGTGCCGGCCGCCAGGATCGCCGCCGGCCGGACGTTGGCGTACCGGTGGTTGAACGGGATGCTCAGCGCCTCGTAGCTCGCCCCGCCCCGCCGGTAGAGGGTCGCGGCCGGCGACAGCCGCCGCTGCAGCGCATCCCACTGCGCCTCCGGTAGATCGTGCAGTGCCGGGTCCAACGGGGCCGGTACGGCCCCGGCGGGCCGCCCGAGCAGCCCGACCGTCGGGACCAGTCCGGCCACCGCACCGGCCCGTAACGCAGTCCGTCTGCTCACCATCGTCTGTGCTCCCCCGCTGGCATCATCCGGCTCGGGCGGCTCCTGCCGCCCCGGCCACCGCACCGACCCTGCCACCGGTCAGCTGTCCCGCCCGCCCCGCAGACAACAGGTCACCCGTCCGGGGGTAACTGTGACCGGTCGTCGCGGCGGGTGGAGGGTGGTGCACCCTAGCTGGCGCGGTAGGGTGCACCACCTTCCACCCGCCGCGACGGCGGGACCCGGTCCGACCAGCTAGTCGTCCTCGCGCAGCACGAGTACGCCGTACCGGTCCAGGCGCAGCGGCGCGCCGGCGGTGACCTGCTCCCCGGTCAACAGGTCGACCCCGTCGGCGCAGGCCGACAGCTCGACCGGTTCCTCGCCGTGGTTGAGCAGGAACCGGATCCGGGTGCCGTCCGGGGTGACCCGCACCGTGGACTCCAGCTCCGGCACCTCGGCGTACGGGCCGAGCAGCCCGTGCCGGTCGAGGATCCGGCGGACCACCCAGGACACCCCGGCCTGGTCGAGCCCGGTGGCCACGTACCAGCCTTCGCCGGCACCGAAGCGGTTGCGGGTGACCGCCGGGGTGCCGGCGTAGAAATCGGCCTGATAGGTGCCGACCACCTCGGCCCCCTGCGGGAGGACCAGTTCGAACAGCAGGGTCGCGTCGGCGACGATCGGCTCCGCGCCGTCCACCGTCAACGCCACCGGGTTGACCACGTCGGCGTCGCGGGCGTCCCACTCGTCGATCCGGATTCCCATCAGCGGTGCCAGCGGCCCCGGCACGTCGGCCAGGAACGCCTGGTCGTTCTCGTCGACCCGCCCGGACAGGTAGGTTCCCAGCACGGTGCCACCCTGCTGGGCCACCTCCGCCAGGCGGGCCGCGAGATCGTCTCTGACCATGTGCAGGGCCGGCGCGAGCACCACGTCGTAGCCGGTCAGGTCGGCGGTGACCGGGACGACATCGACGTCGATCCCGGCGTCCCACAGCGCCCGGTGGTACGCGAGCATCACCTGCTGGTAGCGGACCAGCCGGGACGGGCCGTCAGAGATCTCCAGCGCCCACCAGCTGTCCCAGTCGAACAGGATCGCCACCTGGGCGGGAGTGCGCGCGCCGAGGGTCGCCCCGCCGAGCCGGTCCAGCTCGGCACCGAGCGCGGCCACCTCGGTGAAGACCCGGGTGTCGGCGCGGCCGGCGTGGCCGATCACCGCCCCGTGGTACTTCTCGCTGGCGCCCCGGCCGGCCCGCATCTGGAAGTAGAGAACCGCGTCGGCGCCGTGCGCCACCGCCTGCCAGCTCCACAGACGCAGGATCCCGGGACGTTTGAGCGGGTTGACGTCGCGGCAGGCGGTGACGCTCGGTGTCTGCTCCATCAGCCAGAACGGCTGGCCGCCCTTGAGCCCGCGCATCAGGTCGTGGGTGAGCGCCATCCGGGCCGCCGACCGGTCGTCGGGCGGATAGTTGTCCCAGGACACGAAGTCCAGGTGCTCGGCCCACCGGTGGTAGTCGATCGGCCGGTACATGCCCATGAAGTTGGTGGTCACCGGGACGTCGGGGCTGGCTTCGCGGATCGCCGCCTTCTCGTCGACGAAGTTGGCGAGCATCGCGTCCGACATGAACCGCAGGTAGTCGAGGGTGATGCCCTGGAAGGCGGTGTGGTCGGGTCCGCGCCAGTGTTCGGTCAACGCCGACGGTGGCTCGATCTGGCCCCATTCGGTGAAGGTGTGCGACCAGAAGGTGGTGTACCAGGCGGCGTTGAGCGCGTCGAGGCTGCCGTACCGCTCCCGCAGCCAGAGCCGGAAGTTGGCGGCGCACAGTTCGCAGTAGCAGGCCCCGCCGTACTCGTTGTTGACGTGCCAGGCGACCAGGCCCGGGGTCCGCGCGTAGCGTTGCGCGACGCGCCGGGCCAGCTCGGTGGAGAGCCGGCGGTACGTCGGCGAGCAGGGGCAGGAGTTGTGCCGTTGGCCGAACCGGTGCCGGCGGCCGGAGAAGTCGACGCGGGTCACGTCGGGGTGGGCGCGGGCCATCCAGGCGGGGTGGGCGGCGGTGCCGGTGGCAAGGCAGATCTGCCGGCCTTCGGCGACCGCCCGCTCGACGATGCGGTCGAACCGGGAGAAGTCATACACCCCGGGTCCGGGCTGGTGCAGACCCCAGGTGAAGACCCCGATGGTGACGGTGTCGATCCGGGCGGCGTCGAACAGCCGGTAGTCGTCCTTCCAGACGTCCTCGGGCCACTGTTCCGGGTTGTAGTCGCCGCCGTACGGGATCTTCGCGACGTCGGGCAGCGTCACCGGACGAACTCCTTCTCGATCGCCGTGGTCATCGGCCGGCTGGTGCGCAGCAGCAGCAGGGTCAGCACCGAACCGGCCAGCGCCAGCACCGCCTCCGAGGTGTACGCGGTGGTTCCGGCCGCCACCACCGTCAGCGCCAGCACCCCGAGGGAGGTGCTCGGCGTACGGGTCAGGAAGTGCGCGGCGAGCCGGGCCACGTCCCGGGTGCGGAACGCGAACAGCGAGGTGATCACCAAAGCGGTACCGCCCCACACCGTCGCCGCCACCGCGATCAGCACCAGCAGCACCGCCCACCAGGTCGGTACGCCGGCCGCGTCGAAGTAGGCCAGGTTGACCGCGACGACGGTCAGCCCGGCCAGCAGCGGCAGCCAGAGCCGCAGCGTCCCGCCGAAGTTGGTGCGGTAGCCGCGCCAGAAGTCGGCGGCCGGGTTCAGGTCGGTGATGTCCGGGCGGTGCTGGGCGAGGGCGTACAGGGCGGCGGACAGTGCCGGGCCGAGCGGCACCGCGCAGAGCGCGTACAGCGGGATGTTGCTGGGGTCGCGGGCCAGCAGCAACGCCGGCACCAGTCCGGGCAGGACACCTGCGAGCAGCAGCAGCTCGACGACGATCAGCCGGTAGACGATGGCGGCGACCCGCGACAGCGGCCCGGTGCCGAACTGCCGCTGCGCGGCGACGAGGTCGTTCATGCCGGGCCGTCCCCGCCGAGCAGGCGCCGGTCGTCGCACCACGGTGGGGTCTGGTCGACCACCGGGGTGATCTCGACCAGGGTGACCTCGTGCCGGGCGAGGGTCAGGTCGACCTCGGCGCGGCCGTCGACGACCGGCAGGGCGCGGTGGCGGCGGGCCGGTTCGGCGGCGGTCCGCAGCGCGTCGAGCTGGGCGGGCCGGGGTGAGCGGGGGCGGCCCATTTCGCACCAGGCCCGCCAGGCGTTGCCGTCCTCGTCGCTGACCGACGAGCGCAGCAGGAAGGCCGACCCGGCCGGCGCGGCGACCGGCACCGACAGCTGCACGGTGTGCCGCTGCGGCGAGCGGTCCAGGTCGGTGACGTCGACCGGCGCCCAGGCCAGCACGGTGACCCGGCCGTCGGTGTCGTCGCGGGTGACCAGGTGGTCGGCGCCCCGGGCGAGCACCTGTCGGCCCATCCGGGCCAGGAAGGCGTACAGGTGGTAGGTGGGTTTCCTGATCTGCCGGTGGGTGAGCAGGCCGAAGCCGCCGTGGAAGATCGCGGCCGGGATGCCGACCTCCTCGAAGACGTCGCTGAACGTCCAGTAGGAGAACGAGTCGACCAGGTCGCCGCCGGCCGCGACGACCGGTGCCAGGTAGGCGGCGTGGAACGCGGTGTCGTGGATCGGGTTGTCCGGCCGGTAGGAGGAGTTGAACTCGGTGATGTGCACCGGCAGGTCGGCCAGGGCGGTGCCGGCCAGGTGTTTGCGCGGGCTGGCGAACTGTTCCAGCAGGTGGTCGGCGGGCATCAGCGTCTGGTGGGTGCCGAACGGCACGTGCTGGGCCGGCCCGGAGGTGTACGCGTGGCGGCTGACGAAGTCGACCGGCACGCCGCGGTCGGTGACGTACTCGGCGAACGGCACCAACCAGTCGTCGGCGCCGGGTGAGATGGCCGGACCGCCGACCTGCAGGCCGGCGTCGACGTCCTTGACGGCGTGCGCGGTCACCTCGTACAGCCGGTGGTAGGCGGCCTGGTCGGCGCCTTGCCAGAAGATGTCCAGGTTGGGTTCGTTCCACACCTCGATCGGCCAGGTACGGACCTGCTCGAGGCCGTACCGGTCGACGAGGTTGCCGATGGTGGCGCGGACCAGGTCGGCCCATTCGGTCTCGGATCGTGGTGGGGTGACGTTGCCGCGCCACCAGAAGACAGTCTGGTCGCCGGAGGCGAGCGCATCGGGCATGAAGCCGAGCTCGATGAAGGGGGCGATGCCGAGGTCGAGGTAGGCGTCGACGATCTGGTCGGCGTAGGTGAACGAGTGGTGCACGCCGCGCCGGCCGGCGTGTTCGTACGGGCGGTGGATGCCGACACCGTCGCTGAGCAGCCCGTGACCCCGGATGTAGCGGAAGCCGATCTCCCGCTGCACCAGGGCGAGGGATTCCTGGTAGTCGCGGCGCAGCGCCAGGTCGAGTCGACCGGTGCCGACGCAGGCGCGCCAGGCGTCCGGCAGGACGCCGCTGCTCTGCTCGGGAACGACGGTCCGGGGCATCCGTACTCCTGTTCCGGGTGCTGGTGCGGTGCCGGGGTGCCGGTCGTGTCCTCGTCCCGGACCCGACCGGCACCCCTGGTGGTGCCTGGGGTCAGCCGTGCTCTTCCTTGTACCGCTGGTAGGCCCCGTTGACGAGGTCGATGTACTGCTGGGCGTTCTTGCCCTCGACCTCGGTGACGTAGGCGTCCCATTCGGACAGGTCCCGCTGGCCGAGGATGAACTGCAGGGTCTGCTGCTGGACGTAGTCCTTCAGCGGGGTCTCCCAGAGAGTGGCCTGCTCGCGCTCCTCCTCGCTGAACGGCCGTGGCGGGGACACCGGCAGGGTCTCCTTCTGCCCCATCGCCTCCTGGAACTTCAACTCCTCTTCGGAGAAGGTGGACTGCAGCAGGTCGGTGGTGCCGCCGTAGGCGAAGACGCCGTTGCTGAAGCCGAAGTCCTTCTGCAGGTGCTTGCTGCCGTCGGGGTTGAGCCCGATGAAGTCGATGTCGGCGTCGAGAACCCGCTTGCCGTCGGCGTCGGTGGTGTAGGTGACCCCTTCGATGCCCCACTTGGCGAATTCCTGGCCCTCGTCGGAGTACCAGAGCCAGTCGATGAACTGCATCATCGCTACGAAGTTCTCGCTCTCGCGCGCCTCGCTGGAGATCATGATGCCGTTCTCCAGGCGGGACCCGGCCTTCACCGAGCCGACGTCACTGTCCGGCCGGGTGATCTTGGAGATGGTGGCGTTCGGGTTGTTCTGCGCCAGCGCCGGCCGGTAGTCGTTCACCAGGGTCTGCGCGTTGGTGCTGATGACGAACGACTTGCCGGTGGCGAGCTTCTGGATCGCGGTGTCGTCGTCCTGGGTCACGCTCTCCGGGTCGAGAAGTCCCTCGTCGACCAGCGAGTGCAGGAACTCCACCATCTCCTTGTACTCCGGCATGGTGCCGGTGAAGACGAACTCCTGGGCCTCGCGGTCGAAGGTGGCGTTCTGGTAGCCCCAGCCACCCATCGTGTCGTAGCCGTACGACGGGCCGATGATGTTCTGCAGCGCACCCAGCGGGGTGGGGATGCTCCACCGGTCCGACATCGGGTAGACGTCGGGGTAGGCAGCCTTCATCGCCCGCAGCATGTCCCGGAACTCGTCCCAGGTGGCCGGCTCCTCGAGGCCGAGTTCGGCGAGGATGTCGGTGCGCACGGCGATCGTGTAGTCGGTCCAGACGTCCTCGTGCAGGCCGGGCAGCAGGTAGAACTTGCCGTCCTGCTGGCGAAGCGAGTCGATGTCACCCTGCAGGTTCCACTTGGCGACCTTGTCCTGGAAGTGCGGCATCAGATCGATGTAGTCGCTGACCGGCAGGATCGCGCCGCTGGAGACGTACGCCGACTCTTGGCCGGGGTAGGTCTTCGGAATGATGAACGGCGCGTCGCCGGCGCCGATCAGCAGGCCGCGCTTCTGCTCGTAGTCGCTCAACGGCACCTCGACCGTTTCGAGCGACACGTTGGTCCGCTTGGCCAACTCCTCCCAGAACAGCCACTCCTTGTCGATCTGGTAGTTGGGGTGGTTGTTGTAGAGCAGGGAGAAGCTCAGTGCCTCGGTGGCGGTGAACTGGTCACCGACGCCGTAGCTCTCCATGGCGCCGACCCTGTTGCCGTCCAGGTCCTCGGCATCGGACTCGGCGTCGCCGCCGCAGGCGGCGACGCCGAGTGAGAGGGCGAGCAGCCCGGCGGCGGCCGCTGCGTAGCGGCGCCGGGATCGTGTGAGCATCGGACTTCCTTTCGGTGCGTGGGGATAGGCATTCAGGTGAATGGGGCGATCCTGTCCCGCAGCGCTATCCCTTGACGGCGCCGAGCATGATGCCGGATACGAAGTAGCGCTGGATGAAGGGGTACACCATGATGATCGGAAGAACGGTCAGGATGATGGTGACGGACTGGATGTTCGCGGCGGCCTGCGCGAGGCTGTCGCTACTGCTTCCGGTGGAGGTGGCGGTGGTGGCCCCGGCGATCAGGTTGCGGAGGTAGACGGTCACCGGGAACAGTTCGGAGCGGTCCATGTAGAGGAACGCGGAGAACCACGAGTTCCAGAACGAGACCGCGTAGAAGAGCACCATCGTGGCGATGATCGCCTTCGACAGCGGGATGACGATGCGCCAGAGGATGCCGTACGTGTTGAGCCCGTCGACGGCGGCGGCCTCCTCCAGTTCGGTCGGCAGGCTTTCGAAGAAGGCCTTCATCACCAGCAGGTTGAACACGTTGATCGCGTTGGGCAGCACGATCGCCCAGATGCTGTTCTTCAGTCCGAGGCTGGTGATCAGTACGTAGTTGGGGATCAGTCCGCCGGAGAAGAACATGGTGAACACGGCGATGCCGACCAGCATGCCGCGACCCTTGAGGTCCTTCTTCGACAACACGTACGCGTAGCAGGTGGTCAGCACGATCGAGATGACGGTGGCGACCAGGGTGTAGACGATGGTGTTGCGGTAGTTGGTCCAGAACATCGAGTCGGACATCACCAGCCGGTAGGTGTCCAGGTTGAACCCGCGCGGCACGATGCTGACCTGGCCGGAGCGGATGTAGCCCTCCTCGCTGAGCGAGCGGGCGACGATGTTGGCGAACGGGTAGAGCGTGACGATCACGACGGCGGTCAGGATGACCGTGTTGACGATCCGGAAGATCCGGTAGCCACGGGTGTCGTCGGGGCGGCGCGGCCGACGGCGGTCCGACCCGAACAACTTGCGGGAGGTGTCGACGGTCACCACAGGCTCGTCCCTACTGCGCGGCGGGCGATCAGGTTGGCCGACAGCACCAGGGTCAGCCCGATCAGTGCCTCGAACAGGCCGATGGCGGCGGCGTAGCTGAAGTTGCTGGAGACCACGCCCATCCGGTAGAGGTACGTCGATATGACGTCGGCGGTCGGATAGGTCAGCGGGTTGTAGAGCAGCAGGATCTTCTCGAAGCCGACCGCCATGAAGGTGCCGATGTTCAGGATCAGCAGCGTGACCATGGTGGGCCGGATGCCGGGCAGCGTGACGTGCCAGGTCTGCCGCCACCGGTTCGCGCCGTCGATCCGGGCGGCCTCGTAGAGGTCCTCGTCGATCGTGGTGAGCGCGGCGAGGTACAGGATCGTCCCCCAGCCGACGGTCTGCCACACCTCGGACGAGACATAGATGGTGCGGAACCAGCCCGGCTGCTGCAGGAACGGGATGGCCTCGCCGCCGAGGGACCGGATCATCGTGTTGACCGTGCCGTCGATCGACAGGATCTGCATCACCATCGCCGCGACGATCACGATCGACAGGAAGTGCGGCAGGTACGACACCGACTGGACGAAGCGCTTCCACCGCCGGGCCCGGACCTCGTTGAGCAGCAGCGCCAGGACGATCGGCAGCGGGAAGACAATGACCAGGGTGAGTGTGCCGAGAATCAGGGTATTGGTGAAAACCTGCCAGAAGGTCGGGTCGGCGAAGAACATCCGTACGTAGCGGAGGCCGACCCAGTACTCGCCGAAGACACTGCCGCCGGGCTGGAACCGGCGGAAGGCGATGACGTTGCCGAGCATCGGCAGGTAACGGAAGATCAGGAAGAACAACAACGGCAGGACGATCAGCGAGTAGAGCTGCCAGTCGCGCCGCAGCGCGCGACGCCAGGTACGCGATCGGGGTCGGCTCCGACCCCGCCGGGGCAGGTCGTCGACGGGCGGCAGGGGCACCTGCGCCTGCGGTGACGCATCGACCGCGCTGGGTGTGCTCATCCCAGTCGCCACCCCTCATGTCCGGTGCGCGGCGGGCTCCCTCCGGGCAGCAGGAGACACCCCGACGCGACACGAAACTCGAAACTTTCGGAAATAGGCGCGTTACCTTGCGGGGAACCTAGATTCCCCGGCATCGTTGTGTCAAGGGTCGCCGAACCGGACCTTCAACTGCATAGAGTGTGTGCGGGGTCGTCCGGGAGGTCTCATCGTCGTACGCACACCACGCCTTCGGGCCGGCTGAACCGAGTCCACCAGCAGGATGAGCTCCGGAAGTTTCGGTAACTTTTCGTGAGGTACGCATGACAGAGGCACCACCGGCCACCCCGCCGCCACCAGCCGGTCCACCGACCCGCGCATCGGACGACGCTGGCGGGCAGCCCTCCCCGGCCACCATCGCCACCATCGCCGACGAGGTCGGCGTCTCGGTCACCACTGTATCCAAGGTTCTCAATGGTAAATCGGACGTCGCGCCGCAGACCAGGGCCCGGGTCGAGGCAAGTCTCGATCGACACCAGTACCGTCGGCGGGCCCGTCGCCCACCGATCCGCACTGATCAGCTCGACCTGGTCTTCCACCAGTTCGACTCGCTCTGGGCAATGGAGATCATCAAAGCGGTCGAAACGGTGGCCAGCGCCGCCGGAATCGGCCTGCACCTGAGCCAGCTCGGCGGCCGGCACACACCGCCGGACCAGTGGCTGGACGCGACCCTGGCCCGTCGGCCACTCGGGGTGCTCTTCGTGCTCTGCCACCTCAGCGAACGGCATCGGGACCTGCTGGCCCGCCAGCTGATCCCGTTCGTGGTGATCGACACCGACAGCGCGACCTCGGCCTCGGTGCCGACGGTCGGCTCGAACAACTGGAACGGCGGGCTCATCGCCACCCGGCACCTGCTGCAGCTGGGCCACCGGCGGATCGCGATCATCTCCGGTCCCAGTGACGTGCTGTGTGCGCAGGCCCGTACCGCCGGATTCCGGTCGGCCCACGACGAAGCCGGCCTGCCGGTCCCGGCCGACCTGATCCGGCACGGCGACTTCTATGTGGACGCTGGCTTCGCGCACGGCATGGCGCTGCTGGACCGGCCGGACCGGCCGACCGCCATCTTCGCCGGCTCGGACATGCAGGCGCTGGGGGTGCTGCGGGCCGCCCGGCAACTCGGCCTGGACGTGCCCGGCGACCTGTCCGTGATCGGCTACGACAACGTGCCGGTCGCCGCCTGGACGGTCCCCGCCCTGACCACGGTCCATCAACCGCTGCGCGACATGGCCGGTACCGCCGCCCAGATGCTGCTCGACCTGGCCCGTGGCGCCGAGTTGTCGACCAGCCGGATCGACCTGGTCACCGAGCTGGTGATCCGGGAGAGCACCGCCCCGCCCGCCCCCCGCCTGATCTGAGCGTGAAGAGGAGGACGAATGCCCCAGTTCGACCTGCCGTTGGCCCAGCTGCGCTCCTACGCCCCGGTGGTGCCGGAGCCGGACGACTTCGACACCTTCTGGAAGTCCACTCTAGACGAGGCGGCCCCGCACGAGATCCTGGTCGACGTCCGGCCGGAGCCGACCGACCTACGGTTGTTCGACACGTGGCAGGTGACCTTCACCGGATTCGGCGGCGACCCGGTCCACGCCTGGTACACCCGCCCGGTCGGGATCGACACCGCGCTGCCGGCCGTCGTGGAGTACCTCGGCTACGGGCGCGGGCGTGGCCTGCCGCACGAGCGGCTCACCTGGCCCGCCGCCGGCTACGCCCATCTGCTGATGGACTCCCGCGGCCAGGGTGACCAGTACGGCAACGGCGGCGACACCCCCGATCCGCACCCGGTCGGCGTCGGCGGGCCGGGTCCGGTGACCCGGGGCATCACCGAGCCGTCCCGGTACTACTACCGACGGTTGATCACCGACGCCGTACGCGCCGTCACGGCGGTCCGGGCGCTGCCCGGCGTCGACGCGACCCGGGTGACCGCCGCCGGCAACAGCCAGGGCGGGGGCCTGGCCCTCGCCGTCGCCGGCCTGGTCGGCGACCTGGCCGCACTGGTCAGCACCGCGCCGTTCGGCTGCCACTGGCAGCGGGCGATCGAGATCACCGACGACGAGCCGTACGGCGACGTGGCCCGCTATCTGGCGGTGCACCGTGACGCCGAGGCCGCCGTGCGTCACACCTTGTCCTACGTGGATGGCGTGTCGTTCGCCCGCCGGGCGGTGGCGCCCGGGCACTTCGGTGTCGGCCTGCGGGACACCACCTGCCCGCCGAGCACCGTCTTCGCCGCCTACAACCAGTACGGCGCCGGAAATGGTCGCCCGGCACCGCCACCCGCCGAGATCCACGTCTACCCGTTCAACGGCCATGAAGGGGGCGAAGCGGAGCAGGTCCGGCGGCAACTGCGCTGGCTCCGTGCGCTCGTGGGCTGACGACGCATGTGCATTCGCAACCACGGCGGGAACCTGCCGCAGACACCCGTGCAGCGGGCCCGCCACACTCTTCGGTCATCGCAGTCATCAGAGGTGTCATCACTCGTCGACCTGGGACGAAAAGTGGACACAGGCGGATCTAACTGGACATCGCCATTGCGCATTCCGGCAAGCGACGTTGACGAGTCATGAGTCAAGTCATTACGATGACTTTGGCCGATGACAAGATGGTCAGGCCAAACGATGACAAGAAGTCACGCGGTTCAGTTGGACATCGGGGAGTCGATGTGAACGAGCGGGAGTTGCAGGCCTTCGTCGCGGTCGCCGAGCACGGTCGGATGGATCTGGCCGCCAAATCCCTTGGCTACTCACAGCCAGCGGTCAGCTACCAGATCAAGTGTCTGGAGATGGCGCTCGGCACCAAGTTGTTCGTCCGTACGTCGTCCGGTGCGACCCTCACCCGTACCGGGGCACTGGTGCTCCCCTCCGCGCAGGCGGTGCTGACCCTCATGCGTGGGATCAAGGCCACCACCGGGGATCTTGCCCTGGCCGCCTGAGCACCAGCACCAGCAGATACCGCACGGGCCTCCTGGCCCGGCGCGACCACCTCGGTCGTGGAGTGTCACCTCTCCCGAACGAGGCCCGGCCGCCCGGCTCAGGGGGCCCGCTGCGTGCGCCCGGCCGGCTGCGGTCGTCGCATGAGAGTTTTCAAAACGGCCCCCTCCCGCCGCGCCGGGCCTGCCGAACCCGCCTCGACGACGGTCACGACCCCGCTGACCTCGGTCTCGTCACTGGTGACCAGGGTCGCCGCCGCCGCCCGCCAGGGGCCGCCGCCCCCGGCACCCACCCTCACTTCGGACAAATAGCCGCCCGCCGGCAGAAACGATTTCGATGCACCGGCCGGGCGACACCTTGTCGCCGCAGGACGTTCGTGATTTTCTTCAGTCACGCGATCGACGGCAGGCAACACGACGCCGAAGTTCGGGGAATCCGTCACCACCAATTCAGACACACCAACGGTCTGTATCTTCGTGCCCGCACGAGATCACGAAAGGAGGCGACAATGACCACGAAGCAGGTGACACCGATCGATCTGGACACCGTCCCGGAGATCGATAAGATCCTTGTTGACCTGGGCCTGGGCCCGTTCGACCGGGGCTCGGTGACGTCGCCGATCGGCCGCAACGATGCTTGGCTCGGCGTCACCGCGACCGGGAGAGACGTCTTTGTCAAGAAGCTCACCGGGCACGTCGACGACACAAAGAACCGCATGCGCCGGCTTCTCGGATTCGAGCAGTTCGCGGCTGGGGCACACCTGGAGAATGTCCGCTGGCCGCAGTTCATCGGCAGCGACGAACAACACCGGGTCGTCGTATTCGAACGGGTCGCCGACGCGATCAACGGCGCGGCGCTCATGGTGGACGAGACCTTCACCACGGCACACGCCCGGCAGGTCGGACGGGCCGTCGGTCACCTGCACGCCAGCGCGGTACCGGACGACATCGAGCTGGACGAGTCCACCCCGGCGTTCCCGCCGGTGGCGTTCCTCGAAGGGCTGCCCCTGTCGGTCTTCCTCAAGTCCAGCGCCGGTGAGATCGAGGCGTGGCGGCTGCTGCAGAACGATCCGGAGCTGATCACTGCGGTGACCCGGCTGCGCGACGCCGAGCAGCAGGCACCCCGGGTGCCGTCCCACTGCGATCTGCGGGTCGACCAGTTCCTGATCAGCGACGAACACCTGTTCATCACCGACTGGGAGGAGTTCCGGCTGGCCGACCCGGCCCGCGACGTCGGCGCCTTCGCCGGCGAGTGGATCTACCGGTCGGTGCTGGACCTGGTGACGAACCGAGGCGACGAGGCCTTCGTGGACACCGAGTTCACCCACGATCTCGTGCTGCGGCGCGGCGTCGAGAAGATGCGCCGGCTGCTGCCGCTGGTCCACGAGTTCTGGCAGGCGTACCGGCAGGTCCGCCCGCAGGTCGACGCCGGACTCGCGGTCCGCGCGACCGCGTTCGCCGGCTGGCACCTGCTGGACCGCCTCGTCGCCGGGGCGCTCTCCTCCTCCCGCCTGTCCGCCATCCAGCGCGCCGCCGCCGGCGTCGGCCGGGCCGCGCTGGTCAACCCCGAACGCTTCGCCACCACCCTCGGCTTCGGAGGCGACAAATGACGCTGCACGCCGCACCACCGGCCCGACCGCAGTCACCACCGCCGCACCACCGGCTCGCCGAGTCGGTACGCGAGGCGGTCCGGCAGATCCGGGTCTCGGCGGACCGCACCACCGCCGTCGTCGGCGGCCGCGAGATCACCGCCGGGTTTCCCCGGGAACTGCGCCGGCTGCTCGCCGAGTCGATCTACAACGTGCTGCACTCCGGTCAGCCGGACGGGCAGGTGCCGACCCGGCTGCGCGACGACGCGCTCGAACGCCGGCTCATCGCCGCGGTGCCGCACCGGCAGATCGAGATCCGGGCCGTCGCCCGCTCGGCCGTCGGGCACGACGCCGCCGGCAACCCCCGGATTCTCGTCGAACGCGAAGGCCTGCGGATCTGGGTGCCGCCCACGGCGCTGACCTCGACCCACCACGCACCCGGTGAACCGGTGTCGCTGACGGTGCCGCCATGGCGCGCCGCGCTGTCGCCCGGGTTCTTCCTGGTCGACGGCTCCCGGCAGCGTGACCCCGGCCGGCGGGTACTCCGGGTCTACCTGCACCTGGTCGATGTCGACCACGCGGTGCAGGCCTGGGGGCAGGTGCTGAACCACCTGGAGGCGCACCAGGTGCCGTACCGGGCGAAGGTCCTCTCCGCCCGCGAGCTGTATCCGCGACGCGACGCGATCGTCGTCTACCTCACCGACGATCACGTCCACGTCGCCACCGACCTGGCCGGGCTCGCCCGGACGCTGCCCGGCACCGCACCGCAGACGTCGGTCTTCACCGACCGGCTCGCTCCCGGCGTCGGGACGGCCTGGGAGCCGGTCGACACCGTCGCCGGCCGGCAGGGGCTCAGCTTCGGCCAGCACCGCGCGACTGTCCTGGCCGCCGCGCTCGTCGAGGCCGCCGACGACCTGACCCGGGTGGATCCGCTGATCGTCCAGCGGTTCACCGAGGCCGGCATCGACCCGGCCAACCCGGCCCGCAACCTGGCTGGCTGACCCCGCACTCCGGCAGGACCTGAGCTCGCTCGCTGGGAGGGTCCCCATCGGGCGCTCCCAGTCTGGAGCTCAGTTCCGGCCCTGGGCGACCGTGCCCACCACCACGAAGGAGTCCACAGATGCACACCGAGACCGCCACCACCAAGACCGACGACATCGTCGAGCTCGTCGCCGGCTACGAGACCTACCTCGGCGACAGCGAGGACCTGGACGTCTCCGCCGTCGCGGACGCTCCGGCCACCACCTGGTACTGCGCCAGCGCGGCGGTCAGCTTCCTGACCGCGGTCACCTACGAGGCGACCTGCTGACCCGTACCCCCCGATCGACGTCCGCCACCGTGGCGGACGCGGCAGAAACACCATCCACAAAGGAGGAACGATGCAGGACAAGGCGAACGACATCGAGGAACTGCTCGCCGGCTACGAGACGTACAGCACCGCCGAGGACATCGACGTGTCGGCCGTCTCGGACGCCCCCGCCACCACCTGGGGCTGCGCCGCCGTCACCGCCGGCATCAGCTGGATGAGCGGCCAGGTCGTGTCGAAGACCATCGACGACGGCTGCTGAGCACCGCCCCGTCCCTTCAGCGGTGGGCCGGTGCCGTACCGGCCCACCGCTGGGCCCGACACCCCGTGAGGACGCCCCCATGACTGAGCTCGCGCCGTTCCAGCAACTGTTGACCATGACCGACCTTCTGGTCCCGGCCGCCGTGCGCGCGGCGGCGACGCTCGGGATCGCCGACCACATCGCGGGCGGCGCCACCACACCGGACGAGATCGCCCGGCGCGCCGGGTCCGTCCCCGACGTGACCGCCACGTTGCTGCGCTATCTCGCCGAGATCGGGCTGCTCGACCGCGACGACGACGACACCTACGCCCTGACGCCACTGGCCGAACCGCTGCGCACCGACCATCCGCAGAGTGTCCGCACGATGCTGCGCAACGACGGCATGATCGGTGGCAGCACCCTGGCGCTGCTGCGCCTTGACCACACCGTACGGACCGGTCGGCCCGGCTACGCCGCCGAGTACGGCCGGGACTACTGGGAGGCCGTGAACCACGACCCGGCGTTCGACGCCGAATGGCAGGAGCAGGCCGCCGCGGCGGACCGGGCCGCCGGACAGGCGCTGGCCTGGGACGCCGGCACGGTGGTCACCGGGTACGACTGGAGCACCGTCGACAGCTTCGTCGACGTCGGCGGACACCTGGGCAGCCTGACGCTGGCGCTGGTCCGCGCCCACCCGCACCTGCGTGGCACCCTGGTCGACCTGCGCAACGTCTCGACACAGGCCGGCCGCCGGTTCGCCCGCAGCGAGGTCGCCGACCGGCTGCGAGCGATCGAGGGCAGCTTCTTCGACCCGCTGCCCGCCGGTCACGACGTCTACCTGCTGTCGGCGATCCTGGCCGACTGGTCCGACGACGAGGCCGTACTGATCCTCAAGCGCTGCCGCGAGGCCGCCGGCGACCGGGGCGCGGTGCTGGTCGCCGACATCGCGATGCCGATCAGCGGGCCCGGCGCGGAGCTGCAGTTGCGCTCGATGATGCCCGCCCCGGCCCGCAGCGCCGCACAGATCGAGGAGCTGGCGGCGGCGGCCGGGCTACGGCTGTCCTGGCGCGGCCCCGGCACCGCCGTACGGACCCTGCTCGAGTTCACCACCGCCTGACGACGAGCCTGCCGAACGGAGGGATCCATCGTGAACACCTCAGGACACCCGACGAACCCGCCGCCGGAGCGTCAGCTGCGGCTGCTGCGGGACATGGCCACCCGGCATCCGCTCGCCATCACGGTCATCGGTGCGCTGGCGCTGCTGGCGACCGCGGGCACGCTGGCGTTGCCGTGGGCGGTGGGTCAGCTGATCGCGAACCTCGGTCAGGGTGAGACCGCCCGCTGGACGACGCTGATGATCGCCTTCGGGCTCGGCTCGGCGCTGGCCAACACCCTGGCAACCTTCCTGCTCTCCCGGCTCGGCCAGCAGATGATCTGCCGGCTGCGGGTGCGGACCATGGGCCACGTACTGCGGCTGCCACTGGCCGACGTCCGCCGGGAGGGCAGCGGCAACCTCGTCTCCCGGATCACCGCAGACACCTCCCGGATCAAGAAACTGATCGACGTGGGCCCGATCCAGCTGCCCATCGCCGGCCTCACGGTCGTCGGCACGCTGGTGATCATGGGCCTGCTGGACTGGCGCCTGCTCGTGGTGACCGTCGGCGCCTTCCTCGTCGCGGCCGCCCTGATCGTGCTGGTCGTCAAACGGCTGCGACGCAGCTACGTGGCGGTGCAGGAGAGCACCGGCACGCTCGCCCAGCGCTTCGCGGCGGCGGTCGACGCGGTCAAGGTGATCAAGACGTACCGGGCAGAGCGGAGCGTCACCACCGACCTGGCCGAGAACGCCACGACGGTGGCCCGCCGGGAGATCGACGCGGCCCGGATGGAGGCGTTGATGACCCCGGTGGTGAACCTCGGCCAGCAGATCGCTCTCGTGGCGGTCGTCAGCACCGGTGGCGCGCGGTTGGTCGCAGGTGGACTGAGCCTGGCGGACTTCGTCTCCTTCCTGCTCTACCTGCTGCAGCTGACCGGTCCGTTCATGATGGTGGCGGCCGGGGTGACGGCATTGCGGATGGGCGCGGTGGCCCGGGACCGGTTCACCGGCCTGTTCGCGATGCCGACCGAGGAGTCGGCGGCGCC